>NZ_JNJW01000029.1 GCF_000701805.1 Mycoplasmopsis iners ATCC 19705 | reverse complement strand
AAATTAATCGATGAAATTCAAGCTTCAGACTTACCTAACGAACAAAAAGAAGCTTTAATTAATGAAATAAATTCATTCAAGGGAAAAGATGACAAAGCACCTGTAATTCTTGACAAAATTCGTGATCAATTTGATAAATTAAAAGAAATGCAAACAGATCCAATCTTAAGTCCTGAAGACAAAGCTAAATTAATTGAAGATGTTTTAGCTAATGATCCAAAAGACGAAAAATACTATGAAAAAGCTAAAAACATCGATAAAAAACAAAATGCAATTGATCAAATTAGACAAAATCAAAACTTAACTCCAGAACAAAAAGATTCAATTTCTCAAAACATTAGAGAATTAGATGAAACAAGCAATGATTTTGCTAGCCAATTAGATAAAGAATTAGCTAAAGCTGACTTAATCGCACAAATTCAAGCTAATACTAATCTAAGCGAAAATGAAAAAGCACAATTAGTTCAAGAAGTTCAAAACATTGAGAATAATTCTCCTAACTTCTTTGACCAATTAACCAATGAAAAAGCCAAATTGGCAATAATTGATCAAATACATGAAGACCGTAAAAGGGACATTTTATTAGATGAAAACCAAGAAGCTTTAATTGAAAAAGCTTTAAGTATAAACAATGATGACAATACAGTTCAAACAATTGATAAACTTGAACAAGAATTGACATTAATTAGAAAAATTAAACAGGATGACGACTTAACTTCAGAAGTTAAAGAAAAATTAATTAATTCAATTATTAACATTGATGAAAAAACTGATACATTTGCAAAAGATTTACAAAAAGTTGCTCAAAAATATGTTGATGTTAAAGAATTAATTAAATCAATGAATGATTTGGATGAATTGACCAACAATGCTAGTCAATGAAACAAATTAGACGATGATAGAAAAAGTGCTATTGATCATGGAATTAAGGTTTCAAAGGAAATCTTAAAAGATCTTGATAAAAACGATTCAGTAAAAATTGCTGATCAAACAGCAATCAATAAATCATTATTAGATTTCGAAGATAATCGCAAATGAGATTGAATTTTATTTGTTATAACTTCAATTGCTACCGCATTATCATTAGGAATCTTGTTGGCTATTCCAGCGATTAAAAACAAATTATTAAAATAAACTTAACATAAAAGATCAACC
>NZ_JNJW01000028.1 GCF_000701805.1 Mycoplasmopsis iners ATCC 19705 | reverse complement strand
TAAACTAGGACAAGTTTTATAGACAATTTATAAAAAACTCAAAGCATCTCAATATTGTTGAGGTGTTTTTCAATTTAACACAGATTGAAATCTTTCATTGTTATATCATTCAATGTAATCTTTGATAATGTTTTTGAGTTTATCAAAGCAAATTGTTTTGTAATTTACAAAGTTTAAACACTCAGATTTGATGTTTGAAAAGAAATATTCAACTTCCCTATTATCTAATGAATTTCCGACCCTGCCCATAGATACATTTCCATTGTTTTTTGCAACTACATCGAGATATTTAGATGATGAATATTGAAATCCGTGATCTGAGTGAAGAATTCAAGGTTTTTTAAACTTTATATCCTTGATGTGCGAAATAACTAAATCTGTATCATTTCTTCTTGATAAGTTTCAATTTAAAATTTTCTTTGTTTTATGATGTATTGCAACTGAAAGATAAACATGATTTTCATTAATATCGTTTGGTGCTTTTATATATGAAACATCTGTTGCAATAATATTATTTGTAATTCCATTGTAATCTCTATTTACAAGATCTTCAATCTTAACATTTGTATTCTTGATTTCTCTGACTTTACGTTTTGGCCTAACTACACAAATTAGATTCAATTTTTTCATTATTCTTCCTAAAGTTCTGTAATTTATGTCTATTTTATATACTTTTAGTATATAAACGCTCAATCTTCAACGACCAAAACGACCTTTATTTTCATAAAAGGCCTTTTTGACAATTGAATGTAATTCTTCATTTTCAGATGTTTGAGAGACTTCTTTATCTAATTGCGACATTTTCTTATAAAAAGTAGATTTTGGTATTTCTAAAAAATATATAAATTGTTTATTTGTAACAGAAGATGATTTCTTGATTTTGCTTCAATCAATTTCAATTTTATTATCTCTGAAAATTTCAATCATAATTTTTATGAATTCATTCTTTTGCTCATCAGTCATTTCTTCAATCATTGAATCATCTGTTTCAATAGTTTTCTTTTTGGGTCTTCCACAACCCTTCCCTTTTTTAGGGGCTGTTCCTGTTTTTGAAAATATTACAGTTTCGTCTTTTTGATATTCTCTAAATTTATTTCAAATTCTACGTCTAATATTTTCTTTAAAGTAATCCTTATTATATTTTTCTGAAATATAAGATGCAAATTTGTATTCATATTCATTTGTGTATTCTCAATTTTCTAGTCATCTAAATAGATCTAATCATTCATAATGTTTCAATTGTTTAGCCATTTGTAAACTCCTTTCTCTTATTGTAAACGAAAAGTAGACAGTTTTTATTTTCTGTCTACTTTTCTTGTCCTAGTTTA
>NZ_JNJW01000027.1 GCF_000701805.1 Mycoplasmopsis iners ATCC 19705 | reverse complement strand
ATTTTTTCTATGTCGAGTTCATAATATCCCGATTCATTAACAGGTTTAAAGAATTTATATTTCTTGTTTCCCGCCATATCTTCATAAGACACTTTTCCATTTTTGGCTTTTTTAAGGAAATTATTGATTAAAATTTTTCTATCTTCAGCGTCCTTTTTTGCTCTCTTCGCACTAAAAGTAATAATTCTTTTTCTAATCTTTCCGTTGTTTCTACCATTTCTATAAAATGAAGCAATTTCTTGTGTTTTGTACATTAAACCGGTTTCAGAACGAACATAATCTTCTTGATTTAAAACAAATTCTTTAAATTGTTTGCTTCCTTTTTTCATACGGTAAGAAATAATGAAGCTTAGCCCTTTATCTTCTAAAAATCTAATGTTTTTGTTTACAGACATTCCCTTATCAGCAACTATTGTAACATGTTGGATCTTGTAAAGTTTTTGCACTTCCAAAACAAAATGAATAAATGTGTTTGCATCAGCGGTGTTACCTGGAAAAACTTTGTAGTGAATTGGAATTCCATTCTTATCAGTTGCTAACCCAATTACTATTTGGTCTTCTTTAAATTTGCCATCTTTTGAATAACCTGGTTTTTTAAACCCTTCGCGACTAAATGTCTCAAAATAAGTTGTTGTAGAGTCAAATCACATTATTTCAACATCTCTTTTATGTTCGTTTACAAGAACAGAATTTATGTTTTGTAAAATTTGTTCTCTATTTTCAGCTATGTAATCTAAAGATCTATAAAAAGCATTTTTTGAATAAACATTTTCTTGTTCTTTTTTCATACTATTAAAAGTTGCTCAAACACTTAACGGTTGTTTTAATCTTTGGTAGATTTGTTGCATAACAACTTCATTTAAGCTTATTGATTTTGTCTTATTACAGTTTTTGAAAATATCAAAATAGCCAACTAATGAATTAACAAGTTCATACCCTTTAAACCTTTTGCTATATTCAACAAGATCATTTTTATTGTTTTTTAACTCTTTTTGAATAATTTTAATGATTTCATCTTTAGGTTTTGATAGCGGTATGTCTTTAATAAGCATTTTGATTTTTTCAATTGAATTTTTTTGATATTTTTCAAAGTCATGTTCATAACCAATGCCAAATCTTACTTCGTAGCCTGTACCTTTGGGTTTTCTATAACCAACCTGAATATATTTACCTGATTTTTGGTTTGAAACACATAATATTCATTTTCTTTTATCTTCTTTTTTGGTTTTCATAACTGTATTATACCATACTTTACCTAGTAAATTACTAGTTTTTTTACATATTTATTTATAAATATGTATGTGTAAAAAAAGCATAAAAAAACCCGCAAGTGGGAAATGCGGGA
>NZ_JNJW01000026.1 GCF_000701805.1 Mycoplasmopsis iners ATCC 19705 | reverse complement strand
TTCAATTGTTTAGCCATTTGTAAACTCCTTTCTCTTATTGTAAACGAAAAGTAGACAGTTTTTATTTTCTGTCTACTTTTCTTGTCCTAGTTTAAAACGCCAACAAATTATTTTTAAAAATGCTAAAAATTTTCATCAACAAATGGGCTATAAAAGCAATTGCACTAAACCAATTTTTAGCTTTATAAATTTATGGTCTTATTAATATAGAAATTAAATTATTTGTTTATAATAAGCACGAGTAATTAATTTACTCCTTGGCCACAAGGCCCAGAAGTCCAGAAGGAGAAAAAATGTCAAAATACGAAATTATGTTAATTGTTGACCCCAAAGCTGAAGCTAAAGTCGGTTTCGATTTAGTTGAAGAAGTTTTTGGTAAAGACAATATTAAAAAAGCTGAAAAGTTAGAATTAACTGATTTAGCTTACAAAATTAATGGCTCTTTAAAAGCTCAATACTTATTATTCAATCTTGACGCTGAAAGCAACTTAATTGCTGAATTCACACGTCGTAGCAATATTAAAAAAGAAATTTGAAGACAATTAGTAATCAATTTAGATACAGAAAAAGGTTTTGGTAAACCAAAAAAAGTTGCCAAAAAACACAGTTTCTTCAAAAAGAACACAGAAAACAGAGAATTTAAAAAACCAAGAGTTCAAAAAACAGAAAACGCTGAATAATTAATCAAGATTAAGAAAGAGGTTGAAAATGAATTTAAACAAAGTTATTATCATAGGCAGAATTAGTTCGGACGTAAGAGTGTATACTACACAATCAAATGTTCAATATACAAGATTTACTGTTGCGGTTAATCGTAGATCAAATCAAAATACCGAAATAACTGATTTTATTAGAGTTGTTGGTTGAAGAGGTCAAGCAACATTTATCGGTAACTTTTTACAAAAAGGTGATTTAGTAAGCATTGAAGGCTATCTTCAATCATCAGAATACAATGATAAAAATGGTAACAAAGTAAGAGACATGGATGTAGTGATTGAAAACATCAGTCCACTTGAAACCAAAGAAGTCAGAGAAAACCGCCGTGGAAGAGTTGCTTCAACAGCTCAAAATAATAATTATAGTTACAATAATAATTACAACAATTATGCGCAAAACAATAATAATTATGCGCAATCAAATAATGCAAAAGGTTTTCAATCGATGCCAACATTTGCAAACCAGTCAACTAATAATGTGCCATCAAATAACTTAAATGAAAGAGATTGAACTGATATTCAACCTTCAAACAACGAAACAACTTATACTTCAGAAAAAGCAAAAGTAGGTTTTACACTTAATCATTTGCCAGAAACAGATGATCTTGATTAGAAAGGTATAATAATGAAAAAAACTAACAAAAAACCAGGTTTTATTAAACGTCGTAAATGTGAAATTTGTGAAGCTAGACTTAACTATGTTGATTACAAAGATATCGAATTTTTAAACAAATTTATTAATGGTACAGGTCAAATCAAAGCTAAAAGCCTTACAGGCGCATGTGCTAAAGACCAAAGAAAAATTGCTACAGCTATCAAAAGAGCTCGTTTCATGGCTTTAATGCCTTATTCAAAAGACCGTGTTCGTGTTGTTAAATCAGCACAAAACTAGTATTAATTTAAAAGCATGCATTGGGCATGCTTTTTGTTTTATTAATCAAAAAATGCAATAAAAAAAGCCGCTCCCTATTTTCACATCTCTGCTATCTTCGGCACTAAAGGGCTTAACTACTGAGTTCGGAATGGTATCAGGT
>NZ_JNJW01000025.1 GCF_000701805.1 Mycoplasmopsis iners ATCC 19705 | reverse complement strand
TATTAGGCACACAGCCAGCGTTCATCCTGAGCCAGGATCAAACTCTCGAAAAAATTGACTGTCATGTTTATATATCTAGTTTTCAAAGAACATTTTCTTGCTAATATTTTAGCTTTTCAATAATAGCAAATTTTATTTAACAGTCAAAGAAAAAAATAAATTTTTTTTAAAGTTTTTTCTTGATGTTTTTATCTGAAAAAAATTTGCTTTATAAATATACAATAATCTAAAATAAATGCCAATAAAAAAATAAAATTTTTCCTAGCAAAATAAAAAAAGCCTTAACTTAAAGCCAAGGCTCAAAAATAATTAAAGATAGTAATATATTTATCACTATTAATAAAAATAACGAAAGCTTTTTCTTATATAACCAATATGATGTTCCGATATTTATAGGCACGTAAATAAATAAAGCTATCAGTCTTCAATTGCTAAAAAATCTAGCTTTGTTATTATCTTTATCAATAGCAAAATAATTATTAACTTCATTAAATTTAATAAATGGTAATAGTATATTAATTAATAATTGAAAAGCTAAAGCAATAATTATTCCTGCAACAATAGGTTTCATTAATAATAAGATTCTTTGAATATATTTTTTAGTTTGGAATTTTTGTAGATATTTCATAGCAAAAGCCATAATTAAAATCGCTGGCAAACAGAAACATAAATAAGTTACAAACATTAAGGCATATGCTCATCAATGTTGCATACCAGTTGCGCTATTACCAGCTAAAAATCCTGTGAAAAAAGCAAACTTAGTTGATACCACACCGGGAGTTGCATTAGCCACTGTAAAAATTTGATTAATATTAGTTTCGCTAATTGGAATAGCAAAAGTATTATTCATAAATTCTCATAGCCATTTAAACATTGGCATGAAAACTTGACCGCCACCAAAAACTGAAAGTGAAATAATAGCTAAGGCAAAAATAATTGCTATTATAAACATTATTTATCACCTTTCTTGTTTTGGCGTTTACTTTTACAATATAAAAATCATTCTACAAAACCTACTATTATAAAAATCACTACCATAACTACAATTGGCATGTTTCAAGGAGCGGGCACAAAGAAACAAAAAGCAAAAGTAAATAAAAACAGAATCAATCATAAAGGTGTATTTAATTTATTTTTACTTTGCTTTAAATAACTTCAACCAAAAGCTAATAAAACTCCTATTATTGAACCTAAAACACCAACTGAAATTGCATATAAGTAATTAATTGGTAATTTGTCAATTAATAAATAACAACCCAAAGCTATAAATATATGTGGCAAAATGGCTAATAAGGTTAAAATAGAACCTCAAATTTTACCAAAGTGCTTAATACAAATATAACTGATACTTTGAATAACAGATGGCCCTGGCAACATATTAGTAACAATTACCATTTGATTAAACTCTTCTAAAGTTAACCATTGTTTTTTGTCTACAGCTTCTTTTTTAATAACCGGCATGAGTGCATTGCCACCGCCAAAGCCAATTAGTGTAATTTTTAAAATAAAGCAAAAGACAATTCAAAAATTTTTTAGTTTATTTTTCATATCAATCCTATTTCAAAATAAAAATAATAAATATATATTAAATTATATTTATATTATTAATTATTATATTATTAATGATTGTTTTTGCTTTTTGAAGCTTAAATTGATAGCTTGATATTTGAAGATAAAAAAATGCAAAAAAAATTAAAAAATTATTTGACGAATAGTTTTTTTAGTGTATCATATTCATACAGTCGTAATAGCGAAGGGGAACACCTGATACCATTCCGAACTCAGTAGTTAAGCCCTTTAGTGCCGAAGATAGCAGAGATGTGAAAATAGGGA
>NZ_JNJW01000024.1 GCF_000701805.1 Mycoplasmopsis iners ATCC 19705 | reverse complement strand
ATTGTGCAAAAAATCATTTTTGTTTTTATATTGACAAATGTAACTTCTTGGAAAAATAATTCTGGTTCCAATGATAAATTCAAGAACTTCTTCTAATGATTTGTGCTTGTTTTTTGACAATGAACTAAATAAATCTAGTTCTTTGATAATTTTGTAAATTAAATCAATTCCAACGTTTTTAACATTGGTTTCAACAGATGTTGGCTCTAACAATTCAAAAAATTTGCTCTTTGCTTCAACTTTGTTATTTGTAAATGGAACTAATTTTGCGATCGCCTTTAAATCATCAATATTTTGCAAAGAATATTTATCTTTGATTTCGTCTCAATAGCCTAAACCAACTAAATCACCAATTCCCTTACCATAACCTTTTGAAATTCCAATTGCTAAATAGATACCTTTTGAGTTGTTTCTTTTATATAAAATGTAATTGCTCATGCCTTAATTATACACTATTATCATTGTAATCATTGTAAAAAATAAAAATTTTTTGATTTTTTACTTATATACTACGTATATAAGTAGAGTTTAAAAATTATAAAAAATGAGCTTCCAACTTGGAAACTCAGAATATAAGTATATTATATCATAAATAAAAGAAAAAGTAGGTTTTTTATTCCTATATTTCTAATTCTTCATCAAAATCAATTGTGTATTTGTATTCTTCTCCTGTAAAAGGTGCTTCCATTGGTTCAATTTTTGTTTTCTTTTCATCATCAATAAAATAGGTTCTGTATTTATAATCTCTTATGTTATTATTCTTATATTCTGTATAAGAATAATCAAAATCATAATTTTCATTACTTAAATCTTTATTTAAACTATTGTTTATATTAACAGTCTTATAGTTTAAATGTGTATTAAATTTAATATTAATATATTGTGTTAAATATTGTGGGATTTTTTTTCCTTGATAAATAATCTCTTGTGTAAAATCTAAAACAAATTCTCCATTTTCCTTGTATGAAAATCTAACATCATTAATTCTTGTTGTAAATCCTTGTGGTAAATTAACATTATGATAATCCTTAAATGTAGCAATTATAAGTTTTTTAAAATCTTTATCTTGGTTTAATCTATTCATACTATCTTCACTATATTCTAAATTATTTCAATCATAATTATATAGGATATTATAAAGTTTATGATAAAGTTTTTGCTCTGTGTTTAATGTTGTTTCATCAATATAGAAATAATCTCATTTGTCCCAATTTTCTTCTTTTCTCTTATCTACTCTTTTAACTCTAATGTTGTCTTCTGTGTATTTGTGAGTATTTAAAGATAACTCTTCAAAGAATTTTTTGTTGTTTTGATAAATAGTTTTAAGTCCTTTTTCAAACTCTGTGTCTTTATCATTAATAATCATTTCATCATTTGTGAAAAATCTGGCAGGTTGTGCTAATTTTTTTGTTATTAAAATTTGATTATAACTAAAATTATCAATGATTTCATATAAATGTGGGGCAAGTTTTCTAAATTCTATATTTTGACTATCCAATTTTTCAACTGCTTCATTCTTGGTGCTTCATATGTGGCTTCATACTAATTGGTTACTCATTGTATTAAAATCATATTGCTTTTTTGTATCTGTCTTTGAATTGTTTGGGTTATTATTAATATTTTTATTTACACAAGACACAGCAACTGGAATTAAAGTAAAAACTGTCATTGTAGGTCATAAAAATTTCATCTTTAATTTCATTAGAATTGTCCTTTCATTATAAACTCTTTAAAAACTGTTTTGTCCATATTTTGTTTCTCAGTTTAATTTTATTGTATTGCA
>NZ_JNJW01000023.1 GCF_000701805.1 Mycoplasmopsis iners ATCC 19705 | reverse complement strand
ATCGGTGTCTGATTAGTATTTAGCCTTACCGGGTGGTCCCGGCAGATTCAGACAGGGTTTCACGTGCCCCGCCCTACTCAGGATACGACCAAGAGATCAAACAATTTCGCATACGGGGATATCACCCTCTATGTCGCTTCTTCCCAAAAGCTTCTGCTATCATTTGATTTTGTAACTCTATGTAGATCGTCCTACAACCCCACTAAAAGTGGTTTGGGCTCTTTCTCGTTCGCTCGCCGCTACTAAAGAAATCATTATTTATTTTCTTTTCCTCTTGCTACTAAGATGTTTCAGTTCACAAGGTGTCTCACTCATTTTCCTATGTATTCAGAAAATGGCAGCTAGGCATTACCCTAACTAGGTTCCCCCATTCGGAAATCCCCGTTTCATAGCATATATCCGGCTCCACGAGGCTTATCGCAGGTAATCACGTCCTTCATCGACTTTCAGACCCAAGGCATCCACCACAAACTCTTCCTTATTTAAAAGTATGTTCCTATTTGGTTATTTAATGATGTGTATTTTAAGACATTTCAATGAATCATAATGTTTTATGATTACTCGATGAATCAAAACAAATTGACTAATTATTAATTTGTTTAGATGTCGTTGTAAATATTTTAAAATAATTTACTATTCAGTTTTCAAAGAACATTTGAGAGAATGTTCTCTCAAAACTAGATATATTGCTTATGACCTAAATAAGCCATGAACTGTTGAAAAATATTAAGTTAAGGTCAAAAAATAAGGTTAATAATCACTATTCCCAATGAAATGTGATTTTATGTACTCCGTAGAAAGGAGGTGATCCATCCCCACGTTCTCGTAGGGATACCTTGTTACGACTTAACCCCAGTCACCAGTCCTGCCTTAGGCAGTTTGTTTATAAACCGACTTCGGGCATTACCAGCTCCCATGGTTTGACGGGCGGTGTGTACAAGACCCGAGAACGTATTCACCGTAGCGTAGCTGATCTACGATTACTAGCGATTCCGACTTCATGTAGTCGAGTTGCAGACTACAATCCGAACTGAGATCGGTTTTTTGAGGTTTGCTCCATGTCGCCATATTGCTTCTCTTTGTACCGACCATTGTAGCACGTGTGTTGCCCCACTCGTAAGAGGCATGATGATTTGACGTCGTCCCCACCTTCCTCCCAATTACTCGGGCAGTCTCCTTAGAGTGCTCAACTTAATGTAGTAACTAAGGACAAGGGTTGCGCTCGTTGCAGGACTTAACCGAACATCTCACGACACGAGCTGACGACAACCATGCACCATCTGTCATTCTGTTAACCTCCACTATATCTCTATAGCTTTGCAGAAGATGTCAAGAGTGGGTAAGGTTCTACGCGTATCTTCAAATTAAACCACATGCTCCACCGCTTGTGCGGATCCCCGTCAATTCCTTTAAGTTTTATTCTTGCGAACGTACTACTCAGGCGGATCATTTAATGCGTTAGCTGCGCCGATGAATTTTCCATCAGCTAATGATCATCGTTTAGGGCGTGGACTACCAGGGTATCTAATCCTGTTTGCTCCCCACGCTTTCGTCTCTCAGTGTCAGTGTATGTCCAGTTAGCTGCCTTCGCCATATTGGTGTTCTTCCTTATATCTACGCATTCCACCGCTTCACAAGGAATTCCGCTAACCTCTACATAACTCTAGTAAGCCAGTATCCAACGCGATTTGGGGTTGAGCCCCAAGTTTTGACGTCAGACTTAACAAACAACCTACAGACGCTTTACGCCCAATAATTCCGGATAACGCTTGCAACCTATGTATTACCGCGGCTGCTGGCACATAGTTAGCCGTTGCTTTCTAATAAGGTACCGTCAAGGTTCTATCATTTCCTATAGAACTTTTTCTTCCCTTACCACAGCAGTTTACAACCCATGGGGCCTTCATCCTGCACGCTGTGTCGCTCCATCAGACTTTCGTCCATTGTGGAATATTCCCTACTGCTGCCTCCCGTAGGAGTCTGGGCCGTATCTCAGTCCCAGTGTGGCGGTTCAGTCTCTCAACCCCGCTAAACATCATCGCCTTGGTGGGCCATTACCCTCACCAACTAGCTAATGTTGCGCACCCCGCTCCTTTTGCGAAGCCGTAAAGCTCCTTTTACATTATCTTCATGCGAAAATAATGCGTATTTGGTATTATCAAATGTTTCCACTTGCTATCCCAATCAAAAGGGTACGTTGAGTACGTGTTACTCACCCATTCGCCGCTAAGTTACCGAAGCAACTTCGCTCGACATGCATGTATTAGGCACACAGCCAGCGTTCATCCTGAGCCAGGATCAAACTCTCGAAAAAATTGACTGTCATGTTTATATATCTAGTTTTCAAAGAACATTT
>NZ_JNJW01000022.1 GCF_000701805.1 Mycoplasmopsis iners ATCC 19705 | reverse complement strand
GTTTTATCAACTTTGTCAATTAAACTTGCTTTTTGAGCATCATTTAAATATGTATAATCAGTATTTAATTTATTTTTTGCTTGATTTCTAGCTTTTGTTAGATTTTCATCACCATTTAAATCCTCTTTTGTTTGTTTTAAAGTTGCAATTTTTTGATCAATTTGTTCAATTGTTAAATTATCAGTTGAGCTCGATAAATCAGTGCTTCTTCGATCTAAAGCATTATCAAAAGCAGTTTTTTTATCATTATCAGCTTCAGTATAATCAATGCTTTCCTTAATTGCTTCTACATTGGTGCTATCACTATTAGTATCATCTTTGAATGTATTTTTATAATCATTCATTTTTTGATTTACTGTTTCTGCTTCAGTTAAAATTGCATTTAATTTTGTAGCATCATTAATGTTTGAATCATCAATTTTATTTTTGAAATATGTTTTTTGCGCTGGATTTAAACTATCTAAATTATCTGTTTTAGCTTTTGTGATTGTTTTAAGTAGAAGAAGATCATATGGATTAATATTTTCATCTATATTTTCAGAATTAATTAAAGTTTTATATGCCTCTTTTTCTGCGCTTCCTAAAGAAGTTTGATCAATTAAATTATTAGCATTTTCTTGCATTTTGCTAAAGATTTCATTGAAAATTTCAGTCTTTTTATTTGGTTGTGAAGTTAAAAAGTCTTTTGGTAATTGATCAATTTTTTGACTAAAAGCGTCTTTTTGATTATCTTTTCAAAGAGCAAAATTATTTAAATTACGTTTAAATTCTTTTCTATCTCCATCTAAAGCATCTTTAACTTGATTTAATGAAGAAGTTAAGTTATCTATTGCAGTAATTTTATTAGCAATATCATTAAGATCTTGTTTGAAGTTATCATTAATTTGATTTTTAGCATTAACTAATTTTTGGTCATAATCAGCTTTATTAGTTGAATCTTCATTAAGATAACGAGTATTAGAAGTTTTATCAGTTTCTAAATTAGTAATTAAAGTATTTAAATTATTAAGTTTAGTGTTTAATCCTTCCGCACTAGAAACTAATTTTTTAGCTTCGGTTAAATTATTAGTTTGACTAACTTGATTTTTTAAAGTTTCACGTTGATTTTCGCTTAATGAAGTGAAAGTGTCAATTTTGTCTTTAAGATCTTGTAATTGTTTTTCACCATCTAAATTAGTAACTGCCTGTTTAAAGTTATTTAATTTAGTTTTTAATTCATTTAAATCAATGTTTGTTGCATTAGTATTAATTAAAGGACTAAAACTATCTAAAGCATTATCTAAAGCTGTTTTTAAATTGTCTTGAGCAAAAATATATTTAATTTGATTTCTATTAAAGGTTTGATTAAAGTCTTTTGCTTGTTTATCTAAAGCATCATAAGTTTTAGCATCATTTACAACTTTTTCATTTTCACTATCGGTTTTATTCGTGCTTAATTGATTTTTAAAAGCTTGTTGTTGCTGACTATTAATTGAAGTTAATTTATCAATTTGATTGCTTCAATTTTGCTTTTTAGCTTCTTTTAAAATAGAATCATTGGTATCGCTTTGATTTGTTGTTTCACCCTTTTTATTAATGATTCCATTATTAATAATTTGATTTTTAAAGTTGGTTTTTTCTTCTTTTGATAAATCGCTTAAACCTTGAATTGTATCAATGTAAGATTTTTTGGCTTTATTAGCATTTGTTGCTTGTTCAACAATTGCATCAATTAAACTTTCTTTAGTATCGCTATTATTTGAAACTTGCTTAATTTTATTAATTAAAGCTGTTTTTTCATTTTTATTTAAATATGGTAATTCATTAATTTGGTTAATTGCATTATTTTGTAAACCGTCTAAAGCATCATATAAGTTATCTAATGAATTAGCTACATTTCTATTTGCAATATATTGATCTAATTTACTTGCACCATTATCAGTTGCTGAAGTTAATAGAGTTTCGGCTGCTTCATAAGCAGTTTTAAAATTATTTTTTGCACTTTCTGTGGCATTGGTGTATTTTGCGTCAGAAGTAGTAGTATTTGCATATTTAGTAACTAAATCAGATAACTGATGCATTTTATTATTTAATTCACTATATGACTTAAATTTAGTTTGCGCATCTTCTTTTGAAGTAGCACTATTAATTAAAGTTTTTAAATTCTCTTTTTGTTTTGGATTTAAATATGTGTAAGTTTGATCAATTTGGTTTATTAATTCTTGTTTTTGAGCCTCTAACAATTTACTATTTACATCAGTAACACTGTTTTGTTCCTCGATTAAATTATTAAATTTAGTTTTTTCATCATTGTTTAAATTTTGTGAATTGTTAATATATTCTTCAGCTTCACGTTTAGCTTTATCTAGAGTGGTTAAGAAACCACCAATTGTAACTGAACCGGTTATTGAAGATTTTTGGTCCTTTAAATTATCTCTAGTTGATTGTAATTTATAGTTAATTACTAATTCTCCAGTTGTATCATTAGGTGTTAATTCAATATCGCTAAAAATAGCTTTTTGATTAGCATTTAAATTGTTAAAAGCGACATTTTGAATACTTGATGGTAAAACATTTGCTTTATTTTGGATCTCTTGAATAGTTTTAGCAATATTTGAATCATTAATAATTGCATTTAATCTATCCGCTTCAGTCATTAAATTATTTAAATGATATGTTCTATTACTTGAAATATCATTTACTCTACTTGAAATAACTTTGTATTTAAGAGTTAATTCACCTGTTTTATCATTTGCAACTATAGCTTCTCCATTTGCTTCATCAAGAGCTAACGTTGCATCTTGTAATTGTGGATTTACAGGTAAATAAGTTTCTCAATTGTTTTTATCAGCCAATAAATCTGAAGCCATTTTTAAGGTTTTTGAAGGTGCGAAATTAACTGCTAAATTATTAATTCTAGTTTGTTCGGTTTCAAAACCAGTTAAGGTATATCTATTAACAATTTTTTGTTCTTCTGCACTTAGAGTTTTTTTAGTTAATAAACTTGCTAAATCATAAGTATATGAAATATCAGTTAAACTATCTTTAGTTGAATTTAAAGTTACTTTAACACTTCTAGTTCCATTTCTATAATTGTCACTAGTTAAATTTAATAATTCATATTGTGGATTTATTTTATAGTTATTAGCATCAGAAATTGAAAGATATTTAGTTTGTAATTCACTTGGGTTAATAGTTGAATTTGCTTTATTTAGCTCACTATAATTAAGTGAAATTACATTTTTAAATAAGTCTTCTAATCTTTCTTTTTCAGTCAAGAATCCTGAAGCTGTAAAACTTGAACTTTTAGCTGAAACAACTTCACTTGCTTGATTAATTTCTTCTTGAATGGTGATTAAATCCTGTCTATCAGATTTTAAAGTGTAATCAAAAGTAATTTGACCATCTCTATCACTTCTGTTAGTAATATTTGGACTGTTTTTAAAACTTGCTTTTTGCACATTGCTATCTTTAAAGCTAATATTAAAGTCAGTGCCATAAGTTACTTCAGTTGGCACTTTTTTATTAGTAATAGTTAAAATTGCATTTGCTTGAGTTAACAATGTATCCAATCTTTGTTTTTCGGTTTGGAAATTTTCT
>NZ_JNJW01000021.1 GCF_000701805.1 Mycoplasmopsis iners ATCC 19705 | reverse complement strand
TATATATATATATATATATATAGATATAAGGTGGTATATTTTGAAAAAAGCGAAAAAGATTAAAAAAATTGTGTTGAGACTTAGTGCGATAAGTGGATCTTTGCCTCTTGTCTTTTTACCTATTTCTCAAACTAATACAACAAGCAGTTCACAGGAAATTGATAGTAAATACATGAGCTATACTCAATATAACAAAGTACAAGATGATGGTATTTATACTAATTACAAGACCTATGATCGTATGAATTATGCGTGATATTTAAAACCTAATACAATAAAAGAAATTTATAGTAATAAGGAAGACGAAAATTACAGTGGAGATGTAAATGGGAGTGATAAAAAGAAATACTATTTCACTAATAAATATAATTGATATAGATTGTATGACTATAACGTAAATAAAGAAAAATGAGATAGATATAGCGGTAATTATAATCCGGCATGAGATTTATTAAATCCTTCCCTAGTTCTTGATAAAGATACAATTAAAACAAGATACAATTGAGAAAAAAATAATAATCAAGATTCTTCATTTTTTAATGGAGATGGATGAGATTTAGTTAATGATACAAAATCTTTTAGAGTAGGATTCAATGTTGACAAATTAAGATCTGATGATAGAAAATTTTTTGTAGGACTTTGAATTTCAGATGACCTAATTTTAACTGGAAATATTAAAGCTATTGTTTCAACTAGAAATACAAACGATCCTTTTCAAGAAGCTATTGCTAATCCTTCAAATGTTAGAACTTATAATATTTCTGTTAATGAGAAATATGATGTAAACGATGTGAAAGATGACGCACGTTCTGCAACATGATATGGAAAAGAAGAGTATAAATATAGAATAAATCCTTGAATTTCTAAATCTTATGATTACACAGGTGAATTTAATGAAGGGGACAATCTTTCAGGATTTAAATTTTACAGTTCTAATGAAAATAATGAATATGCTCAATTTAATAAATATTATGTTTCTAATAAAGTTGGATATACAACGGGTAAAACTTGATTAAATTCAATGCATTATGGTTCTTTTTATAAATCATTTCCAAAAGAAATAGCCCAAAATATTAATGATCAATATAATATATTATGAGGTGGTGTTCGTAATGATTATTTCAGAAAAAGAACGATTGGTAACATGATTATTAACGATGAGCCATCATTGGAAGATGTAAAATATAAACCAAAATTAAAAGGTAAAGACGTTGGTCCATTAGGGTTATATCAAAAACAATATAAAGATAAAGATGATTACACATATCATTCTCTTAATAATAATGCAGGTTCATTTTTATTTTTGGAAATAAAATCTGAAGGTGACAGCACGGCAGGTTTTACACCATCATTGCAATTAGAATTTACAGTAAAAAGGAATCCTAATACAATAGATAATAACGGAGTACGTAGTGGAAATGATGTTGCTCCTCTTTCAAGAGATGCTTCGTCTAAAAAAACATATATTGGATTCGGGCAATTTAAATACGAATGACCAGATTACGCTGATAGACAATTTGGATCATTTATGAAAATTGCCGATCGCCAGACTTATCAAAACATTAAATTAAATACAAGTGAAACTTTAATTAAAAGTGAATATTTATTAGATAGCGACAAATTACCGAATACATCATTATCCTTAATTGAAGAAACTAATGGCGTTGAAAGATTCATTCATTCGATAGACAAATCAAAATATAATGAAATAGTAACTCAAAATAAAATTCTTTCAGAATATAAAACTAAAAACAATATAGATTCTTTAGTCCTATATAGAAATATGAATAATTTAAAACTTAAAACAAGTTTTATAAATCCAGATGATAGTAAAAAATGAAAAATTATTTCTGATAATTCTTATTCAACTACAAACCCTAATTTATTTTCATTTAATGATTTGGATGAAAACGGGTATATTAATTTTAATAATATTAGCTATGATTTAACAGATTATGAAAAGTTAAAAAGATTTGCAACTGATGAAACCAAAAATCAATGATTAACAGCACCACAAATTGAGGATTTATTAAAACAAATTAAAAGTCATTCAGATTTTAATGAATCAACATATTCTTTTAATGATTCAAAATGATTTAATTATTATAAAGATCAAATTTCTAATTTAAATACTTTACAAGGAAAAGCTGAAGAAAAAAGACTAGAATTAAGAAAATTAGTTTTAAGCACAAGTGATAAAGTTGATTGAAATATTGAAATTAGCAACAAAATTCTTTTCGCTTTTGCTGATTCAAGTGAAGCAAAAGACCCCGCATTACAATTGTTAGAATTAGAAGGATCTAATAAACAAACACAAAAAAAATATGATTTGCAATACGATTCAAACCCAAGCAGTGAAGCAGTAAAAAGAAATGACAATACAAATGTTATTTTGCAAAATGCAACTCAAATCCAAAAATTTATAAATGATGTAGATGACATAATTGCTAAAATAAAAAGCAGTGGGAAAACTAATTTAGAAAATGAATTTATTAATACTTTAAAAAGTAAAAATATTACTAAATCTAATTGAAGTCAATATAACTATTCACAAGGAATAAAATTTATTATTGCTACAATTAATTCGGTATTATCAAGCTACAATACTCCATATGATTTAACAAATTTTGACTGAACCACAAATCAGCAATATAATGATGGTAAAACATCTATTCTTAATAAAATTCAAAATTTATCTACTTTATATGATGCAATTCAAAATATTCAAACAAAAATTCAAAATTTAAAAAATGATAACTTGGTTTATGGAAAAACATTAAATAAACCAACTATTAATGATGATTGATACAATAATTTTGTAGAAAAATTGCAAAATGCTAATAATGTTCAAAATGACACATCTTATGCTTTTTCATCTGAAGGTAATTTAGATACTTTTAAAACTACTAATGCAAATAATTTAAAAACTAATTGAATTAACAAAATTCTTGAATTAAATGGAAATAAAAAACAATTTACGGCTGATATTAATTCATTTAATTATTTAGATAGTTCTGTAAAAGAATCGTTTATTCAAAGAATACCAACAGTGAAAAACTTTGCCTATTCTGAAACTAATTATCAATTAACAGATAATAGAAATTCTATTAATTCACAATTAGATTCATTAATTAATGAAGCATTTATTCAAGCAAAAGCAAAAGCAAAAGAAAAAATAAATAGTTTTGCTTATGTTTCGCAACCATTAAAAAATACTGCTTCAAATAATATTGATAGCGCTGAACTTTATAAAAACAAGACTGATGATGCTCAAGATGATTGAGTATATTTTGGTAATGACAAAAATTTAAAAACTATTGTAGATGAATTAGAAAAACAAAATAATTACCATAAACAATTGGTTGATTATTTAGTTTCTCTAACATTAAATGGTAAAAATAATGTTTTAACTCAAAAACAAAAAGAAGCATTTAAAAATGACATTCTTTCTAAAAATTTTGCTAATGAAAATGAAGTTAATGAATATAAAAATTCTATTAACAATGTAAATGATGCAACACAAAATTTAAAAACTTATGTAACTGCTTTAAATACTAATACAGATAAATATAATTTTGCTTCTCCAGATAAAAAACAAAATTTTGATGCATATAAAACAGTTGCCGATTCATTATTAAATAATCAAAGCGCAAGTATAAATCCAACACAAATTTCTAAATTACAAGAAAATTTAACTAATGCTTATACGGCTTTAGATGGTGATGCTTTTATCAATAAAGTAAAAGAATTAAATTATTTAACTACCAATTTACAAAATCTTATAATTGAACAAATCAAAGAAGCAAATCCAGATCAAAGACAAGCAATTTACGAAAAAGCAAAAAAATTGAATGATGATTTTGGTACAACTGATTTAACTTTAATTAATACATATAATTCAGCTAAATCAAATTCTGATTATGTTAGTGGATCAAAAGCAAGAAAATCTACTTTTGATTCTGCTTTAACTAATCTTAATGCTAAATTAGACACATCTAAAAATAAATTAGAACAACCAACAACAGTTCCAACAAATTACACAAACTTTATTGAAAATTATATTAGTCAATACAATCAATTAAAATCTTCTATTGCAACTGCTTATAGTGGACTTGATGGAGATGAAATTAATGCTGAAAAAGCAAGACTAAATGCAATTAATTTAACTTTTGATTATCCAAGTAAAGAATCCGTTTTACCTTCAACAATCACAGAATCTTCAATAACTAACAACTTAGCTCAAAATAATATAAATGTTGTTAAAAACGATATTAATAAAAACAATACAGATGGTACAGTATCTCTTAATTACCAATTAGTTTCAACAGATCCAAAATTTAATTATTTACCAGCTGATGAAAAAATTAAATCAGATTCTAAATCTGCTACTATTAATGGATTTTTAACAACGAATCAAAAAGCTATAAATGATAAAAAAGCTTCTTTAATTGAAACAATTAATCAAGCAAAAAATAATAATAAAATTACTGACAATCAAAAGCAAACATTAATAGATGCTGTTAATAAGGCTACAAGTCTTGAGGAATTGGATAAACAAGAAGCAAAAGATAATGAAATTTTCAAATTAACTTCTACTTATCAACATTTAAATCCAAAACAAAATAAAGAATTATTTGAAAAAATCCAAAATGCTACAAGCATTGAAGAAGCTAAAACTATTTTTGCAAAAAAAGAAAATGTTGACTTAAATAATTCAATGAAAAAATTGAAAGATTTAGTTACTGAATATAGAAACAAAAAATCTAGTGTTGATTACACAAGTGCAACTAATCAAAGTCAATTTGATACTATTTTAAATTCAGCTAATGAGTTAATTTCTTCAACTACAAATAATGGATCTACTAATCCTTCATTAAATACTTTAATTGGGAATATTAATCAAAACGGTTCATTAACTAATAGTTTTGCTTTACTTGATGGAATTAAAAATAAAGCAAAAAATGATATCAACGGATTAAGTTATTTAACAGAAATACAAAAACAACAATATAAATCAGAAATTGATAAAATTTCCGATTTACAAACCAGTGAAAATAAACAAAATGCTGTTGATAAAATTTTAACTAAGGCTAAATTAAATCAATATAATGCAACTTTTGATTATGATAATAAACAAAATATTACTCCGAGTCAAATTGTTGAAAGCGATGTAAATAAAACCATTGTTTATAATAATTCTTTAAGTAGCCCAACAATTACAACTGATCAAATTGTAATTAAAGAAATTGTTAAAAATGATGGTGATGGTACTGCAACAGTTAAATATGTAATAAAAGATGCTGCTGATTCATCTTTAACTTCAGAAGTTAAAGAAGCAACAATTAGTGGTTTTAAAACTGGTAATCAAGCAGAAAAAGAAAGATTAAATGCAATTAATTCTGTAACAGTTAATGCTACTCCACAACAAAAACAAAATCAAGCTTCAAAATTGACTAATCCTCAAGAATTACAATGAGAAATTCAAAGTAGTCAGAATGCTGAAATTGTTGATAAAACTATTGTTGGTTACAACGATATCACTGGTAAATTAAAAGTTTCTTATAGACTAAAATCAAAAACTTCAACAAACATTTATTCAGATGTTAAATATGCAGAAA
>NZ_JNJW01000020.1 GCF_000701805.1 Mycoplasmopsis iners ATCC 19705 | reverse complement strand
TCATTGAATCATCTGTTTCAATAGTTTTCTTTTTGGGTCTTCCACAACCCTTCCCTTTTTTAGGGGCTGTTCCTGTTTTTGAAAATATTACAGTTTCGTCTTTTTGATATTCTCTAAATTTATTTCAAATTCTACGTCTAATATTTTCTTTAAAGTAATCCTTATTATATTTTTCTGAAATATAAGATGCAAATTTGTATTCATATTCATTTGTGTATTCTCAATTTTCTAGTCATCTAAATAGATCTAATCATTCATAATGTTTCAATTGTTTAGCCATTTGTAAACTCCTTTCTCTTATTGTAAACGAAAAGTAGACAGTTTTTATTTTCTGTCTACTTTTCTTGTCCTAGTTTATTTTTCTTAAGTATTAATTGTTTAAAAACACAGTTCAAAAATTAACAATATTTAAGCTTAACACCAAAAGGCATTAAAAAAAGAAAAAACAGAGCAAAAACCGCTATTTTTACAAAAATAGCCAAAAATGACCCGTTTTTTTGGCTTTTTTTGCGACTTTTTTTTTTTTTTTTTTAGAATGCATTTTTAAATGCTATTATTAGCCCATTAATTTATATAAATTCAACATTTAAATATATAAATAGAATAGGAGAAATGTATGAAAAATAAAGCATTAAAAAGGAGTCTTTTAATTGTACCTGCATCAGTACCATTAATAGGACTTGTTTTGCCTCTTTCATTGACTACAAGCTCAAACAATGTGTCAAGTAAAACTCTTACAGGCAATACTTGAACTTTTGATCAAGTTAATGTTAATGTGCAAGATGATATTTGAAAGAACTATAATTCACTTCCAACTTCAGATCATAATGCTAGATATGCGCCATATAGATATATAAATATTTTTGATAAAAACGGTAATCGGAATTTCAATGACACCAATATTAGTTGACAATATCCAAATGTTGGAGATTCATGATTTAGATTATTTGATGCTTCAAATCCAGGTTTTCCAAACAATGTAAATGTTTCCGATTGAACAGGTAGTGGTTATGCAACAGAAAGCGGAACGCTTTATTCTTGACAAGTAGACGGTTTTAAAAATCAAAATGTAGATTATGGACCATGATGAAATGGAAATGGATATAATCCAAGTACTGATACCAAAAGATTTAAAATAGGTTATAACTTAGTTAATAAACCATTACGTGACTCTTCTGCAACCCATGGTGCGCAATCAACGTTCTATACAGGAGCATTTTATTTTTCAAATGATATGAAATTAGCAAGTGATATTAAAATTCACTTGTATATTAAAGTTGATAATAGAAATGATTCAACTGTTTTACAACAAAAAACTTATACTATCAAATTAAAAGAAGATAAAAATGCTAAATTATCTGATTATGATATTTCACCTTGAATTTGAAAAGTGCAAAAAGTGAATAAAGATTCTCTTCAAGCTTCTAAAAATGGAGATAGATTAGAAGCGTGATTAACCAATTATGCATACTTACCTTATTACAAAAATACTCCAACATCATATACAAATGGGTTAAGTACTGATTTGCAAAATCAAAAAAGAGAGTGAGACAATTATAGATCTTCAGATAAATATAACGGAATGTATGATATTTTGGTATCTACTCCAACCGATATGTCAGATATTAGAAACAATGGCTTTCGATTATCAAATGGTAGAAATCGTGAATATGTAAATTTTGGTTTATATCAAAAAAACCTTATTAGTGATGCGAGACCGTCTGACATTATATATAGCAATCAAGGTGGTTTATTCGTCTTCAATATTGAAATGGATAAAAAGCTTGATTATTTAGTTGCCGGAGCAGTAGCAGAAGTAGAATTTGAGCGATACAATGATGTGGCTAATCCAAGCAATACAACATTTTTTGGTAATACTGGTTCATCAACAGCTAGAAAATCTTTCTTTGGATCAGCAGAATATCGTGAAAAAGATGATGATACTACTTATCAAAGAATTGTTTCTGGTTTTTGAAAAATAGCTGATAGATCTGAATCTCAACTTAAAAAATTCTATACTTTAGAAACCATTGATTCAGAACTAAGTTCTGATATTTATAATCCAAATAGTGATGCATTTCCACGCACAACCTTAAGAATTACTGAAAATGGAAATTCAAATATTAGTTATGAGATTAATAAAGATGGAATTAATAGAAACAAAAGCACAATTAGTACCAAAAGTATTTATCAAGATACAAAAGCAGTAAGAAATACAAATGATTTACGTTTAACAAGTACAATTTTTAGTGCAGATGCTAAAAAATGAAAAGTTAAAAATGGTAGTTCATTAACCGCTAGCCCATTATCATCAAATAGATTTGATAGCAATGGAATTGAATTTGCACCAATTACTTATACATATACTGATCTTGAATTAGCTAAAAGATATGTTGATACTAAACAATGATTAAATAAAGGGCAAAAAGATTATTTAAAAATGGCATTAGATAATGAAACAGGATTTAGTGCAAGCAATGAATATTCAGATAGTACTGTTTTAACTAAATGAAAAACTAATATTGATACTCTTGATGATCAACAAAAAACAATTGAAGCAAAATATAAAGAAATTCGTGATTTCCCTTTAAGTAATAATGTTTATGATTCAACTTACAATGCAAATATAACTAAAAAAATCATTTATGCTTTAGCTGTAAAAAAATCAAAAGACGATTTAGATGAAATAATAAGTAGAAATATTAACAAAATTAATTTCCGTTCAACTCAATACAATACCGAATCTGGTGCGATTGACAGAACTAATTCTACAGAATATTCAACTTCTAGTTCAAGTGGTGCATCATATAATAATTTAAAAACTTCAATGGATACGGTTTATAAACTGCTTAATGATTATTTAAATGCTGTAATAACTAGTGGTAAAACTGAAATTGAAAAATATTTTGCAAAATTAGCACAATATCCAATTACTGAACAAAATTCTTCAACTTATAGTGGAAATTATGATAAAGCTAAAAACCTTATTATTGAGACAATTAAAGCTCAAGTTAAAAACCTTAATTCAAAAAGCCAACTAAATCCATTTGCTAATTTAGATGCTACAAACGAGCAAATTAAAACAATTATTGATTTAATCAGTAAAGTTAATAAATTAAATAATGACAAAAATTCGGTTAAGTCACAAATTGAAACTTATAAACAATCACAAAATGACTTTAATAATTTAGGTTCTTTTGAGTTCGCAAGTTCTGCAAATCAAATTGATTTAACAGCTCTTGAAGCATTTGATAAAAACTTAACAAACGCTTCTGATAAAACTATTCCAAATATTTTTGCTTCAACTGATATTCTTACTAAGTTTTATAATGATAATAATGATATTTTTACTAAACAATGAATAGAAAAAGCAAAAAATCTTAATGGTGCAATTAATGAATTTAATACCGAAATAGATAAATTTAACTATTTAGATGCAAACCAAAAATCAAGTGCTAAAAATGCTTTACAAAGTGCTTTAAGTGGAAACAAGATTTTCACTTATAATGAAAATGCAGTCACAAATGAAGTCACACTTAGTGTAAATAGTGAATTTATTAAAAAGATAAATGATCAAATGGCTAGTGCTTTTGCAACTGCTAAAACAACAGCTAAAACTCAAATTTCAGCATTAAATGAATTAACGGATGCAGAAAAAATTCAAGTTAAAAAAGAAATAGATAATGCTGCTCTTTACAAAGATAGTTATGATGCAAATCGACCGTTTACTGACAAAATTTTAATCGGTTCAGACAAAAATATTAAAACAATTGTAGATAAATGAACTGATATTAATAATGAAAGAGCCAGAATTAAAAACTATACTGCTACTTTTGATTATCCAAATAAAAATATTGAACCTACAGCTGCTCAACAAGATTTAGTTACTCAAAAAAGCATTTCTCCTGATGCAAATGGTTTAGAAACTGAAATTATTGATATTAGTGGTGATAATAACACTGGCACTTTAACTGTTACTTATAGAGTAGTAAAAACAAGTGATAAAACTAATGTTTATACTAAAAATAAAACCTATGATATTACTGGTTTTTCTAATGAGCAAAATAGAGTTAATGATTTAAATGCTACTCCGGATTATAAAGATGCGAGTCAAAAATCAAATATTCAAGCGTCAGCTGTTGTAAATAGAGGTAATAATTCTGAAGATATTACTTGAACATTACCGGCAAAAACACAAATTTATCCAGGTAGTGTTAAATATCTTGGTTATAACGATATAACCGGCAAAATTAAAATTGCATATAAGTTGCAATCAACTGTTGATGAAAGTGCAATTTCTACTGAAAAAACAGCAGAAATTACTGGTTTTGAAACAGAATCAACCAGATTAAATAATTTAGTCACACAAGACACAAATACTAATCAAAATACAGTTCTTAACATCACTGCAGATCCTATCAAACGTGCTTCAGATTCAAAATTAAATACTGATTACACAATTGCTTTAGCAAATAATTATGGAACTACTAATCAAGTTGAATTAACTAATTTATCATCTCCTACAGCTAATGATACTGATGGCTCAGTTTCATATACATATAAACTAAAAACCACAAGAACTAAAGAAGATTTAGTAACAATTGCTGAAGAAGCAGTTAATAATAATGATTTTTATAGTGATGTTTCAGCATCACAAACTAGAACTGGCTTTTTAACTCAAGCTCAATATGAACAAAATCAAAAAGATGCAAAGAAAAAAGCAATTGATGATTATAAATATTTAAATGATGCACAAAAAACTGCACTTAAAAATCAAGTGAATCAAGCTAATCTAGATCAATTAGATCAAATTGCGCAAAACGCAAGTGATTTAAATGATGCAATGAAAGCTTACAGCGATGCAACTAATAATATCGAAACAATTAAAAAAGGCACAGATTATACTCAAGCAGATAATAAGAGTGCTTTAGATAGCGCGGTAACTCAACAAAAAACTGATGTTAATAAAACTCAAGGATCTAATTTATCATTAGAAGTAGTAAAAAATAGAACTAAAGCAATTCAAGAAGCAATTAGTAATTTAAATGGTGATGAAAGATTACAAAAAGCTAAAAATGATGCAATTGCTAAAATTAATTCTGATTATTCATCATTAACTGATAAACAAAAAGAAAAAGCAAGTGCTTTAATTAATGGACAAACAACAATTAATGGTGTTACTGGTCAAGATGCATCTAATAGCGCATTAAATTCTTCAATGAAAACCTTGCATGATTACATAGCAGATCAAAATAATGTAACAGCAGGCAAGAATTATACTTATACTACTAACGCCTTAAGAGAAGCCTATGATGGCAATCCAACTAAAGACGGCAATCAAAAAGGTGGAGTAATTAAAGAAGCAGAAGATTTAGTAACCGCTTTAAATACTGACAATAATGATAATTTAATGAATAAATCTAATATCGATTCATTAAATAACAAAATTCAAACCGCAATTAATAATTTAAACGGTCAAAAACGTTATCAAGAAGAATTAGCAAGATTAAATGATTTATCTCTTGCTTTAGCTAAAGTTAAAGACGCAAAACAAGCTACAGATACAGCAAGTGAAGTTGACACTAATGAAGTTGAATTCATTTCTTCAACTGTGCCTGCAGATGTAAAACCAGTTGATTTAGCTATTTCAAATCCAAATGAATTAACAGGTAAATTAGACTTAAGTTACAAATATCAATCAACTAAAGAAAATCTTGAAAGTGTTCAATCAACTAAGGTTTATACATTAAATGATAATAACGCCTTAAGCACTTTAACTGAACAACAAAGAGTGGATGATATTTTGGCTGATTTAAATAATTCATTTACTATTAATGAAAGTGATACTAACGCAATTAATAGAAATCAATTGCCAAGTGAAGTTGCTAAAGAAGCTATTAAAGCGTTTAACAACCCAGCAAACTTAAATGTTGAAGGTTATTTAAACAGTATTGAATTATCACCAAACAATGATAATGGTACATTAAACATAACATTCAAAATTGTTTCAACCAAAGCAATAGTGAATTCAAATAACGACCCACAAAAAAACCCAGTAGTTGTTTCAACTGGTACAAGAACAATTACTTTAACAGGTTTTAAAACTACTTTACAAGTTGAAAAAGAAAAAGTTACCCAATACATTAATAACAATGTTCCTGAAGAAGAAAAACAAGCTTTATTAGATGAATTGGCAAAAGCTAATAATCTTA
>NZ_JNJW01000019.1 GCF_000701805.1 Mycoplasmopsis iners ATCC 19705 | reverse complement strand
CTTCAATTGCTACCGCATTATCATTAGGAATCTTGTTGGCTATTCCAGCGATTAAAAACAAATTATTAAAATAAACTTAACATAAAAGATCAACCATTTAGGTTGATTTTTTTGTTGAATTTTTTGCATATAAGGGCGCACCAAAATCCGTCTTCAAACTTGAAAACTCGGAATAAAAAAGAATAAATGTATATTTGGAAGAAAAATATTAGAAAATTACATCAAGCGAAAATATCAAATATTGCTTAATTATAGGACTATTGGTAGAATTAAAAACCAATCAAATAACCGCAACAGATGTTATATGTATTACAGCACCAAAAGATTGTGAAAACAATTTTGTTTTTTCCAATCGCCATTGACAACAAAAGTAAATTTATTGTGAATTACAATTTGTTAAAAAGAAATGATTTAGATTTAGTTATGAAACATATGTCAAAAATAAAATTGAACAAACAATGAATAGCACATTCAGACCATGGTTTCCAATATTCATCTAAAGATTATTTGCAAACAATATCTAAAAATAATGGCGTTGTTTCAACGAGGAGAGTCGTTAACTCTCTATACAACACAGAAGCAGAATATTTCTTTTCCATTTTAAAATCTGAATGTTTAAAATTAATTGATATAACCCAGATAACTTTTGATGATCTTGGCAAAATAATTAATGATTTTATTTTTGGATACAATAATGAAAGAATTCAATCAAAATTAGATTAAAAAACACCTCAAAAACATTGAGGCGTTATTATGTCTAATTAAACCTTCTGCTCACTTTTAGTGTCCCAGTTTATGTTCTTAATTATTAATTATTTAAAAAACAAAGTTAAAAAATTAATATTTTTTAAGCTTAACACAAAAAAGTATTAAATAACTAAAAAACCTAGCAAAAACCCTTATTTTTACAAAAATAGCCAAAAATGACCTGTTTTTTTGACTTTTTTTGCGGCTTTTTTTTTTTTTTTTTAGAAGGCCTTTTTTAGTGCTATTATATCCCTATTCATTTATATAAATTATGTAAATTTAATAATAAATATATATAGGGAATAGGAGATATATATGAAAAATAAAAGATTAAAAAGGAGTCTTTTAATTGTACCTGCATCAGTACCATTAATAGGACTTGTTTTGCCTCTTTCATTGACTACAAGTTCAAACAATGTGTCAATCAAAACTATTTCAGGCCAAAATTGAACTTTTGATCGAGTTAATACTAATGTGCAAGATGATATTTGAAAGAACTATAATTCACTTCCCACTTCAGATCATAATGCCAGATATGCACCATATAGATATGTAAAAATTTATAACAGATCTGGTAATGAGTCTCCAGATGATAGAAATGATTTATGAGCATATAAAAATGTCGGAGACTCATGATTTAGATTATTTGATGCTTCAAGTTCAGGATTTCCGAACAATGTAAATGTTTCTGATTGAACGGGTAGTGGTTATACAACAGAAAATGGAACACTTTATTCTTGACAAGTAGAAGGTTTTAGTAGTAAAAATGTAGATCATGGACCATGATGAAACGGAAATGGATATAATCCAGGAACAGGTACTAAAAGATTTAAAATAGGTTATAACTTAGTTAATAAACCATTACTTGGCTCTTCGAATCAAGGTACGCAATCAACATTCTATACAGGAGCATTTTATTTTTCAAATGATATGAAATTAGCAAGTGATATTAAAATTCACTTGTACATAAAAGTTGATGATAGAAATGTTTCAAATGTTTTAAAGAAAAAAACTTATACTATCAAATTAAAAGAAGAAAATAATGCTATCTTATCTGATTATGATATTTCACCTTGAATTGGAAAAGTAGAAACAGTGAATAAAGATTCTCTTGTAGCTTCTCAAGATGGGGATAGATTAGAAGCATGATTAACTAACTATGCATACTTGCCTTATTACAAAAATATTCCAACATCATATACAAATGGTTTAAGTTCCGATTTACTTAACAAAAAAAGAATTTGAGATAATTATAAAGCTTCAGATAAATATAATGGAATGTATGATATTCTAGTGACTGGCTTCACTGATATGCAAAGCATTAGAAATAATGGATTTAAATTATCAAATAATAATTCTTCATATGTAAATTTTGGTTTATTTCAAAAAAACCTTATTAATGATTCAAGACCAGAAGGCATTATATATAGCAACCAAGGTGGTTTATTTGTCTTCAATATTCAAATGGATAAAAAGCTTGATTATTTAGTTGCTGGAGCAGTAGCAGAAGCAGAATTTGAACCGTATAATGATGTGACTAATCCAAGTAATACAACATTTTTTGGAAATACTGGTTCGTCAACAGACAAAAAATCTTTCTTCGGATCAGCAGAATATCGTGAAAAAGATGATGATATTAATCAAAGAATTGTTTCTGGATTTTGAAAAATAGCTGACAGATCTGAATCTCAACTTAAAAAATTCTATACTTTAGAAAATATTGATTCGGCGCTTGGTTCTGATCTTTATGATCCAAATAGTGATGCATTTCCAGACACAACTTTAAGAATTACTGAAGAAGGAAATTCAATTATTAATTATGACATTGATAAAAAAGGAATTAATAGAAACAAAAGTACAATTAGTACAAAAAATATTTATCAAGATACAAAAGCAGTAAGGGATACAAATGCTTTACGTTTAAAAAGTACAATTTCTAGCGCAGATGCTAAAAAATGAAAAGTTAAAAGTGGTAATTCATTAACTGCAAGTCCATTAACATCAAGTAGATTTGATAGTACCGGAATTGAATTTAGTCCAATTGTTTATACATATACTGATCTTGAATTAGCTAAAAGATATGTTGATGCTAAACAATGATTAAATAAAGGCCAAAAAGACTATTTAAAAATGGCATTAGAGAATGAATCAGGATTTAATGCAAGCAATAAATATTCAAACGATACACTTTTAACTGAATGAAAAAAGAAAATTGATACTCTCGATAATCTACAAGAAACAATTGAATCAAAATATAAAGAGATTCGTGATTTCCCTCTTAGTGACAATGTTTATGATTCAACTTACAATGCAAATATAACTAATAAAATTATTTATGCATTAGCTACAAAATCATCTAAAGACACTTTAGATTCAGTAATAACCAGAAATATTAACAAAATTAATTTCCGTTCAAGTCAATACAATACAGGATCTGGTGCAATTAATAGAACAACTTCTACAGAATATTCAACTTCTAATTCAAATGACGCATCATATAGTAGTTTAAAATCTTGAATGGAAGCAGTTTACAATGCACTTAATAATAATTTCACTGCTGTAATAAATAGTGGTAAAACTGAAATTGAAAAATATTTTGCAAAATTAGAACAATATCCAATTACTCAAGAAAGTTCTTCAACTTATAGTGGAAATTACAATAAAGCTAAAGACCTTATTATCGATACAATTAAAGATCAAGTTAAAAATCTTGGTTCAAAAACCCAACTAAGTCCATTTGTTAATTTAGATGCTACAAATAATCAAATTAAAGCAATTATTGATTTAATAGGTAAAGTTAATAAATTAAATAATGATAAAAATTCAGTTAAGTCACAAATTGAAACTTATAAACAATCACAAAGTGACTTTAATAATTTAGGTTCTTTTGAATTTGCAAGTTCTGCAAATAGAATTGATTTAACAACTCTTGATGCGTTTGATAAAAACTTAACAAATGCTTCTGGTAAAACCATTCCAAATATTTTTGCATCAACTGATATTCTTACTAGTTTTTATAACAGCAATAATAATATTTTTACTCAACAATGAATAGAAAAAGCAAAAGGTCTTAACGGTGCAATTAATGAATTTAATACCGAAATAAATAACTTTAACTATTTAGACACAAATCAAAAAACAAGTGCTAAAAACGATTTACAAACTGCTTTAGGTTCAAACAAGATTTTTACTTATGATGAAAAAGCAGTCACACTTAGTGTTAATACTGAATTTATTAAAAAAATAAACGATCAAATGGCTAGTGCTTTTGCCACTGCAAAAACTACAGCTAAAACTCAAATTTCAGCATTAAATGAATTAACAGACGCAGAAAAAACTCAAGTTAAAAAAGAAATAGATAGTGCCGCTCTTTACAAAGATAGTTATGATGTAAACCAACCATTTACTGACAAAATTTTAATTGGTTCAGACAAAAATGTTAAAGCAATTGTTGAGAAATGAACTGATATTAATAGTGAAAGAGCCAGAATTAAAAACTATACTGCTACTTTTGATTATCCAAATAAAAATATTGAGCCTACAACTGCTCAACAAAATTTAGTTTCTCAAAAAAGCATTTCTCCTGATGTAAATGGTTTAGAAACTGAAATTATTGATATTGATGGTAATAATAACACTGGAACTTTAACCGTTACTTATAGAGTAGTAAAATCAAGTGATAAAACTAATGTTTATACTCAAAATAAAACCTATGATATTACTGGTTTTTCTAATGAGCAAAATAGAGTTAATGATTTAAATGCTACTCCGAATTATATAGATGCGAGTCAAAAATCAAATATTCAAGCGTCAGTTGTTGTAAATAGAGATAATAACGCTGATGATATTACTTGAACATTACCAGAAAAAACAAAAATTTATCCAGGTAGTGTTAGATATCTTGGTTATAACGATATAACCGGCAAAATTAAAATTTCTTATAAATTGCAATCAACTGTTGATGCAAGTGCTATTTCTAATGAAAAAACCGCAGAAATTACTGGTTTTCAAACAGAATCAACCAGATTAAATAATTTGATCACACAAGACACAAATACTAATCAAAATACAGTTCTTAACATCACTGCAGATCCTATCAAACGTGCTTCAGATTCAACTTTAAATACTGATTACACAATTACTTTAGCAAATAATTATGGAACTACTAATCAAGTTGAATTAACTAATTTATCATCTCCTGCAGCTAATGATGCTGATGGCTCAGTTTCATATACATATAAATTAAAAACTACAAGAACTAAAGAAGATTTAGTAACAATTACTGAAGAAGCAGTCGATAACAATAATATTTATAGTGATCTTTCAGCATCACAAACTAGAACTGGTTTCTTAACTCAAGCTCAATATGAGAAAAATCAAAAAGATGCAGCGACAAAAGCAATTGATAATTATAAATATTTAAATGATGCACAAAAAACAGCACTTAAAAATGAAGTTGATCAAGCTAATCTAAATCAATTAGATCAAATTGCGAAAAATGCAAGTGATTTAAATGATGCAATGAAAGCTTACAACGATGCAACTAATAATATTGAAACGCTTAAACAAGGCACAAATTATACTCAAGCAGATAATCAGAGTGCTTTAGATGATGCGGTAAATCAACAAAAAACTGATGTTGATAAAACTCAAGGATCTAATTTATCATTAGAAGTAGTAAAAAATAGAACTAAAGCAATTCAAGAAGCAATTAGTAATTTAAATGGTGAAGAAAGATTACAAAAAGTTAAAAATGATGCAATAGCTAAAGTTAATTCCGATTATTCATCATTAACTGATAAACAAAAAGAAAAAGCAATTGCTTTAATTAATGGACAAACAACAATTAATGGTGTTACTGGTCAAGATGCAACTAATAATGCATTAAATTCTTCAATGAAAACCCTGCGTGAATACATTGCAAATCAAAACAATGTAACAACAGGCAATAATTATACTTATACTACTAACGCCTTAAGAGAAGCCTATGATGGCAATCCAACTAAAGATGGCAATCAAAAAGGCGGAGTGATTAAAGAAGCAGAAGATTTAGTAGCTGCTTTAAATACTGACAATAATGATAATTTAATGAACAAATCTAATATTGATACATTAAATAACAAAATTCAAACCGCAATTAATAATTTAAACGGTCAAAAACGTTATGAAGAAGAATTAGCAAGATTAAATGATTTATCTCTTGCTTTAGCTAAAGTTAAAGACGCAAAACAAGCTACAGATACAGCAAGCGAAATTGATAATAATGAAGTTGAATTCATTTCTTCAACTATGCCTGACAATGTAACTCCAGTTGATTTAGCTATTTCAAATCCAAATGAATTAACAGGTAAATTAGACTTAAGTTACAAATATCAATCAACTAAAGAAAATCTTGAAAGTGTTCAATCAACTAAGGTTTATACATTAAATGATAATAACGCCTTAAGCACTTTAACTGAACAACAAAGAGTGGATGATATTTTGGCTGATTTAAATAATTCATTTACTATTAATGAAAGTGATACTAACGCAATTGATAGAAATCAATTGCCAAGTGAAGTTGCTAAAGAAGCTATTAAAGCGTTTAACAACCCAGCAAACTTAAATGTTGAAGGTTATTTAAACAGTATTGAATTATCACCAAACAATGATAATGGTACATTAAACATAACATTCAAAATTGTTTCAACCAAAGCAATAGTGAATTCAAATAACGACCCACAAAAAAACCCAGTAGTTGTTTCAACTGGTACAAGAACAATTACTTTAACAGGTTTTAAAACTACTTTACAAGTTGAAAAAGAAAAAGTTACCCAATACATTAATAACAATGTTCCTGAAGAAGAAAAACAAGCTTTATTAGATG
>NZ_JNJW01000018.1 GCF_000701805.1 Mycoplasmopsis iners ATCC 19705 | reverse complement strand
GGTTTTGATAGCGGTATGTCTTTAATAAGCATTTTGATTTTTTCAATTGAATTTTTTTGATATTTTTCAAAGTCATGTTCATAACCAATGCCAAATCTTACTTCGTAGCCTGTACCTTTGGGTTTTCTATAACCAACCTGAATATATTTACCTGATTTTTGGTTTGAAACACATAATATTCATTTTCTTTTATCTTCTTTTTTGGTTTTCATAACTGTATTATACCATACTTTACCTAGTAAATTACTAGTTTTTTTACATATTTATTTATAAATATGTATGTGTAAAAAAAGCATAAAAAAACCCGCAAGTGGGAAATGCGGGAATTAAACAAAATATATAAAGATTTTTCATTTGTTATAGAATATCTATCATTGTAATTAAAAATAACAAAAAAACGAAAGCGCCTTATTTATAGGTGTTTTCGTTTTTTAGCCCTTTTTAACTTGGAAACTCAGGATGAATTAACAGATAGTGCTCAAAAAATTGATGCATTATTAGACGAAATCAAAAAAGAATTTGTTGAAGAACATAAAAAAGAAGAAACTAAGGAATAATTAATTTTAAAAGCAGGCTATTTGGCTTGCTTTTTTAATGACAAATTTGGGTAATGTGGAAAAAAGAAATATTTTTCCATATTTTTTGACGCTTTGAATACCGTCTTTTTTTTTTTTTTTTGCACTACAATGAAGATAAGTACTAAAAGTACAAAAAATATAAACAAAGAAAGAGAGTGAATATGAATGATTTAAATCTTCAAGATTTGCAAAGTGCACACTATAAAGAAAGCCACAAAGAAAGACAAAGAGCAATCGAAAAAGAAAAAAGACGTATTAAAGTAATGTTCAACAAAATTTCCTCAGTTTATGAACTTATTAATAGAGCAAAAAATATATTAAACAACAAAATTATAAAATTGTTGATTATTATAACGATTGCTTTACTTATATTAGGTGCGTCTTTATGTGGAATAATGGCTTCTTCAGGTCAACTATTCCCTAAAGGTATTCTTATTTCATCTATTGTTTTTATACCTATGATGATAATGCTAATTATTATTCCAATTTTAATTAACAATTTTGAGAAAAACGCATATAGTTGTTTATCACAATTAATTGATTACTTAACCCAACTACTAAATACTTTAAACAACTATCAATTTGCTGATGATGAAAATATTCAATTAGTCATAAATAACATTAAGGATTTAATAACCCCTACATTAGTGAATGGAAAAAACAAGTTCCGAATTTATAAAAATAAAAATTACATTCTTAATAGCTTAGTTACATTACAAGAAAAAGTTGAAACAATGGAAAACAGAGTAAAAGCTGATTATTCAGAAATCGAAGAATAAACAAAAACGCTCTTGTGGAAAAAAGAAAATTTTTTCCACATTTTTTATTACTTTTGAAGGCGTCTTTTTTTTTTTTTTTTGTGGTTTAAAATGAAGTTAAGCACAACGAGCATTTTGTCAAAATAACTTGTTTAAAGCATTAAAAGGAAAAATATTATGAGTGATTTAGAAAATTCAACAAAAGACAAAAAGAAGAAAAAAGAAATTATAGATAAAAATTATGCAGGTAGCAAATTATCAATCAAAGAAGCTAAATTAACTATAAGAAACTCAATAGAAACATTTATTAAAACAAGACTAGTCTATTGAGGCTTAATAGCAACATCGATTGTATTTTTATTTGTTTGTATGCCAGAAGTAGTAATTTTAACACGTGCGGTGGCATATGTTGATTACAATGCTTATGGGGAAATGATCAAAGTGTATAAAGTTGAAACTTCAGGTATAGTTATTTCTACTGTATTTCTGGCTATTATTGCTGGTTGTTTTGTGGGTTCAGCCTTCCAATTAATTAATCCATATTTTAAAAATCTTAAGAAATTAGATAAATTATTTACAAAAGCTGGTTATTTAATCAAAGACATTAAGAATGAATTAATTAACACAAATATAGCTAATGATCAACACATACAACTATTTGAAGATATTCAAGAACAATACACTGAAATAGAAAAAATCTTTTTAGACAACACAAAATACGGAACATATAAGAAAAAAGATTTTATTCTTGAAAAAATGTGAAAACTATATGACAATATAGCATTTCTATTAGACTTAGTTGAAAATAAACTTCTTGTTGCAGAATAATGCTTCTTTCCTAAGTAAAGATAAAACAAAAAACTCAGCTCTAACTGAGTTTTTTCATATGGTGCCAAATACGAGAATCGAACTCGTGTTGGCTGATTACGAGTCAGCTGTTCTACCACTAAACTAATTTGGCATTTTAGCCTATTTTATAGGCTAAATAGTTTTGATTAAAATTGTTTGTTTTTTACCTTTTCTGAAAAAGGCATATTTATTTTCATATCTTTGTGGAATATATTTTGTATCTAAATCAATTGTTTGATCATCTAATTTTAAAGCGTTGGTTTGAATAAATTCTCTTGCCTCTCGTTTTGAAGAAATCACATTTTGTTCAATTAAACTTTCAACTAAATTTGTATCTTGAGCAATTTCAACAACTGGTAAGTATTGTTCCATTGAAACCAACTCTTTCAAGGTTAATGAACTCAAATCAAAATTCTTATCAAATAAAACCTTGGTTATATTTATTGTAATATTTGCTTCGTCTTGGCCAAAAATATCTTTAACAACTTCAAAAGCTAAGGTTTTTTGAGCTAAATGTTCTTTTGGATTAACATAATGTTTAGCAATAATATTATCAATTTCACTTAAAGGTAAAAAAGTTAATCACTTCAATAATTTTTCAACCATTACATCAGATTGATTTAATAAATATTGATACATATTGTAAGGCGATGATAATTTTTTATCTAATCAAAGAGAGCCCCCACCTGTAGATTTACCTATTTTATTGCCGTTTTCGTCAGTTAATAAACCTAAAGTTATAGCTACAGCTTTATGATCTTTTCCTTCGACTTTTTCAATCATATCAAGACCGGTAATGATATTTCCTCATTGGTCGCTGCCACCAACTTGAACACAAACATTATTTTTTTTGTATAAAGTTAAGAAATCATAACCTTGTAATAATTGGTAAGAAAACTCTGTAAATGACAAGCCTCTCTCAATTCTTTTAATAACCGATTCTTTATTCAACATATATGAAACATTAACTAATTTGCCAGCATCTCTTAAGAACTCTAAAACGTTCATGTTTTTGTAAAAATCATAGTTATCAATTACATCTAAACCATTGCTTGCCAATTGATGCATAATGTTTTGTTTGTTAGCTAAGACAGTTTGATTGTCTAATAAAACTCTTTCACTATCTTTAAATGAAGGGTCACCAATCATTCCAGTTGCGCCACCAACTAAACCATAAACTTTAAAGCCATATTGTTTGAATCTTTTTAAAGTTGCAATTAAAATGTAATTACCTAAATGAAGGCTTTTAGCACTTGGATCAAATCCGCCATAAACAGCTATTTCATTGGGATTTAAGGTTAAGAATTTTTCTTTATTGCTAATATCTTTTAAGATATTTCTAGCAATTAAATCATCTAATATTGTCATATTATTCTCCTAAAAACCTTTCGATTAATTCTTTAACACCTTTGCCTCAAAATTGTTCGCTAATTTCTTCTTGATTAATAAAATTAATAAATCTATCAAAATATTCTTGACTTGATTCTTTAGTAAAGCCTAAAGTTGTTGGACTAGCAAGCATACCTTGACTTTTTTCGTTTAATAATGAACCTTCAAGAATTTCATCACCTTTAGCTGTCATTGTGCCTGGCAAAGCAAAAACAAAGAACATATTTTCTAATGTGTAAGTTGTATTAGTAATAATTTGTAAAACTTTGTCTTTGAAATCAACTGTTAAAATTGCTAATTTTTCGCTTTTTGGATGTTGAGCTCTTTTGACTATTTTGCCTAATTCATAGTAATTTTGGTGATTAATTTTCACTTGGGGAAATTCATTGATAATCTCTGCTCCAATTGTTGAAACTAAATCATTGTCAAGCAAGCCATAATTAGCATTTAAATCAAGCTCTTTAAAATAATTTATTAATTTAACTTGATTGTTTTTATCTACTAAAAGACTGAATTTGCCATTTTTGGCTTTTAATTCTTTTGTTGGTTTAATTCTTGTGTCAACAAATAACATTGTTGTGTCTTTAAATTTGTCATTTACTTTAAAAAATATCATGGACTTATTATAAGTCATTTTTTACCATCTTGTATATAATGATTAATATGAAATATGCAATAGTAGTTGATTCTTCTTGTGGATTAACCAAAGAAGAAGCGAAAAAATTAGGTTGATATTACTTGCCATTGCACATTGTAATTGATGGTAAAGAATATGAAGATGGAATTGATATCACAGGAGAAAATTTATTTAATTATTACACAACTAAAGTTGATGCTAAAACTTCAGCAGTTAACTTTGGTGAAGCTGAAGAATTATTTGATAAATTAAGCAAAGAATATGATCAAGTATTTGTTTATACAATTTCAAAATATTTATCAGGCACTTGCCAATCATTAACTGTTTTAGCAAAAAATTACCCTAATATAAGAGTTATTCAATCAAAACAAATTGTTCATTTAATTAGTTTAGATTTGCTTTGATTACAAAACCAAATTGCCAAAGATGAAAGCAAAATTAACGAATACATTGATTGAATTGAAAATGAAGGTTTTAGAAGATCAATAACTTTAATACCAAAACACAACAAATATTTAGTTAAAGGCGGCAGATTACATCCAACAGCTGCTATTGTGGCTAGAATGTTAAGTATTGTGCCATTAATTGCTTTTGCTGATGGTCAATTAACCAAGGAAGGTATTGGCAGAGTTTATAAAAAAGCAGTTGTTAAAAACATTGAAAGTAAAGGCCAATTTAAAAAAGCAAACCCTGACAATGAACTTATAACATGTTATTTACACTCTGGAGCAAATGACGAAGAAAAAGAATTGTTTACTCAAACATTCATTGATACATTTGGCGAAAAACCATTTATTAAATACATTGCTCCTGTTGTGGCTATTCACACAGGGCCTGAATCTTATGTTGGAATTGTGCTTGAACTTGACAAAGAAACTAAAGAAACCTTTAGCAAGTATCTAGATTCAATTAAATATTAAAATAATGAAAAAGCTACCAAATTTTGGTAGCTTTTTAACTTGCTTGGCAAATAAACAACATTATTAACGTTTGATTTCTTTAAGTCTTGCTGCTTTACCACTACGATTTTTCATGTAGTAAAGTTTAGCACGACGAACTTTATTTGAACGAACAACTTCAATTTGAGCAATAAGAGGTGAGTGTAATGGGAAAGTTCTATTAACACCAACACCGAATGAAACTTTTCTAACTGTGAATGTTTCACGGGTTCCTGATTCTTTTTTACTGATTACTAAACCTTCGAAAATTTGGATACGTTCTTTTTCACCTTCACGAATACGAACGTGAACTTTAACATTGTCACCTACACGGAATTCTGGGTGATCTGTACGTAATTGGCTTGATTCTACTAATTCAATTAATTTATTTCTCATAATCTGTACCTTTCAATAAATCTGGACGATTTTTCTTTGTTTTCGCTAATTTTGCTTCTCTTTTTCATTGTTCAATTTTGGCATGGTTGCCACTGAATAAAACTTCTGGGACTTTCATACCTTTATATTCTCTTGGGCGAGTATATTGTGGATAGTCTAATAAACCATCATTTTGAAATGAATCATTTTGATGACTAAGTTCATTAATAACACCTGGAACCAAACGAATTATTGAATCCGCCATAACCATAGAAGGTAATTCTCCGCCTGTTAACACATAATCTCCAATAGATAATTCCATATCAACTAAATCAACCACTCTTTCATCAAAGCCTTCATATCTACCTGAAATAAAGGTTATTTGATCTTTAGTAGCTAATTCATTAGCTATAGCTTGTGTTAAGGTTTTGCCTTGGGGAGAAACTAAAATTTTATAGCCCCCACGGTTCGGTAATGATTCTAAAGCTAAATCTATTGGTTCAACTTGAAGTAATAATCCATGTCCACCACCATAGATTTCGTCATCAACTTTATGGTGTTTGTCTTTTGAAAATTCTCTAAAATCAACAACGTTAATTTCAATTAAATTTTTATTAACAGCCTTATTGATAATTGATTCATCCACAAATGGTTTAAAGTAATTTGGAAAAAGAGTTAAAAAATTGATTTTCATCTACAAAAGGTTATTATTTTGAATTTTTGTTTTGTTGGAATTTAGCATTTAAACCATGTTTTCTAAATAAGTTGTAAACTGTATCAGTAAGTTGAGCACCATTATTGATTCATTTTTGAGTTGCTTCTTCATTTAAATAAAATTCTTTGCTTCTTGGGTTGTATTGACCTAAAGCTTCAACAAATCTACCATCACGTGGTGCATGTGAATCTGCAGCAACGATTTTGTAGCAAGCGTTGAATTTGCTTCCTAATCTTTTTAATCTAATTTTTACCATAGATATCTCCTTATTTTTTGTTATTTACTGTCAAGCAATAGTGCTTGACACCAAGCAATTTGCTTTTACATTATAATATATTTAAAAATTTAATTAAAAAATAAATTAATATAATTTAATTGATGTTTAAAAGTGAAAATAAAGAAATTTTAATTGAAATTTTCAATAAAAATATTAGAGGTAAAAAAGCTAATGTTTTAAAAATAAATATGCGTCATGATGGAAAGTTTGGACATTGGTTGGAACAACAGTTTGGAATTAAACCTAATAGCATTGCGGGAGCTGACATACTTGGTTATGAACTAAAAGACTTTAATCCGGAAGTTATTACTTTTGGTGATTGATCAGCCAATGAATATATTTATACCAATCCAGAATTCAAACATATTTTTTCATTTAAAACAAAACATGAAAATCAAGATCTTTTTTGTATGCTATTTGGCAAGGCAAACAAATTAAAGAATAATCGCTATGCTTGATCAGGCGAATGTTGCCCAAAAATAAATGTTTATAACTCTTTTGGTCAAATTATGAAAATAACTAAAGAAAAAGATATTGTTGTTGAATATTCGTATAAGGAAGATAAAAGGCCCAACATGTTAGAAATAATTCCAAAAGAGTTTCAAAAAATTGAAAATATTGTTTTAGCAAGGTGATATGGTAAAAAAATAAATCATCCAAAACACAAAACATTAGAAGAAAAGATAGATTCAAAATTTAATCAAAAGGGTTGGTTTACTTGTATAAAAAATGAAGAGGGTTTTTATGAAAAAATTTGTTTTGGAAAGCCTTTTGATTTCGATTATTGAATTGAGCAAATAAATAAAAATATTGTTTATTTTGATAGCGGAATGCATCAAAAAAATCCTCGTCCTTATTCACAATGACGTGGAAAAACTAAATTTTGGAATGCTCTTCCCGCATTTCCCACTTGCTAGTATAAAAAGGAAAATATCCGTTTTAGCGGATATTGCTTTTTTAATTTTTAATCATTTCTAAAACTTTTCTGATTAGTTCATAATCATTTCAACTATCATTTAAGCTTTTGTCTTTAATATCAAAAACTTTAACTGTTTTTTGATTAAATTTTTCTTCAACTTCTATAACATCATTAATTATCTGAATTAATCTAGTTTCTGTGAATTTATCTTTGCCAATTAATCCAGTTAAATCATTAATTTTGAAAACTAAAAATTTCATTAAAACTAAATTTAAGAAACAAATACATATATAACCTGTTATGTGCTTTCAAGTTGACAAATACATTGGTCTAAGATTTAA
>NZ_JNJW01000017.1 GCF_000701805.1 Mycoplasmopsis iners ATCC 19705 | reverse complement strand
TTTTTGTAATTATTTAATTTACCTAATTCTTCTTTAACATTGGTAATTTTGGTATTTAATGCTTCTGCTGCTTCTACAATAGTTTCAGCATTTGCTTGAGTGTCAGCACTAGCAATATTTTCTTTTAATTGTGCTTTTTGGTCAGGAGTTAAATTATCTAAAGCATCAATTCTTTTGTTTAACGCATTTTGTTTTTGATCGCCATTTAATTCGCCATAAGTGGTTTTTAAATTGCTTAATACCGTTTCAACAGCACTTAATTCTGAGTTAGCGTCATTAGTTTTATTAAGTAATGTTTGAGCCACTGATAAAGCTTCATTATAAGCTTGTTTTTTATCAGCATCTGCTAAGGTATAAACAATGGCTGTTTTAGCATCTTTGTTTTGATCATCTTGAACAGCTTTTTTGGTTAAAGCGGTTAATTCAGCTTTAACAGCATCACTTAATTCTTTCATTTTAGAATTTAATGTGCTTGCTGTTGTGCTACGGTCTTGAATTGCTTTGGTTGAATTAGCTAATTTTAAATCTGCTTTATAAGCGTCTAATTGATTGTTATTTAAATAAGGGTAGTTAGTTGTTGCATCAGCAATAGCTTTTTCAATTTCTGCTTTAAGTTGAACTTTAGCTACTTCATTAAGATTATTGGCTTTTGCTAATTCATCTAATAAAGCTTGTTTTTTCTCTTCAGGAACGTTGTTTTTAATGTATTGGGCAACTTTTTCTTTTTCAACTTGTAAAGTTGTTTTAAAGCCTGTTAAAGTAATTGTTCTTGTGTTAGTTGAAACAACCACTGGGTTTTCTTGTGGATCGTTATTTGAATTCACTATTGCTTTAGTTGAAACAATTTTGAATTTTATGTTTAATGTACCGTTGTCATTGTTTGGCACTAATTCAATACTGTTTAAATATCCTTCAACGTCTAAGTTCGTTGGATTGTTAAAGGCTTTAATAGCTTCTTTAGCAACTTCACTTGGCAATTGATTTCTATCAATTGCGTTTGTATCATTTTCATTAATAGTAAATGAGTTATTTGAATCAGCTAAAATATTGTCCACTCTATCTTGTTCAGTTAAAGTGCTTAAGGCTTTATTGTTATTTAATATATAAACTTTAGTTGATTGAACACTTTCAAGATTTTCTTTAGTTGATTGATATTTGTAGCTTAAGTCTAATTTACCTGTTAATTCATTTGGATTTGAAATAGCTAAATCAACTGGTGTTACATTGTCAGGCATAGTTGAAGAAATGAATTCAACTTCATTAGTGTCAATTTCACTTGCAGTATCAGTAGCTTGATTTGCATCTTTAACTTTAGCTAAAGCAAGAGATAAATCATTTAATCTTGCTAATTCTTCATCATAACGTTTTTGACCGTTTAAATTATTAATTGCGGTTTGAATTTTGTTATTTAATGAATCAATATTAGATTTATTCATTAAATTATCATTATTGTCAGTATTTAAAGCAGTTACTAAATCTTCTGCTTCTTTAATCGCTCCGCCTTTTTGATTGCCTTCTTTAGTTGGATTACCATCATAGGCTTCTCTTAAGGCGTTAGTAGTATAAGTATAATTCTTGCCTGCTGTTACATTATTTTGATTTGTAATGAAATCGCTCAAGGTTTTCATTGATGAGTTTAATACACTGTTAGATGCATCTTGACTAGTAACATCCGCAATGGTCTTTTTAACATTAATTAATTCAATTGCTTTTTCTTTTTGTTTATCAGTTAATGATGAATAATCAGAATTAATTTTAGCTATTGCATCATTTTTAGCTTTTTGTAATCTTTGTTCACCATTTAAATTACTAATTGCATCTTGAATTGCTTTAGTTTTCTCTTTAACTTCTTCTAATGATAAATTAGAGCCTTTAGTTTTATCAACATCAGTTTTTTGTTGATTTACCGCATTATCTAAAGCACTCTTATTATCTGCTTGAGTATAATTTGTGCCTTGTTTAATTGTGTCAATATTATTAGTTGCATCATTGTAATCTTTCATTGCGTCATTTAAATCACTTGCGTTTTTCGCAATTTGATCTAATTGATTTAGATTAGCTTGATCAACTTCATTTTTAAGTGCTGTTTTTTGCGCATTATTTAAATATTTATAATCATCAATTGCTTTTTTCTTTGCATCTTTTTGATTTTGTTCATATTGAGCTTGAGTTAAAAAGCCAGTTCTAGTTTGTGATGCTGAAACATTACTATAAATATTATTGTCATTAACTGCTTCTTCAGCAATTGTTACTAAATCTTCTTTAGTTCTTGTAGTTTTTAATTTATATGTATATGAAACTGAGCCATTAGCATCATTAGCTGCAGGAGATGATAAATTAGTTAATTCAACTTGATTATTAGTTCCATAATTATTTGCTAAAGCAATTGTGTAATCAGTTTTTAAGGTTGAAACTGAAGCACGTTTAATAGGATCTGCAGTGATGTTAAGAACTGTATTTTGATTAGTATTTGTGTCTTGTTTGACTAAATTATTTAATCTGGTAGTTTCTGTTTCAAAACCATTAATTTCTGCGGTTTTTTCATCAGAAATTGCACTTGCATCAACAGTTGATTGTAATTTATATGCAATTTTAATTTTTCCAGTTGTATCGTTATAACCAAGATATTTAACACTATTTGCATAAATTTTTGTATTAGTTGGTAATTGTCAAACAATATCAACATTTGCATTGTTTGCTTTTACCACAGTTGAAGCTTGAATATTAGGTTTTTGATTTACCTGTTTATATTCTGGAGTAGCGCTTAAAGTTTCAATTCTTGATTGTTCATCACTAAAACCAGTAATTGTATAAGTTTTATCTTGTGTATAGATATTGTCTTTATCACTTGATTTAAGAATTTTATAAGTTACTACTAAAGTACCAGCATTATCATCGGCTTGAATATCAATAATTTTAGTTTCTACCCCTTGATTATTAGGATCAATACTATCAGTTGTAATTAAATTTTGTTTTGCAGTTGAAGGTTTAATGCTTTTATCTGGATAACCAAAAGTAGCACTATAATCTTTAATTTTTTCACGTTCATTATTAATATTAGTTCATTTATCGACAATAGTTTTGATATTTTTATCTGAACCGATTAGAACTTTATCAGAATAGTCTTTATTAGCTTCATAAGTATCTTTATACAATTGAGCTTTATCAATTAAACTTTTAGCATTATTTTTTTCATCTTGACTTAAATAAGTAAGACTATTAATTTGATTTTTTGCATTTTCTTTTGCAATATCAAATGCAAGTTGCATTTCATCATTAATATTTGAATAATAACTTGAATTAATTGCTAAAGTTTTAGTTTGAGCATTATAGGTAAAAGGACCTTTTGAGCCTAATTTTCCTTTTAGAGAATTAATGATATAGAATTTTTCACCACTAGTGTTATCACCATTTAAGAAAGTAAAATTGTTGATTTCTTTTTTAAATTCTTCAACAGCCCCATTAATTTCATCACCAGTTAATTTATCGATTCAATTTTGTTGCAAAGCTTTTTGGCCATTAGTGTAAAAATCACTTAATGTTTGAGTTGTGTCAAAAATATTATCAATTGTTTTATTAGTAGCATTTTTTAAATTAGCATCAAAAGTATCAAAAGAATTTAAATTAATGCTATTTGTTGATTTAGTAAATACACCATAATTATTAAAGTCGTTTTGTGCTTTTTGTTCTTCAATAATTTGAGTTTTTAAATTATTTTTTTCTGTTTCTAAATCATTTAAATTTTTAATACTATCTAAAACATTTTTAATATTAGTTTTATAAGGTTCTGAATTTGCTGAATCAAAAGTTTTAACTTGCTCATAATTTGTTAACGGATCAATTACATTTTGAATTAGATTATTAGTTAATAAATTAGTTGCTTTTGTATTGTTATTTGGATAAGTTTGAGAATTAGCTTGAGTAATTTGATAATCATCTAATTTTGCATAAATAGAATCCAAATTATTTTTACCAGAAGTTAGAATTGCATTAAATTTATCAGTTAAAGTGTTTTTAGTTGTTTGAAGAAGGCTATTTAAGAAATTAAAATCTTCAGCATCTTCATATTGAGTAGAAGTATTTCTATCTTGTGCGTTTTTATCATCATTATATTCGGTAGATTTAAGTTTAATAACGCTAGAATTGTCTTTAATATAATCTTCTAACTTTTTCTTAACTTCGAAATCAGCTAAAGCATAAAGCATTTTATTTGTGGCAATTGTATTCCACTTACTATCATAAATTTCAGTATTAAGTGGATATTCACTAATCTGTTTATATTTTTCTTCTATTGATTTTTGTAAATCGTCAATTTTATCTATTTTCTTTTTTCAATCATTTTTGGCTTCTTCATTTGTAAATTCATTATCAACATTAAAAGAAGTATCATCTTCAACAAATCTAGTTAAAGCATCTTTTTCACCTTTAGTTAATCATTTTTTAGATTGAATATATCTTTTAAGATGTTCTAAATCTGTAAATGTGTATTCAATTGGTGCAAAATCAAGATATTCTCTTCCAAAAATAGTTGATGCAGAAGCTGTTGTAGATTTAGTAACCATTCTTCATTTTTGACTATCAGCACTAGAAGCAAAAGAAGCTTTTAAACGTAAATTAGATAAATTATTATAACTTTTATAATCTTGATAAATGTTTCTTGTTCTAATTACATTTTTGTTGTCATAAGAAACACCATTTTTATCTATATTGTATGCAAAAGCACTATTTCCGTTTTCAGAAATAGATAAATTAGCTTGTGGAATTCCGTCAGTTGCTTGATTGTAAAATTCAAGATTATCTTGGATTTTTTCTTCAGTATTAAATTTCTTTAAATATGACTGTTTCCGATCAGCCATTTTAATAAACCCACCAATAACCTTGTAATTATCTGTATTATTTAAATTTCTATATTCTGAAACTCCGAAATATGTTTTCTTTCCAGTGGTAGAACCAGCATTACCAGCATATAATTGATTAAAAGGTTCAGTTGAATTATTAAATGGCTTCATTTCTAATTCAACTACAGCTCCGGCAACAATTTCATTATGTGATGCACTTGTATTAACTCTAAAAACAAATATTCCCCCTTGATTTTGAGTTATATTATTTTTAGTAATAACAGGAGTACTATTTCTAATTATTGAGTGTTGAAATAAACCAAAAGCAAATTTATTGGATTTATTGGTTGTGAAACGAAACTCGGAATTTCTTAGTGATTGCACTGAATAACCATCAATTAAAACATCATAAAGTTCATTGCTTCCTTGTTGTCTAGTGTTTTGTCATCAGTTTCTTTGCTTTTTATTTTCATCTGACATATTATTTTGGTACTCGTCAGGAATATGATCATAATATGGCAAATAAGCATAGTCGCTAATGTAAGCCATTTTTGACTTACCGTTTATAGTTGTACTAACTGATTGCCTTGTGCCAGTTACTTGTTGCGTTTTACCTATTCATGGGCTTATTTCCATTGTGCCAATATCAGCTTTTGGATCATCATTAATATTTATAGTATATGTAGTTGATTTACCTTGACTTTGATCAATATTAACACTGCTACTATCTTCTTTAACAAATAAGTGAATTTTGATATCACCAACTAATCTAATATCGTCTGAAAAGTAAATTCCAGCAGTAAAAAAGTCATTATTTGTGTCAGCATTAGTTAAATTAATACCAACTTTAATTTTTTTGCTGTTAGTTAATGGATTAAATCCATTTCCATTTCATCAAGAACCGGTACCATTAGTTAATGAAGATGAAGCGCCATCTCTTTCTCAAGAATACATATGGCCAATTTCATTAGCAAATCCATTACCATTTCAATTAGTTTGATTAATATTTGCTGGTAAACCTGGCGTTGAAGCATCGAATAATCTATATCATGCATCACCAGTTGCCCTTCAATTAAGCTTATTATTTCCAGTTTGACTTAAATTAGTTCTCCCATTTGCATCTAAAGAGTTGTATCACCTATGAACTGTGCCATCACCATAATTGTTATAACCTGTTCAAATATCATCTAAAATATTAGAATTAACCTTATCAAACACATAATCAACATCATTAATTGCAATATTTACATTTTGTTTTGAAAAATTTGCTGAAAGAGGCAAAACAAGTCCTATTAATGGTGCTGATGCAGGCACAATTAAAAGACTCTTTTTTAATGCTTTATTTTTCATACATATCTCCTATTCTCTCTATCTCTCTCTATATATAAATATACAATATATAATAATTATTAGGATAATTATGAAAAAATAAAACTTTTTCGGAAATTGTATCAATTTCCGATATGACATTAATTTTTGCGGTATTTGTTGCTTCTTGTGAAAATTCTAAACAAAAGAAATGAACAGGGCACTAAATACGATTTTGTCAATATTCGGTGTCCGGTTTATTTTAAACCATGTTTTATTATGTTTTTTAGCATTAGTTACTATTAAATACTGTCTTTACAAGTTGAAAAAATATTGCGAAAGCAATGGCGAAATTCAAAAAATATCAATTGATTTATTAGTTGATTCATTAAGAATGATGACAATTACTAGAAAAGAAGTGAATGGTCAAATAGTTCAAGAAATAATTAATGATTTAGATCCACATCATCAAGAAAATATCAAAATTTATAGAGATTTTATAGCATGCATTGGTTAATTCTATGTGTGTAATTTTAAACATAAAAAAACGAATATGCCTTATTTATAGGTATATTAGTTTTTTTAGATCTTCAAACTTGGAAAGTCGGGATAGATATTAATTTATAAAATTCTATGTCTAATTTTTTCATAATTTGAATAAAAAAAGTGCCCTACGCATAACCGCTAGACATAATGAGAAATACACCTATTATTATTTTAATACGCCTGGATAAGGTCACTTGTTATGACGGCTTTCGTATAAGTCATTTATTCACTCTTTTATATCTTAGTATATTTTTTTCACTTATAAAATATTTTTTTACAAAACTTTTAATTTTTCCTTTTTTAAAAAAATAATTTTTATACAAAAACCAAGTAGAATTAACTGCTTGATTTTATTATTTCAATTTATGTTTAAAACGTCTAACTCAAAATACGAAACCTAATATTACTACTGTGAACTGGGACACAAAATGTGGACAGTCCCCGAGTTTCCTAGTTGGAAACTCGGGTTATAGGCAAAAAATTCAACAAAAAAATCAACCTAAGTGGTTGATCTTTTATGTTAAGTTTACTTTAATAATTTGTTTTTAACCGCTGGAATAGCTAGCAAGATTCCTAATGATAATGCGGTAGCAATTGAAGCTATAACAAATAAAATTCAATCTCATTTGTGATTATCTTCAAAATCCAATAATGATTTATTGATTGCTGTTTGATCAGAAATTGTTATTGAATCGTTATTATCAAGATCTTTCAAGATTAAATTTGAAATATTAATTGCATTATGAATAGCAGTTTTTCTATCATCATCTAATTTATTTCATTGACTAGCATTTTGGGTCAAGTTGTCCAAATCATTCATTGATTTAATTAATTCTTTAACATCAACATATTTTTGAGCGACTTTATTTAAATCACTTTCAAATGCATTACTGTCTTCATCAATGTTAACTATTGAATTAATTAATTGTTCTTTAACTTTTGGAGTTAATTGTTCATCTTGTTTAATTTTTCTAATTAATGTTAATTCTTGTTCAAGTTTATCGATTATTTGAACTGTATTTTCATCATTATCTATACTTAAAGCTTTTTTAATTAAAGCTTCTTTGTTTTCATCTGATAAAAGACCCGCTTTATAGTCTTCATGTATTTGTTCAATTATTGCTAATTTAGCTTTTTCATTGGCTATTTGGTCAAAGAAGTTAGGAGAATTATTATCAATGTTTTGAACTTCTTGAACTAATTGTGCTTTTTCATTTTCACTTGAATTAGTATTAGCTTGGATTTGAGCAATTAAATCAGCTTTAGCTAATTCTTTATCTAATTTGTTAGCAAAATCATCTTTTGATTCATCTAATTCTCTGATGTTTTGAGAAATTGAATCTATTTGTTCTGGAGTTAAGTTTGGATTTTGTCTAATTCGATCAATTGCGTTTTGTTTTTTGTCGATGTTTTTAGCTGTTTCATAGTATTTTTCA
>NZ_JNJW01000016.1 GCF_000701805.1 Mycoplasmopsis iners ATCC 19705 | reverse complement strand
CTTCCCTTTTTTAGGGGCTGTTCCTGTTTTTGAAAATATTACAGTTTCGTCTTTTTGATATTCTCTAAATTTATTTCAAATTCTACGTCTAATATTTTCTTTAAAGTAATCCTTATTATATTTTTCTGAAATATAAGATGCAAATTTGTATTCATATTCATTTGTGTATTCTCAATTTTCTAGTCATCTAAATAGATCTAATCATTCATAATGTTTCAATTGTTTAGCCATTTGTAAACTCCTTTCTCTTATTGTAAACGAAAAGTAGACAGTTTTTATTTTCTGTCTACTTTTCTTGTCCTAGTTTAGTCTTCCAAAAATCTAATATTTTTATTAACAGACATACCTTTATCGGCAACAATAGTTACATTGTTTATTTTGTATATGTTTTGGAGTTCTAAAACAAATTTGATAAATGTATTTGAATCAGCTGTATTTCCCGGAAAAACTTTGTAGTGAACGGGTATGCCATTTGAATCAGTTGCCATGCCAATCACAATTTGATCTTCTTTAAACTTGCCATCTTTTGAATAACCTGGTTTTTTATAACCTTTTCTATCAATTGTTTCAAAATAAGTTGTTGTCGAGTCATATCAAACAATATTTACATTTCTTTTATGTTCTTTGACTAAAACAGCGTTTAAGTTTTGTAAAATTTGTTCTCTATTTTCTGCGATGTAATCTAAAGATCTGTAAAATGCATTTTTTGAATAAACATTTTCTTGCTCTTTTTTCAAACTATTAAATGTTGCTCAAACACTTAAAGGTTGTTTAATTCTGTGGTAAATTTGTTGTTTTACAACTTCATTTAGACTTATTGATTTTGTTTTATTACAATCTTTAAAAATGTCGAAATGGTCTATTAATAAGCCAATTAGGTTCAATCCTTTGTATCTTTCGCTATATTTAATTAAGTCTGTTTTGTTATTTTTTAATTTCTTGTTTATTACATCTAAAATTTTTTCTTTGGTGTATGTCAAAGGCATATCTTTGATTAACATTTTGATTTTTTCAATAGCGTTCTCTTGGTATTTTTCAAAATCTTTTTCAAAACCAATTGCAAATCTTGTTTCATAACCAACACCATCTAATTTTTGATAACCAATTTGAATGTAATTACCTTTTGATCTTTTTGATACAGAAATTATTCATGTTCTTTTTCTTGTTTTACTTGCCATAAACCAATTATACCATAAAACAGTAGCATAATACTATAATTTTTACATATTTATTTATAAATATGTACGGGGTTAAAAAAGCATAAAAAAACCCGCAAGTGGGAAATGCGGGGGTTAATTCTATGTGTGCAATTTTGAAACATAAAAAACGAATATGTCTTATTTATAGGCATATTAGTTTTTTTATATCTTCAAACTTGGAAACTTGGGATAAAAAACGCACTTTTATTGTGCGCTATTTTTTAATATTTTTTTACTAATTCTTAGTATTTTTCTTACTTCTAATTTTAATAAAAGAAAGTCTAAAATTATGTTTCTCGATTCATATTCATATTGCTTGCAAAGTTGATATTGAATAACTAATTTTTTCTTTAAAAAATCATATGAAAGAATTACAGCATGGTTTTTACTTGTAAGCAATTTAAATAAAAATAATTTTTTGTCTTCATAATCATTAAAAACATTGATTTTATTAATTAAATTATGCTTATGCTTTAGATTAATGAATTTAGTTGCTGCTTTAATTAAATTGTCTAATTTGTCTATTTGATAGGCTTTTTCAACAATTTTTGTTTTAGTAATTCCAAAATTATCTTCCAGTTGTTTGTATTTAAAAGTCAACAAATTGTTTCTATTCCGGTAGTTATTAAACATTCAAATTAAACATAATAAAAAGTATGAATTGTTAAAAACTTTAAATGACATTGTGTTAGATAAGAAATAATTGTTAATATAAACAAATAAGCAATTTGGATTATTAATGTTGCTATGATGATTTTCTTCATCAAAATAGTAATATTTGATCTTAAATTGTTTCAAAAACTTCAATAATTTATAATTACTGTCATGCGAAATTACTACATATTTTTCACTCAAATCTTCGTGTGATCTTTTTAATTCTTCAAAGAAAAAGTTTAAATAAATTAATGCTAAATCTGAAGATTCAATCAATTCAAATTTATTGTTTATCTTGAATCAAGTTTGAAAAGTATTGTTTTTTTGTCAATTAAAAATTGCATGTACATGTTTTTTATTCTTTTTCAAATCACTAAATAAATTAAATCAAATTTTTCTTCAAAAACCATTGTAAGCAAAAGGCACTATTTTATAGTCGTTTTTGTAAAATTTAAGCATTTTAGAAACTAGACTTTTTTGTGTGTTTGTTTTAAAATTAAAAGCTAAAACACTTTTGTATCTTTCCTTTAGCTTTTTGAAATCACCTGTGGTTGAATTTGATGAAGCAAAATAATTTAAGTATTTATCTAAAGAAAGAGACACTAAATTAGTTTTATTCGTGTCAAAGTGCATATCGTTCAGCAATTCATAGGTTTCTTTAATCTTTTTTAAAAGCTCTTTAGTTAATTTATGATTTTTAAAGGAAAGAATATCAATTACTAAATAGTCTAATTTTTTATTTAATGAAATTTTAAATAAAACGTCGTATTTCTCATGATTATAGACATATTCGTCAATTTCTAATGGCACTGAACTATATTTATCAAAAAATAATGTTTGATAAAACGATGTAAAAAATTCAACAAAACTATTGAATGTGTTTTGTTGAATTAAATCTCCACTTGGAGAAATTAAAATTTTATTAATTTGATCTGAAAAAATAGCTGAAAAGGCTTGAACAAAATAATTAAGTGACAAACTTAAATTATCTAAATTCTTAACTTTACGAAATACAAAACTTCGATTGTAAAATTCAATAGGTAATTTTGTTATTTCGCCCTTTTTCATATTATTCCTCTGTTTCGTCGTCTTCTTCGTCTTCTAAGTCAATTTCAGCCGTTGCTTCCTTGATTAGTTCTAATTTTTGTTTTGCTTCATTAACTGCTTCAGTGTCAATTGATTCATCAACTTTGATAATTTCCACTGCTTGAATTTCTTCACCATCTTTAAGATTGATTAATTTAACACCTTTAGCTGAACGTCCAGAAATGCTAATATCAGCAATTTTGGTTCTTAATGTAAAGCCTTTGCTTGTGATAATCAATAATTCATCTTGTAAATTAACAAATCTAGCAAAAACGATATTACCAGCTAGTTTAGCATTGATGCTTTTAACCCCTTTAGCACCCCTTCTAACAAGTCTAAATAAGCTTTCATGGGTTAATTTACCAAAACCTAAAGCACCTATTGTTAAGATCAATTCACCTTCATTTGATGATGAAGATGAAACAACGAATTCGTCTTCATCAAGTTTGATACCTTTAACACCAGTTGCGGTTCTGCTAATTGGTCTAAAATCTGAAGAATTAAATTTAACAATTCTATCATTGTTGTTTGCTAAAACAACTTGTTCATCTTCGCCTAAAATGCTTGCTCTAATTAATTCATCACCCTCAACTAAATTAAAGGCATATTTACCATTTGAATTAATTCTTGCATATTCGCTTAATACAGTTTTTTTGATAATTCCTTGTTTTGTGGTGGTGAATAAATATTTATCATTAGCATATGTGTCAACTGGCAACATTGAGACAATTTTTTCACCATCTTTAGCATTTAATGCTGGAACAATGTTGACAAAAGCCACACCTTTTGATTGTCTTGATAATTCAGGCACTTCATGTGCTCTGATTCTATATACTTTAGCTAAATTTGAAAATAGTAATAAATCTGTGTGTGTATTAGTTGTCAAAATTGATGCTATATCGTCATCATCATAAGTTTTCATGGTATTTTGACCAATTCCGCCTCTTCTTTGACTACGATACTCTTCTAAATCCATTCTTTTTACAAAGCCTTTTGAAGAAGTAGTGATAACTATATCTCTTCTTGGAATTAAATCTTCATCAGTGATTGTGCCTTGAACATCATAATCAATTATAGTTCTTCTTTTATCACTGTATTTTTCTTTAATTTCGCTTAATTCTTCGATAATTAAGTTGATTAATGCTTCATGGTTATTTAAAATATGTTGAATTCTGGCAATTTCTTCATTTAATTGTTTCATTTCTTCAATCATATTTTCAATTGCTAAGCCTGTTAAACGGCCAAGACGCATATCAACAATAGCTTTGGTTTGTTTTTCACTTAAAGCAAAGCGCTGAGCTAAATTAGCTTGTGCTTCAGCATCATTTTTTGACTTTTTAATAATTGCAATAACTTCATCAATGTTTTCAACTGCTATTTTTAAGCCTTCTAAAATGTGTAATCTGTCTAAAGCTTTTTGTAAATCAAATTCTAAACGTCTAGTAACAACATCTTCTTGGTGTTTCAAATAAACGTTTAAAGCGTCTTTTAAATTTAATAATTTAGGTTCGCCATAAACTAAAGCTACTAAATTAGCGTTGTAATTCACTTGTAAATTAGTTTGTCTGTAAAGTTTGTTTAATAAAACGTGTGGATTATGGTTTTTCTTAACATCAATGACAATTCTAATGCCTTCTCTTGACGATTCATCACGTAAATCGCTAATGCCTTCAATAGTTTTTTCTTTTACTAACTCAGCAATTTTTTCAATAATTGCTGTTTTTTTAATTTCATAAGGAATTTCGGTAACAATAATTTTGCTTTTACCATTTTGAAATTCTTCAACTTTAGCAACCGATCTAACTGTAATAGCACCCTTGCCTGTGTGATACGCACTTCTAATTCCAGCGTTGCCCAAAATAGTTGCGCCGGTTGGAAAATCAGGTCCAGGTAAATATTGCATTAATTCATCAATACTAATTTCAGGGTTTTTTGCCAAAGCAATAGCGGCATCGATTGTTTCACCTAAATTATGTGGCGGAATTGATGTTGCCATACCAACAGCAATTCCAGAGCCCCCTGAGACAAGTAAGTTTGGAAAACGAGCTGGTAAAACTGCTGGTTCTAACTCACTAGCATCATAGTTATCGACAAAATCAACAGTATTCTTTTTAATACCTTCTAACATTTCGCCTGCTAGTTTTGACATTCTTGCTTCTGTATAACGCATAGCGGCAGCTTCATCACCATCAATTGAACCAAAGTTACCATGCCCATCAACTAAAGGATAACGCATTGAGAAATCTTGAGCCATTCTTACCATTGCTTCATAAACTGAAGAATCACCATGAGGGTGGTATTTACCTAAAACATCACCAACAATTCTGGCACTTTTTCTATGTTGCGAACTATGAGTAATGCCTAATTCGCTCATGTCAAAAAGAATTCTTCTATGAACTGGTTTTAAGCCATCTCTAGCATCTGGCAAGGCTCTAGAAACAATAACACTCATTGCATATTCAAGAAAAGAATTTTTCATTTCGCGATGCACAAAAACAGGATTAATTCCAGGGATTGCTTCTTCTAAAATTTGTGATTGAACTTGATATTCTTCTTTATTTTGTGGTATATCTTCTTCTTCCTCTTGTTCAACAGCTACTTTAGGCTCTTCTTTTTTAAAAGCAACAAAAAGTTCATCATCAGGAATGTAATTTTCATCCAATTCTTCTTTGTGAACTAATTTGTCTTTTTCATCATCTTTATTGTCAAAATTGATAAGCATATACACCTCGTTTTAGTATTAATTTTTATTAAATAAAAGTGTTATTATTTTACCATATTTAACATATTTTATATATATATCTATATTAAGTATATATAATATATAACATTGTTGAAAGGAAGTAAAAATGAAAAGAATTCGTACACGTTATGCTCCTAGTCCAACTGGTTATTTACACATAGGTGGAGCGAGAACAGCTTTATTTTGTTATTTATTTGCTAAACACTTTAATGGTGACTTTATTTTTCGTCTTGAAGATACTGATGTTAAAAGAAATGTGCCTAGAGGTGAAGAAAGTCAACTTGAAAATTTAGCTTGATTAGGTATTATTCCTGACGAAAGCCCGCTTAAACCAAACCCAAATTGTGGTCAATATCGCCAAAGTGAAAAATTGGCTCGTTATGCTCAAATTGCACAATTATTAATTGAAAAAGGCTTAGCTTATAAAGCTTATGATAATGGTGAAGAATTAGAAGCTCAAAAAGCCGAATCAGATGCTAAAGGCATTCCTTCGTTTAGATATAACCGTGATTGATTAAAGTTAGATGAAGCTGAAAAAGCAAGAAGAGATCAAGCTGGTGAATATTCAATTCGTTTAGCGATGCCAAAAGGACTTGTTTATAGTTGAAATGATATCGTTAGAGGCCACATTGAATTTAAAAGTGATGACATTGGTGATTGAGTAATTCAAAAAAGTGATGGCTATCCAACTTATAATTTTGCGGTTGTTATTGATGATCATGATATGAATATTAGTCATGTGCTTAGAGGTGAAGAACATATTACTAACACTCCAAAACAATTAGCTATTTATCAAGCTTTAGGTTGAGAAAATCCTCAGTTTGGACACATGACTGTTATTACAAACATGGAAGGTAAAAAACTTTCAAAAAGAGATACTAGTTTAAAACAATTTATTGAAGACTATCGTAATGAAGGTTATATGCCAGAAGGTGTCTTTAACTTTCTTGCACTTTTAGGTTGAACAGAAGCTAATGCCAAAGAATTAATGAGCAAAACTGAAATTATTGAAGCTTTTGATCCTGAACGTTTAAGTAAAAGCCCTTCTAAATTTGATATTCAAAAAATGCAATGGTTTTCTAAACAATATTTAAAAAATACAAGTACTGAAGATTTGATTAAAATGCTTAATTTAAACAATGATGAATGAACACAATTGTTTATTGATACGTTTAAAGAAAATGCTTATACAACTAATCAATTGTTAGAACAAATGAACATTTACAAAAATGCTCAAGGCACTAAACCAGAGTTAAATCAAGACCAAATAGATGTTGTCAAAACATTTGCTTCTTTACTAGATCAAGTTGAATTTACTGTTGAAAATATTCAAAGCAAAATTAATGAAACTGCCTTATTAACAGGAAAAAAAGGCAAAAATTTATTTATGCCAATTAGACTAGCTTCAACCTATGTAGAGCATGGACCTGAATTGGCTAAAGCAATTTATTTATATGGCGAAAAATTAATTAAAGAAAGATTAGCACAATGAAAATAAAATTTTATTCGCTAGCAAATCACTCAACTCAAGAAAATCAAATTGACCCAATAATTACTCAATTTGAGGTTGAATCTACTTATGAAAATTTTTATAATGAGGAGCATGACCTTGAGTATGAGACATATATTTTTAAAGAGCCTAACAACGGTGTGGCAAATTGTATTGAAGTAAATCCTGAAAGAATTAATATTTACGCTGGACCAACAACTTTATCAATTGCTAAAGATCAAGGTTTTGATAACTCTTATGTTAATGTTGATGGCAGCAAAATGATTTTGATAGCTCAATTATTAAAAGTTGAAAAACGTGAAAATTCTAATTACTTTGAGTACAATTTATCAACAGCTAACAACCAATTTATTGGTAATTTCAAAATTGAAATCAGCCACTTAGATTAAAAATTATCGCATTGCTTAATAAAAGTAATGCGATTTTTATTTGCAAAAACAAATAACATCTTTCCAAGTTAAGTAATCTAATTTGTCTAAAAATTCTGTTTCATAGGCTAATTAGGTTTTTTGGCTTTTAAAATTACAATGATTAAAATTGAGTTTTATATCAATGGTCTTAGCCAAAAAAGATTTTATACTAGTAAGTGGGAAAGGTTAATTTTGTAATTTTGTTTCCAAGTTAATTTTTAATTTTTGTCTAAAAAGCATTTTTCATAGGAAAATTAGGTTTTGTGGCTTTTAAAATTACAATGAAAGGATTTAAATAAAAGACCAAAATTTTGCCAAAGATTATTGCTAAATAATTTAACTTTTTTATGAACATTTCACGATTTTTTTTATAGCTAATTTATGAACTTAAAAGTGTCTTTTTAATTAACCAAATACCATTGTTTTTAGGCTATTTTTGGCATTTTTTTCATATAATAACATTATGTTAATTGTAAAAATTATTCTTGCTACTTTTTTATTAATTATTTTCACAGCAGTAGCTTCTCTTTGTCTAGCTTTACTTATTCGTAAAAGCAAATTAGATAAATTTTCTAAAACAATTGAAGATTTAGAAACATTGCTTTCTACAACTACCAATACCAGAACTAATACTATTAAAAGAGTTAAAAGTATTTACAATAAAACTCCTAATTATTTCGAAAAATTCAATAAGCTAACAAGTTTAAACAGCAAATTGCAAGATGACAAAGACGAAATAGATAGTCATTTACAACTTGTAAAGGATTTTATTCAAAAATACAATATTAAAAAAGCCAAAGAACAAATAAAGTTAATTAACAATTTAACAAATCGCTATAAAGATAAACACAACGACTTTGAAGTATTGTCTGAGTCGATAAATAAACACTGAAACATTATTGAAACTACTGCTACATCGTCTTTTGAAATTCTTTCTAAACTTAGTGAATATCTTAATATAAATCGCGATAATTTACCAAATTCTTATCTTTATGCTGATAGTAAAGTGAAAGAATTAAAAAAATCCGTTGTTGAAATTGAAAACAAAAAGAAAGAAACATTAATTGGTAAAGTTGCTAATGCAATTAGTGAAAATGAAAAAAGAATTCGCAACTTCGCTGAAAAAATAGATAAATTAAAAGCTTTTGAATTTATTATTTATAAGCATTTACCTAGGGTTTTTGAAGAAATAAAAAGCAACAAATATATTGACCAAAAAGCCTATGAAACAATCTATTCTGATTATTCTAATTTAAAAAATTATTGAGTTAATGAACATTATCAAAAAGTTAGAGATGATCTAAAAATGATTTTAAATAGCCTTTATAACTTAAAAGAAAAAGCATTTTGAATTGAACAAAAAAATAACTATTGAGCAAATCAAAAAAATATTTTGACTAAAGTTTTAAAACAATACGAAACAAAAATTGAGCAAATCAAAATTTGATTTGATCCTAACAAATTCGAAATCATCAAAAAAGAATTTAATCAGCTTACCTTAAAACTTAACTTATTATTAGAAAATGATGAAATTTTATTCACTGAAGTTGAAAAAATTTATGAAGAAATTGTCAAGTTTAAAAGGTTTATAGACTTAGTTAATCGTCAATTGATAAATTCATATAAAGGCATATTTAATGATTTATTTACCCAAAAGAATAATAAAATTATGCAACGTTTGTTTATATGAATTTTAGAACATTTTAATTTATTAGAACAGTCTAATCAAAATGTTGTACTTATGAGAAAAATTAATTCATTACAGGCTCAATTTGAACAGACATCATTGCCTGCGGTTGAGTTGCAAAATGAACGCAACGAAGCCTTTATTAACTGTTTCATAGAACTTTTCGCAAAATATTTATATAAAAATATGACCATTGAATTAGTTAAAAATAATGCTTTATTAAGAAGTCAAAATGTTAAATTTAATGACATTGTTAAAATAGTTAAAAAAGATTTAAAAGCTAAAAATTATCAAATAGCTTTGGAAAAAACGCTAAATTATTTGTCTAAGGAGAAAAAACATGTATAAAAAAATCCTAATTAGATATGGTGAGTTAACACTTAAACATAAAAACAGAAATGCTTTTACTAAAAAGTTACATGATAATGTAGTTAAAATTTTAAATGTTAAACCAGAAACTGGTTTTGATAGAATGTTTATTGATTATTCCAGTGAAAATTTAAATAATTTACAATATGTCTTTGGAATTCAATCATATTCGCCTGTTATAGAGTGTGACAAAGACTTTGAAATTGTTAAAGAACATGCTAAAAAATTAATCAGTAATTCAACTAAAACTTTTAAGGTTAATGCGAGAAGATCAGATAAAAATTATTCATTAACATCTGCTGAAATTAATACTAAGTTAGGTGCTTATATTTTGCAAGAATTTCCACATATTAAAGTTGATGTACACAACCCTGAAGTAGAAATCAATGTTGAAATTAGAAAAAATAATGTTTATATTTTTGATAAAGAAATTCAAGGGGCGGGTGGTTTGCCTGTTGGAATCACAGGTCGTGTTTTACATTTAATGAGTGGTGGAATTGATTCGCCTGTTGCTGCTTATCAATTAATGAAAAGAGGTTTAGAAATAGTTTATTTATCGTTCGTTTCTCCTCCACAAACAGATGAAAGAACTATTAATAAACTTAAAGAATTAGTTAACATTTTAAGTAAATATCAAGGCAAATCAACACTCTACTTAGCTAATTATTCTCATTTAATGAATTACATAGCGATGACATCAAATCCTGCTTATAAGATTAATTTAATGAGAAGAAGTTTTTACCGTATAGCAAACAAATTAGCTGATAAATTAAATATTATTGCCTTATCAAATGGAGAAAATTTAGGTCAAGTTGCTTCACAAACCTTAGAATCAATCTATACAATTGCTTCGGTCAGCACGCTGCCAGTTTTTAGACCTTTATTAACTAATGATAAAATTGAAACTATTAATATTGCTAAAAAAATAGGTACTTATGATTTATCTATTCAAAAGGCTAATGAAACATGCGAATTATTTGCTCCCAAACAACCAGTAACCAAACCAAAAATGGATGAAGCAAAAGCACTTGAAGCTGAATTAGACATGATTCCTGATTTAGAGGAAGATATTTTGACTAATAAAATTGAAATGTTTCAAATTAAAAAATAGTTGTTCCACGCAACTATTTTTTTAATTATCTTATTCATTCATTTGTATCTAAATTGTAAATTTGGCTTGATTGATTTGATTTTGTGCCTGAAAAAGCATAAACTTTCTTAACTTCAGGGAAAATCTCGCCTGCTTGTTCAATTTCAATAGGTGACATGCCTGATAAATTTGCACTAGTCATATACATTGGACCGTTCTTAAGTAAAAAAGCACATAATTCTTCATTTTTTGGCATCCTGAAGCCTTGACCATTTACTATTATTGAATAAGCACCTGGTCAATATTTTAAAGCTCATTGCGAGGCTTTATCATTTCATTGACTAAATTCTTTAGCTTGTTCTAAAGAACCCACTAAAATCATTATTTTTTTATTTCTAGGTCTCTTTTTTAATTCATAAATTTCGTCTAAGGTCTTTTGATTAATTGGTCCACCTATGCCACATACTGTGTCAGTATTGCAGATAAATATATCTTCATATTTCATTTTTGCCTCTTGTTCTTAAACTCTAAATTCAAGCTATTTATTTAATTTTAATAAAAAAAAGCACCTTTGGTGCCATATTCTTTGAAAACTGAATAGTAATTTTGGTTATGGTTCATTGAAATGTCTTATTAACACATAACAACTTTTAAACCGATCGATTTATTAGTAATGGTCAGCTCAACGTATTACTACGCTTACACCCCCATCCTATCAACCTCATAGTCTATAAGGAATCTCAAGGGAATACTTATCTTTGAGGAGGCTTCCCACTTAGATGCTTTCAGCGGTTATCCTTTCCGTACTTAGCTACCCTGCTATGCTGCTGGCGCAACAACAGGAACACCAGTGGTACGTCCACTCCGGTCCTCTCGTACTAAGAGCGGCTCTCATCAATATTCCAACGCCCACATCAGATAGGGACCAAACTGTCTCACGACGTTTTGAACCCAGCTCGCGTACCGCTTTAATGGGCGAACAGCCCAACCCTTGGAACCGACTCCAGCTCCAGGATGCGATGAGCCGACATCGAGGTGCCAAACCTTGCCGTCGATGTGATCTCTTGGGCAAGATAAGCCTGTTATCCCCAGGGTAACTTTTATCCGTTGAGCGACTGCCATTCCACAATGTACAGCCGGATCACTAAGTCCTGCTTTCGCACCTGCTCGACTTGTAAGTCTCACAGTCAAGCACACTTCTACCTTTGCGCTCTACATACGGTTTCTGACCGTATTGAGTGTACCTTTGAACGCCTCCGTTACTCTTTAGGAGGCGACCGCCCCAGTCAAACTACCCACCACGCACTGTCCTCCCACCTGATTATGATGGCAAGTTAGAAACTCAATATAACAAGGGTGGTATTTCAAGGTTGACTCCTTCAGAACTGGCGTCCTGCTATCATCGTCTCCCACCTATCCTACACATGTTAGACCAAATTTCAATACGAAGTTATAGTAAAGCTCCATGGGGTCTTTTCGTCTTGATGCGGGTACCCAGCGTTTTCACTGGGACCATAATTTCACCGAGTCTAGTGTTGAGACAGTTGAGAGATCATTGCGCCTTTCGTGCAGGTCAGTATTTAGCCGACAAGGAATTTCGCTACCTTAGGACCGTTATAGT
>NZ_JNJW01000015.1 GCF_000701805.1 Mycoplasmopsis iners ATCC 19705 | reverse complement strand
AAAGGGCTATAAAACAGTTAAAAAAGAAACAGTTCAAAGCTGTTTCTTTTTCATTTATCTTTTTTAAGCGCTTAACATTTGGTTGATATTCGCAGTTAATCTTTCAATATTTGAAATGTAATTTACAACATTTAAATATTGTGAGTATGGATCGTTATATTTAATGGTGTTGTTTAGCAATGTTAAATAAATTTGTGCTTGTTCAAGCATTTTTTGCACTTCTGGTTTATTGCTTTGTTTAGCAAGAAGTTCAACATTTACGAATTTAGCATTGGCAATAGCAAGCATTTGCATGTAAGTAGTTTTATGGAACGAGTATAATTTTTCGTTGTAATTATTGCTTAATTCTGTGAATTTAGCTTGCATTTGTTCGCTTGTTAATTCTTCATCGTTTGTTATCGCGATAATTTCATTACCTATTCCATAAGCTAAATCGATTAAAGCATTAAATGAGCTATTGTTTTGTGCGCTTGATTGAGCTACAGTTAAATAATTAGTGTGTAAATGTTCAAGAATGTTATTTGAAAAACTTAGCATATTGTTAATAATTTCATTGTATGGTTTAGCAATTTTGTTAATATTCTCTTCGATTCAATCGCTAATTGCTTGTGAGTTTAATTCATTAGTTAAATTTTGGATTTCATCATCACTCATTTTTTTACTATAAATATCGATTAGTTTATCGTATTTATTTCAAACAGTGTCAACATATTTTAAAGCAACAATTGTTGGATAATTAGCATTTGCGGTATTGTTTAAAAAAGTAGTTGTTAATTGTGATAAAGAGTTGCCTATCTCTTTAATTTTGTTGGCTTTTGCTTCATTTGTTTGTTTTTCATATTCATAAACAATTTCATTGTATTTTGTTAAAAAGCTAATGTATTTGTCAAGGAAATAGCCATAATTTTTTTGAGTTACATATTCACCGTTGTAAGTGTTTAAATCGGCTATTAATTTTTCAACTTTGTCATTAACGCTAGCATAACCTGTTTCATTTTGATTGTCAGCTTTAAATTGAGTAATTCTTGTGTTTATTAATTCATTTAATTTTTTGAATTCAAAATAAAGGGCATCTCCCATTTTAATCTGTTGAATTACGTCGTATGAAAAACGGTTTAGTTGTAGCATTACATTATTAAAAATACTATCGTTAATGTCGTTTTCAGTTGGTATGTTTTTAGCTAAAATGCTTTTAGCTTTTTCTAAGATTTGACTTAAATAAGCTTTATTTTCAGTCATTTCGCTAAGTTTGGTTTCAAAAGCTGTTTTAAGGCCTATAAAAGCTTCTCATTTGTCAGCACTTACACTTGTTTGTTTAATAACAACTGATTTGATTTTGTTAGCATCAACATGTGTTTGTTCAGCATTTACCAAAGCATAATTAGCAGGCATTAAAGCAGTAACATCTAAGTTGGCATTTTCGCTAGCATTTTCGCTTAAAGTTTGTTCAACAATTATTTTGCCGTTAGCATCAACTAATTGGAAAGTGTTTGTAGCAACTAAAGCTTCTAATTGTTTTAATAATTCAATTCTTTCTTTTAGTAATTTTTCATTTTGCTTATCATCGTTTTTACATGAAGCAACAAAAGCAACAGGGGCTAATGCTAAAGGAGCAATAGCAGATAAAAGTTTAAATTTTTTCATATTTTCTCGTTTCGCTTATTTAATATTAAATTTAATTCTTAATGTCTATTATTTTACTATTTTCATTGAAATAAAGCGATTGATTTTCTAAAAGTTGATATTCGTAGTTAGCAATTTCAGGTAAAACATCTTGGATAATTTCTTTAAAGAATGAAAAAGTTACAAGCATTGCCACAACATCATTTTGGCAATATTCTTTAAGTTGTTCTACTTTAATTGCTCATTCATTATCTTTAATTAAGCCCAGATAACGGTTAATCGCAACTTCCATAGCGTTTGAACCATTTTTAACATCAAGGTTTTTGTATTGTTTAAAGTATTCACTAAATTTTGGTTTTAATTGGTTGTAAGTAATTAATTTTTCAATGTTTTTAATACTTTCTTTACCCAAAAGTTCATAAAAGTACATATTTCTATATTTGTCATTTACTTTATATAACCCAGAATCTAATTTAAATTGTTCAAAGTCGCCTAAATCATGAAAGTTATTTTTAATAGTTATGTCTTCGTCTGTTCTATTAATTAATTTAATTTTGTCAATTGCAAAACATAAGTTATCATCAATAGTATTTTTAGCTAAAAAGTCCCTTAAATCTAAAGTGTTAGTGTTAATGTGATCGACTATTTCTTTAAATTGAGCTGCAGAATGGATGTTTCTTGCTTTTAAAGCTTCAATAATATTTAGATCGTTTTTATCAAATGCCTTTACAACTAATTCCGCTATTTCTTTATTTCTGGTGTTTTCGTAGGTTTTGTTATAAACAACGTAATAATCTGCTTTATTTGAATAAACAGCCAAAATATTATCAACAATATCAATTAAAGAAATGTTTAGTGGGTCTTTAACAATGTTTTGGCAAATTTGACCATCTTTTTCAATTATTTCGCCATTAATTGTTTCGATAATTGACACTTGATTAGTTATTTGACGATATGGGCCAATGCCATCAATAATTGGAGTAATTGAAGAAACACCTTCATAGTCATATCAAATATATCTTTTATCTTTTTTGAAATACTTAGCCAGTTCTTCAATGGCGCCTAAAGAAAAATAATTTGACATGCTTTTTAATTCTTTAACAGAATTTTTAAATTGATAAACATAATCAGCATTTAACTCTTTCATCATTCTTTTAATATTGTTACTATAAAGATATTCATCGCCGACATGTTTAAAAAGAATTGTTTTTAATAAGGCACTATTTTGACCGTAGACAGGATGGTAATCTGAACTAAAGTCTAAGTTTTTATATAGATCAGTATAAATAGGTTTATTAATGTAATAACCTTTTATAATTTCATCAACTTTTTTACTAAAATCTCCAAAGTCACCTAGATCATTAAACACATTATCATCACTAAAATAATAGATAGGCGGAGCTAATTTGTCATCATTTTTGCCTAATCTTTTCTTTTTAGGGTTTATTAATGGTTTGTTTGCCATGATAGAATCTATAAATGTATATTTACGTTTAGACATATATTCCATATATTCATCGTTTTGGAAGAATGATCCATTGTTCATTAAGCAAGAAGCTTTTCATTGCTCTTCATTTAAAATTTTTTCCTTGCCGATTTCTACTACGCAAGAGCTCTTAGCTTTTTTAGATCTACTACCATTAGCAGCTTGTGAAGTGGTAAAATCTAAAACGCCTTTTTTATAGTCTTTTGCAAACGAGTCAAACAAAATCATTTTGAAATTTTTAATATTAATACCAGCTAATTTTGCTACATGATAAATTCAATTCACAGTTAAATAATCATTGACTGAATTTGAGTCTTTGTATTTGTTAATGTAAGCAGTTCTTGTAATTTTATCAAAAGCAAAAAATGTTGCTTTTAGATAAAAAATATCTTCAGACTCTTCATTTGATCATTTATAAATAATTGTTGGATCAATTAATAAATCATACTGATCATTAGCAAAAGCAGTTAGATTATCATTTTGTAAGTCTTCAGCGCTTTTGACTTTGCTTAATTGTAAAATTCTTGATTTATCAATATAACTTAGTTCACTATTGATTAAATAGTCAATTGTTTGATCTAAGACACTACTATAAATTGTTTTGTTAGAACGCAATGAATAATCTCATTCGCCAGTTGAATTATCATTTAAAATTTTTTCTCAAATCTTATATTCTAACTCACCATCTTCTTCAGATTCATCATCTTCATAAGAGTCATCATTGTTATTCGCACTGTATTGATTATAAAGCTCAAAGAAATTTTTATTTTCTTCCTTTTTAACAAAAAGATATTTATCATCGTAGAGTTTGTAGCCATTTTGGTCATATTGCGGAATTAAAGGGGTTTTGCCATCCGCTTCATATCTGTTTCAGATAAAAAAAGGTTGACTAATAAATGAATTTATATATTGTTTAGCATTAATAATTATATTTTTTTTATTATTCATATTGTTATTCAAATTTAATATCCTCATCAACTTTCTTTAAAATTTTTCATTTATTAAATAGTGCCTCTCACTCTTGTTCATTTCTGCATCTTAAATAATCAACTAAATCAGTATCTCTTGGTAATTTATATTGTGGCGACACACCTTTTTGAGTGTATTCTAATCAGAATTTTTTAATTTCATTAATGTCATCTTCTGCAACTGCCTTGTTAACTTGGAAAGTAAACATTTGTGTTTGCTTATTGAAATTAACTCTATTTGTGTCATAATAATCTTCTTCATTTAAGAATGTTCCAACTAAAGCATAGTGAGTATAACCTAATAAATATGCATACAATTGAGCTTGTTTTTTGTAATCTTCAGGCATTTTTGAATCTAATCATGATGCTTCTTTTTTAGCTCCAACAGCCTTTAATTCTAAAACTGTCTTGACTTGCGGAATTAATCCGTCAGGTACCCCACCAATTATTCTGTCATCTTGAAAATAATCATAACCACATTTTTCAGCTTCAATATGTTGAATTTCAACTTTTGGTAATTTGGTTCTTAAGAAATCAATAACTTTTGGTTCTAATTGAACTCCAGCATTTATGTATTTCATTTGCAACGCTGGCATTGAAAGCCTTGAAATAAAGCAAAAAGCTTTGAATCTACTTTTGAACGCATCAGTTTCAAACACATCACCTAATGAAGAACCACCGATTTTTTTAAATCTTGTTCATTTGTTGCTTTCATCTAATAATTTTTGATGATATTCATTACTTAATCTTAATGTTTGACTATGTTCATCAAGAAAATATTCAGAACCATTATAAAATCTTTTTTTAATACTTGCCATAATGCTCCTTTTATATTATTTATTTTAATAACTGAAAGTTATTAATAATATTATTATAAAGCATATTTATTATTTTGAAATATTTTTTTAAGATCACTAACCTAAAAACAAAAATCTAATTGCTTTATGTTCAAAAGAGTTTGATTTTTGTTTTTTGCCAAATATAACAATTGCCACACTTTTATCTAAGTCACTAAGTTAAAAATATTAAAAATCAAAATGCTTATAAATAATGTGGTTATAACACTTTTTCAGCTTGCAAGCAAAAATAACTAAAAATTAGTTTTTTAATAAAAAATTTATAAAAATCTATTAATAAATTGTTTGATTTTGTCCTTTTTAAGAATAGATTTGAATTAAAAAAATCAAAGGCGAACCTTTGATCTTATTGTTTATTGTCTATTAACATATCCGTTATTTCAACTAATTTTTGTGCTATTTTATATTCTCTTTGAGTATGTGCAGTTTTGCTTAATAAAAACAACTGCGAATTTGGCAATTTTTTGTGTAATTCATAGGCTCCTGAAGGTCTACAATCTAGGTCGTATTCTCCATGAACTATGTAAGTTGGAATATCTTTTATTTTATCTGTATTATTTAAAATATAGTTTTCAGGAATGAAAGTGTCATTGACAAAAAATCAGTTTTCTAATAAAGCAATTTCAGCATTTTCTTTAAATTGTTTTTCATCAAAAGTGATTTTATTAACCGAAACTAAACAGGTTTCTCATCTTGCTCATTCAGTTAATGCTTGATTTTTAATTACTAAATCATCAGAATTCATTCTGTGATAGTAAGCTTTGATAATGTCTTGTTTTTCTTGTTTGCTTAAACATTCTGTATATCTAGCATATTCAACGGGTTTAAATCAAGAAGCACCTTCTTGATAAAGCCAATGGTTGTCTGATTTTCTAGCTAAAAACACTCCACGAAGAATAAGCGAACTTACATTTTGTGGAAATTTAATAGCATATAACAAGCTTAAAGTTGTGCCTCATGAACCACCGAAAAGTACTCATTGTTTTACTTTAAGATGCAATCTTAAACGTTCCATATCACTAACTAATTTTTGAGAATTATTGTTTTCTAACTTTAAAGAAGGCTTGGATTTACCACAACCTCTTTGGTCGAATAAAACTATTTTATAGTGTTTTGGATCAAAAAATCTGCGACAAACAGGACTGGTTCCGCCACCTGGTCCTCCATGTACATAAACTATAGGAATGCCATTTGGATTACCGCTGACCTCATAATAAACCTGATGACCATCTTCTTCAGGTAGATAACCTGTTTCATATGGTTCAATTTCTGGATAAAGATATTTTAAATATGTTTTCATAAAATGATTATATATGATTGGTCTCTAGAAAATTAAAGAAAAAATCACAAAAGCGACTTTTGCTATTTTTCTAAGTTGTAGGATGATTTTACACCATCCTTGTTTCCAAGTTTAAAGATCCAAAAAAACTAATATACCTATAAATAAGGCGTATTCGTTTTTAGACTTTCAAACTTGGGGGCACAGGAAATTGAAGCAATCTTCAAAAACGTTTCATTTTTTCATAATTCTTTTATAGTTATATAATTTATATATATATATATATATATATAGGAGAGGGGTGTTATTAAAATGAAGAAAAGTAGAAAAATTTTTCTTTCTTTTGGCGGGATAATAGCATCATCATTAGTTTTAGTTTCAGCTATTACTGTTGCCAATCAAGAAAATTGAAATGAGTTTCAGAAAACAGCAGCTGAAGAATTGAAAACTTTTATTGAATCACAAAAAAAGGCGATACAAGCAGTTGAACCAAAGTTAAACAATGAATTAACCCATTGTATTTGCCAGATAAGTACAAAAATAATGATGGTAGAAGTGCTAAATATAAAAAAATAATAGATTTTGCAATTGATGAAAATCAATTGCAATCAGTTTATGATTTTTTTATTCAATTACCAAGTTTTAATCAAATTAATGATGAGGACTCTAAAAACGAGTGAATTAAAGAAATTAAACATTGATTTTACAATAGATTTGTTTTATATGATGAAGGCGGTACTTACAGGCAAAACAAACAAGGTTCAATTGAATGAAGATTTATGCCCGGAACTGCCATTACTGATGAAGATAAAGCAGCTGAAAAGGCAATTGAAGCATTTGATCCAAAAATAAAAGATTTAATAACTTTTAAAAAACTTAGTGAATATCGCGGAAGATTTAATACTTTTCAAGAATTTGAAAAGTTTGTTTTAGATGAACTTCAAGCAGAATTAAAAAAAGAAGTTTATAATGCTCCTCGAGCATATTATGATAATTTTGTAACTATTTTAAAAAATGCAACTGTAGATTCAAGTGATCCAAATAATTTAAATAGAAATATTCCACAGGATTTAAGTAATACATTATTGAATTGATTAAAAAATAGTCAAAACTTAAATAAAGATGAAAAAGCTAAGGGTGGAAACTATGACAGAGCTTTGGAAATATTAGGGGATAATGGATTAATTGGAATAAATAACAAAATTGCTGAAATTAGAGCCAAATTAGCTACTTATCAAGACAAAAAAGCGTCTTTTGATTATAAATTTGAACCTGAAGAGACTGAAAAAACAAATTTTGATAGTGAAAAAGAAAAATTAACAACTCAATTGCAACAATTGCAAGACAAATTAAATGGATTAAACACAGCTATTGATGGAACAATTGATGATACAGGTTGAAATAGGAAGAAACGAAGAATATTAAATTTAACTACTACTAATCAAGAGTTAGCAACAGGATTAAGTACTTATACAGTTGCTGAAGAAAAATTAGAAGGTTTATTAAAACATAGAGAAAAAGTTGCAGAATTAGAAAAAATACTTTCAGATTCTTCTTTATCTGATGAACAAAAAGAACACTATACTGAAAGAATCAATAGTTTGGGCGAAGATGCAGATAATTATGCTGCGTTGCAAACTATTGGAGACGAGATTAAAAATTCAATTGAAGCAGATTCAAATGTGGAAGAAATTATAAATAAATTTAGTTTATGAACTGACGAACAACAAAAAGATTCATATCGTGAACAAATTAAAAGCGTTTATAATGATTCAAATTTGAACCAACAAGCTAAAAGTGCCAAAATTAAAGAAATTGAAAAACAAATTTTTAGCAAAATGAAAGAAAATGCTAATAATTTAATTGATCAAACTTCTTTAGAAAAAACAGAAAAAGACTCATATAAAACTTTAATTAATTCTAAAAATATGGATGAAAATATTAATCCATATGATTTTCCTCTACTTAAAACAATCACAAAAGCTAAAATAGATAATTTAGATAGTTTAAATCCAGCGCAAAAAGAACATTTCAAAACTAAAATTGATGATTCAAATATTGATGATGCTACAAAAGTAAATTCAATTTTACCTGAAGCAGAAACAGCAAATCAAAAAATGAATGATTATAAAAACACATTCAAAAATGATGCTAACAGTGACGCAACTAATGTAGAAACAATTAAGAAAAGCGCTGATTATACTGAAGCAGATAATGATAAAAAAACTGCTTTTGATAATGCTTTAGATCAAAGAAACACTGATTTATCAAGTTCAACTAATAATTTAACAACTGAACAAATCGATCAAAAAATTGCAGCATTAAAACAAGCAAAAGAAGATTTAAATGGTGATGAAAATCTAGCAGAAGCCAAACAACAAGCAAAAAATAATTTAAATACTACTTATACATATTTAAATGATGCACAAAAAGCAGATGCAATTAAGAAAATTGAAGCATTAACAACTGTAAATGCTGTTAAGAATCAAGATGCTGAAAATAAAAAACTTGACAATGCTATGAAAAGTTATAGTCAAAGTGCAACTAATATAGAATCAATTAGAAAAACTACTAATTATACTCAAGCAGATAATAAAAATACTTTAGAAAATTTAATTACTACTAAAGAAAATGACATTAATAAAACAAGTGGACCTAATTTAACTTTAGCACAAGTAAATGAAAAAATTACAGCACTTAATAATGCAGTTACTGCTTTAAATGGTGATGAGAGATTAAAAGCTGCTAAAGACGAAGCGATTAGAAAAATTAATTATGAATACTCATCATTAACACCAAAACAAAAAGAAAGAGCAATTGAATTAATTAAGAGTCAAAATACTATTGAAGATGTTAATAATCAAGATGCAACTAATAGTGCATTAAATTCATCAATGAAAACCTTGAGCGATTACATTGCAAATCAAAATAATGTAACAGCAGGCAATAATTATACTTATACTACTAACTCTTTAAGAAAGGCTTATGATGGAAACCCAACTAAAAATAACAATGTAAAAGGCGGGGTAATTAAAGAAGCAGAAGATTTAGTAGCTGCTTTAAATACTGATAAAAATTCTGATTTAATGAATAAAGAAAAAGTTGATGCTTTAAACGAAAAAATTAAAGCAGCAATTAATGCTTTAAATGGACAAGAACGTTATGAGGCTGAAGTTGCAAGATTAAATGGATTAAGTACTGCAACTGCCAAAGTTAAAGATGCAACACAAGCTACAAATACAGCTAGTCAAATTACAACTGATGAAATTGAATTTAATAATGATATTCCACAAGATGCTAAACCGGTTGATTTAAATATTACTAATACAAATGAAGTAACTGGTAAATTAGACTTAACTTACAAATATAAATCAACTAAAGAAAATCTTGAAAGTGTTCAATCAACTGAAACTTACACTTTAAATAATGATAATGCTCTAAGCACTTTAACTGAACAAGAAAGAATAGATCAATTAGTTCAAGATAAAGCTGTTACTAAAACGGTTGATTTTAATGACACAGATAAAGAATCTTTTGCTGTTAGTGATTTAACTAAAGATAGTTTTACAACTTCTATTACTCCAAATAATAATGCTAAAGTAATTATCGATAAAATTGAACCCGATCCAGATGATTCAAGAGGGGCAATTGTAACTTATAAACTAGAATCAACTAAAGACAATTTAGATAATCAAAAAGTTATTTCAAGCAAAAGTTTAACTACTAAAATAACTGGATTTATGACCAGAGAAGAAAAAGAGCAAAAAACCATTAATAGCTATAATGAAAGTAATTATTATGGCGTTATTGATCCTCTTACTCAACCATCAGAATTCGTAAATAAATTATCAGAAGTTAATATCGCTTTTAATGATAATGATAATCTTGATCACTCAAATGAAACCATTGTGGTTAAATCAATTAAATCTTGAGATGATAGAACTGGAACATTAGTAGCTAATTTTGTGGTGCAAAGCAATAAAAACGGCAAACTTCTTACTTCAGATCTTAAAACTATAACTATTATTGGCTATATGACTGAAGAAGAAAGATTAAACTATTTATTAAAAAGATCTAAAAATTTTGAATTCAATGGTGATAAACCGCAAAACAAAACTACTGTAGATGAGGTTGAAGTATCACAATTATCGGGTTATTTATTAAAAAGAAATGATGAAGATGAATTCATGTATATTGATTCAGACGATGATGTTGAATTAATAATTGATGAAATTACTGCAAGAGATAGCCAAAACGGCACAGTTACTTTTAAATATCATTTATCATCTACTCGAACAGATATTCCAAATAACAAAATTGTTTCTCAGTCAAGAACTTATACTTTTGGTATTTTTCAAACTGCTGCTGAGAGAGAAAATGACAATTTAAAGTTACAAGCTGAAAAAGACAAAGTTTCCAAATACATTAATAACAATGTTCCTGAGGAAGAAAAACAAGCTTTATTAGATGAATTAGCAAAAGCTAATAATCTTGATGAAGTAGGTAAAGTTCAATTTAAAGCAGAAATTGAAAAAACTATTGCGGACGCAACAAAGAATTACCCTTATTTAAATAAAAATCAATTAGGCGCTTATAAAGCAGATTTAAAATCAGCTAATTCAACTGAAGCTATTCAAGCCCGTAACACAACAGCAAGCACATTAAATGCTAAAATGAAAGAATTAAGTGATGCTGTTAAAACTGAATTAACCGCTTTAACTAAAAAAACCGTTGAAAATGATCAAAACAATGATGCTAAAACAGCCACTGTTTATACTTTAGCAGATGCTGATAAAAAACAAGCTTATAATAATGCTTTATCAGTGGCTCAACAATTACTTAATAAAACTAATGGCGCTAACTCAGAATTAAGTGCTGTTGAAACAGTATTAAGCAATTTGCAAACTACTTATGGCAAGTTAAATGGCAATCAAAAACAAAATGCATTAAACCAAAAAATTGATGCTTTAAAAAATTTAACACCTGAACAAAAACAAGCTCTCAAAGATAAAATTGATGACGCAACTAATAAAGATGAAGCAAACAAAATTATTGAAGTGGCCGAAAACTTAGATAAAGCTATCGGAGATCTTAAAGCTAAAATTGTTGAAGCTGAAGGTAAGACAAATAGTCCTGAATACTTAAATGATACAACTGAAAATAAAGCCAAATTTGATAAAGCAATTCAAGATGCTAAAAAAGCCTTAAAAGGCTATGAAACAGCTGATTTAGGAAGCTTAACCAAAGATCAAATTGTTGAAAAGACAGCAGAAATTAATAACCAAACATCAACCTTAAATGATGCAATTGATGCCTTAGATGGTTATAGAAACAAATTTAAAGAAGATCTTAATAATTGAGATTTATTAGATGCTAGTGAAATTAAAACTTTACAAGACAAAGTTGATAATTTACAAAAACAACCAACACAGAAAGAAAAATCAAACATCCTTCAAGAAGGATTAAGTCTAAGTAAAACCAAAGCATCAAACAAAATTAATAAGAATAATTATGCAAATCTTTCAAGTGAAGAAATTACTGAATTATTAGGAAAAGTTAATAGCGCAGCACTTGATGAAACTCAAGGTCACAAATATGATACTGCTGTTAAAGCAATAATTCAAGAAGCTGAACAATTAAATCAAACTAAACAAGCAGCTATTAACGCGATAAATGGTTTAAGTGATTTAACACAAAACCAAAAAGCTGTATTTGAAAATCAAGTTAAATCATTGCCAACATCACAAGCTTCGACAGTTCAAGAAACAGCTACAGCTTTAAATACTGCCATTTTAGAAGCTAAGAATGTTGTAAAAGAACAAATTCAAAAATTAGCAAAAGATGACCAATTGACCTATGAAAAAGCTAAATTGGCAAATAAAGTTGCTGACAAATATAGATTAGCAAATACTGCTTTAAAACAAACTTATGATGAAAAATTAAAGACTTTAAATGATTTAATTGTTAAAGATAATGTTTCAAAAACAGATATTGATAATGCTAAAGGTGAATTAATTTCTGCTTACAATGCGCTTGATGGCGAAGAAAACAAAAACAAAAAAGTTCAAGCAGTTGATAAACTTGATAATTTATCAGAAAATCAAAAAGATAAAATTAAAGACTTATTAAATAATGCTACTGATGAAGAAGCAGCGCAAAAAATCTTAGAAAAAGCTCAAAAATTAGGCTTAGATATTAGCGAATTAGAAAAACAAATTACTTCTACAGAAGCTAAAGCTAAAACAATCATTTATACCAACGATGCTCAAGACAGAAAAGAAGCTGTTGATCAAGCTTTGAAAAATGCTAAAAATAAATTAACAGAATTAAAAGCTAAAGATTTAAGCAATGCAACTGCTGATTCATTAAATGGTTTAGCTAATGAAGCAAACCAAAGTAAAGAAGTCTTAAAAGCAGCTGATGAAGCACTTGATGGAAATAGAGAAGTATTAAGAAATGACATTAAGAATCATTTCCCAAGTCTAAACGAAAACCAAAAAGGCTTATTAATAGCTGAAATTGAAAAATTACCAAAAGGTCCAACACAAGAAGAAACACAAGCTATTTATGACAAGGCTCTTGAATATGCACAAACAAATGCCAAAGATGAATTAGCCAAACTAAATAATTTAACTAAAGCTGAAAAAGATGCATATATTGCTAAAATTGATGCCGCCGAATTAGATAAGACAAATAAAGATTTTGCTATTAATGTTAAAAATCTTTTAGATAAGGCCAAAGCTGATGAAAAAGCTAAAGCCCAAGCCGTTAAAACAATTAATAATTTAACCAACTTAAATCCAGCTCAAAAATTATCCTTAACTGAAGAAGTCAAGAATAATCAAACAAGTGAAGCTAATAATATTGTTAAAAATGCTAATACAATTAATACCAAAATGAAAGCTTACAAAGATATAGCCGAAGTTGATAAGCAATCAACTGATTATGTTGAAGCTGACAAAGATCGTCAAGTTAAATACAATAATCAAGTAGCAATTAGAACTGAAGATTTAGGAGCTAATGGCACAAACTTAAACGCAGAGCAAATTGATGCTAAAATCACTGAACTAAATAAGGCGATCAATGGATTAAATGGTGAAGAAAAAGTTGCTCAAGCTAAAGAAAATGCTATTGCTAAAATTAAAGGTGAAAACCCAATTTATAACAATTTAACTGATCAACAAAAAGCAGAAGCAATTGCTAAAATCAATGAAAAAGATAGAGTTGCCGATGTAAATAGCGTTGATGCAAATAATGCCTTAGTTAATGGCACAATGGCGACACTTGATACATATCTTAACAATGAAGCTAAAATCAAAAACGACATTAATTACAAGGGCACAGAAAAAGCTTTAAGAAAAGCATATGATGATGCTATTCAAGCCTTAAAAGACTATAAAACAGCTCTAAACGAACCAAGTGATGACACAAAAGATATCTTAAACAATGGCAATATTGAAGAAAAAATCAATGCGGTTCATGAAGCAATTAATAACTTAAATGGTAAAGAACACATTCAAGCTGTTAGAGAAGAAGAAATAGCCAAAATTAATGCTTTAGAAAACATTAATGATGCTCAAAAATTAGCTTTAATTGCTAAAGTTGATAAAGCTACAACTCCTGAAGATGTTAGAACTGTAACTAAGGAAGCAAAAGCATTAGATGAAAAAATGGCCGAGCTTAAACAAGCAGTTGCCAACAATAAAGACACGCCTAATAGTGTTGATTATAAAAATGCAACTAAAGAAAAAATGCGTGAATTTGATAAAGCATTTAATGATGCAAGCAATTTAGCTGATAAAGAAAATGGAAGCGCTGAATTAAGTATTGACAACATAGATTCATTAATTGAAAAATTAAATGTTGGCGCTCAAAACCTTGACGGCAATGAAAAAATCAATAACAAAAAAGCTGAAGTAAAAAACTTAATTAATGGTCTTGAACATCTTAATGACGCACAAAAAGCAGCTTTAATTGGAGAAGTTGATAAAGCTAAATTGTTAGCTAATGTTGATAAAGTGGTTGATAAGGCTCAAACATTAAATAATGCTATGGGTCAATTAAAAGAAACTGCTAAAGCAATAGATGATGAATTAAGTAAACCTGACAATCCAAAATATGTCGCAGCTTCTCAAGAACCAAAAGCTAACTATGATGAAGCTAAAGCTAAAGTTGATGAATTAATCAGTAAACAAGGTTCAAATGAAAATGTTTCTAAAGTATTAGAATTAGAAAAAGCTTTAATTGACGCTAAAAATGCTCTTGATGGAGAAAAGAACTTTGAATATGCTGAAGAAAAAGCAATTGAAAAAGTTAATGAAAATGATCAACTAACTCCAGAAGAAAAACAAAAGTTAATTGATCAAATTAAAAACACTGAAAATCCAAGCAATTCAGATAATGAAGAAGAATTTAATGAAATCAAAGAAAACTTAGACCAAATCCTTGGCAAAGCTGACTTAATCAATAAGATTAAAGAAAATGAAAACTTAACTCCTGATCAAAAAGACGACTTAATAGATGATGTTATAAATGCTAATGTTGATGATAAAAAGAATGAATTAGATAATAAAAATAAATATGAAGATATACTTCAAAATATCAAAGACAAAGAAAAAGCATTTGAAGATCTTAACAAGACTCCAGAATCAGAATTAAGTGAAGAAGATAAAGCAAAAATTAATGATAATCTTAAAGATTTAGATCCGGCAGATAAAGACTTTGACAATGAATTAGATAACGAAAACAAGAAAAAAGAGGCAATTGAAGAAGTTAGAAAAAATGCTAACTTAACAGATGAAGAAAAAGATAAATTAATTGATGAAATTGCCAACTTAGACAATAAACAAGATGATTTGGACAATTCTCTTACTGACATTGACAAAAAAGCAGACTTAATTGAAAAAATTGAATCTAACCCTAATTTAGATGAAGAAGACAAAAACAAATTAATTGATGAAGTCTTTGATGTTTCACACAATGATGAAAAACTAGATGAAAAATTAGACAACATCGATAATAAATTAGAATTAATTGATGAAATTAAAACTAATGACAAATTGGATGAAGTTGCAAAAGATAAATTAATTGAAGAAACTCATAATGTTAATAATGATTCTGAAAAAGCAGATGACGAATTAGCAAATGTCAAAGCTAAAGAAGAAGCAATTAATAAAGTAGTTGCTGATGATGAATTAACTCCAGATGAAAAAGCTAAATTAGTTGAAGAAATTCTTAATATTGACGAAACAAATACACCTTCAGAAGTAAATGATCAACTTAATAACGTTGATAAAAAAGCGGATTTATACAAAGAAATTAATAATTCAGACTTACCAGACAATCAAAAAGCTAAATTAGTTGAAGAATTAGACTCAGTTGATAGTAATGCTGAAAACACAACAGTAATTTTCGATAACATTAAAGATCAATTAAACCAATTAGACAAAATCAATAAAGATGAAACTTTAACAAATGATGATAAAGCTAAATTAGCTGAAGATGTTCTAAACAATAATCCAAATGATGAAAACTACAATGAAATAGCAAAAAACATTGATAAAAAACAAGATGCTATTGATGCTATTAGACAAAATGAAAACTTAACTGATGAGCAAAAAGATCAAATGAGCAATAATATTGCCTCATTAGATGTAAAAGATGAAAACTTCAATAACAATCTATCTAAAGAAAATGCTAAAGCTGATTTAATCGCTAAAATTCAAGGCAATAATAATTTAACTAAAGAAGAAAAAGATCAATTAGTCCATGAAGTTAATAATATAGATAATGACGATCCTAAATTCTATGACAAATTAACTAATGACAAAGCTAAATTAGACTTAATTGATAAATTACATCAAGAAGCTAATGAAGGCAAAATAACTGAAAAAGCTAAAGATGCTTTAATTAATGAAGTCTTAAATATAGCTAATAATGAAAATACAATTGCTAACATTGATAAAGTTAAAGCTAAAGACAAATTAATTCAACAAGTTAAAGCTAGTGATGTGCTTAATGACAAAACAAAAGCATCATTAATAAATAACATTTTAGATAATAATGCTACAAACACAGAATTTGCTAATAAACATAATCAAATTGCTCAATTATATGTTGATGCTGAAGAATTGGCTAAAGCTAAAAATGATTTAGTGGATTTAACTAAATCTAAGAAATTTGAAAAATTAACTAAAGATCAAAAGGTTGCTATTAATAAAGCAATTACTGTTTCAGATGAAATTTTAGATAATCTTAACTCACACACAGGTGAAGATGTTGTTAAACAAACAACTATTGATAAAGAATTAGCTAAATCAGAAGTTGACAAAAACTGAAGCTGAATCTTATTCTTAATAGCAGCATTAGCAACAGCAACTTCATTAGGTTTATTATTAGCTATTCCTGCTGTTAGAAACAAATTACTTAAATAAAATTTATTAAATGAAAACACCATTATCTTTAAATGTGATAACGGTGGCTCCAATGCAATGTGCATTGCAACAGAAAAACACCATTATTCAAATGTGATAACGGTGTTTTTTTGTTGCGAAAATCGCGCCTTTAAGGGCGCCAAATTTAGTAGGTTTAACGACATTATTAAGTGCTGCCAAATTTAGTAACTTTAACCAAAGTTTCCAAGTTAATAAATCCCGAGTTTTCAAGTTTGAAAGTCTGAAAAAAGTTCTAGTCATTGTTCTTGTTTTAGTTGTTTCATAATCACCCCTTAATATCAAAAACACAAAATACGGTTTTGTCCATGTTTTGTGTTCCAATTTATACACAAACAGTTCATGATTTCTTTTTTTTTTTTTTTTGGAAGACTATAATACTTTTATAAATATAAACTTATATAACAATGATTTCATGTGTGTTTCGAAATCATTAATAATAACTCGCATTGGTTTAGTTATTTTTATGTTTATCTTAATGTGTTTATATTTATATTTGGTTAAAAAAATTAATAGGAGACTTCATTTATGAAGAAAAAAAATATACTTAGGCTAAACTAGGACAAGAAAAGTAGACAGAAAATAAAAACTGTCTACTTTTCGTTTACAATAAGAGAAAGGAGTTTACAAATGGCTAAACAATTGAAACATTATGAATGATTAGATCTATTTAGATGACTAGAAAATTGAGAATACACAAATGAATATGAATACAAATTTGCATCTTATATTTCAGAAAAATATAATAAGGATTACTTTAAAGAAAATATTAGACGTAGAATTTGAAATAAATTTAGAGAATATCAAAAAGACGAAACTGTAATATTTTCAAAAACAGGAACAGCCCCTAAAAAAGGGAAGGGTTGTGGAAGACCCAAAAAGAAAACTATTGAAACAGATG
>NZ_JNJW01000014.1 GCF_000701805.1 Mycoplasmopsis iners ATCC 19705 | reverse complement strand
TTAAAAAACCTTGAATTCTTCACTCAGATCACGGATTTCAATATTCATCATCTAAATATCTCGATGTAGTTGCAAAAAACAATGGAAATGTATCTATGGGCAGGGTCGGAAATTCATTAGATAATAGGGAAGTTGAATATTTCTTTTCAAACATCAAATCTGAGTGTTTAAACTTTGTAAATTACAAAACAATTTGCTTTGATAAACTCAAAAACATTATCAAAGATTACATTGAATGATATAACAATGAAAGATTTCAATCTGTGTTAAATTGAAAAACACCTCAACAATATTGAGATGCTTTGAGTTTTTTATAAATTGTCTATAAAACTTGTCCTAGTTTATTTCGCTTTTGTGGTAATGTTTTTAATATGTCAAAGTTAGTTATTGTTGAATCACCAAATAAGGTGCAAACTATCCAAAAATATTTGGGTAGTGACTATGAAGTTATGGCTTCAGTCGGTCATATTATGAAATTGTCTACAACTGGAGAAATGGGTTTGGGAATTAATTTACAAACTTGAGAACCCAAATATGTTATTGATCCAGCAAAAAAAGATGTTGTTTCAAAACTTAAAAAAGCTGCTAAAGGCGCAGAATTAATTTATATTGCAACTGACCCTGATCGTGAAGGCGAATCAATTGGAGAAAACTTAGTTAAACAATTAAAAGTAGAAAATAAGTATAAAAGAGTTAGATACAACGAAATTACTAAAGAGGCTATTTTACAGGCTTTTTCAAATCCTAAATTAATTGATGAAGCTTTAGTTAGCGCTCAAAAAGCTAGAAGAATGTTAGATAGAATAATTGGTTTTAGACTATCTAAATTAATGAAGCAAAAATTGTCAAATTCACCAACCAATCCAAGTGCTGGTAGAGTTCAATCAATTGCTTTAAAATTAATTGTTGATCGTGAAAAAGAAATTGAAAAGTTTATTCCACAAGAATATAACAAAGTCGAAGCGGTTATTAATGATAATTTAAGAGCTTCAATCTATTTTGAAAAACATAATAGCGATCAAAAAGATTGGGTATTTTTAGACGAATTAGACTATGTAAAAGGCGAATTGGTCAAAGAACCACAAAAACAATTAATAGTTAAAGATATTAAAGTTAGCGAAAGAAAAGTTGCTTCAGTAACTCCTTTAAAACAATCAGTTTTATATAAAAAATCACCTTTTAGCGCAACAACAACGCAATCTGTGGCTCAAAAACTTTATGAAGGTTTTGGTGATGGTGGTTTAATTAGTTATCCAAGAACAGACAGTACAAGATTAAGTTTAAGTTTTATAGAAGAAGCAAGAAAATATATTAAAAATAAATATGGTGAAAACTATATTTTAGAAGAAATCAAGGGTGTAGCCGGTGATCAAGATGCCCACGAAGCAATTAGACCAACTAACATTCATTTAACCCCTAATGAAGCTAAACAAAAATATCAATTAAGTGACAATGAATATAAAATTTACAAATTAATTTATGAACACACTTTAAGAGCTTTGATTAAAGCACCAATTAGATCAAGCAAAAGTTATACTTTAGAAAAAAATGAATTACTTTTTAAACTAACAACAAGTAAAGTAATTTTTGATGGATACTACATAATTAAAGATGAAAACGACAATGAACATAGTGATTTAAATCAAGACCCTAACTTTGAAATTGGGCAAAGTGTGACTGTTAAAGAATTCAATATAACTAATCACTTTACATTGCCTCCGGCAAGATATAGTGAAGGTTCACTAATTGAAGCTTTAGATAACATCAAAGTTGGTCGTCCATCAACTTTTGCCTCAACAGTTAAAATTGTTTTAGACCGTGAATATGCTATTAACCAAAATGGCTCACTACATCCAACTGAATTTGGTAAAACTGTTTTAAATAAATTAATTGAAGGTTTCCCAAAAATTATTAATGAAGGTTATACTGCGGAAGTTGAAGAACAATTAGATTTAATTGCTGAAGATAAAATTGGCATTAAATTGGTTATGGATAGTTTTTACGAAAAATTCACCGAGTCATTTATTAGCGCTGAAGAAAATTTAGAAAGAACTACTTTTACAACAGTAATTGAAGGCGACAAATGCCCTAATGACGGCGGCCAATTAGTCTTAAAATCAGGCAAATTTGGTAAATTTATTGGTTGTGAAAATTACCCTAATTGTACCTTTACTAAAAATCAAACAGCTGATGAACCATGTCCGAAGGACGGCGGTGAATTAGTCCTAAAAAATGGCAAATTTGGTCAATTTTACGCTTGCTCAAATTATCCAAATTGTAAATATATTAAGAATTTAAAATTTAGACGCTCATACAAGAAATAAAAAAATAAATTCCGTAAGGAATTTATTTTTCATTCTTAGCGTTTGTCATTGAACACATAACATCTCTAATTTGTTTTTCAGAAGCTTTTCTTCCCATTTGAAGGAACATAGCTCTAATCATTTTTTCATTAATTGGAGGATTTTCTTTTAATTGTTTTTCAAAAACTTTACGTGAAACCACGAAAGCAATAAATGCACCAACTAAGGCACAAACAATGGCAACAGCAAATACTATGCCAATTCATCCACCTAAGCTTACGCCACCTGCCATAATTATCTCCTTTATAAAATTTTATTTATTATACTAATTATTTGATTTTACTAAAAATACTTATTTATACATAATTTTATTAGTGTATTGTTTTTCGTTCATTGCTTTAGCAAATTCAACTAATAAATCGCCAGCACTTAATAAATCATTTAAATTACACATACCAATAGGTGAATGCAAATATCTTTGAGGTAAAGAAATTGTAATTGTAGCTGCACCACCTTTAGAATATTGTAATTCAGAAGCATCTGTTCCACCACCCATTGAAATAAATTTATAATGAGCAATGTTTTTGTTTTTGCCTATTTCACAGAGGAATTCGGTAAGTTTAGGATCAGCTAACATTGCACCGTCCATAATTCTTAAGGCAGCTCCATACCCTAATTTAGTTGTCCCAGCAATAACATTAGGTGTGTCATGAGAAGATGTAGTATCAAGCGCAATGGCTATTTGTGGATTAATTAAAGATACTGAAGTAACAGCTCCACGAGTTCCAACTTCTTCTTGAACTGTGCCAACTAAATATAAATCTACATCTAAATTTTCGTTGGCCAATTTGTTAGCAATATATTGTAAAACACAAACACCAGCACGGTTATCCATTGCTTTTCCAGCTATTAAATCTGGATTATCAAAGTGGATTGTTTCACCACTCATATAAATTACATTACCTATTTCAACACCTTTGTTTTTAGCTTCTTCATCAGAAACAAAACCAAAATCAACATATAAATCATTCATTGTTACAGCTTTTTGAACTTTTTCAGCTTGCATAATGTGAATTGATGTGTGCCCAAAGATTCCTAAGTATTTTTGATTATCATTAGTCACTAAAGTTGCTTTTGTGCCAACTACAACATTTGGTCAAATACCACCAATTGGTTTAACTAAAATTTGGCCTGTTTTAGCAACATCTTTAACTAGAAAGCCAACTTCATCCATGTGTGCGGCTATCATTACTTTTGGAGCATTGGGATTTTTAGATTTTTTATGAAGAATAATTGAACCAAAATTGTCATATGAAACTTCATATTGCTTTTGATCAATGTTTTCAAGCAACATTTTAGCTACTGGCTGTTCAAAACGAGAAGGAGCTTCTAATTCCATGTATTTAATTAATTGTTCTTTAAATTGTTGTTTATTCATAATTCCTCTTTTATTTGTTAATTACAAATTCTACTAATGTGTCAATTAATACACCTTGTGGTTTACCGCCAGTATCTGCTGTTCCAGCAACATCACAGTGAATAAAAGGCACTTCGTTAGTGAATTCTTTTAAAAACATTGCCGCATGATTTGAATCGGCTCTGGTTGTTGATGAATAATTTAATAAATCCGCAACTAAACTACTCTTATTGCCTTCATTGAAGTCTTCGTGGAATGGCATTCTTCATACTTTTTCATGGGCAATTTCAGCAGATTTGTTAAATATGCTTCAATTTTCATCATCAGTAGCGTAAATGCCACTATGTGAATTACCTAAAACAGTTAATATTGTGCCAGTTAATGTCGCAACGTCAATTAAAAGTGTCGCATTTAATTTGGTTGCTCCATAATATAATCCGTCTGCTAAAACTAATCTACCTTCAGCATCGGTATCAGTAACTTCAACGCTAATTCCTGCCATTGATTCATAAACATTTTCTGGTAATGAAGCATCACCATCAAGTCTATTATCAGTAATCATCATAACAGCAGCAACATTTTTCTTAACTTTTAATTGCGCTAATGATTTTACAGCATAGGCAACAATTACAGAACCAGACATATCATATTTCATGCCTTCCATATGATAACCTTTGGTGTTTACTCCCCCTGTATCAAAAGTAATCCCTTTACCAACTAAAACTGTTTTATCTTTGCTATCTGGATTTCCATTATATTCAATAACAACAACTCTTGGTTCATGTGTTGAGCCTTGGTTTACTGAAAGAATTAAGCCCATTTTTAATTCTTGAATAGCTTTTTTATCTAAAACTGTTAGTTTTAAACCTTCAATATTTGAAAAATCATTAACAATATAGTTTGCTAATTGCTCTGAATTACAATAATTTTCAGGCATTATTTGTAAGTTTCTTGCTTTATTTCTGTTTTCGGCAATAATTACAAATTTATTAAATAATTCTTGATACATATCATTTTCAAAGAATAAGCTAAATTCTGTTTTTTCAGCAACGCTTTTTTTCTTATTAAATAAAATTGCGCTTTTGAAAATTATTCTTGAAACTAAAGCTTTTAAAACAGTTTCAAAGTCAAATTTTTCATTAGCAAATGAAGCCACATCAATTTGATATGGTCTTTGTGAAGTTAATAAATTATCAATAACTTCTACTAATTGACTATATGTTTCTACTTTTGATTCGTCTAAATAAATATAACTTACTAAATCATTGAAAAAATCAGTAATTTTCCCGTGTTTCGTACTAATTAATGGATTGTGTTCTTTAGAGCTATATTGTGCTTTTAATAATAAATTTTCATTTCTTGTTGTTAAATATTTTAATTCCATAATTTCCTTTCTATTTACATGCTAAAAGCATTGCAATTTCTTTATCGTAAATTGGCCCTTCTTCGGGTATTGGAGTTTCTAAAATGATTGGTATGTTGTCAAAATCAGGATCATGAACAAATTTTGCCAATGTTTCTAGTTTAATTAACCCTTGATTAATATTAGCATGACGATCTTTGTGTGAACTTAACTCGTTTTTTGAATCATTCAAATGAATTACTTTAACATTTTTTAACAAATCATATTTAAGCAACTCATTTTTGAAGTTTTGATAATCTTTTAGGTTATAACCGGCATCTCATAAATGACAAGTATCTAAGCATAATTGAACTCTATCATTATTAATAGTTTTTAAAACATAACTTATTTCTTCAAAGTTTCTACCAACTTCTGTACCTTTACCCGCCATAGTTTCAATACAAATAACAACATCTTCAGTTTGGCTAATAATTTGTCTTAAATTATTAATTAATGTATCAAGTGCTTCTTTAGCAGTAAATTTAGTATATGCTCCTGGATGTAATACTAAATATTTTGCTCCAAAATAATTCATCCTTTTAATTTCTTCAATCAAAAATTGAATTGCAAAATCTGCTTTTTCTGGATTAGATGGATTGACAATATAAGGTGCATGAATAACTATGTCTTCAGGCTTGATTAACTGAGCATAATTTTTTAAATATTCATCTTTTTTGTATTCATTAACGCTTACTCTTCTTGTATTTTGTGGAGCGCCTAAATAAATCATCATACAATTTGCTTTATTTTTAATACTTTCTTCAACTGAACCTACTAAGTAATTTGGTTTGGTGAAAGAAATATGAGAACCTAATTTAATCATTTTTTCTCCTTTATTATTAATAAAATGATATATTTAATAATGCTATTTGAAACTAAAATATTTTTAATATTTTAAAAAGTAAAAAATTTTTATTTTTTATTTTAATGTTTTAAAAATTTGATTATAATACAATAGCAATTTTTAAAGATGCCCAGGTGGCGGAATAGGTAGACGCAAGGGACTTAAAATCCCTCGAACGTTAGTTCGTGCTGGTTCAAGTCCAGTTCTGGGTACCATTTGGTCCCAAAAGGATCAAAATGCGTCCATAGCTCAGCAGGTAGAGCAAATGGCTTTTAACCATTGGGTCAGAGGTTCGAATCCTCTTGGACGTACCATTTCAAGAAATTGACTAGACAAAAACGTGCTTTGGCACGTTTTTTTAGTTTTATTTTATAAACTTGCTAGACATATAAACCTTTCCAAGTTTAATGCCACTAAAAAACGAATATGCCTATAAATAAGGAGTTTTTGTTTTTGGCATTTCAAAATTACATACATAAAATTAATAATGAGTACTAAAAGCTCTTTATAAATTTGTACATTTCACATTTCCCACTTAGTAGCATAAAATAAAAAAAATAAGGCTTAAAACCTTATTTATCTTTTAATCTTCTTAATGTTGGGAATAATAAAACATCTCTAATTGAATTTGTTTCAGTTAAAAGCATAATTAAACGATCGATACCAATTCCACAACCACCTGCTGGAGGCATACCATATTCTAAAGCATCTACGAAATCATAGTCAATATCACTTGCTTCGTCATTTCCATTGTTCTTTTCTTCTAATTGTGCTTCAAATCTTTCTAATTGGTCGATTGGGTCGCTTAACTCAGTATACATATTTGCGTATTCTTTAGTATTAATAAATAATTCCGCTCTTTCTGTAAATCTTGGGTCATCTGCTTTTGATGCTAATGGAGAAATTTCGATTGGGTGTCCATAAACGAATGTAGGTTGAATTAAGGTGTGTTCAATCAATTCTTCGTATAAAGCATTAATGATGTGGCCAATAGTAAAGAATTTTTCAATTTTTACATTGTGTTTTTTAGCAACTTCAATTGCTTCTTCTAATGAAATGTTTCTAAAATCAGCACCCGCTGCTTCACTAACAGCGTCAACCATGTTAATACGTTTAAATGGTTTAGATAAGTCTACTTCAACACCATTGTTTAAAAATACGCTTTTACCAATTTTTTGGCAAAGTTCTTTGAATAATGTTTCAGTACGGTTCATCATACCTTCAACATTAGAATAAGCTTCATAGAATTCAATGGTTGTAAATTCAGGGTTGTGAGTTGTGTCATAACCTTCATTTCTGAAAATTCTACCCATTTCATAAACTCTGTCAAAGCCACCAACAACTAATTTTTTAAGTGGAATTTCAGTTGCGATTCTTAAAACAAATTCTTGGTTTAATGAATTGTGACGTGTTTTAAATGGACGCGCTGCTGCACCTGATAAATAATCATGTAAAAATGGTGTTTCAGCTTCAATATAACCTAAATCATTAAAATAATCTCTAATTCATTGAACTACCTTGGTTCTTAATTTGAATCTTTCTCTTGATTCTTCGTTCATGATTAAATCAACATAACGACGACGATATCTTTCTTCAGTGTCAACTAAACCATGGTATTTTTCAGGAAGAGGTTTTAAAGCTTTAGTTAATAATTCTAATTTTTCAACTCTTAAACACACAGCTTCTGTGTGTGTTTTCATAACTTCGCCACTAACTCAAACAATGTCACCAATGTCTAATGTTTCAAATAATTCAACATATTGTTCTAATTCTTTTTTATTGAAATAAGCTTGAATTTGTCCTTTGTAATCTTGTATAACTAAGAAAGGACCTCTTTTTGTCATTAAACGACCAGCAATATTTTTAATGACTTTTTTTTCTTCTAATTGCTCTCTAGAAAATTTTTCATTTTCAGCAATAATGTCGGCACTGTATTCTAAATTGCCTAAACCATATGCTTTCTTGAAAGAAGAAATATTTTTTTCAGCATATTCTTTAACTTTATTTCTACGCACTTGTTCTTGTTCGCTATATTTTGACATATACACTCCTAAAATATTGTAAATATTGTCTTATAACTAATTTATATATTTAATTAAAATTATAAATATAAAATATTTAATAAATTTTATATATAAATTTAAAAATATATAAAAAATAGGAAAAAAATCATAAAAATAACAGTTTGGTTATATTCTTGTTATTAATTATCAAATAATTTACATTTTTTAATCAAACGATCAAAATATTGTTTTCAAATCGTTCTAGAAGATGAAAAAATCATTTTTTTACCATTTTCAGTTTTTCCCAAAAACGTCTTTTTTTTTTTTTTTTAGCTAAAAAACTTGTTTTTTCTTGTTTTTAACAAAAAACACTATAAATAAGTGTTTTATGGCACAAAAAAATTGTGTTTTTTAGCTTTTGTGTCGTATAAGGCTTATTTATAGATATATATCAAACAACAAAAAATATAATTATTTTTTTAACTAATTTGCCTTTAAATAAGTTATATAAGTAAATTTTAAAAATTTTTTTATACTTTTCAAAAAAATTTTATTTTTTTTAAAAAAGTGTGAAAATAAAGGTAAGGAAATGACTTATTTATATATAAAACCCTTTAAAAAATGGGGGTGGGAAAAAATAGTTGTTTTTAAAGGAAATAGGTGAAAAATGAAGAAAAAATATATGTTAAATTTGTCTGCTGGTCTTATTGTGGGATTATCTACATTGATTAGTAGCACTTGCGTTACAAAAATTAAAATTGACGATCCAAAACCTCCTGCAAATCCTGGTGATGATGTAATTGTTGAACCTAGTTTGCCGGTGTTGCCTGGTCAACCATCAAGAGATCAAAACACTCCTAAGCTTAATATTCCGGGGCGTCCAAGTATAGTTACTGCTGATAGCAAAGGAAACTTAGACTTAAGTAAATACAATAATTTAAGCGCAGAAGAAAAAAATAAAGCTGATTTAGAAGGCTATGTAAATGCTTTGAAAGAAGTATATGGTGATGGTAATAATTATATTAATACTTTAATGAGTGCTGAAAATGTCGCAGAATATGATAAAAAAGCTAAATTAGCAAATCAACCAGATTATGAATCTGCTATATTGAGAAATTTTTCAGTAGTTAATTCTGATGGAACTCTAAAATTAAATCCAATTAGAAGTTCTCTTAAAGCAGCTTATTGAAGAAGTAATCCTGCCGATAATAGAGGACTACCAAGATTTTTACCAAATCAATTGTATAAAGATCTCGCATTACAGTCTTATGCTATTTCTTTCACAAATTACAATGCTATTATTAAGCAATCTAAAGCTTTTAAAGGAACTGCTTGAATTTTAGATTATCAACTGGATCAAAATGGTTATCCAACCAAATGATATTTAGCAACAAATGCTCACGTTGTTCAAGGATTTACTAAATCAAGAGAGACATCTAATAATGATAGGTTTACTAATATAGTTGATGTAAACACTGAAGCGCAAGAATATAATGAAGCAAAAGCCATTTTTAATCAAGCGGAAAACGCATTTAATGAATTGGTAAAAGATATTGATAAAGAAATTGAACAATTGCTTGAATTAGAAAAAGAATATCATGGAAAAATTCAACAAGCCGAAGCTAATAACAATAAAGAAAATATAGCTCGTTACACTAAATTAAAACAAAATGTTGAAGAGAAATTAATCCAAAAAAATCAGGAAAGACAAAATTTAATAGATACTCAATGAACACCTGAGTGAAGTTTAAAATGAAATAAAGCCAAAAAAGATATGAACAAATTTTATGGTGTTACAACTTCAATTAGACTTGAACACTTTAATGAAAATACCGGATTAAATCAATGATTAAAAACAAATGGTCTTCAACCAACTGTTGATACATTTAGTTTTAATCCTTCACAAGTTAAATTAATTTACACAGGATTAGATTTCCTTAATACAAGTCCAAGTCAATATGTTGAATCGGATTCGAGATTAAACACCTTAGAAGAAGCTGCTGATTTCGCTGTGCTAGAAATTGATTTCACAAGTCCTTCAAATAATTATTCATACTACAACAATTCAAATCCAGATAACGTTATAGTTGTTGAAAGTGCCAATGAATTAGCTGAGTTAGCAACAGCAAATTATGCTAATTTAGATAAAAACAAACAAATAAAATTTGCTTCAAAAACTGTTAAACAAAATTACGAGGTACTAGTAAATGAAAAACTAAAAAATGTGCCATTAACCAATGGGGCTGTTATAGAAACAAGCAAAAGCAATTTTGATTTTATTTCACTTGGCTTTCCAATATCATCAACTGACAAATTTATTGAAAATAGCCCTGAAGAAATTGATAACTACATAAATAAAAATAGTCAAAGTATATGAATTAATAAGCCATACTATATAGGTGATGGTAAACAAGTTTCTGGGGCAATATATACAAAAGAATATGGCGGTGGTTTAAATAAAGCTATTAGTATTAGAAACTGATTAGATAAACCTGGTGTATTCGACATAACAATTACAAACCCATTAATTAATGCTAAAAAGAATACAGGTTATGTGTTTGGTAACATTCAAGATTCAGAATCAACTTATAAAACAGGCGAATACATTAATTATGGTTTAGGATTAAGCTTAAATAATTGACAACCTTTAGGTGGCGCTTCTGGATCAAGTGTCAGAAACATTGATGGTGAGTTAGTAGCTATTAACTATGCTGTTGCTGATGGAACAGGTTTAACTCTAACAGCATTTAGTCAAACATTCAGAAGTGATGGTGATGATTATAATGGTTTCTATGGCAAATATAAACTAGAAAAATATGACTTGATTTATGGTGGCGGTCCAAACCAAAGAACATCATATCGTCAAGCTCTAAATAAATTAAACGCGGGAATTAGAACCAACTTATTCCCTAATGGTACAAGCGATGAACATGTACCAACAGAATTTAGATTTAGTTAGGAGGATAATATGATTAAAGCTAAAAAAATAAAGTTAATTATTAACTTAAGTGCAATTTCAACAGTTGCTTTAGCAAGTGCTTTAATTGCTAAATTTGTAAGTAGTGAAAATGCAGAAAAAGCAAAAAATATCAATCCTCTTATACAAAATAGAGGTAGTAAATCTATTTTAACAAGTGAAGATGTTAAAACTAATGACAAATTTGCTTCAAATAAAGATGATTCATTAGAGTTAAAAGAAAAGAAAATAACTCCTATTGAAGCTGAACAACCAAAAGAAAAGCCAAAAGAAGAGCCTAAAGTTGAGGCTGAAAAACCTCCTGTTGAAGAAAACCAACCAAAAGAACCAAACGTAGAACCAGAATTGCCAAAAGAACCTGAACCTGCTCCAGTTGAGCCTGCTCCTTCTAATCCAGTTGAACCCGAACCAGATCCTCAACCGGTAACTCCGCCAGCAGAACCCGAAATACCAGAAAACCCAGAAAAAGAATCTGAAAAAGATACTTCAACAACAATTGTTGATAATAATAACAATGATAATGAAGAACCTATTTACACTGATGTAAATCCTGTAGCTCCTCCAGATGATAACGAAAAAGAAGATAATGAACCGATTCGTATTGATGAACCGGTTGTAGTAGCCCCTGAGCCTAAACGCGAAGATGAACCTGAAAAACCAAAGGAAAAAGATCCAAGTGAATTAGAAGCTGTTGCTATTGCCGGACGTGTAGATTTATCAACTATTAAAGATTTAGACTTTGCAAAATTAAAAGAATTAGAACCTTCTAAAATTGAAGAGAAGGCTAAAAAAGAAATTAAAGATAGTTTAGCAAAAGCTAGAGCAGTTGCCGCTAAAATGCCTAGCCATTGATCTGCTGAAGATAGAAAAATATTACACAATGCTTTTAAAAAACTTAGAGAATTTAATCCTTATACTGCTGGTGCGTCTTATGACGAAGTAGGTTGAGATAAATACTTAGATTTGGTTGAAAACACTGGTGAAACAACTGAAGAAAAATGAAAGAGATTAGGTATGTCTGCAACCTGAGGAAATGACAACAGATACAATTACCCATTGTTATTCAAAATGATGTTAGAAAATTATGAAAGACAAGCCGATGAAATGTTTGCAAAAGGCATGGTTCCAAACATTAACTGAATGGATACTGGTAATGTTTGATCTCATGCAGACTTAAGCAAAAACGTTGTTAGAAACAAAATGATAGCTGACAACAAAAGAAGAGTATTTTCTAATGATACTGAATGAAAAAGAAACACTGGTGAAATTAGAAACCTTAATTACAATGGTTATAGTAAAACCGATGTTTCAAATGATTTCAAAAAATTTGGATTTACAAACAAAGATGGTATTGAAGTTTACAAATATACACCTAACAAAGACAATAAATATGCTCTTGATAATAACCCAGGAAATAAATTCATTGCTGTTTTAGATGCTTCAAACAGATCTGGATACACTAAATTCCTTGATTTTGTTAAAAAAGCTTCAGCTCAAAGCAGAAATAAATTAGATGGTATTGTTATTAAAAACATGGGTCTTGGAGATAAATATCAAGACTTTAAACATATCCTTTCTCAATTGCCTTCAAACATCAAGAAATTAACCCTATTCTTTGAAGCTAAAGACACTTCATCATTAATTGGATTAAAAGACAAACAAATTGATGAATTAGAATTATATACATCGAATGAAACAATAAGTCATGAATGAGCGATTAACCCGAATGCTCTAAGAGGTGTAAAATACATTAGTTTCGATTATAGCCACTCTGCAACATCAACCAATAAGGACATGCCTGGTTCAATAGTATTTAATACACTTAAGTTTGAACCAACAGATACTGTTGACATTATTAATCAAGGTCTAGATATGGCTTTTGACACAAGATCAGGCGAAAGAGTGTTCCAAGGTCAATTTGGCGATGGTTCATGACCAACATTCCTAGACTTTTCGAATAATCCATCGATTAGAAGTTTACAAGGCATGCGCTTCCATGACAGAGTATTTAAAAAACTTACACTTTATAACAGAAATAATATTTTTACAGTTGACGGAAAAACAATTAGTGATCAACAATGATCTGCTTTACTAATTAAAGGACCAGAACGTCCAAAATTAGAATTTGTTTCACCTGTGACAGTTGACACATTATACATTTCAGGTAATGCTGTTGACTTAAAAGATAATTACAACGTTCAATTTTATGCTTTACTAGAAGCTGGTAAATATGTATTTAATACTGTTTATGTTGACAATCAAAAAATGGCTGATACATTAAATAGAACACAAGCATTCACCACCTTTGGTAAAACAGCAGTTGTAAAACCTGCTAACTTTAACCCTGATGGAGATTTAAATGCAAACGACATTTCATTCGATTAGTTTTAAACGCTTTTGAAAAACGAACATTAAAAAAGAAAACGTTTTGAAGTTTTCATCTTTATGTTTTCTTTTTTTTGCTACCATTTCGTTCTTATTTCTGTTTAATCGACAGATACAAATATTTGCCCAAAAACCCTTTGAAATAATTCAAAGCGGAAGAATTGTTTCAGAAAAAACAATTGATTACTCAACTTTGTTTAGTGTGTCTAATTTACATTATAAAAGTTTAAATTTTGCAATTCTATTTACAAGTTCTCTTTATTTTTTAATAATATTATTGGCTTCAATTTATGCTTATTTCATAATTAACAAAAACAATTTATTGTTCAAAAGATATATTTATTGATATGTAATTTATTTAGTTTATGGTTTGGCTTCGTTGATAATATATGCTTTTATTCATTTGGATTGAATGGTGCCAAACACAAATACACAATTGTTTCCAACTAAATTATTATTTATTAAATCATTAATATTAGTTCCACTCGTCTTGATTAAACTTACTTATGACATTTATTCATTAAATGTTAAAAACAAAAACTTTTTGTTTAGGTATTCGCAAATAATTGCCGCTATGGCCTATACTGTTTTAAAAATAATTGGTCTATTAGCAACATATGCTTTGTTCTATTTCTTTATTACGAATAGAAAAGAAATCTATGAAATATTTGACAAAAAAAACACATTAATTACAGCAATAGCAAATTTAAATCAATGAATTTTTACAGGAATTGTTTTTGCCTTAATTGTTTATTTTGTACTTTTAGTTTATTTAGCATTTATTATTAACAAAAATAATTTCTTACAAAAAAATTTAGTTAAAAGTCGTTTAAATAAATTAGCAAATATTTTTACAACGCTTATAACTTCAACATTAATCTTTGCCCTTTATTTCTTATCATGAAAATTTAAAAATGAGCTTTTTGTTGAAAATGATAAGCTTCAAAAAATTCTGTTCTTAACAATGCCAATTGTGGTTAACTTTAGTTTATTAACAGCATATTTCATCTTTACATTTATCAAAAAACATTATTTTGCTATTCATAATAACAAAGCAAAATACCTAAATCTTGGCTTATTATTACTCATTCAAATAAATACTTTAATCTTTAATTTATTTGTTGAAAACAACTATAAAATAATCCTTTTGGTATTTTCGACACTATTCTATTTAATTGCTTTCATAAGACTTAAAAAACTAGATATTTACTTTAATAGAATAGAAAGTTTAGTAACTTTAATAAATGTTATGTTTATGGCAGCATTTGTTGTATTCCAAATTGCGATTTTTACAACAATTCACTTTAACAACTACGCGATTTACTCTTTAACAGAAACAATTGATTTAGCTAATGTAATGTTGATTGTTTCACTAAGCGGAATTGGTGTTTTATACATATTTAATCTTTTAAAAATAATTACCTCACTTGGCTTAATTTACTTTTATGGTCTACGTGAAAAAAGAATGAAAAGGATAATTAAAAATGAAAATAACTAAAAAAGAATTAAAACAATACTTAATAAAAACTGAAAATTTTAAAAAATCGCTTTATGGTTCATACAATCAATTGCTTAAAAACAAAACAATTGATCAAAACACATTATTTAATTCTTTCATTCTTAAATTCAATGTGGACACAGACAAAGTAGAATGAAAAAATTTATTAGATAAACTTAATAACAATCTCATAGACAAGCACAATTTAATTTTTGATGAATTTACTTTAGTTTGAACAATTGAACCAAGATTTAGTATGACTACTTTATACCCACAAATTGGCCAAGCTTCATCAAATGTATTAGATACAAATATGACTTCAGCAATTGATTCAATAAGTCAAAAATTTAATTTATATATTAATGATTTGCTTGAAAACGACTATAAAATAGCACTATTTGAAAACACGATTTTATTTAAAGATCCACAAACTGAAAACTATAAGTTTCTTTTTGGAGAATTGTTCTTAAATGAACCTCAAGAAAATTAAAGAAAAGTATGAAATCTTAAATAAAATTCAAAAAATAGTTGCGTCTAAAAAAAATATTACTTTAGTTAATATTTTGAAACTCTCAAAAGAAATTGGTTTTTATTTAGACCGTGTTAATTTTTCTAAAGCAATAATTCAACACTTATTATCTAAATTCAACAATGAAAACATTGCCTTAAACAAAAATAAATCATTATTAAATAAAGCAGTAACTTTATGGGTTTATGTTACTGAAGAAGAAAAATACAATACCAACTCATATAAAAGGCATGAATTGGCAATAGAACAAAATGCTGATCTAAAAAGAGATTCATTCATTTTAATCGGTCAAAGAGCAATGTCATTTGGTAAAAAACATAATTTAAACATTGTTTTTGAGCACCAAGAAAATGAAGTAGAAAAATTAACTGAACTTTTACCTAAATTAATTGTAAAACAGTTTATTTCGACAAATATTACCGATCTAAATTTTGTGATTAATTCATCTAAAATTGAACAAAAATACATTAAATTATTGCCTATTAAAGAAAATAATTTTGCCTTAAACTATCATAAAAACCAAGAGTTTTTAACACAAGAATTTGCAAAATATAGAATCTTTCAAGAGCTTGATGATTTCATTGAATCGGAATCTGAATCGTACTTAACATATGCTACATTGTCATTGCTAACTGAATCGGCGCTTGTAAAAGAAAAATACAAATTAGTTGTGCAAAATAAAACATTGAATGAATTGGAAGAAAAAATAAGCAAACAGAAAAGAATTTATCTTCGTCAAAAAAGAGAGCTTGAAATTGAAGAATCATCAATTTTAAGCAAGAAAAAAGATATGCTCCATTCATCAGCAAGTGAGGGGAAATAAAATGAAAAAACTAATTTTAATTTCTTCTAAAATGAACAAGAAAACAACAAATATAAAAACTTTTAAAGTCAATGAACAACTTAAAGATGAATGAATAAAAATTGAAGATTTTACTTTAGCAAGTTTTAAAAATGTGTTAATTTCTTTCACAACTCAAAACAACGAAGAATATTTTGCCTTAGTTGATTCATTACTTATTCAATCAAAAGATCAAGAAATTAATCTTTATTACAATGAATATTTCGAAACATTCATTCAAAAACAAGATAAAAACCAATTAAAAATATTAGAAACCAAATACAAAGAAGTAATTTCACGTATTAAAAAAATGAAGTTGCTTAAAATGGTGAATTGAAATACTTTAAATGAAACTGAATTGGAAATTTTAGAAAAACAAGCTTTCAAATTAAAAGCCCAAATTTACTTTTCATTATTTAATAAGGAGTTAGTATGAGACTAAAAAAAATCTTAAAATTAGGAGTAGTCTCATCAGCTACTTTACCATTGATGTATTTAGTTTCGGCCGGAGAAGAACAACCAAGCACTGGCACAAGCACAAACAATGATCCAAATAATCCAGCATCAAGTAATGAAAACACGAATCCAGCTCCTGCGCCTGAACCTGCTAATTTTGCCGAATTAAAGCCTAAACATGATAAATTAGTCAATGACCGTTTAGTTCAATTTATTGAAAAAGCAATTGAAAATGTTAAAAAAACAATTACTGAAGAAAAAATAATTGCCGATGAAAATAATCTTGAATGAGCACAATTAGTTAAAGTAATGTACTACACAAAAGTGTTAAATTATTTGAATTCTAAAAAAGATCAAATAATAGCTAATCCAAATCAAAATAATTTCAACATAATTTTTCCAAAAGTATTAGCAAGCGAAAACTACAAAATGGCCGATATTACTTATGGAGAGGAAGTATTCGCTCCAACTATGGTTGGTTTAGAAGCTCCATATAACTATGATAAAGTTACCGGTTTAAATGAAGCTAATAAAATCGAATACAAAAGTGATGAAAATGTTGCTAATAAAAATAGCGAAGAAACTATTTTAAAAGCTACAAATGATTATTTTGACAACTTAGACAGTGAATGAGAAAGTATATTATTAAATAATGGCGATATTCCTAAATATAGCAATCATAAAGAAGCCTTTGAATTAAATGAAACCACTGAAGCTTTAGAATTAAAATTACCTGAAGGCTTTACAGATTGAAATGATTATATAAGCAAAAAATTAGATAATCAAACTTTAAAATACGACTTAACCAAAAACATGGAATTCAATGAAGAAGAAACGGAACCAATAATTCCTGAAAAACCAGTCATTGATGAAATAGTTGAAGATCCTAAAAAAATTAGAGCTGGTGAAGAAAACATTCCACGGATTGCTCCAATTTTAGATAGCACTTCTTACAATTTATCAAATCAACAGTTGGCCGCCTTATTTAATCAAGGTCGTGAAGCTTTTAATGCTTATAATGTATTTTTCAATAATCCTTTATTGACCTCAATTGCCTATGAAATAGTTGAATTGAGAACAGAAGGTGAGCAATTAATAGCGAAAATATTGATCAAAGAAAAAACTAAAGTAAGCGACTCTTCCACAGCTACATATGAAAAACCTGTTGTTAGATTAGCAAATGCTAAAGAAAGCGAAATGTTAAAAGCTTCAATAAAAGCTATTAATGAAACATTTAGTGAATTCTATAAAGCTCTAAATATAAATTTAGACACTTTAGACTTAGCAGATTTGGCAAGCAAAGAACTAGCTCAAGCTGTCTTTAATCAAATCTTTGATGCTATAAAAATGTATTATTCAGAAAGTTTTACTAACTTGCAAAATGCTATTTTAAATGATTTACAAAATCAAAGCGAAGCTGAAATAAGCAAAGTTTCTAAAGATCTTTTTGTAAGTTCATTAAACAATCAAACTATTAACTCAAATTATTTCTTTGATTACTTATCAATTACATATCGCAAGATTTTTAATAGTTACAAAGAAAGAATTCAAGATCCAACAACTAAAATTGCAGAAGCTACTAAAGCTAATTTTGAATTATTAAAATTAGATATCGAAAAATTGAAAAAAGCTTTTGACGCTTTCCCCTTATTAATAGTTAATTTAGACAGAACAACTGACTTTACTAATTTTTATCAAAAAGACTATCAACATTATTTAAGCAAATTAAAAATCTTACAAACCCAATTTTTCAACATCGCAACATTAACCCAAACTAAAAAAATAGAAGAAGCAAAAGCCTCAAATCCAAACATTGAAAATGAATATTTAAAAGCTTATGAAGAATTAATTATTAATGCTAATGATGAACAAAATAAAACTAATTTCATTATCATTGGTACATTACTATCAATTTTAGCTTCAATCGGTGTAACAGGCTTACTAATTAAATTAATTAGTGTACTCAAAAAGAAAAAAATCAATCGAGGTAAAAATGACAAATAAAATTTTTGTTTCCGCAATCCATGATTACATTATTGAAATTAGCGGATTGAATAATTATCAACAAAATCAGATTTTTTGTTTAAAAAACAATCAAGAAGCAAAATTGATGGTTATTTCAGCATCACAGGACAAGGCTTTTTGTATAGCGAAAAAAAGCTTTGAAAACTATAAAATACGTGAAGAAGTAATTGAAGATGAGCAAATTAGCCAAATTAAAACTTCTAATAGCTTTTTTGGCAAAATAATCGATATTGACAACAATATTGTTTTTCCTGAAGGCAATAAAACTGTTGGTTATTTAAATCGCATGGCTGAAACATTTAATGTTAATAATCCATTAATGACTTATCAACCACTTGAAGAACAACTTTACACTGGTTATTCAGTTATTGATTTATTAATTCCAATAGGTAAAGGACAACGTGAATTAATAATTGGTGATCGCAAAACTGGTAAAACTTATATTGCTTTAAACACAATCATTAATCAAAAAGGCAAAAATGTTAAGTGTATTTATGTCGCAATTGGACAACAACAAACTCAAGTTGCAGCAACTTATCAAATGTTAAAAGAACATCAAGCTGATGAATACACAATTATTGTTAATGCTCCTGCTGATAAACCATATGAACAATATTTAGCTCCTTATGTTGCTATGGCGCATGCTGAAAATCTTTCACACACAGAAGATGTCTTAATTATTTTTGATGATTTAACCAAGCACGCTAATATTTATCGTGAAATTGCTTTATTAATTAATAAACCAGTTGGTAAAGAAGCGTTCCCAAGTGATATGTTCTATGCCCATGCTAGACTTTTAGAAAGAAGCGGTAAATTTGCTAATAGAAAAACAATTACTGCATTGCCAATTTTACAAACAGTTGATAATGATATTACTTCATTAGTTGCATCAAACGTTATTTCAATTACTGATGGACAAATTGTAACTAATAGCGAATTATTTGCTTTAAATAAATATCCAGCAATTGATGTTAATTTATCAGTTAGCCGGATTGGTGGTGGAGTACAAAATAAAATTATCAATCAAACTGCTAAAGTTGTTGGAAAACTTTACCATTCATTCAAAAAACAAGCTAAATTGATAGCTGTTAAATATGACTTAAACGAAGAAATGAATAGTTTAATGTTAAATGGATTACAAATTGAAAAAATGTTTAACCAAAAAGGTATTTCTTCATATGATCCAAATGACATGTTTATTACTGCAAAATTAATTGAATGAAATCTATTAAATAAACTACAAGAAAATGAAATTCAACAAGCAATTAAATTTATAACCTTATATAGCAAAATTAATGATGATGCTAAAAAAGTTGTTAGCGAACTAACTGAAAATGCCTTCCATAATGTAGATATGGCTAAAGATTATTTTGCTTTTATTCTTAAAAGTTATTCAGATAAATTCAAATTAAACTGAAATATCGCAGCTAATCGAAGCTTTTTAGAAATTAATTATCAAGATATTAACGAAGTAAACGACATTTTAGAAGGAGCTAAATAATGAGTGCAAAAATTACCAAAATTTGAACAGATGTTATAGAAATAACATTTGAAAAAGAAAGCTTACCATTAGTTAATAGTTTACTTCTTAGTGAAAAAGGTTCATATTTATTAGTTAAAAAAATCTTAAATGAAAACACTCTTTTAGCTGTTATTGTTGAAAACCAAAAAGCCCTTGAAATAGGTGAAAAAGTCAAAAATCTTAAACACACTTTCCAAGTTCCTGTGGGTGAAAATGCTAAAGGAAATATTTATGATGTGTTAGGTAATAAGCTTAACAATGATCAACAAGATAATAAAGCTTTATATGTAGAAATGGATTCAACTAATAAAGCTAACAAAAATTATGACAAGCAAATTAAAATTCTTCAAACTGGAATTAAAGTTATTGACTTTTTCATTCCAATTTTAGATGGCGATAAAATTGGTATTTTTGGTGGAGCTGGAGTTGGTAAGACTGTGTTAATGAAAGAAATAATTTTCAACTTGTCTAAACAACAAAAAAATACCTCTTCAATTTTTATTGGTTCTGGAGAACGTTCAAGAGAAGCAATTGAACTTTATCATGATCTAACAGAGTCGAATTTGATGCAAAATTCAATAATGTATATCTCTCGGATGAATGAAAACCCTGGTTCGCGGATGAGTATTGTGCCTATTGGTATTACATCAGCAGAATATTTAAGAGATACTAAAAAAGAAAATGTTTTACTTTTTGTAGATAACATTTTCCGTTTCTTACAAGCTGGTAATGAGGTTGCAGCTTCATTAGACAAAAAACCATCAATCGGTGGTTACCAAGCAACATTAAACACTGAAATTTCACACGCTGAACAAAGACTATATAGCAATGAAAATGGTTCAATCACATCATTCCAAACAGTATTTTTACCTATGGATGATCTTTCAGATCCTTCTGCTGTTGCTGTATTTAATCACTTAAATGCTTCATTAGTGCTTTCTCGCGAAGTAAGTGCAAAAAATATTTTCCCGGCTTTTGATCCTTTAGTTTCTTCATCGGCAAATATAAATCCAAACATTTTAGGTAAAAAACATTATGATGCAATTTTAGAAGCTAAATATATCTTACAAAGATACAAAGAGATTGAAGATATTATGTTCATTCTAGGTTATGATGAACTTGATGATGAATCAAAAGTTGTTGTTAAAAAAGCCTTGCAATTACAAAACTTCTTCTCTCAAGCATTCTTTATGACAGAACATTTTACAAGAAGACCTGGAGTATTTGTTTCGCTTGAAGAAACTGTAGATTCGGTTGTTAGAATTCTAAATGGCGAATTCTTAGACATTAACCCAGAAAAATTCTCATACATTGGTTCAGTTAATGATATTCAAAAATAGTCTTTATGGCTATTTTTATTTTGCACTTCTAAATTAAAAGTTGTTTCCCACTTGCTAGTATAAAAATTAAAACTTTGTTTGAGAATGCTTTTATTTCCCACTTAGTAGCATAGAAAGAAAAAAAGCGTTTGATAAATGTTCTTTTCCCACTTGCTAGTATAAATTTTTAGGTCAACACGTTTCCCACTTGCTAGTATAAAAATTAAA
>NZ_JNJW01000013.1 GCF_000701805.1 Mycoplasmopsis iners ATCC 19705 | reverse complement strand
CAGATCACGGATTTCAATATTCATCATCTAAATATCTCGATGTAGTTGCAAAAAACAATGGAAATGTATCTATGGGCAGGGTCGGAAATTCATTAGATAATAGGGAAGTTGAATATTTCTTTTCAAACATCAAATCTGAGTGTTTAAACTTTGTAAATTACAAAACAATTTGCTTTGATAAACTCAAAAACATTATCAAAGATTACATTGAATGATATAACAATGAAAGATTTCAATCTGTGTTAAATTGAAAAACACCTCAACAATATTGAGATGCTTTGAGTTTTTTATAAATTGTCTATAAAACTTGTCCTAGTTTAGACAAAGGATTAAACTTTATTATTTCTTACCGTATGAAAACTGGGAGCAGGCGATTTAAAGAATATGTCTTAAAACAAGAAGATTATGTACATTCTGATACTGGATTGGTGTACAAAACGCAAGAGTTCGCATCACTTTATAGAAATGGCAGAAGCAATGGAAAACTTAGAAAAAGAGTAATTACATTTAGTAAAAAAAGAGCAAAAAAAGACGCCGAAGATAGACGTATTTTAGCTGAAAACTTCCTTAAAAAAGCCAAAAACGGAAAAGTTTCATATGAAGATATGGCAGGCAATAAAAAATATAAATTCTTTAAACCAGTGAATGAATCGGGCTATTATGAACTAGATACAGAAAAAATAGAACAAGATGAAAAATTTGACGGCTACTATGTTTATGAAACAAATAGACAAGATTTAACTCCTGATCAGCTTGTTGATCTCTATGCTAAACAATGAAAGATTGAAGATAATTTTAGAAGTTTAAAAGGTTCATTAGCTATTAGACCAATGTATTTATCAACCTGAAAACACATCGAAGGTTATATATGTCTTTGTTTCTTAAGTTTAGTTTTACTTAAATTTTTAGTTTTTAAAATTAATGATTTAACTGGATTATCTGGAAAAGATAAATTTACAGAAGGTAGATTAATTGACATGATGAATAATGTCAAAGAAATTCAAGAAAAATTCAACAACCAAATAACAAAAACATTTGAGTTAAACGATGATAATCTAAGTCAAAATTGAGATGATTATCATTTAGTTGAAAAAATTTTGGAATCAACAAAAATTAAAAAATAAATATCCGCTAAAACGGATATTTTCGAATTTATGCTACAAAGTGGGAAACGTGGGAAAAAAACTAATATGCCTATAAATAAGACATATTCGTTTTTTATGTTTCAAAATTGCACACATAGAATTAACCAATGCATGCTATAAAATCTAATGACAAAACCTTATAAATTGACGATTATGCCTTCAAATTTAATCAATTCATTTTGAGTAAACGATAAATTTGAATAATAAATGCAGATTACAAACACTAAATTGTCAATAAATTAATTAAGATATATTTACAATCAAAAATTAATATTTAATATATAATACTAACGCATATTACAGCAGGGTTTCATATTCAATGTCTAATGAAATTTCTCTTGATTTGAAAGTAGGCTAGCTGCAATCACCGAAATCATTAAAATTTTATTGCTTGTTTAGAGAAACTCCCTTTTGATGTTTTATGCAGAAAGAGGAAAAACATGAGTAGATATACAGGTCCAGTTTTTAAAAAATCACGTCGTTATGGTTTTTCAATTTTAGAAACTGAAAAAGAATTTGCTAAAGGCAAAAAAAGAACTTATGCACCAGGTCAACACGGTAACAAACGTGTTAAATTATCTGACTATGGTCAACACTTATACGAAAAACAAAAAGTTAAATTTGTTTATGGCATTAGCGAAAAACAAATGCAAAAATACTATGGTCGTGCAATCAAAATTAAAGGTGTTGCCGGCACAAACTTATTACAATTATTAGAAAGCCGTTTAGATAACTTAGTTTATAGAGCTGGTTTTGCTGCTACACGTCGTCAAGCAAGACAATTAGTTAACCACGGTCACTTTGAAGTAGATGGACACAAAGCAAACATTCCTTCAATGCACATTGGTGTTGGTAGTGTGATTGTATTAAAAGAAAAATCACGTAAAAATTCAGAAATTGTTAAAGCTATGGAAATTAGAACTCCAGCTGCTTGAATGACAGTTGATAAAGAAAAATTTACTGCTAAATTTGACAGATTACCTGAAAGAAACGAATTACACAAAGACATTAAAGAAAACTACATTATTGAGTTCTACTCAAAATAGTATTTTTAAAGGAGCTTATTTATGAAAAAAGATATTCACCCAAATTACTTTGATGTTGAAGTTTCATGCCAAACATGTGGCAAAAAGTTTTCTTTTAAATCAACTAAAAAACAATTTACAGTAGATGTTTGTTCAGGTTGCCACGCTGTTTATACAGGTGACAAAACCAAAACAAGAGCAACTGGTATGATTGACAAATTCAACCAACGTTTTGCCAAAAGCCAAGCTAAAAAACAACAATCTAAATAATTTAAAAGGTGGTTTAGCCACCTTTTTCTTTGTTCGATATTTTTTAGCACTCTAATTGGTTTATTTGCTAAATTAGTTTATAATTCTATTTATGTCAAAGAAAAAAAATCATGAAAAAGAGCAATTATTAAAACACGCGATTGAAACTTATATTGAAAAGGGTGAACCAATTGGTTCACAAGCATTAGTTGATAAATATGATTTAAAAATTTCATCAGCCAAGGTTCGTTACATAATGAACGAATTAGAAAATGAAGGTTTATTAGTTAAAACTCACTCATCAAGTGGTAGGATGCCTTCTAAAAAAGGTTTTGAACATTATGCTAAGTTTTTAGTTTCAAAAGATGAAAATTACATAAAAAACAAAATGAAAGATGTTTTTGCTAAAAGATGAAATTCAATTGATACAACATTAGAAGAAAGTGTTAAACATATAAGCGATATTGCCGGAGTTGCATTAGTAACTTCAGAAAGCAATGAGCATGTGTTATTAATTTCTATTAGTTTAGTTAAAATTGATGAAGAAAAAGCCACAATCATTTTGGTTGATTCGAATGGCGAAGTGTATTCAAAATTAATGAATTTACATAATAAATCAGTTAAAATGGATGATTTAAAAATAGCAATTAGAATTTTTAAAGAAAGATTAATTAATCAAAAAATTGTTGATTTGCCGACTTTAGTTCAGTCTTTAAAAGATATTTTGGCGGAGCAAATTAAAAACTTTGAAGATTTAATTGAAAATTTTGTCACAAATATTTTTAATTTCAAAATTATCAAAAGAAACCATGTTTATGGCAAGGATAAGTTAATTTTAGCCGATGAAATTGAAAGAGAAAATTTAGTAAAAATACTAGACGTAATGGAAAACAAATCAATTTGAGAAACTATTGAAGAAAAATATCAAGATGAAGATGAAACAAAAATTAAGATTTCTATTAACGAAGATAACACAGCAATGATAAGTAAAAAAATAGATGCAAACTGCAAGTTTAATGAAATTGCCTTAGTTGGTACTAGCCGCATGAATTACGAAAAAGGGTTAGCTGCTTTACAAAAATTGGAAGAATTAATCCAAAATAAAAATTAGAAAGGATACTTATGAATGATAAATTTATCTATGAAATAGGTGATTTGGTTAAATTCAATATTAAAGCCTTTAATAGCAAAGATGAATTAATTGAAAAATTAAGCGGACAAAACATTGAATTGGTTTTAAATAATGAAGACACTAAATATAGTTCATTGTTTATCGGCCAAGACTTAAAACAAAGTTTTATTAGCCAAAAACAATTTGAAAAAAATGAAGAATTAGGAATTACTGAAGAAGACCATATCGTGTTTCAAATTGATGTTTTAGACTATGAAAAAGCCGAATTAGCAAAACTTAAAGCTGATAATTTAAAACTTAAAAATGATTTATTAATTAAAGATATAACCATTAGAAATATTAGCGCTAGTTTAAGCCATTCAGAAGAGCAATTAAGATTGGCTTTAGAAGATGTTAAGAAAGCAAAAGAAGCTCAAGTTGTAGAAAGATTAACCTTACCAAAAGAAGAATTAGAAAAAATCAAATTGTATGCAATGCAAAAGTTTTTTGATGATTTTTTAACACCGTACAGCACTCTTAAAATGGCTTTTGATGCTGCTTCAAATAGTGATAATCCAGAAGTAAAAAACTATACTCTTGGCTTTAATATGGTTTTAAATATGGTTGAAAATGTCTTAAATGACTATGGAATAGTTGAATTTGTTCCACAATTGAACAGCGAATTCGATCCAGAAACATCCAAAATTATTGAACAAATTGTTGATGATAGCCAAAAAGCAAACACAATTATTAAAGTTAAACAAAATGGTTATAAACTTCATGAAAGAGTTTTAAAACCAGCCTTGGTAATTGCTACAAAACATAGTGAAAAAACAAATGATAAAAACCACAAAAAGAATAAAAAACACAAAAAATAGGCGAAAAATTTCGCCTATTTTTCATTAATTGTTCATTTTTTTACAAAAAAGATTTTTTTAACTTAACCGATATAAAGGAGGAAAAATGATAAATGAAAATTTTAAACGTCGAACGAAACAAGAAGATTTAGAAACATATGGCGGTTCTATCATTGCTACAATTATAGCATTAGCTCCAATAGTAATTTCTGGAATAACAGCTATTGCCAATGTTGTAAAAATGTTTAGTTCTAATAGCGGAGAAGTTAAAACAAAAGATCAATCAGTTAAATGAGATAATAATCAAAAGACTACTGAAACAAGAGTTTTATATATGTATTACTAAAATACCTATAAAAAAGTCTTTTTGGTTTTAAAAATAATCTCAATTAATTTAATTTATTTCTTTCAAAAGTCTATATAATAAAGGCGTTACTTTTGTAACCATTCTAAAAAGGTAAACAAGCGCATATTGCCACCTTAAAGATGAGCCACAAAACAGGAGGTTTTAGCATGTCAGCTATTATCGAAACTGGAGGCAAACAAATTTTAGTTAAAGAACAAGGTCAAACCATTTTCATCGAAAAAATCGAAGGAAATGAAGGAGACAAAGTTGTTTTTGACAAGGTTTTATTAATCAATGGTAAAATCGGACAACCATATGTTGCAAATGCAAAAGTAGAAGGTATCATTAAAAAACAAGGTAAAGCTAAAAAAATAGTTGTTTACCGTCACAACGCTAAATCAACACACAAGAGAAAATTAGGACACCGTCAACCTTACACTCGTGTAGAAATTACAAATATTTTAGGATAGGACGATAATATGGCACATACGAAAGCCGGTGGATCGACAAGAAACGGTCGTGACAGTCGTGGTCAAAGACTAGGTATTAAATTAGGTGATGGACAATTTTGTACAGCGGGATCAATTATTTTCCGTCAAAGAGGTACAAAAATTTTCCCAGGTGTTAATGTTGGTCGTGGAAAAGATGATACTTTATACTCATTAATTGATGGTTATGTAAAATTTGAAAAACGTAGAAATCGTACATACGCCTCAGTATATTCAGAAAGAAAAAATTAATATTGCCATAGGGGCAAAAACAAGAGCTGAATTTTTCGGCTCTTTTTTCATATTTTGTTCACTTTTATACTAGATTAGCCATTTTAAAAATAATTGACATATATGAATGATTTATTAATTTACTTTGCCTTTAAGTATAAAGGTAACAACTATGAAATTCAAAAAGCCTTAAAAAATGGAGAATTAGTTAATAAGGAGGATATTTTAAATAAAACAATTGAATTAGAAGCCAACGGAATTAAATGTTTAACTATATTCGATAGTGAATACCCAGAAGACTTAAAAGTCTATAAATATGCGCCTTTGGTAATTTTTTACAAAGGAAACATTGAGCTTTTAAATGATGAAAAAATTTGCTTAACAGGAGATATTGACAATTATTTAACAAGAACCAACATAAACAAATCGCTTCCTAATTTAGTTAAACATAAAACTTTAATTAGTACAAATTTTAAAACTTTAGATAAATATATTATTGCTGAGTGGAAAAATAAAGGTGGAAAAATCATCTATCCTTTAGCCAATGGAATTGGTTTTAATAATGAAATGCCTTTAAATGATAATGAACTTTATTTGAGCATTTATCCACCCGACACTAATCCTAAGTTGATTAGATTTAAAGAAAGAAATTTATTAGTTGCCATGTTAGCTAAATTTTTAGTGATCTATGGTTCAAAACAAAATTCAGGAATTATTAATTTGGCAATTAACTTTGCTAATGTGGGTAAAGAAGTATATTGTTATCCTGGTCAAAATAATGAAGATGGAAATACTTTTCTAATAAAATCTGGTGCAAATTTAATAACTCATGTAGCAGATATTTATTATTTTTAAACTTATATAATTTTGATTATATATAGATAAATTATCTATATAATTACCTACATTATGATTAAACTTTTTTATAGGAAAAAAAATAAAAAAAATTTATTACAAAACGCGAATAACCTAGCAGAAAACAACGCAACAAACGCAGAGAATGTTTGCGATTTTGATGTTAATGAAACTGAAATGGCAAAATACAATTGAAGTAAAATTAACCCTAAAAACCCAGAGGTCAAATCACAAAATATTAAATTATATGCTAGAAGATTATTTTTTATTTTCTTATCAGCATTAATATTTAACTTTGGTGTTTTAGCCTTTTTAACAAAAGCAGATACTATACCAAGTGGTGTTTCTGGTATCCCTACAATCATTATCTTTTTGGTTAAAAAAGCTGAACCTTTTTTTGCCATCATGTATTTAGTTGCCAACATTCCTTTATTTATTTTGTTTGGTGTTAAATTTACTAAAGTTAAATGAACATTTGGCAAAAATAAACAACACAATATTTACTTTTTTAAAACATCGTTTAAAGTTAAAAAGAGTTTTATTTTGTTAACTTTAGCATTTATGCTTTTTCAAATTGTCACAAACATTGTGTTTACACAAATACCAGGAGTTAAAGAATTTATTTCTGAATCATTTAATGTTGCTCCAGGTTGAACGCCACACATTAAATTAGTTTTATCTGATAAAACAACAGTATTAGTTGAAAATCCAACCACATGACCGATTTTCATTAATGGTTCAATAGGTTCATTCTTTTTAGGTATAGCTATTGCGATTGCTTGAAAAAATGGTGGTTCAACAGGCGGAACAGACTTAATTGCTTATTATTTTTCAACGAAGAAAAAGAAAAGTATTGCAAGCATTTTAATGGTGGTTTCATTTATTACAACAGCTACTTTCTTAGTAATTTTTGGAATTTTAAATCCTCATTTACCAGCTATTACAATTAATGATTTAAAAAATGTTGATAAAAACAACATTGATTTGATCTATAAACAAGCCGCAGGCTACAAAACAATTTTAGGTATGAGAGAAATCTCAACAATTCTTTATATTCTAATTGTTAATACTTTGGTTGGTTTTATTTATCCTAAATATAAAAAAGTTAGTCTTGAAATTTCTTGCTCAAATCCTAATAAAGTTATTACATATCTTAAAGCTATTAAATATTGACATGCGTACACAATTTACAATGCTAAAAGTGGGTATACAAACCAAGAAGTGTATAAAATTGAAACAACAATGTTATTACTTGAAACAAAAAGCATAATTCGTGATTTAAAAAGAATTGACAATTCATTATGAATTAAAATCAAACCTGTTTCAAATATTTTTGGTAGCTTTTCAACCTCATTTGTTGACTAAAAAAAACGAATAGCACAAACGTGTTATTCGTTTTTTTGAATTATTCTTCCCGAGTTTCCAAGTTTGAAAGTCTAAAAAACGAATATATCTATAAAAAAGACATATTCGTTTTTTATGTTTTAAAATTACACACATAAAATTCCGAGTTTCCAAGTTGAATTTACTAAAAAACAGTGACTTTTTGTTTAAAACAACAAAATAATTATGACATAAACGAAATTTTTTATTCTTTTTTAATAAATTTTTTGAACAAAATGAAAAATTTTTAAATTAATTTGCATTTTTGATTTTGATTTTTTATGTAAGTAATGATACTTAAAAAATAACTAATTCCCCTATAAATAAGCACTTTATCATTGAAAATAGCATTAAACTTGGAAACTCGGGATTTGTTGACTAAAAAAAACGAATAGCACAAACGTGTTATTCGTTTTTTTGAATTATTCTTCAGAAAAGTTATTTTCGTCAATTTTGTAAGCATTGCCCTGTTCTAATTCACTGTAATCTTTTTTCTCATCATCAACAAGTTTTTTAGCTTCATCAACTTCAATGCTAAAGAATGTTGAAACACCTCTATTTTGCATTGTTGCCGCGAATAAAGCATCAACTCTACTCATTGTTCCATGACGGTGAGTAATAACAATAAATTGTGTTTTTGGTTTTAATTGTTGTAAGTATTCAGCATAACGTACAACATTACCTTCGTCAAGGGCTGCTTCAACCTCGTCTAAAATACACAATGGTAATGGTCTTGCTTTAAGAATTCCAAACAATAACGAAATAGCAATCAATGATTTTTCTCCACCTGAGAATAATTTCAAGTTTCTAACACTTTTACCAGGAGGTTGCGCTTTAACATCTACACCTGATTCTAGAATGTTTTTAGGATCAGTGAAGTATAATTCAGCACTACCACCACCAAGCATACTTCTAAACACATTATTAAATTCGCCATTAACATCTTCAACAATGTTTTTTAAACGGGTTGTAATAATTTTGTCCATTTCAGCAATTGCCACTTCTAAAGTAGCTTTTGCTTCAGCTAATTCTGATTGTTGAGCCGCAATTTCGTTATATCTTTTTTCTTGTTCTTCTAATTTTTCAATAGCTTCTTCGTTAATTGGACCAAGTTTTTGAATTTCTTCTCTTAAAACACGAACAATTTCATCAGCTTGATCACGATCCATTTCAAGAACATAATCGTTTTGAGCAAATTCCACTGTCAAATTGTATGCTTCTGCTAAACGATCTCTAGATGTATCTAAAATATATTTGGCTTTTTCTTTAGCAGAAAGTTTTTCAGCATAGCTATTATTTAAAGTATTTAAACTTTTTTGGAAATCGTCTTTATTTGAGTTGAACAATTTAATATCAGTAGACAATTGTGAAATAATTTGTGCCTTAACCTTAATTTGTGCTTCCAATGAACGTTTTTGACTTTCTAAAGTTTCAAGACTTACTTCTTCACTCTTGGCTTTTAATTCAATGTCATCCAATTCAATTGGTTTTTCAGCAATTTGTTTGTATTCTACACTAAGTTGATCAAAAATCTTTTGTTCAGTGTCCCTAGCTACTTTTAGGTTGTGTAATTGTTTTTTATATTCTGAAATCAATTCAGTTGTTTGAAAACGACTATTTGTAGCTTCGTTTTTTTGTCTATAGCAAACATTTAATTCTTCTTTTAAACCTGGTAATAATTGTGTTAATTCAGCAATTCTTTCATCGATTCCTAATGAAGTTTGGGTTTTGTTTTGAACTCCACCAGTCATAACTCCGCCGGCTCTAATAACGTCACCTTCAAGAGTTACAACCATATAACGGTTGTCTAAAACTTTGGCAATAGCATTAGCATTTTCGATCTTATCAGCTACTACAACATTACCTAATAAAAATTTATTTAATATATCAAATTTTGCGTCAACATTTACTAATTGATAAGCAATTCCTATATAACCATTTTGACCTTGAATAGCAAGAGCTAAATCATCTCTAATATATTTTGGGGCGATTGATCCTAAAGGAATAAATGTTGCTTTTCCACCATTGTTTTCTTTTAAAAACTTAATTGCTTTAACAGCAGTTTCTGATTTATCAACAACAATGTTTTGAATTGCATTACCAAGAATTGCTTCAATTGCCGAGATAAATTTAGTTTCAACTTTAATTAAATCTGCAACTGTACCCTTATATGCTTGTCCAAAAATAGCTTTATTTTCAACAATTGTTTTAGTACCTTTTGATAATAAAGCATGAGTTTCTTTTTGTTGTTTTAAGTTTTGTAATAAAGTTTCCGTTTTAGTCACTTCAATGCTTTTTTGATTGATTTTTATATCGATCTCATTGATTTTTGAATTAACTTGTTCAAGTGTTTTTTCTTTTTCATTATTTTTATTTTCAAGGCTAACAATGTCTTTATCTAATACTTTTATTCTGCTTCCATGATGCTCAATTAGCGCTTTATATGAAGCGATTTGTTCTTCTTTGTTAGCTAATGTTTGCCCTTTAGCTATTGATTCATGTTGAGCGTTTTGGAGCTGAATAGTTAAATTAACATTGTTATATCTTTCTTTCACTTTGTCTAATTCATCAGACAATTTTCTAGCTTCTTGTTCTTCTTCAGCTTTGGTTGTTTCATTTTGCTTAATACGAGCAGTTAAGTTATCAATTCTTGTTAATAGATCGTTTTTAGTTTCATCAACGCCTTCTAATTCAAGTCTTAATTGTTCGTATAATTGAGTATTAGTTGTAATTCTATCAACCAACAAAGCAATTTCAATGCCACGTAATTCTTCTTTTTTAGCTTTTGCTATTTTAGCTTTTTCTGCTTGTTTTCTTAATGGGACTAAATTTCTTTCAATTTCAGCAATAACTAAATTGATTTGATCAAGTCCTTTTTGAACACTTTCAAGTTTTGAAAGAGACTCTTTTTTCTTAGATTTGTATTTAGAAACACCAGCTGCCTCTTCAAAAATAGCCTTTCTTTCTTCGGGTGTAGATTCGGCTATACTGCTAACAGTACCTTGTGAAATAATAGCAAGCGATGATTTGCCAATTCCAGTTTCCATAGCAATATCTTTAATGTCTTTTTGACGACAAAGCTCACCATTTAAATAGTAATTATTATTACCGCTACCCCTTTCTAAAACACGACTAATGGTAATAAAATCATGTGGTAAACTACTTGTTCCACCACGGTTATCAAAGGTTAAAGTAACCTCTGCTTTGTTCATGGGTTTAGCAGTTTGTGAACCAGCAAAAATAACATCTTCCATGTTATCTCCACGTAATTCTTTAGCACTTCTTTCACCTAGCACTCATTTAATAGCATCGTTAATGTTAGATTTACCAGAACCATTAGGCCCTACAACTCCAACAACTCCACCATCAAATTTGAGAGAAATAGGATCTGCAAATGATTTAAAACCATGAGCTTCGACTTTAATTAATTTCATTGTCTCTCCTTTAATATTAATATTAGTTTTTAAATTATATATAAATTAAATTTTAAGTTCTAAAAGTAGCCAGATTTTGTTTAATGTTTTTATATTTAGTTATAAACATATAAAATATGAGTATGTTTAAAGAATGATTTAAAGCAAAAAAAATGTTCTCAATCAAGAAACTAATATGATTTGGGTTGGTTTTAACCTTGTCAGTATTAGCAGGAGTTTTATATTTTGTTTTTAACAAAGACCAAAAAGATATAAACGGCAAGATTTATGAATACAAAAAAATTGTTAGTGACACACTGTTGATAATTGGTATAACTAACGTAATTGGCTTTTTTATAGGGTTTTTAGCTAATACAAAATTTTTTAGTGGCTTTTTTGATTTTAAAAACAAACGTAAATTAAACGCCTTACTCGAAGACATTGAGTTTCAAAAAGTGCAAGCTAAAAGCAAAAAACAAGAAATGAAATTGGAATTGTTAAAAAGCAAACAAAAGGAATTACAAAGTCAGGCTGTTATTCAAAACAAGAACATCGTTTTGTATTTATTTTTATGTTTAATTGGGCTAATTTTTTGTTTAGCTTCATATTTGGTTATTGTTTAAATTTAAAAAAGCAACAAATAATGTTGCTTTTTTGCTTTCTTTAATTAGATTGATAATTCAATGCTTTTATCTGTTGCTCTTCATACAGATGTTAAGTATTCTTTAACTGTTTCAACAACAGTGTCTAGTTGTTTGTAAATTTTGCCGCCAACATTTTCAGAAACTCAGTCATATCTATCTAAGTCTGAGTGTCAAATGTCACCTCAAACAACAATGTTTTCTCTAGCTTCAGCTGAAGCATATTCTTCTGGTAAATCATAAAGAATAATATTTGAGCCATTTTTAGCATTTGGCACTAATTCAACTTTTTTATAGATAGGTAAGCCATTTTCATTTACTTTATCTGTTTTAGCTAATCATGCTTTAGGATTGTATGTTTGAGCATAACCATCGTAAAGTCCAGAGTGTGAATATACATTAAAATTAGTTGATTCGACATAAGCCACAGGAATTCCAACTTTTAGGTAGAAACCAGCGTGGTCTGATCAATCTCCTGTTTCACCAGCTAAGAATTCATCTTTTTCAAATTGTGGGTGAATTTCTAATTCAATATCAATGTCTTTAGCGTTTTTTGCTCTAATTCTTGAAATTGCATTAATTTGATCTCTAACTGATGAAGAAACATTTCCGCGTCCACTTCTTGAATCTGGAGAGTGAACATACATGTTGTCTCCACCAGCAACTGTATCAAAGTTAATCATAGCGGCAGCTGCTAAACGTAATTTATTTGTTTCAGTTTGTGTAGCGGCATCGCCATCACCCGCGGTTGTCATTTTTGAACTTAGGAATTGGTCAACAAAAGCTAGTGAACCATATTTACCTTTTTCTTCAGCATCAACAAAGATAATGTGTAATCTTGTGCCTAATTTAGCTCTGGCTTCTGCTGATGAATAGTGTTTTAATAATGCAAGTGCCGATGCCACACCAGTTGCATTATCAGTTGCTCCTCAAGAAAGGCGATATTTACTATTTGATGTTGAGTCGTAGTGAGCAACAATGTAAATGTCTTTCAATGTTGCTTTTGCAGCATCTGTAATTTGTTTATTTTCAGGTTGAATTGAAACAATAAGGTTTTGACCAATATTATTTAATTGGTATTTGTTGTCATTTCCAGTGTCTGGTCCATGTCAAGTGAAACCTTGAGCAATATAACCTGTTCTTGATAACATTTGTTCCTTAACTTTGTTTTCATAAGCTTCATCATTTTTGAATGAGTAGCCTTTTGGTTTAATATCAGTAACTTCAGCATTTTCTGTTGAAGTAACACTTTGTGTTCCGGCTTTAACAGAAGTTATTCCATCTTTGGCTTTATATTGTCATGTTTGTTTGTTTTCTGATGCATCACCAACTTTTTCAATTTCAACAGCACTTGTGTATGTTATTGTGTCAGTATCTAATGAATTTGTATAACCAAGTTTTTTAATTTCTTCTTTTAAATATAAGAATGCATGATAACTTCCATAGTTATTTACATTGGCTTCAATTTTTTTGTCTAAAAGATTTTTGTATTGAAGATTTGCACTAGTTGCGTCTCCTTCAATTCCAGTAAATGAGCCTGTTTCGGCATTGTAATTTTCAATATTGAATGCATTTCCGGCAAATCTACCATGATTTTTTTCAAGAAAATCATTATAGAATTTGGCAACATCTTTTTCTTTGTATTCAGCAAATACATCATTATCTTTATCATTTTTAGTTTCAGTGCCACATGCAGCGGCTAAAGCAACCAATGGTGAGAATGCTAATCCACTTCCTATTGATAATAATTTAATAAATTTACTTTTTTTCATAATATTCACTCCTTATTTACATACTTTAATTATATTTTGGTGCATTACATAAAATAAAAAAATAGCCCAAAAGAGCTATTTTTTACATCTATAAGCCACGTTTTGTGCTATTTTTATTAAAAAATAGTGTCAACAATTTATCTAATTACTTGCGTAATTCTCCCGTTTGATTCATTTCTCATTCAGAAGTTCCCCTACCAGAATTTGGGTTTCTAACTCATGGAGTTTACCGCGTTTCACAATTCTCGTCTCTGTGGCACTAGTCGTCTAGGCCTGAGCTTATTAGGCTCAGCATGAACACTACAATCATCGCAGATTGTGTTAGCGTGGACTTTCCTCTGTTTTTAAACAGCTGTTGACCGATGCTTATTAATTATAAAATAATTAAATAAAATATTTGATCAATAATCTTTCAAAACCTATTTTTTCATCCACCAAACCACTTTTAATTTCTTCATCAAGTAAAGCTAAAGCCATAATAAGGTGTTTAATTTTATTAATTCCTAATTTTTTCAAAGTTAAATTAACTTTTTTGAGTCTAAAAAGGTTAATTTTTAAATCAGAGCTTAATTGCTCTAAATTTTTGCCAATAGCAATATAGCCATAAATTTGGTTGCATAAAGTAAATAATTGTGACATTTGTGAAATTAAAACCGAAATAGGGACACTATTTTTCTCTTTCTCCAAGTATCTATGCCAAATAATTTCAAAATTATTGGTTTCAAAAGAGTTTACAAAATTAAACGGATCATCAAAATTTGTTTCAATAGTTAATTTATCTATGCTTTCTTGAGTAATATTTTTGTTATAAAGCATTAACTTATTTAATTCATTAATTATTGTTGTTAAATCAGGATTAATTTTGTTAATTAAAGTTTTTGCGGATAAATAATCAATATCACCTTGATTGTCTTTAACATATTTAATAGCAAAATTAATTAATTCTTGTTGGGATGGTTTCTGTAATTCAAAAATTTGTGAATTCATCTGTTTTATAAGCGTTTCAGTGAAAATATTTTTATTCAATTGACTAGCTTTATCAATATTTTGATTCGTAAAAATTAAAATATTTTGCTGATTATCTACAATATTTTGAATAAATTGTTCAATAGCAAAGACATCTTTTTTAGCTATGCTTTTTTCTAAAAATGGCAAATTATTAATAACTATTATTTTTGCTTCTTCAAACAAAGAATTGTTGCATATGGTTTGATTGATTATTTCCATATCATTTGAAGATTCATAATATAAATTTTTAAACAAATACGAAGGATATTGTTTTTGAATTTCTTTAATTTTTTGTTCGATTAAATATTTTTCATTACCTAAGATTAAATACATTTTATATTCCTTTCTTTGTTATTTCTAATTTATATTTTTCCACTTCTTTTTGTAATTTTCTTAATCAATGATTTACGCCACTTTTGCTTATTTCATAGCCTTTTTCACTCATCATATTTGCTAAAACTCCTAAGCTTTCACCAGGGTTGTTTTTAATTAAATTAAAAAATAACAATTGTTTTTCTTCAAAGAGATTTGTAAGATTGTGTTCTTCAATAAAGTTTATATTTTGAACATATTTTTTATGTGCTTCAGCCATTTTATTAATATTAGAAAAATCAATATTATTCAAACGATTAATATTATTGTCATAATCCCTTGTAATTATTGAGTCTTCAAAAGTTAAAAAAGAATTGATTGCTTCAATAGCTTTCAAAAAATCAGCTATTTTTTCTTGACGCTTTATATATAAAAGGTATTTCTTTTTGTAATGTCTTTTAGTGAAATTAAAATCATATTTATTTAACTTTTGAATAATTTCATCAGTATAAAATTCATAATTTGAACTCATTGATAAATGATATGAAGTTTTATCTAAGTTGCTTATTGTTCCAGTTGCACAAAACAAACCAGCAAAAAAATTTCCTAAATGAGCTATTTCTTGGTTCAATAAGTCTTTAACATTATGAATTATTAAATTTTTATTTTCGTTTTGCGATTTAAGATTTATTTTTTTTAAAAAAGCAGTAAATTTTTGCAAAATAATTGGATCGTTAATTTGAACAATTACATTTTCTTCAAGGTCAAAAAAGCCTTTACCAAAAATAAAGCCTTTGATGAAATCTTTGATTTCATTGATTTCTTTTTGTCTTTCAATAATTTCATGTTTTATTTGTAAACTAAAATTCATATTGACCTTTTTGTTCTTTCAAATTATGATAATAATATAATAACTATAATTAAATTATATAAATAATGAGTTAATAAAATTCATGTAGAAATGAAAAATATAATATGAAAAATAAAAAAATTAAAGTGCTTTTTATTGGGGATATTTTTGGCGAACCAGGAATTGAAATGGTTAAAAAAACTTTGCCAACATTAAAAGCAGAAAAAAATATTGATTTAGTTATTGCGCAAGGCGAAAATATATCGGGGAGAAAAGGTTTAAATTTTCATGATTATTTAACTTTAAAAGAATACGGTGTGGATTTTTTTACCTTGGGCAATCATGTTTGAGCTAATAGCGAAATTTTTCAATTTATTAACAATAATGATTTAGCGAGACCGGCAAATATTGACGCAGAATATCCTGGCAAAGGCTCTCAAATAGTAACCTTAAAAAATGGCACAACTATTAGAATTACCGCATTGATGGGAATTTCATTTAATAAATTATTAGCACCGTGAAATCAAGAATATGCTAATAATTTCTTTGACACAATTGATCAAATTTTGCAATATGGTGAAAAAACAGACTTTCATTTTGTTGACTTTCATTCAGAAACAACAAGTGAAAAATATGTTCTTGGCTTATATTTAGACGGAAAAGTGGATGGGTTTGTTGGCACACATACACATGTACAAACTAATGATGCTCATACCTTGCCAAAACACACTTGTTATATAACTGATGTGGGAATGTGCGGCCCATATGACTGTGCTATTGGAGCTAATTTCGAAGAAGTATATTTAAAAATGCGTTATGATCAAAATGCTAAATTCAAAGTATCTAATAATAAATGCCAATTTAATGCTGTTTTAATGACTTTAAATACATTAAACAAAGAAAGAAACAAAATAACTAAAATACAAATTTTTGAAAAGTAATGAAAGATAAATGGTTGTTTTTAAACAACTTTTTTATTTTCTGACACATTAACTTGAAGAGATTAGAAAATTTTAAGATGTCGTTTCTTCTAAAAAGCTTATTCATAGTATTTTTAGTTTTGTTAAAAACAAGAAGGAATGTTCATGTAAAAAAAACCAAGCGGCATTTAAATTTATTTTAAAATGCTTTTTTATAGTTGTTTTGGTAATTTTCAAGTTTTTTTATATTTTGGCTTTATAATAAATAAATTATGTTAATAAGGGGGTGCAAAACAAAAAACTCACGCAGATTAATAATTTTTGATATTACTTTAATGGGAATTATTCTAGCTTTACATCTAGTAGTGATGTTAATTGCTAAATTTACATTGTTAAAAATTTTGCCAATAAAATTAGAATTTATATTTTATATATTTTATGGAATAATTTTTGGTCCTTGAAAAGGGGTGTTTATTTCAATAGTTGCTGACACATTTGTTTTATTGATAACTGGAAGCATAGGGACTTGATATTGAATGTATGCCTTGATACCTCCAGCGATAGCATTGTTTTCAGCTATTTATTATTTTATTTTTAAAAAATCCAAAATTTTTGGTTTTGTGTCGGGGCTAGTAATGTTTATTGTTTCATTAACAGTAATGTTAATTGTTGTTAAAAGCAAAGTTGAACCTGACACAGGTTTAATTAAAATTAGTAAAAAATTATCATTTACACAAATTTTTGTTTATTTGATGATTGCTATTTACTTTATTCTTGGAGCAATAATTTTTACTATTATTTTGATTAAATACATTAAATACAAAAATAATAAGTCATTTAACTATCTTTTTGTTTTTTCATTAATCACAATAATAATGTTAATTTTCAGATGAACGCTTGATCCGCTACTTTACATTAGTTGATACAACTATTACAGAAGATCTAGCCCCAAATTCAGATTGAAAACAGTTGGTGATGACTACATAATAATTTTTATTCCGATTGTTATTAAATCTTTAATTTCAATGCCATTCTATATTATTGTTTTAACTCCTGTATATGACATTACTGCAAAATTAAAAGCACAACATATGGCTGGCATAAACAAAATCAAATGGTAATTTTGCTAATTAAGAATGAAACAAAAAATACAGCAAACTAGCTGTATTTTTTCATTTGGCAGGGGTTAAAGGATTCGAACCCTTATAAACGGTTTTGGAGACCGTAGTAATGCCATTATACGAAACCCCCGAATAATGAAGAAATACTTGATTCCTTCATGTAATTAGATAATTATTTTCCAAATTTAAAGTGGCAAATGTCGCCATCTTGCATAATATACGTTTTGCCTTCACTTCTTATTTTTCCAGCATTTTTAGCCCCTAATTCGCCACCATTTTCAATAAAATCTTCATAAGCAATAACGTCTGCTTTAATAAATTTCTTTTCAAAATCAGTGTGAATAATACCGGCACATTGTGGAGCAGCCATGCCATTTTTGTAAACTCAAGCCCTAACTTCGACTTTTCCCGCTGTAAAATAGGTTTTCAAGTTTAATAAATCAAATGCTTCACGGGTTAAATAATCTAAACCGCTATATTGAATGTTAAATGAATTTAATCATTCTTTGCTTTCATCATCATTCATTTGTGAAATTTCAGATTCTAATTGAACTGATATAGGAATTATCTTATTTTTATTACCTACAGCTTCTTTAAGTTTTTTAAAATTATTATCATTTTGATAATCAACAATTTGCTCACTTGATAAATTTGCCACATAAATCATTGGTTTAGCAGTCAATAATTGGTAGCTTTTTAAAATTTTTAATTCGTCTTCATTCAATGAATCTAATAACACATTAGCAAATTCATTATTTTCCAATACTTCTTTAATTTTAATAGCCAAGTTTTGTTCCAAAATGGCTTGTTTATCGCCACTTTTGGCTTTTTTGTTTATTCTATTAATTACATTTGTTACGGTTTCTAAATCAGCGAAAATTAATTCTAAATTGATAACTTCAAGATCAGACACAGGATTAACTTCATTGTGAACGTGCATAATGTCTTTGTTTTCAAAACATCTTACAACATGAATAATTGCATCAACTTGCCTGATGTTGCCTAAAAATTTATTTCCTAAACCTTCGCCCCTAGAAGCGCCTTTAACTAAACCAGCGATATCAACAAAATCAAAAGTAGCAGGCACAATTTTTTCTGGATTAACAATTTTAGCTAATTCATATAAGCGTTTATCTTTCAAAGGCACACTGCTAATGTTTGGTTCTATTGTTGTAAAAGCATAATTACTTGCTTCAACTTGATATTTAGTTAAAGCACTAAATAATGTACTTTTACCAACATTTGGTAATCCAACAATTCCTGCTTTTAATGACATATCTCTCCTTTTATCAATAATTTTTATGTTTTTATATTATATATAAATCTATTTAAATTCTAATATTCACAATTTATATCAATATAAAATGCCCAATAAACCTATAAAACAGGGTTATTAGGCAAATTTTAATAATTCATTATTTTTTCATATTCATCTAATGTGCCATGATAAATGAAACTTTTATCAGGAGCAATTTCAAGAATAACATTTGCTACTTGATTAACTAGGGCTCTATTGTAAGTTGTGAAAATAGCCCCTCCACGGTATTTTTTCAATCCTTCAATTACACTATCAATGCTTTCAGCATCTAAGTGGTCAAGTGGTTGGTCTAAAATCAAGAAGTTTGCTTCTAAAAGCATCATTCTTGAAAACATTAATCTAGCTTTTTCACCACCACTAGTTACATTCACTTTTTTAAATACTGTTTCATTTGAGAATAACATACGACCTAAAAAACCACGCATTCTTTGATCACTTACATCTCTTGTTTCTTCTGTTGTATTCTCTAAAGGTCATTTTGAAATTCAATCTAAGATACTAATATCTTCTTGGAAGAATTCTCTATTTTCATTTGGATAATATGTATGTTTAATGGTTTGACCTCATTTTATAGTTCCAGATGTTGGTTGAATTTTGCCAATCAAACATTCCAATAATTTTGTTTTAGCAATATCATCTTCACCAATAACTACCATTTTTTCGCCTTTGCTTAAAGTGAAAGAAACATTTTCAAATAAAGTTTTACCATTTTCATCTATGTATGTTAAATTTTCAACACTTAAAATATCTTTACCTGGTTCTCTGTTAATATCTCAATTTATGTATGGGTATTTACGATTTGAAGGTTTGATTTCATCTAAAGTAATTTTTTCCAATGATTTTTTACGGCTAGTTGCTTGTCTTGATTTCGAAGCATTTGCAGAGAAACGAGCTATAAATTGTTTAAGTTTTTCAATTTGTTGCTCTTTTTTAGCATTTGATTGCTTCATTAATTCACGAGCTAATTCACTACTTTCTTTTCAGAACGAATAGTTACCTGTGTAAATTCTAGCTTCATTAAAATCAATGTCAACAATATGTGTACAAATATTGTCTAAAAAATCACTATCGTGGCTAACAACAATAACAACATTAGGATAATCAGCTAAGAAATTTTCAAGTCATTTAATAGCTCTTAAATCTAGGTGGTTTGTTGGTTCATCCATAATTAAAATATCTGGATTACCAAAAAGTGCTTTAGCTAATAAAACTTTAATTTTTTGATTGGCTGTCAATTCAGACATTTTTACATTTCATTTATCTTTTGGAATTTGTAAACCTGATAATAATTCTTGTGCATCATTTTCAGCTGTTCAACCGCCTAATTCGCCAAATTGTTCTTCTAATTCTCCAGCTCTGGTGTAATCTTCCATTGTTGCATCTGGATTAGCATAAATTGCATCTTTTTCTTCTTTAATACGGTGTAAATCTGTATTGCCCATTATTACTACATCGGTAACAATTAAATCATCATATGCATTTTGATCTTGGCTAAGAACGCTTAAACGCCTATTTTTCTCAATGATGATTTGACCACTAGTTGGTTCAATTTCTTTAGCTAAAATTTTCAAAAATGTACTTTTGCCAGCTCCATTAGCCCCGATAATTCCATAAGTATTACCGGCGGTAAATTTTAAATTTACATTTTCGAAAAGTTTTTTGTCGCTAAAAATTTTACTTAATGATTGTACTTCTAACATAATTTTCCTTTCTAAAAAAGGCTATGAAAAAGCCTTTTTGGTTAAACGCTAAGTTTTAAATCTTTTGAAATTAATTCATAAGCTTCTGGGTTATTGTATTTAGCAAGATAGAGAGCAATTTTTTGAGTGTGTAAAACTTGTGCCATTTGTTCAACGGTTAATGTTTGATCAGAAATATTAGTTGCCATTATATGTTCATGGGCAATTTTCGCTTCTTCAGGAGTAATTTTAATGTTTTCTTTTTTGGTGATTAAAAATTCAGTTAGTTGAGTTAAGATTGTATATTTCGCATTGTTTTGAACTTTAATCATTAGATCAATAATTCTTGGGTCTTGTTCTTGAAGCAATTGTTTAATATTTTTATCAATAAATTCCGTTGGTAATATTCTTGGGTGTTTTCTAAAAATTTGCATCATTTCGAATTCTAAATTACCAAATGAAAACTCTACCTTATTTTCTGCTCCAATTTGAAACATGGCTAATTTGTAATATCTTAGCAATTCGTTGCTTGCATGGTCCATTGTGTAATCAACTAAAAGTCTTTCTTTCAATTTTTCAATAGAAGTAATTTCTGGAATTTTGGTTAAATGGATATTTTCATCTGTTAAAGTTGTTGGTGTTTTTCTTTCAACTTTTTTAATAGTAATTGTTCAGTGAACATTTTTAGGATCATTTAATTCAAATGTTTCATTTACTTTTTTGCCAATTATTGCAGCGTTGATTGAAAAACTATTAGATTCTTTGGCATCAATAGCTAATGCTTCAACTTTTTCATCTTCTTGACCTTCTTTTGTTGTTTGATAGGCAATGGTAACAATGTCACCAAGTTGAATAGGTGTTTCAACATCCATTAAAACAGGATAATTTTCCACAAATTTCTTAAATGCATTTTCAATTTTTTCTAAATCAACTTTGCGATATTCAAATTGAATTGGTAAATTTTTATAGTTGATTTTTTCCAGTTCTTCAAGAGTGTAAAAAGTAAATTCTAAAGTTGCATCGAAATTTTCAGCATCAACTTTATGGATTCTAACATTTGGCGCAACAGGGTTGTATGCTGAAGGGTATTCTTTATCAACTTGAGCTTTTAATTTAAGCATTTCTTCTTCAACAACTTTTTCAACCGCGCTTCTAACTAAATCATTTGGTTGGATTTGTTTGTTATTTTTCATTGCTTCCATTAATGTTTCATTTTGCAATTTTTGTCATTCTTGTTTTTCAAATTTGATTGAGATTGTTTTTTCAATAAAATTAATCATTTCGTTCCTTTTTGAAGTTTCAATATTTCTAATTAATATATTTATTATAAGTTAATAAATGTTAGTTAGTGTTAATAACTTAAAATAAATAATAGACATTTGCTAATCCATTTACATTCCATTTATTGAAAAAAATAATAATTTTTTCAAAAAAGGAAAAAATATGAAAAAACAAGCCGCTTTTACGCACTTGTTTCTAATATTCTTATCATTTGATAAGCTATGTTTCAAAGTTTATCTAATATTTCACTTAATACTTCATAGCCTTGAAGTTTATTGTTTGAATTCTTAAGTTGTTTTACTTTTTCAAGTAATTTGATTACTTCGCCTTTATTTGTGTTTATTAACTCTTTTAAATTGTCATCTTTAATTTTTTCGAAATCTTTTAAAGCAATAAATGTTGTGTATTCTTTGGTTATTGCTTCAATTGCTAAATTAAGGTATTCATTTTTGAAAGTATTTAAAAATTGCCTTAATTCATTAACTAGTTGAGACATTTGTTCATTAATTTGTGAATATGAAATTTCATTGTTATTGTTGATTTCAAATATTTTGGCAAAAATTTTATTTCTAAGGAAAATTAATTCATTAAATTTAGCGGTAAATTTTAGATCAATTGATGCTAATTTAGAGAAATGATTTAGAGATTTTGTAAACATTTTTTCTAATTCATTTACTTTATCAATTAAATTTGTCTCGTATTGTTCTTTGAATTCTTTTTCACCGTTTTTAACTGTTTCATAGCCATTTTTGATATTTGTTAATGCTCGTTGTTTATCTTCAGGCGAATTATTTGAGGTAATAGTTAATAAGTTATTTGACAATTCATTAAATCGGTTTCAGAAATAATTTTTTACATAATAATTTTGTTCAAAATTATTGCTAAAAATAATTTGGTATTTAGTTAATCAATCAATAATTGAGGCAAATTGTTGAGCATTATTTTCTTCCTGAAGTTTGTAGAATTCTAATCAAATATTTATATATTTTCTTTCAATTCCGATAAAGGCATTAATCATAGATAGTTGCGAATCATACATTTTAAGTTGTTCGTCACAATTATTACTAATTTGTTGAATTTGGCTAATTAATAGATCTATTTGACTTTGAAATTGCAAATATTGTTCACTATTTTGATTTGTTGATTGAAAAGCTAAAATGTTTTGTAAAAGATTATCAAAATTAAGCTTTAAATTTTCTTTAAATAATTTAAATATTTTTCAAATGTTTTGCGAAGCATATAAATTTTGCGAAGCATCTTTAAATAATTCACTATATGCAATGTTATCCACATTATTTTCTTGTATCAAACCAATGATTTTAATATTAGATTCTTTTTGACTTGATAACATTCTAAGATCTGGCATTTCTTGATTCAAAGATTTAAGTTGTTCTTTAATTGACAATAATTCATTTCATTTTTCTTGATCAACACTATTTTGCTTAACATAGACATAAACATATTCTTTTAATTCTCACTCATTTTCAACTAAAGAAAAGTTAGCTGGTACATTGGCCTTAACAAATTGATTCAAGTCTTCTTGATTTGTTATTTTTACTTCGAAAAATTGCTGAATGATATTGTTGCGATCAACAAAAACAACTTTGTTAATTATTTCAACATTTTCTTCTTTGGTTTGAGCATTTTGACAAGAAATTGAAATAAAAGGCAACAATAATGTTGAACTTGATAAAGCAAATAATTTATTTATTTTCATGATTAATTTCTCCTTGCTTAATTTTTATTGTTTAAATTTTATTAAATTCTACAAAATTAAAAACGAACATTAATTGTGGTTTTAAACTAGGACAAGTTTTATAGACAATTTATAAAAAACTCAAAGCATCTCAATATTGTTGAGGTGTTTTTCAATTTAACACAGATTGAAAT
>NZ_JNJW01000012.1 GCF_000701805.1 Mycoplasmopsis iners ATCC 19705 | reverse complement strand
TTGAATTCTTCACTCAGATCACGGATTTCAATATTCATCATCTAAATATCTCGATGTAGTTGCAAAAAACAATGGAAATGTATCTATGGGCAGGGTCGGAAATTCATTAGATAATAGGGAAGTTGAATATTTCTTTTCAAACATCAAATCTGAGTGTTTAAACTTTGTAAATTACAAAACAATTTGCTTTGATAAACTCAAAAACATTATCAAAGATTACATTGAATGATATAACAATGAAAGATTTCAATCTGTGTTAAATTGAAAAACACCTCAACAATATTGAGATGCTTTGAGTTTTTTATAAATTGTCTATAAAACTTGTCCTAGTTTAAAACGCAATAATGTTTCGTTTTTTATTTTGTTCTCTTATAGTTGTTGCATTCACGCATATAATAAACATATAATTCTAAACAAACTGTTTTATAGTGCTTTTAGTAAATTTGTGAACCTAAATTTAAGCATTAAGGCAAAATAAAAATCCCTAATAAGGGATTTGACTACACATCAATGTTTTTTACATATTTGGCGTTCTCTTCAATAAATTCACGTCTTGGAGCAACTTCGTCTCCCATTAAAGTAGTAAATATCCAATCTGCTCTAGCAGCGTCTTCAATTTGTACTTGAAGCATTAAACGACTTTCAGGATTCATAGTTGTTTCTCACAATTGTTCAGGATCCATTTCTCCCAACCCTTTGTAACGTTGAATATTGATTTTGATGTTAGGATTTAAATTATTTAAAATGTCGTCTTTTTCGTTGTCATTATATGCATAAAAAATGCTTTTATTTTGTTGTATTTTATAAAGCGGAGGCTGAGCTATATAAATAAAACCATATTCTATTAATTCTCTGAAATAACGATAGAAGAATGTTAATAATAAAGTTCTAATGTGCGCGCCGTCGACATCGGCATCAGTCATGATTATTACTTTATGATATCTTAGTTTATTGATATTAAATTCTTCACCGATGCCAGTTCCAAGCGCAGTAATCAATGATTGAATTTCTTCATTGGCAAAAACTTTACGAGCAGCATTTTTTTCAGCATTAATAACTTTACCTCTTAAAGGTAGAATTGCCTGAGTTAAACGATCACGACCCATTTTAGCTGAACCGCCAGCAGAATTACCTTCGACAATGTACAATTCACTGATTTCAGCATTTTTAGATGTACAGTCGGCCAATTTGCCAGGTAATGATCCGCCTTCAAACACAGATTTCTTTCTGGCTGCTTCTCTTGCCATTTGACCGGCCAAACGTGAACGTTTGGCAGCAAGAGTTTTTTGAACAATTAATTTTGCTTCATTAGGATTTTCATTCAAGAATCTCTCCAAAGCATCCGAAAAGACCTTGTTTACAGCTAATCTAGCATCTTTATTGGCTAATTTACCTTTGGTTTGACCTTCGAATAATGGGTCAGTATGTTTGATAGAAATAATAGCTACAATACCTTCTTTAACATCTTCGCTATTTACTTTATCTTCTTCTTTTTTAATCAAACCAGAATCAACTCCATAATTATTGATTAATCTTACTAAAGCATCATAGAAACCACGTTCATGTGTTCCACCTTCGATAGTAACAATGTTGTTAGCATAAGAAACAACATTGCCAGTCACTCTTTCATTGTATTGAACAGCAACTTCTACTTGAACAGGAGCATCTTCACCATGAGAATATTCACCTTCTGTGTAAATAACATCTGGGTGAATAAGTTTTTGACCTTTATTTAATTCTTTAACGTAATCGACAATGCCACCTTCGAAATAGAATTCTTGATAAGTATTATCTCTGTCATCTTTAACACTTATTCTTAAACCTTTATTAAGGTAAGCAATTTGTTTGGCATGGTCAATAATAGCATCTTTTTCAAATTGATTTTTTTCCATAACAGTAAAGTCAGGGTGAAATTTAACTTTTGTACCAGTGTCATTAATATCAACATCATTAATAATTGTTAAAGGTTGAACAGTTTGACCGCCATTTTGGAAATGAGCATAATGTTCTTTACCATTTCTTTTTACTCACACTTCAAAATTGTCACTTAAAGCATTAACTACCGAAGCACCAACACCATGTAAACCACCAGAAACCTTATAGCTTTCTGAATCGAATTTACCTCCGGCATGTAAAACAGTTAAAACGGTTTCAACTGTTGATAAACCAGTTTCTTTGTGAATTTCTACAGGTATGCCACGCCCATTGTCAGTGATTATTATGCTACCATCTTTAGTTATTTCAATATCAACTTTATTAGCATAGCCTGCCATACATTCATCAACTGAGTTATCAACAATTTCTCAAATCAGGTGGTGTAACCCTTTAATTCCAGTTGTACCAATATACATACCAGGTCTAACTCTTACTGCCTCTAATCCTTTTAAAACTTTAATGCTTGAAGCACCATATTCATGGTTTGCCATTCTGCCTCCTTTAATATATAAATTAATATTAATATATATTATATATTAAAAAGCTTCGTTTTTGGGCTTTAAGGCTATTAAAAAAACTCCTTTCGGAGTCTTAGAATTTGTCTTCTGGTAAGTATAAATTACCATCAATTGAAGCAATATGATTAATTGTAATTAAAGCATTTTGATCAACAGCACGCACTTTTTTAATTAAACGTGGAACTTGTTTGTAAAGAGTAATTGCTGTCAATACTTTGGTTGTATTACCTGAATATCCACCAATGCCTTTACTAATGGTGAAGCTATTAATTGTCTTTTTGTCTTCAACAATTGATTTTCTAATAGCGCTCATATGTGGTGAATAAATTTTACATTGAACAACTTTAAATCTTGGGAATAATGAGTTCAATACTGCTGCAAAAACAAAGTTACAAATAAATGTTGAAATCATATTAGGCGAGAAGTAAAGTTGTGTTTTTCATTTCATACCTGATATTGCTTTTAAAGCAATTTCGTCAGCATCAGAAATGTTTAATGCGGTTAATCTGGCACTATCGTTAGCCAAAGAATTTAAATCAACAAGTATGATGCTTCCAGCTAAATAAGTACCAACAAGCACAGAAACAATCATAATTACCATGTTAATATATGAATTAACTGTACCAAAGTTTTTGTGTTTTACAGTTGACATGTATTCGCCAATGATTCCAGTTACACCAGCAGAACCACCCATAATAGCAATAATCGCAAAGAAGAAAGCTAAAATAAAGCCATAAATAACTGCAAAAATCATTTGAGCAATAATATCTCCACCGTTATTCCATTCAAGTGGAATTAAACCTCAAATTTGTTGTTTGCCAGCTCAAAGTTCATTAGCAATTGCTATTTTGCCTTCATCAGAAATGCTAGAAGTAGAGAAGTTCCCCATTAAGTAAATGCTGTCAATTTGTGGGATTTGACCTAATAAGAATGATGTTAAGCTACTTACTACAAGAAATTCAAGAGTAAGTATTGTGAAGATTTTTCCAACTTTCTTAAAGCCAAATCAGAAAATCGGAATACTTAAAACTAAATATAAGATTCAGAATAAAGCGTGGTCTATTACATTGTAATATGCTGAAGTAATGTTTGGATTAGCTCTTAAAAGCACATTAGTAATTTTGGAAATAGCTTGACCAATTGCTGCTAAACCAAAGTTATAAATACCAGGGTTTTTAACAAAGAAGATACCTACCACACCAAAAACAATTGCTAACAATGCTGTGAATAAAGAAATTTTTCACAATGGCATTGGCGCATAAAAACGAGAGAATCTAAGAACAAAGTTAGATAATTTTGTGTATCTATATTGAGTATTTTTTTTCTTAATTACCTGTTTTACAGGTGAATCGGGTTCGTTGGTAAATATATCATACATATTTTGTTCTTGTTGTTCTTCGTTTGAATCTGTTTTTATTTTATTTTCTTCGTTTTGATTCAAATTTTGATCATTCATAAATAAACCTCCTTTTCTTTTGTGTTTAAGCAATAAAAAACAACAAAACACATGCGCGTTTTTGGTTGTTTTATGAATATTATTTGATTTAAAAAAATAATTTAATCTATTTAAATGATACCACTTATCGAATGTAAAACTATAATATAACTATGAAAATGCACTATATTGTTTATAAAAACCAAGAATATCCTATTTTATTCATTGATAATAAGAGCGATACAACTTTATTCATGTTGCATGGTTTGAATTCATCAAGTGATTTTGCTTTGCCGTTATTACCTTATGTGAAAAATATGAATGTTGTTGCGATTAATTTTCCAGGCAACAAATATTTTAATAATATTTCACCAGAAGAAATAACTTTAGAATGATGACAAGAAATTGCCGAACTAGTTCTTGACAAAATTAAATCGAAACATATCGTTATGTTAGCTCACTCAATGGGTGGCGGTGTTGCTGCTAAGTTAGCCGAAAATAAAAGAATTGAAAAAGTAATAATGTTAGCAACAATTAATCCTAAAATGACTATGAATAAGTCTTATTCGATACTTGAAAAAGTGGTTGCCCCAACTAAAAAAATTGATAAATTCGTCGGTAAAATCATTACAGCAGTATCAAGCAAATTTAAAAAGACACAAGGTTTAGTTGAAACTTTTAGTCGAAAGGGAGCTTGATTTAATTTATTAGAAAAATATGTATTAAATCCTGAATTTATGAAAATTTTAGATAAACAATATCAAGAAAACGCAAACAAAATGGTATTTATCATTGGCGAAAATGATTCAATAATTGGCACAGAGAACTTTATTAATTATGCTAAAGAATTAAAAATTTTTTCAACAATAATTGGCACAACCCATTCACCTTTAAAAAATAGTGCTGAACAAATTGGAATTTTCATAAATCAAATAATTCAAAAACCACACAAACGTCATTTTTGATCTAAAAAAACCAAATTTAGCAAAGAAGAAAAAGAATTTAAAGACTATAAAAAGCAAATTATTGATGATTTAATAGATGAATCGTTAAATTAGAAAGGAACTTATGGACTATCAAATATTTGAAAGAGATTTAAAAATGAAATTAACCAATGGAAATGGACCCAAAATACTTTTAAAGTTAATTGATGCTCCACATAGGTATTTTTCATTATTAAATCCCTTTAATTTTCAAACTAAAATTGAGCAATCATTTTTAAGAACACAAGAAAACAACTATTACAAATATTTAAATAATTTAGTTGACTTATTTTTTGTTGAAAAAGGCTATGAAATAGGCGAAAATAGAATTGTTTTTAGTAAACAAATTACTTTAGAGAATGGGGAAATTGCTTTACAAGAATTTAAAATTAATGTTTCACATGTTTACTTTAACAATCAAACCAAAGAAGCTTTTGTAGTTTGACAAAAGAAAAGAGACGATTTATCAACTAAAAAAGCTGATGAATTAATCGCTGATTTAGAAGTCAAAATAAATAGATTACAAGAATATTATTCTGATTATCAATTAAAAACTTACCTTTGATTTGTTGATACTGACTTAAGAAACAATGCTGAATATTTTTATCAAGCTATTAATGTTAAGCCCAATTTAAATACAAGTTTATTTGTTAAATATGGAGCAGAATTATTTGGTGATTTTGAACAAGCAGAATATTGAGAAGAAATTGAAAGTTTTCAAAGAAAATTCAAGTCAAACAATTATGATTTCTTTTTAAAAGCCCCAAATTTAGATAGTGATAAAGAAACTTATGAATTTATGGTTGAATTAAGCGAACCGCAATGACAAAAATTAGTTTCAGATGTGCCAATTTATAAGCAAATGCGTGAATCTGTTTTTGATTTAACTAATTCTGAATCAAATTTCTTTAAAGCTTATAAAATGAGAGAAATTAAGGCAACATCCATTGACGAAGAAGACTACAAAAACAAAAAAATCCTTGTAGAACAAATACAAAAATAATTAAACAATTAATTTTTACTTTAAAATATAATTCATATTAATAATTAACATAGAGAGATACATTCTTAATTAAGAGTGTTTTGTATATTTAAAATAATAATCATAGAAAGCGAGAAAAATATGGCTGGACATTCAAAATGAGCAAATATTAAACACCGTAAAGGCGCACAAGATGCTGCTAGAGGTAAGATTTTTCAAAAAATGTTTAAAGAAATTTATGTAGCTGCAACATTACCTGCCGGAGCAGACCCTGAAACCAACCCTGCGTTGAAATTAGCTATTTCAAAGGCAAAAAGCAAAAATATGCCTAAAGCAAATATTGAAAGAGCCCTTGCTAAAGCTAAAGGTGAAGGCAAAGATGGTGCACATTTTATTGAAACAATGTTTAATGCAACAATTACAGGTGGAGCAACTTTTTTAATTAAAACTTTAAGTGACAACATGAATAGAACTAAGTCACAAATGACAATGTATTTTAACAGGCAAAATGCTACACTTGGTAAAACAGGCCAAATCCCATTTCAATTTGATCACAAAGGTATTTTAGAAATTGAAAAAAGTTTAGTAAACGAAGAAGAATTAACAATGGTAGCTTTAGAAAATGGAGCTGAAGACTTAACTGTTGGTGAAGAATCTTATGTTATTACTACATCACCTGAAAACTTCAGTCAATGCAAAAATGCAATTGAAGAACAATTAGGTGTAAACGACTTTTTAGAATGTGAAGTTACTTACATTCCGAATTCAACAGTTTCATTTGATGAAGAAAAATCACAAAAAATTGCTGAATTTATTAATCAATTAGAAGATGATGATGATGTTCAAGAAGTATTTCACAATATCGAATTGAACATTGAAGAATAATTTGTAATGCAACTTTTCTTAAAAAAATTTATAGATACCTTGAAAGATAGTCATGCTAATCTTGGCTTGATCTTTTGAAATGCAGAAAGCGAGACAGCATTAGCTAAATTTTATTTCACACTAATTGCTGCTTTAATAATTTTATTTGTCCCAATATTAATTAGTTTTATTTTCCCTTTATTCAAGAAAAACCATTTGAGCAAAAAAGGCACACTATTACTATATGCCTTTGTTACAGGTTTTTTCATAGCAATGTCATTATTTGGCTTCTTAAGAGAAGCTATTGAAATTTCCACTGTTAGAATACAGACAAGCTCAGCAGGGACTACTTATTTTTGGAACATTCTTTTGGTTGGTGGCGGATTAGCTGTCGGTTTAAGTTTTGCTTATGGTTTAAGAAGATTAATTAAATTAATTTCTAAGACCAAAGCTATTAAAAATGACCCACAAGCTAGATTGTTTGTTCACTCACACGAATTGTCACATGACCATTCTGATGATTACCATCATCACCAAATAGCGCCTGATCATGGGCTAAAAAGATTAAATGCTAAATTTAAAACTAATGAACCATTGCAAACTGAAAGTAAAAATAAAGTTGTTGCTTTATTATTATTATTAACTCATAGAGTGCCAGCAGGTTTATTAATTGGGTATAGTTTAAATAGCTTTTTTGATCCTAATTCAAGATCGTTTGGTGCTTTAAGTTGGGCTTTTATTATTAGTTTTGTGCTTCATTTAATTCCCGAAATTTTAATTTTCTTTTATAGACAAAGAGAAATGGGAATTAATAAATGAAAAGCAACATTTTGATCAATTAGTTCTTTATTAATGTTAATTCCTTTAATGTTAATTGGAATTTATTTAGGAGAATTCATTAATAAAGCTCCACATGCCATGAGCTTTGTTCAAGCATTGGTTGCCGGAATATTTTTATTCACATCAATTGTTGAATTTTTACCTGAATTTTATCACTCGCACCATGATAAAAAATTGTTTAGACTTGTTATGTTTGTGTTTTTTGCAGGCATTGTTATTTGTGCAATTGTTTTATCTTTCCATACACATCAATCTTAAAGCAGTTTTTCTGCTTTTTTATTTCTCAAAAATTTACTTAAATTACTACCAAATAACATTATTGGTAAATTCTTGATAAATTATCCTTTTTGAGAATCACGACTGTATCTGATAATAGAGCAGTATAATGAAAATATAAACAAATTAAAAGAAAAGGAGAAAGATGCAAATAGCTTTAATTATATTAGTCTTTTTGGTTTTGGCGCTTTTAGCAACATTTGTTGTGTTTTATTTTATTGGCAAAAAACAAAATGAAGAAAAGACAAAAAATTCAATTGAAAAAGTATTGAATGATTCATTAAATAGTTTTGAAAAGAATTTTGATAACTTATTAGCCGCAAAAATTAACGGTGAATTATTAAATGTATTGCCTAAATTAGTTGACCAAAACAACTCTGTTAAAGATGAAATGGCGAAAACCAATAAAGAACATCTTGAAGATTTAACAAATAAAAACAACAATTTAGAAAAAAACATTAACAGCCATTTACAAGAATTAGAGAATAAATTAATTGCTAATGATGGTGACTCAATTAAAAGTTCGATTCAACAATCTTTGAATGAATTCAGAGATAAAACAAATGCAATAACTTCAAATTTAAATCAAAATTTTCTTTCATTAAGAGATGACATTATTTCCGAAAATGTAACTTCTTTGAAAAAACAATTTGAAAATGTAATAAATCAAAAATTAAATTCAATGAAAGAGTTTCAAGAAGAAAAACTTCAAGAAATAAGAAATGAAATAACAAGCAGATTACATTCTGAGTTAGTTAAAAAAATTGAAGATGAATTTAAAAAAGCAACAGATACTATTGACAATGTTAACAAAGACCTTGGCGTTATTAAAAATGTTCATAATGACATTAAAAGAATTAATAATATTTTTGAAAACAATAAAAATTATGGAACTTTCGGTGAGCATCTTCTTGAAGATCTTATGAAAAACTGGTTTGGAAATGAAAGCGAAGGAAACTACGCACTTCAATACTCAATCGGTTCATCCAAAGAAAAAGTAGATGTTGCATTGTTCACTAAAGATAAAGATGGCAAAGATATTGTTATTCCAATAGACTCTAAATTCCCTTTAAAAACTTATCAAAATGTTATAGATGCGCAAAACACTTATGGATCTAATAGTAAGCAGTTAGAGGATGCCAAAAAAGAATTCAACTCGGGTCTTGATGACAGAATAGAGGAAGTTGAAAAGTACATTGTTGAAGGCGTTACAAGTGATTATGCAATTATGTATGTGCCAAGCGAAGCAATTTTTTATTACATAATTACTGAAGAAACTGCGAGAAACAAAATATCTAAACACGGTAATATTGTTATTGCAGGCCCAACGACAATTTACTATTACATAAGAGAAATTCAAAAATTGGCCTCTTATGCAAACCTTCAATCTCATTTGAAAGATGTATTAGACTTATTCAGAAGCATAAATAAAAATAGATATTCATTGATTGATTTAACAAACAGTATTCAAAATAACCAACTTAATAACATAAAAAAGATTATAAAATTTAAAAAATTAATTAACGCTCCTTTCGATGAATATCCAGAACTCGAAACTAAAATTAATGCTTTAGCAAAAAATGATCCAACAAACATAGAAATCCTAGAAACACAAGAAAAATATAAAAATAATATGGACAAATGAATACGTAAAAACGACAATTTGTTCAATAATCTTGAATCAAAAAACGAGGACTAATTAGTTCTCGTTTTTTACTTAACATATTTAATTATTTTAGGTCTATGATATCAATTTTCTTTTTGTTTATCGTTTGCATTTGTGTAACTAATCATTCTGTCAATTTGAAAACCTAGGTGAACATAATCAATAAAAATCTTGTAATTATATTTGCCTAAATAATCAAAGATATCTGGCCCACCAATATCAGTTAATAAAAGATTTTTATCATGACTCGAAACCAAAGCTAAGTAAGCAGAATGTGATGAACACACAACATGAACATAATTGTTTTTATCAAATTCATGTAATAATTTATGAATATTTTTGCTATTTAAAACATTAATTTCATAAACAAAAACTTTTTTATTGTGTTTTTTACATTCATCTAAAAAAGCTTTTTTATAGGCTTTTTGATCATGTTGATCTAATTTGATATCATCAACATAAATCAATGGCGAATTATCATCGATATCTTTAATCATTGTTCTTGCCAATTCAGCAAAAACTTTTTCATATTCAACAACAATAGAATTAAAGCCTTCTAATTTTTGATTCACCAAAAAAATATTTTGATTGGTATATTCAGCTTTTAGTTCTTCTGAGACAAAATCAAAAATATCATTTGGAATGAATAAAACCATTGCATATGGCTTTCACATTGAAATATTTTTTAAAGCTTTTAAATAACGAAATTTGTTATTAGTGTCGACATAAGAAACCAGTAAATTTTTGCCACTTTTAAAACAAGATTGATAAAGCCCTTGAATAACTTGACTTTGAAAATATTCATCACGAGCTCAGTTTGGAAGTAAAACAAAAATAGTATTTTTTCTATCTTGTATTAACTTTGAACCAAGTGAAGGAATATATTGATTATTGCTGATGACATTTTCAATTTTTGCTTTTGTTTTGTCACTTACATAGCCGCCGTTAAAATATCTGCTTACTGTGCTTAAAGAAACATTAGCAATTTTAGAAATGTGTTTATAACTAAAATCTTTCATGAATTAATTTTATAACAATCTATTTTTTCTTGAGAAAAATGTGGAAAAAATTATCTTTTTTCCACATCAAGCCAAATCAAATTAAAAATATAAATTAAAATCAAATCTAATATATAATAATTATGTTAATAGAACAATAACCTTGTAACCTGGTCAGGACAGAAATGTAGCAGCCATATCGAGAAGTGTTGTGTCTATTAACTTTTTTAATAGGAGAAAAATGAGAATAGTTAAAAAACCAATTTCATTGGCGGAATTTTATAAGAACAATTTTGAAGCTATTAAAGCATTTTTATCAAAAACATATGATGAATTTGTACCAACAAATTTATTGAAAAAAATTAAAATTCGTTTTGGGATTTGACTTGGAGCTTTAATATTAGGAATATTCCTAATCGCACTTGTTTATATCATTCCTGGTGCTAGCAGCAATGACACAGCAGCTATGGCATTATATGTTTCAAGCGTTATTTGTTTTATAGTTATGGGAATTTTAATTATGCTAAATGTGCTTTCAAAAAGAAAAGCTTTGATCAAAATTCAAGGTAGCATAAAACGTGAAACATTATTCACCGATGCCTTAAAAACTATTGGCTATCATTTATTTAGAAGTTCTAATTTAACAGGCGAAAAAGAAATTGATAAAGAAAAATTACAAATAGCAATTAATGGCAACAATTTATTAGGCAATCCAGTTAAAAACTTTATTAACTATACTAAAGGTTTAGGCGGCATTCCAAGCGATGCGAAAATCATCAATAGAGGCGAATTGTTTTCAATAGTTGATGAATATAATAATCCATGATACATGATGCAAGTAACTTTCCATTGAGTAAGAACTACAACCGATTCAAAAGGAAACACAGTTGTTCATGAATACAAAAAAGATGTGTTAGCCTTAGAGGGTTCATACCAAAATGTACATAAAGATGACAACTTTGCTTTTTCAATGGGCTCAAGAACTTTATTAAATTTAAGTCATAAAGCAAACATCACCTTAGAAAACAAAAAAATAAATAAATTATTTAGTATTTATTCAGACGATGAAATTAAAATTAGAAAAGTCTTTACACCATATTCAATGGAAGTGTTATTAGAACATTATGAACAAAACAAACCAAATAATTTAGGTAGTTTTGGTTTAACATACAAAAACAATGTGTTTAAAGCTTGAGCAATCCCTAAAGGAGCAATTTTGGAAGTCGATGCTCCAAAATCATTTAAGAAAAATAAATTAATTGATTCAATAGCTCGCGATATTCTTAATGACACTTATGCTATCTATTGAATTATTTCATTTATTAATTCAACCCCAGTGTTTTATTAGTTATTTGGCTATAAAATAGCACGAAACGAAAAAATGACCTTCTCGGTCATTTTTTTGATTTGGTGGAGATGACGGGAGTCGAACCCGTGTCCACACCCCAAACTCTAATAACACTTTTTACAGTTTAGTACCTTTTATATTTCATATTAGGTTCTGAAAAGCACAAAAAGAAGTCTAATACGCCATTTTAAATTTAATTTGAATAACAAATAGTAATTATTTCAAACGAGTCTTGTAACGAACTTAATAACCTAAGACAAAATTATTAAGCCACTTGTTGCTATTAACTAAGCAAAAACAAGGTTTGAAGCTTGCAATTGGTTTGCAATTGCGAATGAAGGAAGCATTTTTCCTTCGTTAACTTTTTCATCTTTTGCGATTCTAAAGCCTAGAAGCATTATAGTCTGCCAAACTACTGATGTTAAGAGAACCCGAAATGCGTCGAAGCCATTACATCCCCGATTTATTTAAAATTGTTTAACTTTTTTACTATTTTATTATACTTTTAATATGAAAAACAAATTATTATTTTCAATTGAAAATCATTTAAAAATTTTAGATTCAGAAACTTATTATGCTATTAAACAAGTTCAAATTAATGAAAATGAGCCTGTGTTATTTTATGTACAAAATAAGTTTAATTTTTTACTAAAAAATGGCTTAAAAAACACAATTGAAGAAAATTTAGGTCAATGAACTTTATTTTTAAATGATGAAGAAAATAATATTTATGCTAACCCTAAATCAATTTTAGAAAACGTTGCGTTTATGGATATGTCAGTTATCCAAAATGAGTATGAATATGTGCCATTTGTTCAAAAATATTTAGAAATTAAAAAGAACTTTAAAGAAGACACACAAAAAATTTCTTTAATTGAAAAAACCATGAACAAATATAAATACGTCTTTCAAAAAATTTTGTTAAACACATTAGATTCTAGCTTAGATTTAATAAATGACAAATTAAATGTAGTTCTCAAGGAACAAGAAAACTGCTTAAATTTTATAGAAAATTCAAAGACGGAATTTGACGAAAATGATATTAAAACAGCTGAATTCATAAAAAACAATCGCCAATTATTTTCTGAAGTTATTGAATTAATTTTTAATTTATTCAATAAGGCAAAAGAAAACTTTATGTTTTTTTCTAATTCTACTGTAAATGAAGTTGACTTTCTAGGCGATATAAAAATTCAAAATTTAGAAAAAGAAATTAAGACTTTAGAAAACATCAACAAATTTGGCATGAATTATGTTTCAAGCAGATTTGAAAAAAGAGATTTAGAAAACAAAATTAAGAATTTAAAAAGCTTTATTAATGATCAAATGAACAAAAGCCAAAGAAGGTTAAATTATTTGATTGAATGATATAAACAGGCTTATTTATTAGACAAAAAAATCTTAACAAAGTTACCTAAAAATTCAATTCAACATAATTTTATTTATAAGCAATACATGGTAAAAAAACATGTTGCAAATAGTCTAATTAGAAGAAGAAAATGATTTACTTTGTTTAGCGAAGAAGCCTTTTCTGAAATGAAAAAAAATCTTGATTTTCAAATCAAATTATTCATTTCTAACAACCTTTCATTTAGAACTATTACTAAAAAGAATGACTTTAAAAATCAAGTTAGAAAAATTATTAATAATGAATTTTTCTTCAATTTTGACAACTATTCTGATTCATTAGATTACTTATATGATCGTGTTTATGAAGAAATTTACTTGACTAAATTAGCTATAAATAAGCTAAATAAGGTAAAAAAAGAACAATATTTAGATGAACAAAGAATCTTGCATGTATTAAAGCTTAAAGACCAACTTGGAATGTTAAAATCAGAAAATGCTTGAAAAAACAACAATTTGAAAAAAGGATATTTAGAAACTAAAAAACACAGTGAAAAATATGTAAAAATAATTCAAGATATTTTTGCTAATTTTCAAAAAATTATTTTCAATTACAATACAGCGTTGATTAAACTGTCTGAAAAAGAAAACAAAACTCAATTGAAAACATTTTTAGCTAAAGAAATTAGATATTTTGAATCTTTTAATTTTCTTTTCGAATCCTTAACAAACTTTAAAAATATTTTGTTCCAAAGAGGCACAATTACTAAAAAACAAATTAATGGCTTCTTGTTATTATCGCAATTAATATTAATTTTTAATAAATCAGATATTAATATTAAAACTTTCGTTGATGATAAAGCAAACATTGGTTATCTTAATAAATTAAAAATTAATTTATTGTCTGCTTTAATGGGTAATCCAAAATTAATTTTTATTAGTGATGATCCTAAAATTTCAGACCACCAAACAAAAATTGAATTTCTTCAAACAGTTAAAAATATTTGCCAAGTAAACAATACAAATTATGTATTTATAACCAATAATAAAAGATTGTTTTTGGACGAATATTTCAATAAAATAGTTATTTTCGACAAATACAAAGAAATAGAATACGGTAATTTAAACACAGTTTTAAATCATCCATTTAACGATTTTTTAGCAGTTCAAAATCAAATTGGAACTGAAGAATTAAAAAGAACAAATTTTGATTTTATTTTTGATGAAGTTTTTGAATTGAGTGAAAATCATTTTGTTATATCACAAACCGAAAACATTATTGCTTGGCAAGATCACAACACGACAATTGACACAATTTCGATCCCTTATACAACTGAAGCAACTTTAAGTGAGTTAGATGACAATCTTAGTAAACAATTAAAAAACCCGTTAGATGATTTGCACTTCATGATTTGTGATATGTCTGAAGAAACTAAATTAAGCTTAAAATATTCTCAAGAAGACACTTTGATTCAGAGCTTTCAAGAAGTGACAAGTTTAATACAGCTTGAAACAAACAATGACAACGAACCAAAAAACGAGGTGTTTTAACCTTATTTTTTGGTTTTTTATATCGCTTCCAGCCTTTAATAAGCCTATTTAATATATAATTTATATATTAATTTTAAATTTAATATTTATTTGTTTCAGGAGTTTTATGGAAATAGCGAAAAAATATTCACCACAGGAAATAGAGCCACAAATTAGCCAAAAATGAAAAGATAAAAAGTTTTTTAGCACACACGATGAAGCTAAAAGACCTTTTACTATTCTTTTACCTCCGCCTAATGTTACAGGAATGTTACATATAGGACATGCATTGGATACTTATATTCAAGATTCAATTTTGCGTTATAAAAAACTTGAAGGTTATGATGTTTTTTATATCGCTGGTATGGATCATGCCGGTATTGCTACTCAAAGCAAAGTTGAAGATGTTCTTTATAAAACTCAAGGTTTAACCAGACATGATCTAGGCAGAGAAAAATTCATTGAAAAAGTTTGAGAATGAAAAGAAGAATATGCAGCAAGATTTAGAAAACAATGAGCTGCATTAGGACTAGGATTAGATTATGAAAGAGAAAGATTCACATTAGATGAATTGTCAAATAAAGCTGTAAATAAGGCTTTTATTGATTTATACAATAAAGGGTTAATTTATAGAGGTGTTAAAGCCATTAATTGAGATCCAGTGTTAAAAACTGCTATTTCTAATATTGAAGTTATCAATCAAGCTGTTGAACAAGAAATGCTTTATATCAAATATCCAATTAAAAATTCAAATGATTATTTAACAGTTGCAACTGTTAGACCCGAAACCATGCTTAGTGATGTTGCGGTTATTTATAACCCTAATGACCCAAGATATGATCATTTAGCAGGCACAAAAATCATTCACCCGATTTTAAAAACTGAAATTCCTTTAATAGCAGACGAATATGCTGAAATTGAATTCGGAACAGGCTTAATGAAATTATCAGCTCATGCTGAAATAGATATTGATTTAATACAAAAACATAATTTAGAAATCATTGAAACTATTGATCAAGACGGCTTAATTAATGCTCCCGAAACCCAATTCCATGGCTTAACACGTGAAGATGCTCGGCAAGCAATTAAAAAATATCTTCAAGAAAACCAGTTATTAGAAAAAGTCGAAAAAACCGTTTCTAATGTTGGCTTTTCAGAAAGAAGCAAAACGCCAGTGGAAATTTTAATAATGCCTCAATGGTTTGTTAAAATGCGTGGCTTGGCTGATAAAGTGTTGAAACACTTAGAAAGTAGTGATTCTGTAAACTTTTTCCCTGAAAGATTTAAAGGTGTTTTAGAGAAATGAATGGTTAATATTCATGATTGAACTATTTCAAGACAGCTTTGATGAGGCCACCAAATACCGGCTTGATATAAAGGCGAAGAAATGAAAGTTCAAGTTGAATGTCCAGGAGAAGGTTGAGTTAGAGAAACAGATGTTTTAGACACTTGATTTAGTAGTGGTTTAGCACCTTTCTCGTTTTTAGGTTGACCAAATGACGACGCAAAATTAAAACGTTATTATCCAACTTCGCTTTTATCAACCGGCTATGACATTATTTTCTTCTGAGTTGCTAGAATGTATTTCTTTGGTTTAGAGTTAATGGGTGAAAAACCATTTGAACAAGTTTTATGTCATGGAATTGTTAGAGATTCTCAAGGTAGAAAAATGTCTAAATCGCTAAACAACGGAGTTGATCCGATTAAAGTTATTGAAGAATATGGTTCAGATGCTTTAAGATGATTCTTAATTACAAATTCCACAGCAGGGTTAGATTTAAATTATTCAGACGAAGGCGTAAAAAAAGGTTGAGCTTTTGCTAATAAACTTTGAAATATTGCTAGATTTATTCAATTATTGCCTGATGAAGAACAAGAAAATCCAGCTGATTCATGAATTAGAGATAAGATTCATGATTTAAAACTTAAAGTTGATAAAGCGATGGAAAAATATGAATTCACAATTATCGGAAGTGAAATTGAAAAACTTGTGCTTGATGATTTTTCTTCTAAATATATAGAATTGCAAAAAGTTTATTCGAATAAAAAACAAGCTTTAAAACATTTGAAGAAAATTTTAATTATTATGCATCCATTTATGCCTTTTGTCACAGATCATTTGTTTAAAGAACTTTTTGACAAAGAAATTTTAGAAGAAACATTTGATAGTACCAAAATGAAATGTAAAAAACGTTCGAACAATAATGAAGTTGAAAACTTAATAGAAATAATAACTATTTTACGTAGATATCGCGAAACAAATCAAATTAGCAAAAAAGAAATTATTTATTTTGATTCAGAACAAAAATTGACTGATTATCAAATTAAAGCAATTGAAAAATTAGCTAATGCTCAAATTAAAGCGAATAAAGACTTCTTAATTGCTCAAAATAACGTGGCTATTTATGTTGAATTTAATGATCAACAAAAAACCAAATATTTAAACGAGTTATTAACCAAAATCGATTTTTGTAAAGCAGAAATTGCTAGAGCCGAAAGGATTTTAAGCAACGAAAACTTTATTAAAAAAGCTCCAAAAGAAAAAATTTTAATTGAAGAAGAAAAAGTAATAATGCACAAAAATAATCTTGAAATGTATGAACAAGAATTAAAAAATCTTGAGTCAGGAGGCAAAAATGCAACTATACAAAAGTAAAGAAATTGTAAATAAATTAACAGAACAATTAAAAAAAGAATTTCAACTTATCTCTGCTGAATTAAATAGAGCACCAAGATTGGCGATTATTCAAATTGGAGATAATGAAGCCTCTAATAAGTATATTAAACACAAGATTATGAAAGCTAATGAATTAGGTGTCGAAGTTAAATTACATAAGTTTACTGAAGACATAGAAAATAAAGCTTTATTGAAAGAAATTGATGAAATCAATGAATATTCTGATGGAATTATTGTGCAATTACCTATTCCAGAACATTTGCATACAAAAGTCATTTTAGACAGTGTTAGATTAGAAAAAGACGTTGATGGACTAAGTTCAAAAAACGAATTTAATTTTTATAATGATAAGGACATGGAGAAATATTTCCATTTTATTCCAGCAACAGCTTTAGCTGTTCAAGAGATTGTTAATCACTATAAAATAGATTTAAAGGACAAAAAAGTTGCTGTTGTTGGTAGGTCTAATTTAGTTGGAAAACCAATAGCACACATTTTAAAAAGAATTGGTGGAAAATCAATTAACATCGCTACATATAATAAAAAATCAACAATTAAAGGTATTGAAAATGCAGATATTGTTGTAGCCGGAGCAGGTGTTCCTGGTTTAATCAAGAAAGAAAACTTGAAAAAAGGAGCCATCGTTATTGATGTTGGCACAACATATGTTTGTTTAGAAAATGGAAAAGAAAAATTAGTTGGGGATGTTGATTTAACAGATTTAGAAGATCACATCGTTGGTATAACTCCAGTTCCAGGTGGGGTTGGCCCATTAACTGTTATGAGCATTTTTATTAATTTAGCAATCGCGATTCAACACCAACAAGATTCAGCTTACAAAGCAAAACAAAGAGAATAAGTTGTTTTTACCAAAAAAAATATTAGAAAAAGCTAAAAGCGCACCTAAAAGGCGTATTTTGTTGGTTGATGGACATGAAAAAAACGTTCAATTAGCCCTTAAAAAACTAAAAAAATTTAAAAATTTTGAATTTTTTTCAATAAATAACAACAATTTTTCACTTTATAAATTTTTTAAAGGAAAAAACGTTTTTTGCAAAAGTTTGTTAAATGATTTGCCAAATTATATTAATCTATATAAAGAAATTTTGGAACAAAAAGCCTATAAAAAAGGCGAAATGGTAAATTTTGAAAATAGCGAAATTGAAAAAGAAGTAAAGAAAATTCAAAATTTAGCAATGTTAATGTTAAAAAATAATGAATTTGACATTGTAATAGGTGGCTTTAACCATTCAACCGCAGAAATTTTAAAAGCAGTATTAAACATTATTGGACTTAAACAAGGTGTTAAAACTCTGAGTTCTGTGATGGCAATGCATAAACGCAAAGAATTGCTTTTCTTTAGTGATGTCGCAGTTATTCCTGCACCAACTAAGGAACAATTGGTTGAAATTGCCAATGAAACAGCACTATTCGTAAAAAATTTAGATATTGAACCCAGACTAGCTTTTTTATCATTTTCAACATTGTTAAGTGCAAAAACTCCTCAAACATTATTAATTAATGAAGCAGCTCATTATTTTAAATTAAAAAATGAAACAATTAAATCAATTGGAGATATTCAATTAGATGCGGCATTGAACTTGGAAATAAGAAAGAAAAAATACAAAGAATCTTCTTATAATGAAGTTTCTAACTGTTTAATCTTCCCAAATTTGAATTCTGCAAATATAGGTTATAAATTAATAGAGAACTTAGCTTCTTATGACGCAATCGGGCCAATTTTATTAGGCTGCGCTAAACCTGTTAGTGATTTGTCGAGAGGTTCAAGCGTTAACGATATAGCAAAAACAATTATTTTAACAGCAATTCAGTAGCAAAGGATATATTATGAGTCAAAAAATTTTAGTTGTAAATGCAGGCAGTAGTTCAATTAAACTTCAACTGTTTGAAAAATCAAATCTTCAAGTTATCGCAAGTGGATTAACTGAAAGAATTACATTACCTGATGGAAAAATTACTATTAAGTTTAATGGTGAAGTTTATGAAGAGTTTCCAAGCATGCCAAACCACAGTGTGGCCGTTGCAGAAACCTTAAAATTAATGCAAAAAATTCATTTAATTGAAAACCCAAGAGAAATCGAAATTATTGGTTTTAGAGTTGTGCATGGTGGTAATTATTTTGCACACAGCACTATTTTGAATGACGAAGCAATCGAATTAATTGAAAAATGTTCGGTTTATGCTCCTCTTCACAACCCTGGAGCTTTACAAGCTATTAGAGCTTTCAAAGAAGAAATGCCAGAAGCTATTTTAACAGCTTCGTTCGATACTTCATTCCACACAACAATTCCAGCTTTAAATTACACATATCCTATTCCATTTGAATGAACACAAAAATACAATATTAAAAAATATGGTTTTCATGGAATAAGCCACAATTTTATTGCTGAAAAAGCAGAAGAATTATTGAATAAGAAAAATCCTAACATTATTAGTTTACATATCGGTAGTGGTGCAAGTATTTGCGCAATTAAAGATGGTAAATCATTCGACACTACTATGGGCTTTACTCCACTAGCAGGTGTTATGATGGGAACGAGATCTGGCGACATTGACCCTTCGATCATTGAATTTGTTTGCAAAGAAGAAGGTCTTACAGCAGCTGAAGTAACCACTATTCTTAATAAAAAATCTGGTATTTTAGGTGTTTCTCAATTATCAAATGATACTAGAGACATTTTAAAAGCTATTGAAGAAGGCAATAAACAAGCCGAATTCGCAAATGAACTATACATTCAAAAAATCGTTGATTATGTAGCTAACTATGCTAACAAATTAGAAAATAAAATTGATGCAATCGTTTTTACAGCCGGAGTTGGCGAAAATTCACCAGAATTAAGAGAAGATGTAGTTAAAAAATTATTCTTTAAAAACATAAAATTAGACGACAAGAAAAACTGAACAAGAGCAGGAGCATGAGAATTACTTTCAACACCTGACAGTGAAGTTAAAGTGTTCGTAATTAGAACAAACGAAGAATTAATGATTGCAAAAAATGCACTTGATTTATTAAAATAATGAAAAAAATTGGGATTTATCCTGGCTCATTTGACCCTCTTCATGAGGGTCATTTAGCAATCATTAAAAAAGCATTATCTTTGTTGGATAAATTATATGTTGTTGTGACATATAATCCTGACAAAGATAATTTGTCTTTTATTAACGAAAGATTTCAAAAAGTTTCAAAAGCTTTAAAAAATGAAGACAAAATTGTTGTTTTATTAAACAAAAACAAATTAACTGCAGATTTAGCTAAGGAAATTGAAGCAAAATTTTTAATTAGATCAGCAAGAAACAACCTAGATTATCAATATGAGTTAGAATTAGCAGCGGCAAATAAATCTTTAAATAGTTCATTAGAAACCATTTTAATTTTTCCAAACTATAAAGATATAAATTATTCCTCAACACTTGAAAGACATTTAAAAAAAATAAGGAGATTAGATGTGAAAGTTTCTTAAATCAGCAACTAATAAGAGTTCATGAATTAAAACCAATGAAATTCAGGTTTGCTTATGAGGAAGATCGAACGTTGGCAAAAGTTCTTTATTAAACGCTTTGATCGGTCAAAATATTAGTTTTGTTTCAAAAAATCCAGGCAGAACACAATTAATTAATTATTTCGAGGACAATAATGGCAAATTGGTAGTGGATTTACCAGGCTATGGTTTTGCTAATATGTCTAAGGAAGCACAAGTTAAAATGATTAACAACATTAAAAGTTTTTTAACTGATACAAGCACAAAGAAATATATATTTTTATTAATTGATTCACGAACTGGAATTACTAAAACAGATGTTGAATATTTAGCTTTTTTAAGAAGTTTAAATTGACCAATTAGCCTTGTTTATACTAAATTAGATAAATTAAATCAAAAAGAAAAAGCACAATTAATCAAACAAATTGATTCTGAAATTGCTGAAGGGAATTTAATGGGAATAAATGAAATTTTTACAATTTCATCAAAAACTGGCAGAAACATGAATGAATTAGTAAGTTTTATTGATAAAGTTTTATATGGAGAAAATTATGAAGAATAAATTAAAAATAGGTTTATTATCAACAAGCTTAGCGTTATCAACAGCAGCAATTGTTACAACTGGTGTTTTAATTGCTAAACAAAGTAAAGTTGTTGATCTTCAAAGCGAATTGACAAAATATAACTTCACAACTATTCCAAGCTTTAATAAAGCCGAACACTTGCCAAGTGAATATAGTTATGTTTCATATGATTTGCCATATAGTAGCGAATTAAGAGACCCAAATTTAAAAACAGATGCCAATGCCAAAAGCTTTTGAGCCAAACAATTAGAAATTCAATCAAATTCAACTGAATTAAGTGGAAAAATTTTTAATCTAGTCACTAAGAATAATCAACCAATTGATGTTCTAAAAGAAAAATACAACATTTTTTATCAATCATTTGCTAACGATGAAGAAGGTGTTTTATATTTAAAAATAAATCTTGAAGATAAAAATGATTCAAGAATTAAGACTTCGTCTTCAATTGCCGATAGAAGAGTTTATTGAACTGGTTTCACCTATAAAATAGATGGTTTCAAAAAACTAACTAGTGAAGATTATGAAGCTGTAGATCGTAATTATAGCCTATGAGATTTTAAAGCAACCGCAAAATTAAATTTAGACTTTTCAAATAATGTGTTTAATAATGCACAAGATTTCTTGAATGTATTGCACAAGAAAAATGTTAATGAAGAATCACTGGATACAATTAAAACTCAAAATGAAAATACTAAGAAATATTTAACCTATTCATTAAACAACAACGTTTCACATCCTTTTTATCAATTAGATGAAAAATCAGAAATTTGATTTGATAATGACTTGGTAGATAACAATATAACAATAAACTATTATGTTAACAAAGTCATTCCAGTTGCTTCAACAGAAGATAATAGTAGTTTAGATGCTGTTAAATTAGTTAGAATTAACCAAGTTCAAAGTCAAAAAATTAAGATTAACATCGAACAATTAAAGGCACTATTGCCTTTGGTTAAAATTAATGTGCTTAATAACAAAGACTTATCAAACATTACACCTTATGGAGATGATTTTGTCTATTTTACAGGCACATCCGATGATAATCATCATAATACTTCAAAAGGTTGATATAGAGATTTAGATTTAGTTTTTGATGACACGGTTGAAAACAAAAACCAATATATTTTAAGATATTACTTATTAAATCCAACAGATGGTTCAATAAAAACAGATGTTAATTTTAAAGGCAAACCAATTATAAATTATGATTCAGCAACAGGAAGTGCTACATTTGCTTACGAAATTACTTTGAAAAATGCTAGTGATGCAAATGGTATCTTGTCAATAATTAGTTCTTATGTTTTAAGCGAAACTTTTAAAAAATCATCAATAGAAGCTAATGAAAATGTAACAACAAATCCTGAAAATAATTAAAATGAGTTAATTGCAACTCATTTTTTATTTTGGGCTTTTTCATAGGCATTTTAGTAAAACCAAATTTTTAAATAAAACATATATTAAACAATTTAATTAAATAAATAATATAATTTAGTAACATTTTATAGATATTAAATTTTATGTGAGGACAAATGTATTCAATTAACAAAAAAAGTAAATTAGTTATTACAATTGGCCCTGCTTCAGATAATTATGAAACAATGAAATCACTTATTTTAGCAGGCGCTACATGCATTAGAGCAAATTTTAGTCATGGTTCATACGAAGAACAAGGAAGAAAATTTGAAATAGCTAAACAAGTTTCTAAAGAATTAAACATTCCAGTTTCTTTAATGTTAGATACTAAAGGACCAGAAATCAGGGTTGGAAAAATGAAAGATGGTGGCCAAAATATAGCTGCTAACTCAATCGTTAAAATTCACACAACCAAAGAAACTTATGAAAGTTTAGAAGGGACATCAACAGATTTAAGTGTTCACTACAATATGTCACAAGACTTAAAAGTAGGGGACAAAGTTTTATTTGACGATGGTAAATTAACTTCAACAGTTGTTAAAGTTGAAGAAGGATTGGTTGAAGTTCAAACATTAAACGGTCATTTCTTAAAAACAAACAAAAGAATTAACTTGCCAGGTGTTGATTTCTCATTACCATTTTTAGGTGAAAAGGACAAAAACGATGTTATTTTCGGTATTCAACAAAAAGTTGATTATATTGCTGCGTCATTTGTTAATTCAGCACAAAATGTTGCCGATTTAAGACAGTTACTTAAAGACAACGGTGGTGAAGAAATTAAAATCATTGCCAAAATTGAAAGCCATTTAGGTGTTCAAAATATTGATGAAATTATTGATGCCGTTGATGGTGTAATGGTTGCTCGTGGAGATTTAGGTTTAGAAATTCCATATTACGAAGTTCCAGTTGTACAAAAAATGATTATCAAAAAATGCCGTGAAAAAGGCAAATTGGTAATTGTTGCGACACAAATGTTAGACTCAATGGAAAACAATCCACATCCAACTAGAGCAGAAGTTACTGATGTTTATCATGCTACTGAACTTGGAGCAGATTCAACTATGCTTTCTGGAGAAAGTGCTTCAGGAAAATATCCATTATTAGCAGTTCAAACAATGGCTCAAATTAACAAAAGAGCAGAAAAAGAATTTTACTGTTCATGTAATTATGAAAACGAATTAAGCAAAGCTGTTGCATCAAGCGATATGAATGATGCTCAAAACCAATTAGCCCATGAAATAGCTAAAAAAGTAAAAGATGGCAATTACAAATACACAGTTGT
>NZ_JNJW01000011.1 GCF_000701805.1 Mycoplasmopsis iners ATCC 19705 | reverse complement strand
ATAAAGTTTAAAAAACCTTGAATTCTTCACTCAGATCACGGATTTCAATATTCATCATCTAAATATCTCGATGTAGTTGCAAAAAACAATGGAAATGTATCTATGGGCAGGGTCGGAAATTCATTAGATAATAGGGAAGTTGAATATTTCTTTTCAAACATCAAATCTGAGTGTTTAAACTTTGTAAATTACAAAACAATTTGCTTTGATAAACTCAAAAACATTATCAAAGATTACATTGAATGATATAACAATGAAAGATTTCAATCTGTGTTAAATTGAAAAACACCTCAACAATATTGAGATGCTTTGAGTTTTTTATAAATTGTCTATAAAACTTGTCCTAGTTTATGCTAGTATAAAAATATTTTTTATTACTGTGTGTTTGTTTCTCATTTAGTAGCATATTTTTTTATCCCACTGACGTTGTTCAAAAATCAACCTACAATCATTGCAATTAAATAAAAACTAATCTATAAAACGCCTATAAATTAGTATTTTTAGTCAAAAAATAAAAATTAACTTGGAAACAAAAAAACAAAATTAATCCGTCTCACTTTGTAGCATAGAAATAAAAGGGCGATTCATAAACATTCATTTCTCACTTGCTAGTATAAATTTTTAGAATTTTACTTTTCCCACTTGCTAGTATAAAATGAAACTTTTTTGAGAAAAACTTTATTCCCGCGTTAATAGCATAAATTTTTATGCTACTAATAACTAGCAAAATAGTCTTCTCTATCATTGTAATTGAATTTAGGGTATTTTATAAAATAACTATAAAATAGTCTTTTTGGAAAGAAAATTAGTTTTTACTTGGAAAGCTAAAATAAAAATATGTCTATCCCACTTAGTAGTATAGAATGAAAGAACAGATTTTATAGACATTCATTTCTCACTTACTAGTATAAATTTTTAACATTAATTGTTTCTTACTTACTAGTATAAAAACTAGTGTTTGTTTTAATGATATTAGTTTCCCACATAGTAGCATAAATTGCTAGTATAAAAATATTCTTTGTTTATATGTTCCCGCTTAGTAGTATGAACTTCTGTGCTACTGACAACTAGTAAACAAGTCTTCTCTATCATTGTAATTGAATTTCGTGGTTTTTTATAAAGCATCTATAAAATAGTATTTTTAGAAAAAAAGATAAGTTTTAAATTTGAAAACAAAATAAATAATAAGTATTTCCCACTTTGTAGTATAGAATGATAGAATGGATTTTATAAATATCATTTTCCGTTTGCTGGTATAAATTTTAAACATTAATTGTTTCCTAATTGCTAGTATAAAAACTAATGTCTGTTTTTAATGATATTAGTTTCCCACTTAGTAGCATAAATTTTCAAAAAACACAATTAAAACTTTTCCCACTTGCTAGTATAAAAATTAAAAACTTTCTTTGATAATGTTTTTATTTCCCGCTTAGTAGTATAAATTTTTATGCTACTGATAACCGTCAAAATTGTCCTCTCTATCATTGTAATTTAATTTAGCTTATTTTATAAAACAACTATAAAATAGTTTTTTTAGATAAAATAAAAATTTTTACTTGGAAAGTTCAGATAAACAATCTGACTTTCCCACTTAGTAGTATAAAAACTAACGTGTGTTTTTAATGACATTAGTTTCCCACTTGCTAGTATAAAAATTAACAAAAAATCAAAATGAATTAAATTCTGGGCATTATCACTATCATTCAGGAAACAATGTTATTTGAATTTTGTTTTTTAATTGATAATTTTAACAATAGATAAAATATTATTTGTTTTTATGTTTATGCAATTAACATTTCCAAGTAAGAGGTAAACAAAAACCAAATAAGCCTATAACGAAGCTATATTTGGTTTTTGTTATTTCAGAATTACAATGATAGAAAAATATTTAAATAAATTATTCTGATTTCTTTTTAGATAGAACCGCTACACATTCAATGTGAAATGTTTGTGGAAACATATCTACTGGCTTAACATAATCTATTTGATAATCTTTTTGAATTAATTTTTGTATATCTCTGACCATTGTGTGGGGGTTGCACGAAATATATCCTATTTCTTCTGGACTATATTCCAAAATCTTGTTAATAAAATTATCTGTCAAACCTTCTCTTGGTGGATCGACAATTATTTTATTAAATAACTTGTTTTGTCTTTTGATTACTAAATCAATGTCTCCTGCGTAAAATTCAGCATTATTTATTTTATTTAATTTGGCATTTAATTTGGCATTTTGTGTAGCTTCAGGAATTATCTCAATCCCTATTATTTCATTGACTTTTTTAGCTATAAACAAACCAATTGTCCCAACTCCACAATAAGCATCTAATACTACATCTGTTGACTTTAGATTCATATTATTTGCTAATGTTGAATATAAAATACTTATTTGTTCTGTATTGATTTGGAAGAAACTGAATGGATGCACTATAAAATTTAATGAATCTATTTGATTGAAATACAAGTTTTTTGGATTTTTAAATATTTCTTTTATTTGTTTATTTGAAATATTTACTATTGAATGTAAATTGCCAAATTTTTCAATTATTGCAGTTTTTATTGAATCGTTAAATTTAATTGGTTGAATAGAATTAATTATTAAATTAAATAAATTATTAGTTGAACATGTAATTGTTAATTCTTTTAAAGTGTCTTTAAAATAGTCATTTTCGTTGATAAACTTTCTAAATTCAGATATAAACAATTCTATTTGTTTATTGGCTAAAGGAAAGGAATTGAGTTGAATAAAGTTGTTAGTATTTTTCTCAAATGCTCCAAAAATATACTCGCCATTGTTTTGTTTAACCAAAATTTTAACTTTATTCCGATAATTTCATTGAAGCGGACTAGCAAGAATCGATTCAACTTTATCAAAATTTAAGTTTCTACTAAATAAGTTTTTTACAATATTTTCTTTAAACTTTAGTTGTTCATTATATGGCAATATGCTTAATGGAGCAACCCCTGTTTGGATTAAATTATCATCTACAGGAATTCTTAATTTAGACCTTTTATATAAATTGATGGTTTTGCCAAAGGCAAATTTAGAATTCACTTTATATAATTGAACATCTGCAATTTCGCCCGGCAAAAAATTTTCAATAAACAATTTATAGTTGTCTAACAATACAACTCCATAGCCTTCATATGAAAGTTCTTTACATTCAACATCTTTAATAATTTGATTAATTTGATAATTCATAATAATTAAATTGTAAGAAAAAAATAGCTTAACGCTATTTTTATTTGCTTTCTTTAGTACAGTCGCATTGTTTTGCTTCTGAACATTCTTTTTTGCATTCAGTTTTGCAAGTGCAATCTTTGCATGCGCAATTTGTACATGTGCATTCTTTTTTATCACAACTCATATTCCACCTCGAAGTAATTATAAACATAAAAAATGCGTTTTTGCTTCAAAAAACTACTTAAATCGTATTTTTTAAATTTAAAATAGAGATTAAAATAAAAAAAGAAGAATCAATCTTCTTTTTATCATTAACATATAAGAGATATTTAAAAAAACAAAAAGCTTCACGCATAAAACTTTTTCTATTATCTAAAGAAAGGAGTGGAATTAAACTCTTAAGCAATTCAATTAAAATTGAATAATCGTTCGTCACGGGAACGCATCATAGATATTATAAAGCACAAATGCGAAAAACTAGTTTTTTATATTAAAAATATTGGGTTAAAAAATGTGGCGCGACAACGAACAAACTTATGCTACATGAATTACTCTAGTTTATAAATTATTTCCTAGTTCTCAAGTTTGAATGTCTAAAACACGAAATATGGTGCCTGTAAGCGTGAAATATGGGAGATTAGAAAAATAGCTGATCGAGATGGTTTTTATATTATTGAAAGCAATATTATGGACTTAACATCCGAAAGAGCAAATGAGATTTACAAGCAACAACGAAAAGTTGAAGACAATTTTAGAATGTTAAAATCAGCCTTACAAATTAGGCCGGTATACGTTCATAACGAAAACCACATTTTAGCTCATGTTTTCTTATATTTCTTAGCGCTGATTGTCTTGAAATACTCAATTTACAAACTTAAAAAGTTCTATGAAGATAATGGTGAAATTCAAAAAGTAACTATGAATATGTTTATAGATGCATTAAAACTTATAACAATAACAACTAAAACTGTAAATGGTAAAGTTGTTGGTGAAATTATTAATAATTTAGATCCAAATCATTACGAATTAAACAAAATATATAAAGATTTTTCATTTGTTATAGAAAATCTATCATTGTAATTAAAAATAACAAAAAAACGAAAGCGCCTTATTTATAGGTGTTTTCGTTTTTTAGCCCTTTTTAACTTGGAAGCTCAGGAATTTATGTACGTAAATATCGTAATCAATTTAAATAGAAATAGCAAGCATTTTCTTGCTATTTTTGTATAATTTTAATAATAAAAGAAAGGATACTCAGCCTTAATGTTAACCCTGCGGAATGTCCATATTATAAAAATTCAGTAGGATGCAAAAGATGAGCAATTAATAAGATGAGAGAGAGAGAGAGACTAGCACGCTAGTCGCTAATAAATCAAACAACTCAAGCTTGCACAGTGCAAAAAATGCGAAAAATAATGAGTTTTATACTCAGTACTCAGATATTGCAAAAGAATTAAATCATTATAAGGAACAACTTAAAGGCAAGAACATTTTATGTCCTTGCGATTTTGATTTTTACCTTTTAAGCGAAGATGAAAAGAAAATAATTCAAAACGGAAAATTGCTTGAACAGTATAACGATGGATTTAATTTTAGTAGATTTTTAAGAGCTAAAGAAGAAGAATGAAATTTAAACTTAATGTTTAGTGCTTATAATCCTAAAACTGACGAAGGTGTACCTTTTCAAATTAGTATTAGAGAATTTGCTAAAAAACATCCTGATGGAATAATTATAACTAATCCACCCTTTTCTTTATTTAGAGACTTTATTGAAATTATAATGGAATACAATTTAAAATTCTTAATAATAGGCAATAAGAACGCTATTACATATAAAGAAATATCTGAATATATAAAAGAAGATAAATTGTGATTAGGGTATACATCAGCAGAAGAGTTCATTCAGCCGGGTAGTAATGAGCTTAAAAATATGAAAGGATTGACTAGATGATTTACTAACTTAGATGTTGAACCTAGACATCAAAGATTAATTCTTACTGAAAAATACGACCGGCAACTATACCCTAGATATGATAACTATAATGCTATTAATGTAGATAAAGTAAAAGATATACCTTGTGATTACAGTGATTATATGGGAGTTCCTATTACTTTTTTAGATAAATATAATCCCGAGCAGTTTGAGATTATAGGAGATAGTCAATACTTAGAAAAAGAAGATAAAAAATGACATTTAAGAGTTAATGGTAAATTTTGTTATAGAAGACTTATCATCAAAAATAAATTAGTAAGAAAGGATAATTAATATGGAACAAAATAATATTACAATGAGTGTTGAGGAAGTTATTAAAAAAGTCAATGATGGGAAAATTATTTCTGATATTTTAATTCAGAGAGAAATTGTATACAGCGCTGATAAGCAAGCGCTTGTTATTGATAGTATTGTAAATGATATTCCTTTACCAGCCTTTTACTTTTGAGAAAACGAAAATGGTGTTTATGAAGTATTAGATGGGAAACAAAGAATTGAGGCAATAAAAAACTTTAAGCAAAATGATATTCAATATAATAATAAAAATTGAAAAGAATACGGAAGTGAAGAATCCGACTTACAAAATAAAGTTAATAATACGTTATTAAATATCATTGTTTGTCGTGGTGATGAAGAACATAAAAGGAATATCTTTTATAGAATAAATACTTTAGGTGTGCCTTTAAGTGATTTTGAAATAATCAACGGTTTATATAATGGTGTTTTTATCAATACATTAAAGCAAGTATGTAAAGATGATAAGAGCTTAAATAAATTATTTAAAGAAAGTAATAAAGCATCAAGGGGTGCTAAAGAACACTGAATACTTAGCAAAATAGTTGGTAAAAAAGATTTAAGTAAGATACTTGATTACGTCAAAAAAAATAAAGATAGTTCTACTAAACTAGAAGATGACTACCGTAGTAAACTAAATTCTGTTATTGATATAATGGCAACTATATTAAATAAGCCGGCAGATGATAGAGATATATGGTTTGACATTTTTTCTAAAGCATTAAATAAAAATAAACAATGTAAGTCTATTTTAAAATCTAAAAAAGCTGAGCTAAATGATTTTATATCTCATTATCGTAAAAAACTAAAGAAAGCTGGCTTTATTATTAAAAAAGACTATTATGAAGATATTGTAAATGGCTATTTACAAAATATTAATTTTGATAAAAATAGATTGTTTTCAGATGATATAAAAAGAGAATTATTTGATGAAAGTGAAAAAGCACTAAAGGACAATAAAGAAGCTGTTAAATGTAATACCTGTAAGCAATACTTTTATTACGAAGACTTACAAGTTGACCACATACATCCTTGAAGCAAGGGTGGGAGCACGACAAAAGATAATGCGCAATTATTATGTGGAACATGTAATAGAAGTAAATCAAATAAATAATAGCAAGGGGTTACCTTGCTAGCAAGATTGCAATGTGCAGTGTAACAACAAAAGAGCAAAAAAATAGTAAAAAGCCGGAACATTGAACCGGCTTTTTAACATGCTTTCATTTTCCTGCACTTCCCACTTGCTAGTATAAAAAGGAAAATATCCGTTTTAGCGAAACTAGCAAGCGGAAAGTGCGGGAAAAACATCGCAAAAAACACCGTTGCCACATTTGAACAACGGTGTTTTTTCTGTTACAATGCACATTGAATTTGAGCATTAATTATTTATTTTTAAATAAAATATCATAAATTTCAGCATAGTTCTTTACAGGAATTATTTCTAATCCCTCTTTAATTTCATCATCAATATCATTTAAATTATTTTTATTTTTAAATGGAATAAAGATTTGTTTTATGCTTTTTTTTGTGAGCAGCAAATAATTTTTCTTTTAATCCACCAATTTCTAAAACTCTTCCTCTTAAAGTAATTTCGCCAGTCATTGCCACTGTTTGCGGAACAGGTTTATTACCTAAAGCAGAAATTAAAGCAGTTGCAAACACAACACCAGCACTAGGACCATCTTTTTGTACAGCACCTTCTGGGACATGAATATGAATTTCATTTTCATCAAAATCAAAATTTTTAATGCCAAATGCTTCTGCGTTGCATCTTACATAAGTTAAGGCAATATTTGCTGATTCTTTCATAACATCTTTAAGTGAACCTGTTAATTTTAATCCGCCTTTGCCCTTAAGTGTATTAACTTCTACTTGCAATGTTGTTCCGCCAACTGGAGTTCAAGCAAGTCCATTTACCACACCAGGCGTTGGTTGTTCATCTTTATCACTGTCTTCATCTTTAATTTTAGGAGCTCCTAATAATTCAATAACAATTTCTTTTGTAATTACAAACTTTTTAATATTTTCACCAAGCACAATTTTTGTAACTATTTTGCGTGCAATTTTTTCTAATAGTTGTTGAAGCTTACGAACACCTGCTTCATGAGTGTAATTTTCAATAATGAATTTGATTACTTGATTATCAATTATAAATTGATCTTCATTTAAAGTTGATTTCTTAATAATTTTCTTCACTAAATGATCGCTAGCAATCTTAATCTTTTCTTTTGTTGTATAACTACTCAATTCGATTACTTCCATGCGGTCTAATAAAGGGCGTGGAATATTCTCTATATAGTTGGCGGTAGCAATAAACATCACTTTTGAAAGATCATATTCATGTTCTAAATAGCTGTCTTGAAATTTAGTATTTTGTTCGGGGTCAAGTGCCTCTAATAAAGCTGCTGCTGGGTCACCATTTTGTGTTGAAGCCCCCATTTTATCAATTTCATCTAATAAAATTATTGGATTAGATACACCGACTTTCTGAATCCCTTTTATAATTTTTCCTGGCATTGCACTGTTATAATTTCTACTCGATCCTCTAATATCCAATTCATCATGAACACCTCCAAGGCTAATTTTAACAATACTCTTATTAAGAGCTTCAGCAATAGCATTAGTTAATGATGTTTTTCCTACTCCAGGAGGACCAACCAAAATTAAAATTGGCACATTATTAAAATTCTTTTGTACCTTTTTACCATTCACTTCTTCTTTAAACAAATCGAGATCAATTTGGTGATTTTCATCTAATGGCAATAATCTTGATTTTTCTTTTTTAGCATTAGCAACATTTCTTTCATTGATAATTAAAGCTAAATGTTCAATGATTCTTTGTTTTGCTTCTTTTAATCCATTATGATTTTTATCTAAAATATCACTTACTTTTTTAATGTCTAGTGTTTCAATTTCTACTTTTCTTCATGGCAATGATTCTAAAGTGTTAATATATGCTGATGTTTTGTCCCTTTCCATTCCTCAGTTTTGTGTTTTAACTTTTTTAATTAATTTTGTAACTGAATTTGGATAAATTTTTAATTCATTTGTTTCAAAAGGATTATCTAATTTTAATGGTTTATCCGGATTTGTTATATTGTCGTTTGCTTCTTCTAAGCAGACTTCATTTTTCAATTGCAATTCTGAATATCCATCTGTTTCTTGATCATCAACTGTTCTATCAAATTCAAAAGTTTTTTTATTATTTATAAGATTATTTTCATTGGTAATAGTACAATCATTAATTTTTTCAAAGTCAACAGAAACAACATCTTCTGCTATATTAGTAATTTTTTGATTTTTATCATAAAGGGTTGTTAAAGATACTGAGTTAACACATTCTAATGTGATTTTTCACTCATCGTTATCTTCTTTTGTAATGTGTTTAATTTTTACTAAAGAAGCAATTTTTAAAACGTTGCTATCTTTAGAAAAGTAATCTTTTTCGCTTAAATTATTTTTGTCTTTTTCTTTATTTGTATAGATTAATAATGTTTCAATTTTATCGTTTTCTTCATCATTTAATTCTGGTTCAATAAATTGAGGTAAATTTTTAAATTTAAAATCTTTAACATCATCTTTTAGCAAGACTCGGCCTTCATTTTGAGGTTTGTTTACGTCAAAAGTTAAAATTTTGTTTTTTTGCACCATGTTGGTCTCCTTTATCATTAATAATTTAAAATTATTAATAATCAAATTTTACACAAAAACAAGGTAAATGTCAAGAATTTTTTTATTTTTTTAAATTTTTAAAACAAGTCTTTATCGGCTATTTTTGAAATTAGACGTTATTACTGGGTAAATAGCAATGAATGAAAGTTGCTTATTAAGAAAATTTTAAAAAAGAAAGCACTTCTAAAAACGCTTTCAATGTAAACTAGGAACACGAAATATGGATTGTCCATATTCCGTGTTCCTAGTTTAATCTGCTAAAACGGATATTTTCCTTTTATACTAGCAAGTGGGAAACGCAGGAGTTATCTGTATAAAAATAAGGGTTGCTATTTTAATGTTATTGTGATAATTAGCAGAAAAGACATTGGTTAATATGTTTAATATTTCTTTACTTTAAAGACAAAAATTAAAAGTATAAAAAACGCGGAACAGGAATAAAAATTCTTTCCGCGTTTGCTTTATTTAATTAATAATTATTTATTTTATAATAATTCATTTTTTTCTCTTATTGGAATTACATGAATGTGTGTGTGAAAAATTGTTTGATCAGCTACTTCATTTGTGTTAATCAAAATTTTGAAACCTGGAATATCTTTATCTAAAATTTCCTGTTTAGCTAATTTTTTAACAACTTTGAAAATGTGTGCTGTTGTTTCGTCATCCATTTCAGTTAGATTCTGTGATCACTTTTTAGGAATAACTAGAAAATGGCCTTTTGTTTCAGGAAATTTATCATAAATTGCCACACAAACATCGTCTTCATATAAGAAATCTCCAGGAATTTCTCTATTGATTATTTTTAAAAACAAGTCTTTCATAGCACTCCTACAATGAATCAACTAATTCAACATATTCAACATCTTTGAATTTGTTTGCTAATTCAGTATTAATACTTTTGTCTAATTTGATTTTGTGTCCTAATTTAGAGAAAGCTGTTTTTGCTAATGAATATAAATTAGCGTCTTTTAAATGGAATAAAAAGCTTAATACATCTAATTTATCTGCATAAGGTGTATTTTCAAATGATAACAGTCTTTTATCTTCTTTTGTTGTAGAACCCTCTGAAATAGGTAAATTAGTCATTTCACTTTGACCAATTGGCGCGATTTGATTTACATAAACCACAACTGCTTTATCTGTTGTATCAGAATCTTTGTTATATGGTGAATAAGCTGTTTCTGAAGTTAAATTACTAATTAATTTATTTTGCGCAGGACTGTAAAAACCAGTTAATGAATAATCATTAGACACCGCTGAGCTGAATTTTGACAATGTATCATAATCTCAATAAAGTCCATATTTTGTAACACTAGTTTCAAAACCAGAATAACCTTTTAATTGAGTGTCATATTCATTGTTAGTTAGTTTTTCTTTAGAAGTGGCTAATAAAATTTTATTTGCTCCGGCAGCATCATCAGCAAAGAAAGCATTAAAATCGTTAACCGAGCTAATGAAACCATAACCTTGTAATCAGAACGAATCTTCATTTACTGTTGTAGTTTTTTGTCAAATTTGCACCATTTTTTTATCAAGAGCATATTTGCTTAAAAGATAGTGTTTAATGGCAAACTTCATTGTGGTATCTTCTTTAAAATTGTCCACCACTTTTTTAAGTTGTTCGACATCATTAATAGTTAAATATTTATAAACTAATAACATTTTGTCAATGTCTTGACGAACGCCACTCTTATCAGTTTTTCAATAAATTTTGAATAATTCTTGGCTTGGAATCTCATTTTGAATAGTTTCATTGTTTAATTTTGTTGCTTCTTCACTACTAATATCAGCATTTTTAGTTAATGTAATATTTAATTTATTGAAAAAGAAAGCATCGGTTTTCATTTTTTCTTGAGCATATAATGAAAAGGCTAAATACGCATCTTTGAATGATTGTGCAGAAACATTTTCCAAATTGTTTTGGTATTGATCTAATAAGCTTTGATTTTCAGCAACTTCAATGTTATAAAGGCTGGTTAAAGTTAGTTCTAATCAATTTTGTTCAATTGTTGAAGTTGTAGTTTCGCTTGAAAGCATTTTGTCTTGTTTAATTTTACTTGATGAATCAACTGTATTACTTCCACAAGAGGCGATCATTAAAGGCAATGAAGCAACTGATGAAATTGCACCTAAAGTAAGTATTTTCTTGAATTTCATCTTTCCTCCTATCTATTTTGGAACACTTTTAAAAGTTCTTTTAATTTTGCATCAAGTAATTTATCTGCTGTTTGAGTTTTATTGTTTGTGAAATACACTTGGTTATTTTCAAACTTGAAGTAGCCATCAGCTTCGTTTTGTGCTCTAGTTTTCATTCATTGACTAATGTTTTCTGTTAAGCTTAATGCTTTTTCAGCATTATTAGCTTTATAAATATTGTTATTAATAGATTTTAAATTGTCGATATCTTCATCGTTGTATTTTGGATTTTCAGAAAGTGATGAATTAAATGCTGAATTATAAACATTAACTTGTGTTTTTAAATATTCCACAAATTTTTCATCATTTAACATTAAATTATTTACATATGTTTGCTCGGTTAATGATTTATTAATTACACTTAAAGCATTGTATTTAACGCCTGAAAACTGGTTGAATTTGTTTGTTAAAATGTAATCGTTTTTAATCATTTTAATAATTTGATTAATTTGTGCTGAGGTATCTGAACCATCAGCGACAGTTTGAAGATTAACTAATGTAATACCTTTGGTTGTTAATAAAATATAAGTATTGTCAGCATTTGCTAATTTGTAGAAAGTAAAAATTTGCTTGTGGTCTTTAACTTCATCAGCTATTTCAAAAATTTCGGCAATCTTGTTTGTTACCAATTGTTTGTATTTTTTATCATATAAACCTTGGTCTTTGGTTTCATCAACTGCATTAAAGGCTTTTTCAATAGATTCATTAAATTTAGATATCGCTTCTTTTTTAGCATTGTAGTCAGCTGCATTATCAAAAGTTGGTTTAGTTATGTTTTGGTCGGCTAAAATTGCTTCTTGAATTTCTGCTAACTTGCCAAATAAATCAATTTCTTTAATTTGGCTTGTACCTAATAATGTATCTTTAATAGCTAAAAAGGCTTTTAATGCATCATCTGAATTGTTGAAAAGAGAACTTAACGATGTAATACCTTTTGTTCCAAAATTATTTTTAATTGTTGTATCATCTGCTGATAATTTACTTAAAACATCATTATAAATTCTAGCTTGTAATGGTAATGCTTCACTATTATCATTGTTCAAAATATTTACATAATCATCAAAAGGTTTGAAGTATTCTTTAACTTTGTCATGACTATAAGCAATTGTGTTTTCTTCGTTTGAACTAACTGGTCAAGCAAACATTAATCTTTTAAAAGCATCTTTATTAACTGTTCAATCACCATCATTTTTGACTTTAACAATTCCAGGTAATGTAAATTGTGTAATTAAGTATGGATTATCAGTTTTTAAATAATTTTCTATAAATGCATTTGCTGATTTTTGTTCAACAACATAGCTTTCTGTTGTAAATCCTATATATTTATCATCAACTTTAAAATAATTGCCAGTTAAATCATCTGCTCTAATTTCTTTTAATCAAGAAAACACTTTTTCGCCTTTTTTAATAATAACTTCGTTGGTTTTTGGATCTTTAATATCATGGTTAGCTACTCTATCAATTAAATTTGACACTGATTGTGTAGATAATCTGAAACGACGAAGTGCATCATTTTTGATACGTGAAAAAACACTATTATCAATAGCTTCTTGTTCAGTTGTAGCACCATCATAGTTTGCTACTAAAAAGTTGTTGTATTGTGTTTCTCAATTATCATAGCCAAATTTTTTAATGATATTTTGCTTAATATCTTTAAGTTCATTACCAACTTGGGTTTTTAATTCAGCAATTGATTTTAAATGTAAGTTTGTGTTTTCAACTTCACCACTTTTAAGAGAAGCATTTCATAATGATTCATATTGTTTGGAAGCTTCTACTTCTTGATCATATAAGTAGTAAATAGCTAATTTATTGATTTGATCTAATTGACCTTGGTAATTAGTTTTGGTTGAACCATCATTAATTTTTTGTAATTGACCAACATTAATATTAACATTTGAGCCACTTGGTGTTGTAAAACTATAAACTACTTTGTTATTTTCCATTGGATTTACAACAGTAGTTTTTGTTCCAGTAACAACTAAAGGCACTGTTATACCTGTTACAACAGCGGCTGTTAAAATTGAACCAATAATTAAGATTTTTTTACTTTTTCTCTTTTTTGGTTTAGCAACAACACTATTTTCATGTTCAGCATTCTTTTTAGTTAAACGCTCGAAAAAAGATTCTTTTCTCTTTGCCATATTTTCCTTTCTCAATAGATATCTAAATTTAAATCTATATTAATATGTATTTATAATTATAATAAGTTTTTACTTTTGTAAAAATACTTATATCTATATAATCAAAGTATGAAAAATCAGTTTGTAATTGATAGTTGTAATGAATTAAAAAACTTGCTTGAAAGCAATAATATTAATTTTTGTTTAAGCCCACAAAGTTATTTTGACTTACAAAAAGCTAAAAGCATTAATTTTCATAACATTAGAATTACATTATATTGAAAAGACTATATTAATATAAAAGCTAAATTTCCTGAACAATTTAAAGACAATGAAAGCGCGGACCATTTTTCTTTATCGCCCTTTTTTATAGCTAAAAATGGGATAATACCTATTGATCTTATTATCGAAACAAATGAAATAAAATTTCATGAACTTTATTCTAAAAAACATCGCAAACATTTAGTGTATTCTTATTTAAATCACAAGCCTTTTTTTAAGCTTTTTAATTTAATCGGCGCAAAAAGAATCAAACAAACTGATTTTATTAATCTTGTTTTTGAACAAAGATATAACGGCTATTTAATTACAAACAATTCTTTTGAAGGCTTTTTCTTTTTTAAGAATTTAAATTACATCAACTTATCTGCCTTTGAAAAAGATGGAGTTCACTTTAAATTTTTTAGTGAATATTTAAACCAAAAAGACTATAAAATAATCAAAAAAGGACAAAGTCGCTTAAGAGGCGAAGATTAATTCGAAAGAAAAATAGACATCAATGAATGTCTATTTTTTGCCTTTTTTGATGCTTTCGATAGTTTCTGCTGTTGGATTTTTAACCAAAAATGTACCAGCCACACATGCGTCTGCTCCTGCTTTAAAGCAAAGCGGACCAGTAACATCGTTAATTCCACCGTCAACTTGAATTAAAAATTCAAGACCTTCTCTTAATCTAATTGCTTTTAATTCTTTAATTTTTTCGTAAGTTGTTTCAATAAATTTTTGTCCGCCTGCTCCTGGTTCAACAGACATTACTAAAACCAATCTTAAGTATGGTAAATATTTTTCTATTTCACTAACTGGTGTATTTGGTTTAATTGCCATACCTAAAGATAAATTATGTTGATTGTCTTTTAAGAATTTTGATAATTTGCTTTTGTTAACAGCTTCATAGTGAAAAGTGATAATGTCAGCTATATCTTTGTATGATTCAACAATTTCAAATGGTTCAGCAACCATTAAATGAATATCTTTAAAATGTTTTGGCGCATTTTTGTGAATGTTTTCAATTTCATGAAATTGAATAGCTGTGTTGGGAACAAACACACCATCCATAACATCATAATGAACTCATTTAATACCCTCATTAATTAAAGTAGTAACCATTTGCAAACGGTTTTCTGGAATAACATTCAAAATTGAAGGTGTTACATATTTATTTTTCATTATTTAACCTCTTTTAATAATTTTAAGTAATTTTGATATCTGAATTCAGGTATCAATTTACCAACATTTAATTTAATATTACAGTAATTTTCAGGCTCGTTTTCATGAAGGCAAGATTTAAATTTGCATTTTTGCCCAAGTTCTCTAAATTGTTTAAATGATCTAGCCAACTCTAACTTAGTCATTTTAATGTCTAAAGACGAAAAGCCAGGCGTGTCAATTAAATGGCCACCAAATACATCATAAATTTGTACGGTTCTGGTGGTGTGTTTTCCACGATCAGCATGTTTTGAAATTTCTTGAGTTTCTAAGTTTAAATTTAACATTTTATTGATTATTGTTGTTTTACCAACCCCACTTTGCCCCATTAATGAACAAGTATTTTCATTAAAAATGTGTTGAACAATTTTTACTCATTCATCTTTTTTATAGTTAATTTCGTAAATTTTATAACCTAAATTAACATATTGCTCATATTCTGCACATTTGCCTAAATCATTTTTAGAAATAAAAATGATTGGTTCAATATTTTTGCTTTCAATTAATGCTAAATATTTATCAACCAAATAAGTTTGAAAACTTGGTTGTAAAACTGACATTACAACAATAATGTGATCTATATTAGCAACTCTTGGTCTAACAAAACTGTTAGTTCTTTCATAAATATAATTAATATATTGATCTGGTTCAAATTCTACATAATCACCAACCAATGGTACAACACCGGCGTGTCTAAAACTGCCTGCTGCTGGTAAAAAATGCATTTGGTTGTTTTCGTCTTTAATGCTGTATTTTCCACCAGTAACTGAATAAATTCTGCCTCTCATTAAACTCCTAAAGAAAAACTACTAATAATATTGTAGTTATTATCAATAAAATTATAATTGTTAAACTAACTCATAGCGTGATTTTATTATTGATAAAGTCTTGAAAAGTTAATTTTTTCTTCATTTTTTTGCTATCAAGCGCTGGTTCATAAATTCTTCTTGGTGTATAAACCGTTTTTAAATCTTGAGCAAATTCATAAATACTTTTGTGCCTTTTATCTGCTTGTTTAGCAGTAGCTTTAATTACAACATTAGCAAAAGCTTGCGGAATATCAACTATTTTAGTTAAATCAGGTAATTTCATATTTTTTTGCTTGTTTATAGTATCAATTGCATCTTTACCTTTGAAAGGATATTCACCTGTTAGCATTTCATAAAGCAAAATACCTAAAGCATAAATATCGCTTTTTTTAGTAGGCTGAGAATTAGAAATGCAGATTTCAGGAGCCATATAATAAACTGAGCCAACAACTTTGCTTTCTTGAGTATATCTCTGACTATCATCATCTATTGCCAAACCAAAATCAATGATTTTGACATTTTTTTCATTTGTAATCATGATATTGTTGCTTTTAATATCTCTGTGAATAATATCTGAAGCATGCAATTCTAATAAACCTTCGGCAATTTGCATTGCATAATTTTGTGCTGTTTTTGGTAATAATTTACCTTCGCTCAACTTATCTTTTAAATTGTAACCCTCAACAAATTCCATCACTATATATTGTTCATTTTCATCAAAATAAGAATCAATGTACTTAGCCACTTTATCTGAATTAACTTTTGAATAAATCTTAATTTCTTGAGCGAACCTTCTTTTAGCTACTTCATGATCACTATTTTTTGGTGTGATAGCATATTTTAAAGCATAAAAAGTATTACTTTGATCATTAATTGGTTGAATTTTATAAACTTGAGCAAATCCGCCTGAACCGATCTCACTAATTATTTTATATTTTTCATAAACTTTACTGTTATTAAGAATTGTTAGACTCATTATTTTCCATTTCCACAATACCCACAGAAATATTGTCAGTTGATTGATTAAGTAAGGCTTGCTCAACTAAAGCTTTACATTTGTCTTCTACACTTTGTTTAGTTGCCATAATGTTTTCAATTGTTGCTGAAGACACAAAACCATGCATGCCATCTGAAGAAGCAATAATTGCTTGAATTGAGTCGTAAATATGTCCAATATCAAACACTTCTATTTTAGTTTTTTTATTAGGCCCAAGAGCCGATGTTAGAGCATGAGCTTTACGATATCTCATTGCTTCAAACTTATCCCATTTTTCTTCCAAAACAAGGCGGTTATAGACATTTTGGTCAATTGTTACTTGTTTTAAATAGCCATTATTTTTTACAATATAAATTCGAGAATCGCCGATGTTGAAGACTAAAATTGTTTTAGTTTTTTCATTGATTAAAGCAGCTACAAGTGTTGTTCCCATGTCAAGTTTTGCTTCATCGCCATTGGCTATTTTGCGCATTTCATTTTTGGCATCACTAATTACGTTTCTAAATCATTGAATATAATAATCTGAACTTCCTTCTTTCAATTTAGAAAAAAAAGCGCTTTTGAAAACGTTAACAGTTATTACCGAAGCCAATGAGCCACCAAAATGACCACCCATTCCATCGCATAATAAAAGAAGCGTAAAATTATCCTTTTGGATAATATCTACACAATCTTGGTTTTCTAAACGCTTATTTCCGATTTCGCTTATTTTGCTAGTCTTCATTTTAATTTCCTATTTCATTCAAAATCAACTGTTTGATTTCTTCGGCTGCTCTTTCAGGAATATCATTAATAATTTGATTTTTAAAGTAATGCTTTTCTTTCAATTCTTCAGAAGCTTTATTTAAACGGTCTTTCACCGCTTCGGGAGTTTCAGTATTGCGGTTTAAAATTCTAGCTTGAAGATCTTCAAATGAAGGCGGAGAAACAAAGAAAGTAATTATGTTATATTTAGCTTTTGCTTCAGGATTATTTAAAATTTGTTTTGCACCATGTGTTTCAATTTCTAAAAATGGTACATTACCTTCATTATGAATTCTTTCAATTTCGCTATATAAAGTTCCATAGTAATTATCAAAATGGAAGCTATATTCTAATAATTCGTTGTTTGCGATTCTTTGTTCAAAATCCTGTTTATTAATAAAAAAGTAATTAATTCCATCTTGTTCTCCAAGACGTGGTTTACGTGTTGTGGCTGAAACAGACAATTTTAGTTTTAATTCTTCTCAGTTAAATAAAACTTTTTCAATTGTTCCTTTACCAACTCCACTAGGGCCTGTAAAAATTATAATTGGCTTTAATTTCTTGTCCATAATTACTCCTTTATTAGCTTTTCAATAGCTAGCTAAAATTTATATTAATAAAATATATAACATATATATTAATTATATGTATTTATTTAGATGCATTTTTTTAAAATAAAACCAGTTCTTAAATTTCTTGATTCGCAAATTGAACAAATTAATTTTTATGAGTTGTATTGCTAATTTCATCAAAATTTAAATTGATAATTTCGTGATATTTATCAAAGATCACTTTTAAAGCATCATAAGCTTGAGCTCTCTTTAATCTTTTGTTGCTACTTAAAAAACTAGACTTAATTGTTTTACCGAGCGCCCTGCCTTGATATTTCAATTTATCTGTGTCAAAAGATTTTTTCATATAGCTTCTTGTTTCTTCTTCTTTTAAATTTAAATCTTTGATAACTTTGACTAATTCTTTTTCATACTCTGAGCGAACATGTTGGATTCATTCTTCATTAACTTTAGCATGAATTGCATTCTCATCTAAACCGTCAAGATTCATAACATTGATTTTATTAATAAACTCTTCAATTAAGCTTAATTTGTCTCTTAAAGTTGGACTTGACTTAATTTGATTACTCAATTGTCTACGAATTGATTCTGAATCCTTTTTATTATAAAAATGTTGAGCAATTATATTCAATATGTATTCAACATTTATTTCGTCTTGTTTGACAAGATCTATTTCAAAGACTAAATCGTCTAATATGCTTTCTTTATCAGGGTTAGCTCTTCTAATAATTTTGTCTCTGGTTTCTAAATAATAGGTTGTGTAATCTTGAAAGTCACGATCACTTAAAAAGTTTTTAGAATCTTTGATAAACTCATCAAATGTTTTTAAAATATTTCTTTTCTTTAAAATTTTTCCAAATAAAGTAACAAATTGTTTTTTGCCTAAATCTGTACTTAACTCATAATCAAATTTTTGACTGTCTTCAATTGGGAATTTAGTTTTTAATTCTTCTGTTAATTCTTTATAACCAGGTATTATTTCGCCATTTTGATCATCTTGGTAGCCATTTATGTAATCTTTATATGATTTAAGCAACACTATTTGTTCAGCTCTTTCTTTACCAAACAAAGCTATTGCTTCATCAACTTCTTTTTTAATATCATAAAATGTGACAATGTTACCGAACTTTTTAACAGCATTAAAAATTCTGTTAGTTCTTGACATTGCTTGAATTAAGCTATGTTGTCTAAGTGGCTTATCTAATCAAAGAGTATTGAGCGTAACAGAGTCAAAACCAGTTAAAAACATATTAACAACTATTAAAAGGTCAATTTCACGGTTTTTCATTCTCAATGAAATGTCTTTATAGTAATTTTGAAAACCATCATTATCTAAATCATAAGAAGTATCAAACATCTTATTGTAATCTTGAATTGCTTTTTCTAAAAAACTACGGTCATCTAAATTTAAGTTTTTTAAACTGCTAAAATCTTCTTCGCTAATGTCATAGTCTAAGAATTGTTCATCATTAGACTTATCGTTAGGTGCTCATGTATAAATTAAAGCTATTTTTAAATTTTGATTTTTTTCTTTGGCTTGTTTAACTAATTCAGAATAATATTTTTTCGCTGCTTTAACATTGTGGACGGCAAAAATTGAGTTAAAACCATTAAGTTTAGTTAGTCTTTTTTCTTCTTCATTCTTGTTTTTAACTAATTGAGAAACATTAGTTATTTGATTGTAAGAATATCTCTCACCATTCTGTGTTTTTTGATTATAGTGGTCGAGTAAATATGAGACTATTTTTTCAATTCTGTCAGAAGCTAATAATGCTTCTTCTCTATTAATTGATTGAATTTGTTTATCTTCTATGCCTTTTTTAACCCCTATCGTGTTGACGTAATCTATTTTAAAAGGCAATACATTCTCATCCTCAATGGCATCTACAATATTATAAACATGCAATTTCTCGCCAAATAAAGCGCTTGTTGTTTTTAATTCTCCGTCTTCTTTTTTGCCATTTTCAAGGAAAATTGGTGTTCCTGTAAAACCAAAAAGATGATATTTTTTAAAAGCATTTGTTATTTTTTTATGCATGATGCCAAATTGCGAACGATGACATTCATCAAAAATAAACACAACTTTTTTGTCATAGATTCTTGAATCTTTGTGTGTTTCAATATATTTAGTTAATTTTTGAATTGTAACTATAACAACTTTATCTTTATCTGGAGTATATTTGTCTTCTTCAAAATGAGCTTCAAGACCTTTGGTATTTTTTATACCAACAGCAAAATTTTTATCAAAACGATTATATTCACGAATTGTTTGATAGTCTAAATCTCTTCTATCTACAACAAAAACTACTTTATCAATTTCTTTAATTTTTTGCGCCAATTCCGCTGTTTTAAAGGATGTTAAGGTTTTTCCACTACCGGTGGTGTGTCAAATATAACCGCCCCCTTCTCTTTTACCTCAAGTCTTTTGATTAGTAGAAATAATTATTTTTTGAATAATTCTTTCAGCAGCCATTATTTGATATGGCCTCATAACAAGCAAGGTGTCATTTGTATCAAAAACACAATATTTGAATAAGATATTCAACAGTGTGTGTTTAGAGAAAAATGTTAAACTAAAATATTCTAAATCTTTAATTTTTTGGTTTTTAGCGTCTGCTCAGTTAATAGTAAATTCAAATGATTTTAAATTTTTCTTGATTGAAACAGTGCCATTTTTCACACTATTACTATCAGTTTTACGAGATTTGTCTTCAATAAGTGCGTTACGCGTTGAATTTGAATAATATTTTGTGTTTGTGCCATTAGAGATAACAAAAATTTGAACAAATTCAAAAAGACCTGTCTCGCTTCAAAAACTCTCACTTTGATATCTATCAATTTGATTAAAAGCTTCCTTAATATTAACCCCACGTCTTTTAAGTTCTATATGAACTAAAGGCAAACCATTAACTAAAATCGTTACGTCATAACGGTTTTTTCTTAAGCCGTTGTTTGCTTCATATTGATTTATCACTTGCAATCTGTTTTCATGAATATTATCTTTATCAACATATTTAACATTTATTATTGAGCCATCATCTCTTGTTAAAGTAAAACGCGATTCTTTTTGAATCATTCTTGTTTTTTCTTGGATTGTTTTATTTTCTCCTGTTAATTGACTTTTAACATCGTTTCATTCTCTATCAGAAAATGTTGTTTTGTTCAATTTTTCCAACTGAGTTCTTAGATTGTTTAATAATCCGTTTTCATCTTTAACTTCTAAATATTCATAGCCTAGTCTTTGCAGGGTGTTAATTAACTCATTTTCCAATTGTTGCTCTGTTTGATAACCGCTTTCCCTTTTTAATGTTTTTTTTATTTCATCTATGTCTGCCACAAGGGTCGAGTCATTAGTTTCAGCAATTTTTTTGTATTGTTCCATAAATACCTCTTTTTATCGAAATCTAAGTAAAATAAGTCTATATTAACTTTAATTATACTTAAATTATTTTGAGTATTTTGATGAAGACGCTGTTATAAACTTTTTAGGTTTTATTTCACATTTTTTCCTTTTTTATTTAATAAACCATTATTCAAACTTATTGAATTGATCAATTACTAAAAACATAATTGATATTAAGAAACAATGAAGCGATTGGTGCTTATTTTCGAATAATTGACAAAAAGTTATAATTATTAAATAATGGTTTTTTATTGCTAAATAAAAACAATATTAAAAATATATAAGACATATATAATAATAGTAAATTTATTTAACTTATTATAAGGAGCAAAATGGTTGCAACAACAGTTATCATGATAATAATTGCTTTTGTTATTATCATTGTTTCTCTAAGAATGTCACCTGATTCTAATGCTTTTTCTGGTGCATTAGTTGGTTCAAGTGACTTAGAATTATTCAAAAACTCAAAAGAAAGGGGCATAAAGAAAGTTCTTAAATATTCAATGCTTTTAGGAGGTATATTTCTACTTGCTTTAGCAGTCGTAATAAGAATTTTAATGAAATAACATATGTTAAAAGAAGTTGAAATTTATAAATTATTAATTAAAAATGCTCCTATCGAATTTGTTAAATTAGCTAAATTAGCAAGAATAAAAATAAGCGAAAACCGCTTATTAACAGAACTTTTAGTAAATTGATCAAAGAATAATAAAATTACAGAAGTTAAAAAAGGTTTGTATGTGCCAATTCAAGTTGTAAAAGAAATTGAAGGCACATTAAAATATGCTTCAGAAGGCAAATTTGGTTTTATTGATATTGAACAATTAGATGAAAATCAGCCCAAAGAAAGTTACTTTGTGCCTAAACCCGAGTTTAACGGTGCTTTACCAAATGATCTTGTAAAAGCAACGGTTATTAAATATCTTGACAATACTGAAAAAACTTTTGCCAAAATTGACAAAATTATTGAAAGAAAAACAAAATTAATAACTGGTGTATACAAAAAGAATGGTGAATATTTTGATTTTATAGCTATATCAAAAAATTTACAAAACGTTAAGTTCAAAATATTAAGTTCTGATGTAAAGATAAAAGTTAATGACATAGTTATTGCTGAATTATTAGACTATAAAAAAGGTATTTTTGGAATTAAAATTAAACAAGTTGTTTCTTCAATTGATGATCCAATGGTCTTTGTTGAGGCATATTTGGCGGAAAAAGATATTGCTAAATCATTTCCAGAAGATGTTTTGAAACAGGCTATTCAAATCCCTGATTTTGTTGATGAAAAAGATATTAATAACCGTTTAGACTTAAGAAATGAATTGATAGTTACTATTGATGGGAATGATACTAAAGATTTTGATGATGCTATAAATGTCAAAAAAATTGACGAAAATACTTATGAATTAGGCGTTCACATTGCTGATGTATCTTATTATGTTAAAGAAGATAGCCCAATTGATGCTGAAGCTCTAAAAAGAGGAACATCAATTTATTTGGTAAACAAAGTTATTCCTATGTTGCCAGAAAAATTGTCAAATGGTATTTGTTCACTTAATCCAAATGTTGATCGTTTTACTTTAAGTGCAATTATGACAATTGATAAATGAGGCAATAATATCAAAACAGAATTAAGACAGTCTGTCATAAATTCTAAATATCGCTTAACTTATGATAGAGTTAATGAATTTATCAACAATAACAAAACTTTTGAAGATGAAAATTTAAACAACATGTTAAATAATGCTGTTGAATTAGCAAAAATTATTCGGAAATTTAAAAATGATCAAGGGTATATAAACTTTGAAATTAAAGAACCGTATATAAAACTTGATGAAAAAGGCAATGTTGTTGATATTGTGGAAAAATCAACAGGTTTTTCAGAAAATTTAATTGAAGATTTTATGGTTAGGGCTAACGAACAAGTTGCTGAATATTTAGCAAAAGCTAAGTTGCCGGCTCTTTATAGAATACATGAAAAACCAAGCCAAGAAAAACTAGACTATTTTGTTTCTGTTTTAAATGAATTGAATATCAAAGTAGCTGTAAATAAAGATGATATAACACCAAAATCATTCCAAAAAATTGTTGAACAAATAAATAAAATTCGTAAAGACGAATTCTTAAAAATTCTCTTTTTAAGAACAATGCAAAAGGCTATTTATTCGCCGGATAATATTGGTCATTTTGGTCTAGCTAGTGTTGATTATTGCCACTTCACTAGTCCAATTCGTAGGTACCCTGATTTAGTTATTCACAGAATAATTAGAGAATTGGTGTTTAACAAAAATAAAAACAAACTCGATTATTTCAAGCAAATATTACCTGAAATAGCTGTTTCTAACTCTAATTCGGAACAAGTTGCATTAGAAACAGAAAGAAATACTAATGACTTAAAATATGCTGAATATTGAGAAAAGAAAATTGGACAAATACATCAAGGGCAAGTTGTAAGTATTATGCCATTTGGTATATTCGTAGAATTTGAAAATAAAACTGAAGCTATGGTCCATATAAGCAATATGTGCGACAATGAATATGAAGTTAATGAAGCAAATACAGAGTTCAAAAGTAAAAATAGAACAATTAAACTAGGAGATATGGTTTCAGTTGTAATTTCTAAAGCAGATAGAACAACAGGAAAAGTGGATGCTATCTTAAAAGAATGTTTTGATATTCAACAAACCAATAAGCCTTTAAAATAGACAAAATGGAAAAATTTAAAAATAGAAATCTAGTAAAAAATTCACTAGGTTTTGATTCTGAACTATACGTTTATCAAGACAAAGATATGTTTAATTATTCTGTAGACACTATTTTGTTAGCTAATTTTGTTTTTATAAATAACAAGATTAAAAAAGTCCTAGAAATTGGGACTAATAACGGGGCTTTATCAATCTTTTTATCTGATAGAGATGATAAGCTTCAAATTGATGCTTTAGAGATTCAAAAATCTGCGGTTGAAGTAGCTGAATTAAATGTTAAATTAAACAATAAAGAAAAACAGATTAATTTAATTAATGAAGACTTCAATGAATTTTGAAAAAATAAAATTAAAAATGACTTTTCGAAATATGATTCGATTGTGTGTAATCCACCTTTTTTTATGGTAGATAATACAAAAGTAAGCAAAAATGTTTCTAATGAAATGCTTATTGCTACTCATGAAATTAAATTAAATTTAGAGCAAATTATTGCTGGATCGGCAAAAATTATTGAGCAAAAAGGCTATCTAACAATGGTTATTCCTGTTGAGAGATTAGTTGATTGCTTTTGTTTGCTAAGACAATACAAATTTGAACCAAAAAGGATTCAATTTATAATCCCAAGAATCCAAGACAAACCCAAATTAGTTTTGGTTGAAGCAAGATATCAAGCGGGTTGAGGTGTACACTTTTTACCAAATTTATATCTTCACGATCCAAATGACAAACTAAAACATGAGTATCTTTCAGAAATTAAAGAACTATATAAGCCTAAGAAAAAGCTAAAAAAGGAAAATTAAAATGAAAAAGAAAACATTTTATATAACCACTCCAATTTATTATGCTTCTGGCCCTTTACATATTGGGCATCTTTATTGCACAATTATGGCATGAACAATTGCTAACTACAAAAAAACTCAAAATTATGATGTAAAGTTTTTAACCGGTAGTGACGAGCACGGGCAAAAAATTGCTAATAAAGCAAAAGCACAAAATCTTGAACCTAAACAATTTGTTGATGATTTAGTTGATTCTTACAAAGCAATGTGAAAAAAATGACATATTGATTTCGATTACTTTAGTAGAACAACTAATCCAAATCATGAAAAAGCGGTAAAGCATATTTTTAGTTGATTTTTAAATAATGGTTTTATATACAAAAGTAAATATGAAGGCTTATATTCGATTGAAGATGAAGAATTTTTGGCTAAAAACCAAGCAATTCAAAAAGAAGATGGTGAATTTTATCATCCTTCTTCAGGGCATAAATTAGTTAAAATGAGTGAAGAAAGCTATTTTTTCGAAATGAAAAAATTGCAAGAGTGATGAGTGAATTATATTAAATCAAATCCTTCATTTTTAATGCCTGAAAAAGTTGTTAATGAAATGTTTAATAACTTTATTAATGAAGGTTTAGAAGACTTGTCAGTTACCAGAACAAATGTTCAATGAGCAATTCCTGTAGATGAAGATTTAAATCATACTTTATATGTTTGATTAGATGCTTTATTTAATTATGTAACTGCTTTAGGTTATGATGTTCAAAACCCAAATGCAACCGATTATTTAAAATATTGATTAAATGGAGATGAAATAGTTCATATTTTAGGTAAAGAAATTGCACGTTTCCACTTTATTTATTGACCAATTTTCTTAGAGGCATTAGGTTTAAAACAACCAACGCATATTATAAGCCATGGTTTATTAAGAGATAAAGATGGACGTAAAATGTCTAAATCTTTAAATAATGTGATTAAACCAGATTCATTGCTTGAAAAATTTGATGATGAAATGGTTAAATACTTTTTTGCTAGTCAAATTTCGTTTGGCGATGATGCTAATTTCGGAGAAGAAAAATTAAAAGAAGTTGTTAATGCTGATCTAGTTAATAATTATGGTAATTTGATTTCAAGAACTCTAAAAATGATTGATAATTCGTTCCCAAATGGGCTAGTTTATAGTAAAAGCGATAACCCTATTCATTTAAATATCGAAAAAGAGATATGCGAATTCGATTCAATCTATACACAATATATGAACGATTTTAAAATTGATAAAGGTCTTAAAGAAGCAATTGAATTAAGCAACAAATTAAATAAATATATAGATTTAACACAACCATGAAAATTAACAAACGATCTTGAAGAACTTCAACATGTGTTAATCAACTTATTAAATGGTATTTATGCTGTAAGTTATGCTTTACAAATATCATTACCTAATAAGATTAAAGAAGTGGCTGATGCTTTGAAAGTAAATGAATTTAAAGCAAGCAAAATAACTGAATTCAATAAATTTGATAACATAAAACCTGAAGCTAAATTTATGTTATATTCAAGATTAAAATAGGAGAAATATGATTTTTATAGCATTAAAACACATTAAAGTAAAAAAAGAGAATAGAGAAGAATTTAAGGTTGAAATTAGCAGATGAATTAAAGACACTAAAAAACAAGAATTGAACCTTTCAGTTGATGGTGTTTGAAAAGATGAAAATAACTT
>NZ_KL370826.1:26195-32635 GCF_000701805.1 Mycoplasmopsis iners ATCC 19705 | reverse complement strand
TGGAAAAATCTTTCTTTTTTCCATAATGACAAAATCCAGAGTTTCCAAGTTTAATGCTATTTTCAATGATAAAGTGCTTATTTATAGGGGAATTAGCTATTTTTTAAGTATCATTACTTACATAAAAAATCAAAATCAAAAATGCAAATTAATTTAAAAATTTTTTATTTTATTCAAAAAAATTATTAAAAAAGAATAAAAAATTTCGTTTATGTCATAATTATTTTGTTGTTTTAAACAAAAAATCACTGTTTTTTAGTAAATTCAACTTGGAAACTCGGAATTTTATGTGTGTAATTTTAAAACATAAAAAACGAATATGTCTTTTTTATAGATATATTCGTTTTTTTAGACTTTCAAACTTGGAAACTCGGAAAAGCGTCAAAAAAATATGGAAAAATCTTTCTTTTTTCCATAATGACAAAATATGCTATTAAAAAAGCAAGCTAAGTGCCTGCTTTTCAAATTAATTATTCCTTAGTTTCTTCTTTTTTAGGTTCTTCAACAAATTCTTTTTTGATTTCGTCTAACAATGCATCAATTTTTTGAGCACTATCTGTTAATTCATCTAATACGAAGTGAATGTCAGGAATTTTTCTTCAATCTAAGGTTTGTGCAACTTGCTTTTTAACAAAACCTTTAGCATGTTCTAATGCTTCTAGTCCTTTGTTAGCTCTTGCACCAAAGGTAACAAAAACTTTAACATGTGATAGATCGCTTGATAATTTGCAATCTACAACTGTTGGTTCAATAACATCAGAATTTGTCACTTCATAAGTGATAATTTGAGCAATTAAATTTTTAATTTGTTCTTCTCTTCTGAGTATGTTAATATTTGTTTTCATTTTTTACCTCTTAATTTCTAGAAAGTCTAATACTTCCTAATTTAATTTTAATATTTTTGAAACAAGATTTTTCTAAAAAATGAATTTATGAACAAATGGTTATATATTCCATTGCCATTATTTGCTTCTTAAACAGTTAAACAACAATTCAAAATTATTTTTATAAGTTTTAGCTTTTTTAAGTCATCATGAATAATTAAATGATTTAGTTAATTTGTTGTCTTTTAGTACTTTGTCAAAAACAGGCAAGAATAATTTGTGTTTTTTCTGATGGACTAATGAAACAAAATCAATGTCTTTTTTATTATATTTATATAAATCTTTGAAAAACTGTTCAAAATTTTGGTTCTTCTTTTTTATAAAAGCATATTTAAGCGAATAAGCACATAATATGGAAGCTAAATAACCAAACTTTTCACCAAATTTAGCTATTTTAAAGTACTTTTCTCCATTAGATTTGTTATATTCAATAAAGTTTTTAAATGTCTGTGTTTGATAATTATTATTACTATTTGGCAAAATTTGATTGCATATATTTCTAAAATTGCTTAAACTAACATTTTTACTAAACGGAAAAATTTCAATTATATTGAAACCAAGTTTTTTGGCAAAAATTATGTTTTCCAGACTTGCACCTCAAGAATAAATTACACAATTGTCTACTGTTGGCACAAAATTTTTAATTTTAATTAAATTACGAATTATTGTTAATAAAGTTTGGTAACTTACATCTAAAATTTCATCCATATTATTTGATTTTTGAATAGTGCTTAATTCATAATGAATTTCTTTTGAAGCACTATATTTTTTTCTTAAATTTTTTGGATTTAATCAACTAACCCCGATTATTCTCGGAATAAAACTAATGGTTTTATCTAATTTTAAAATTCTTTGTACATGTGGTGTATTAGCAACTTCCACATCAATGAAAAATTCGTATTTATTTTTTGCCATAATTTAACAATTATAAGAATAAAAGAAAAAAATAAAAGCCAAAAAGGCTTTTATGCTTCATATTTGTCAGGGTGTTCTTGCATCATTTTAGCAACGAATTCTTTTTTAGGCATTTGCCCATATTTGTCCATTAATTCAACACATTCATCTAGTTCAGCAAGAGCTCAATTGAGACCTTCGAAACCTAAAACTTTAGTAGAACCAGGTTTTTTTCAGTTTTTGTAATTGTTGAAAAATACTTCAAGGTTCATTAAGAATGGTTCAGGTAAATCTTTTAATTCTTGAATGTGGTCTAAACGGTAGTCATCAGCATGCACAGCGATTAATTTTGTATCTGTTTCGCCTGAATCAATCATTTTCATTGCACCAATAATTCTTGCGTTTAACATAACACCTGGAATGAATTGTTCATCGCTGTATAAAAGCACATCTAATTCATCACCATCTCAATCTAAGGCATTAGGGATAAAGCCATAGTTTGAAGGATAAACAAAATCACCTCTTAAAATACGGTCTACGTGAATTTGACCATCAGCACGATCATATTCATATTTAATTTTTGAATTTTTTGTAATTTCAATTTTAATTTCTACAATATTTTTACTCATAATGTTTTTATTATATTTGAAAGTTTTAAAAAAATAAAAAGAGAAGCAAAGAATTATGCTTCTCTAACTTCCGCAGGAGGTTGATGTGCGCCACAATCACATTGAACTGAGTTATCAATTGGAAATGGTAATGCCACATCTTCTTCAGATTCTCATTCTTTTTTTTGTACTTCGTTTTGACAACTAATAGCAGTAAAAGAAGCTACTGCGCCTGTAGTCACTACTCCAATAAAAGAAAATAAAATCCTTTTTAATTTGTTCATTTTAGCCTCCTTGCTAACATTATATTATAGTTATTCTCTTATATCAAAAAATTAAAAAACTATTCAAAAAAGCATTGAATTTAAACTTTTTGAATAGTTTTTTAAATAATTAAACTATTAAGCCGTAGCTTCTGTTAAGATGTTGAGCTTTCATCACCAGTGCCTTCGCTTACACCATTACCTGTTTCAGAGTTTGCTGCAGGAACTGTAAGATCAAGCACTAAGTAGTAAATGCCTTCTTCAACAGTATTAGGGTATACTCCTAATCTATATTTAATAGTCAATTTAGTTTCATCTTGATTTAAATATGCATCAAGGTAGCCTGATAATCTTCCTTTGTTTCCTAATGGATCTGAGAAACTAACCATTTGTTTGTTGCTTTCTGCATCTCTTCATCCACCAACATATGATTCTTCACCTTTTAATAATGGTGTTTTTTCTCCATCTCTAAAGCCACCTTTTACTAATACCACTTGTCCATTGTTATAGTCATAGCCAAAAATGTATGGTTTCTTACCTGTGGCTTTAGCATTTTCTTTAACAGCAGTAATAATTTTGTCTTTTAATTCTTGTGTTAATTGTCCGCCGATAATTGTGAATTTGCTTGTGTCATCAGTAGCATTTAATGTTATTACATCTTCTCGACCATAAAGTTCAGCAATTTTTGCTTCAATTTCTTTAGTTTTAGCTTGTAATTCATCAGCACCTTTAAGTGCTTTGGCAGCTGTTACAAGTTTGTCTAATGCTGTTTTGTCAGCATTGAATTTTTCATCTGCTAAGTATGCTTTTAAAGTTTCAACTTTTGCAATAGCTGTTTCTAATTTTTTGTAAGCTTGTTCGAATTTGTTTAATACTGGTTCAACTTCATCATTAACAGCTTTTAATGCATTAGTTTTTTCAGTAATAGCTTCATTAGCCAATGATTTGTCAGTTTGAGCTGATTTAGCAGCTTCTAATACTGAATCATATTTTGCTTTTAATTCTGTTAATTGATATTTTTCGATTCTTACAATTTTTTTATCAGCAGCAGAAATTGCTTTTTTCAATTCACTATATAAGTTTGTGCGTTCATCAACTTTTGGAAGAATTTCTGCTAATTTAGCTTGAATTTTCGCAATTAAAGCATTAATTTGTTCAGCTGTTGCTTCTTGATTTGCTTTTAATGTATTAGCTTCTTCAATTAAGGTTGTTATATCAGTAATTTGAGTATCTAAATTAGCTGTAACAATTTTTCCTTGTAATGTGTTAGCTTCTGTTAATTTACTTTCTAAGCTAGCTAATGCTGTTTCTTTTTCTGTTCCAGGAGTTGGTTGAGGTTCTGGTTGAGGTTGAGGTTTCGGTTGAGGCTGAGGATCTGGTTGAGGATTTACTGGTTTTGTTTCATTTTGGCAAGCTGCAGCAGCAACCATTAGAGGAAGTGTGCTAGCAACTGTACCTAAAAGAGGAAATAATAATTTCTTTTTCATAAAAATTCCTTTCATATATCTTTTAAATTATATTAAATTTTTAAAATAAGCTTATTTTATGAAAGAGAACGAATATTTTTAAATAATGATTATATTAATTACAAAATAAAAATGGCGTCCATAAGAGGAGTTGAACCTCTCACCCCAAGCTTAGGAGGCTTGTGCTCTAACCAGATGAGCTATATGGACATCTTATTAAAATTTTAACAAAAAAAGACTTTTTTCAACGTTTAATATATAAATATAGATTATTAATAAAATAAAAAATAAAAAAATGGCGATCACGAGAGGATTCGAACCTCTGACAACAAGCTTAGAAGGCTTGTGCTCTATCCTGCTGAGCTACGCGACCACTAATATTATTTTAATACAAAAATATTTTTTCATACATTTTTTTATTTTTTATTTTCTGAATTTAAACATTTAAAGAAATGAAACTTATTTTAACTTCTAATAATATTTTTTTATTATTGGTAAATTAACCAAAATAATGTTACTCAATTTTTAATCATGAAAAGATCATAAATTAACTATTCATTAATAACAATACAAATAGCAATTAAAATATTTTTTTATACTAGCAAGTGGGAAACATATTGACCTAAAAATTTATACTAGTAAGTGGGAAGAGAACACTTATGAAACACTTTTTTCTTTCTATGCTACAAAGTGGGAAATGCAAATTGTTCTTTTTTAATTTCCAAGTTAAGGTTTCATTTTTTGCCAAAAAGACTATTTTATAGCCGTTTTATGAAATAAGCTAAATTAAATTACGATGATAGACAAGACAATTTTAACTGTTATCAGTAGTATAAAAATTTATGCTACTAAGCGAGAAATGAAAGTATTCTCAAACAGAGCTTTAATTTTTATACTAGCAAGTGGGAAACATATTGATCTAACAGTTTATACTAGTAACTGGGAAAAGAATATTTATGAAACGCTTTTTCTTTCTATGCTACAAAGTGGGAAAGATTAATAGTTGATTTTTGGTTTCCAAGTTAAGATTTCATTTGTTTGCAAAAAGACTATTTTATAGTTGTTTTATGAAATAAGCTAAATTAAATTACAATGATAGACAAGAAAATTTTACGGTTATCAGTAGCATAAAAATTTATACTACTAAGCGAGAAATGAAAGCATTCTCAAACAGAGTTTTAAATTTTATACTAGCAAGTGGGAAGCATGTTGACCTAAAAATTTATACTAGCAAGTGGGAAAGAATATTTATGAAACGCTTTTTTCTTTCTATGCTACTAAGTGGGAAAGAGTAATTGTTTATTTTTGGTTTCCAAGTTAAGATTTTATTTGTTTGCAAAAAGACTTTTTTATAGTTGTTTTATAAAATAAGATAAATTAAATTACAATGATATTCAAGACAATTTTAATGGTTATCAGTAGCATAAAAATTTATACTACTAAGCGAGAAATGAAAGCATTCTCAAACAAAGTTTTAATTTTTATACTAGCAAGTGGGAAAAGAACATTTATGAAACGCTTTTTTTCTTTCTATGCTACTAAGTGGGAAAGAGTAATTGTTTATTTTTGGTTTCCAAGTTAAGATTTTGTTTGTTTCCAAAAAGACTATTTTATAGTTTTTTTATAAAATAAGCTAAATTACAATGATAGACAAAACAATTTTAACGGTTATCAGTAGCATAAAAATTTATACTAGCAAGTGAGAAATGAAAGCATTCTCAAACAGAGCTTTAATTTTTATACTAGCAAGTGGGAAAAGAACACTTATGAAACGCTTTTTTCTTTCTATGCTACTAAGCGGGAAAGAGTAATTGTTTATTTTTTGTTTCCAAGTTAAGATTTTGTTTGTTTCCAAAAAGACTATTTTATAGTTTTTTTATAAAATAAGCTAAATTAAATTACAATGATAGACAAAACAATTTTAACAGTTATCAGTAGCATAAAAATTTATACTACTAAGTGAGAAAAGAAAGCGTTCTCAAACAGAGATTTAATTTTTATACTAGCAAGTGAGAAAAGAACATTTATGAAACGCTTTTTTCTTTCTATGCTACTAAGTGGGAAAGAGTAATTGTTTATTTTTTGTTTCCAAATTAAGATTTTGTTTGTTTCTAAAAAGACTATTTTATAGTTTTTTTATAAAATAAGCTAAATTAAATTACAATGATAGACAAGACAATTTTGACAGTTATCAGTAGCATAAAAATTTATACTACTAAGTGAGAAAAGAAAGCGTTCTCAAACAGAGATTTAATTTTTATACTAGCAAGTGGGAAACGTGTTGACCTAAAAATTTATACTAGCAAGTGGGAAAAGAACATTTAT
>NZ_KL370826.1:0-24356 GCF_000701805.1 Mycoplasmopsis iners ATCC 19705 | reverse complement strand
TTTTTTAGGGGCTGTTCCTGTTTTTGAAAATATTACAGTTTCGTCTTTTTGATATTCTCTAAATTTATTTCAAATTCTACGTCTAATATTTTCTTTAAAGTAATCCTTATTATATTTTTCTGAAATATAAGATGCAAATTTGTATTCATATTCATTTGTGTATTCTCAATTTTCTAGTCATCTAAATAGATCTAATCATTCATAATGTTTCAATTGTTTAGCCATTTGTAAACTCCTTTCTCTTATTGTAAACGAAAAGTAGACAGTTTTTATTTTCTGTCTACTTTTCTTGTCCTAGTTTATCTTAAGTATTTCAATATCATTATTATTAATCTTAATCATCTATTGAATTTCAGTTTTAATAATATCTAAAAAGAAAAATAAAATAAGATTAGAAAATATAAATAATTATTTAAAAGAAACTTTTGATATAGACATTGTTATGATTAAAAACAAAACAAAAAAAGAAAAAAATAAATAAAAACAGAAGATAACCCACTAAACTGGGGCACAAAATATGGACAAAACCGTATTTTAAACTGGGACACAAAATATGGACAACACCGTATTTTGTGTTTTTTATATTAAGGAGTGATTATCAAACAACTAAAACAAGAACAATAACTAGAGCTTTTTTCAGATTATGATGATTATAAAAAGGACTTAATGTCAAAAAATAATTTTGAAATTAAATACCGTGAGATAAAAGGTTTTGGCTTTTTTGACAAAAAATCTACATATTGGAAGAGAAATCTTTTAAAGAAATATAAAAGATATAATTTAGGAATGACTAATCTAATATCGCAAACAGGTAAATCTCCTAAAAAAGATTATTTAGTTGCATTTAAAAACATTAAAGGTTATTTAGAATAAACACTAAACGCCCATACCAAGAAAATACTATATATTTTAATGACGATGTTTATGTTTGAGATGAAGTAATTACAAAGGAGTGACAGTAAAAGATGATTAAAAAATATATTTATGAATTAACTGCTTATGCATCTAATTTAGAAAATATTGATATTACTATCGATCAAACAAAAAAGTTAGTAGATGATTTAGATGATTTAAATTTGAATTTTTATAATAAAAACGTTGTTTTAAATTTATATCAGACATATAAAAAATTAATTCATGATGAAATTGAATATAATGAAAAATTTCCTGTTTTAACACTAATGGAAATTAACAAAAATATCGGTGAGAGAATTATTATTGATAATGGAAAAATTAGAAAACAAAGTGTTTTAATTACCGGAACTTCTTATAAGCCACCTGTGGTAAATGAAGAATTAATTAATAATGTAATTTTAGATAGTTTATATGACTTAAATATTGATAGCATCTTATCCTTGCAATGTAAATTAATGAAATTGCAACCATTTAACGACGGTAATAAAAGAAGTTCAATGATTTTTACCAATTTACTATTATCAAAACATTTCAATCAAGTTTTAGTTGTGAAAGATATAGAAAAATATCGTAATTTATTTGTTGATTATTATGAAACAGATGATAATGAAAAATTAATTGCTTTCTTAAAAAGAAATTTAAAAGGGAAAACAAAAGAATGTTAGTATAAAATAGCTAATGAAATTTATAGACAACAATGAAAAATTGAAGAAAGTTTTAGAACATTGAAATCTTCGCTTGAAGTTAGACCAATGTTTGTTTGTAAAGATTCTCACATTCAAGCGCATGTTTTCTTATGTTTCTTAGCATTAATTGTTTTAAAATACTCAATTTACAAACTCAAAAAGTTCTATGAAGATAATGGTGAAATTCAAAAAGTAACTATGAACATGTTTGTGGACACCTTAAAACTTATAACAGTAACAACCAAGATTGTAAATGGTAAAGTAGTTGGCGAAATTATTAATAATTTAGATCCAAACCATTACGAATTAAACAAAATATAAAGATTTTTCATTTGTTATAGAAAATCTATCTTTGTAATTAAAAATAACAAAAAACGAAAGCACCTTATTTATAGGTGTTTTCGTTTTTTAGCCCTTTTTAACTTGGAAACTCAGGAGTTTAAACTAAGACAAGAAAAGTAGACAGTTTTTTATTTTCTGTCTACTTTTCTTGTCCTAGTTTAAAAGATATGTCTTTATTTATTATCCTTTTCTTGTTGGTTTTGGTGTATTATCTGGTTCGAATAATTTTTCTATTTCACAAGTTAATTTTATTAAAAAGTCCTTTTGAATTCACTCTTCGGCTAAACTTAAATTATTATAATAATCTTTAAGAGTTTCATTTTGCATTTCGTCATATAATGGGTAGTGATGCATAAGATAATTAATTTTTTCCCCACTTTCTTGTTCTAAATCGTCGATAGAAACATTAACATTTTCCCTTGCAGTATCATTTACAATGTCATAGAAATAGTTGGGCCAAAAGTGTGTTTCTTTCGACCATATCTTTTTTCTTTTTTCTGCTGGTAATTCTTCAAGATTTTTATAATAGAAAAATATTAAATCATCATAATTAATACTTTTAAAGACGCGATAGTTTGGTTTTTCTTGTAAAATTTTTTCCTTTAAGGTATCAATATTGTCTTTAATTATTTTTAAGTCCATTTTCTTATCTTCCTTTTATATGTTTATATTTTATTTGCTTGTTTAAATCATATGTTAAAAAATTATATAGTACTTTAACAATTAAGTATAAAAAATATGCCCAAAGGCACACTTTTCCCGAGTTTCCAAGTTGAATGCCATTTTCAATGATAAAGTGCTTATTTATAGGGGAATTAGCTATTTTTTAAGTATCATTACTTACATAAAAAATCAAAATCAAAAATGAAAATTAATTTAAAAATTTTTTATTTTGTTCAAAAAATTTATTAAAAAAGAATAAAAAATTTTGTTTATGTCATAATTATTTTGTTGTTTTAAACAAAAAATCACTGTTTTTTAGTAAATTCAACTTGGAAACTCGGGATTTTATGTGTGTAATTTTGAAACATAAAAAACGAATATGTCTTATTTATAGGCATATTCGTTTTTTTAGACCTTCAAACTTGGAAACTCGGGATTATATAGTACTTTAACAATTAAGTATAAAAAATATGCCCAAAGGCACACTTTTCTATGTTAATTTGATTAGCAAATTTCTTTTTTGCTTCTTTTTCTCTTCTAAATTTTCTACATATTTAGTTAAATGATTATAAAAATTTGTTCCATGGTTTTGATAAAAATAATGAGTTAATTCATGAGCGACAGTTGCTTCAACTAATTCTTTTGGTAAAAGACACAATTGAAGATTATAGACAATTTTGCATTCTTCCTTGCCATTGACCTTTTTCCTAATAAAAGTGCCTCATGTGCGTTCCTTTTCTCTTATTTTTATAGGGATTTTGGGCAAATTCATTTGTTTTTCATAAAATGTTTGGATTATTTCTAGTTCTTTAGTTAATAATTCACTAATTGCCTTGTAAAATAGCTTTTTTCGTAAAATTAAATTGTCTTTATTACTAACATTAGAACTAATTAATATCAAACTATTATTAGCTAACAATTGAATCTTATTATTGCTTTTATAGTGTCAATTTCATAAAATTTTAATAGTTCTATTTGGATCATTAAATAGCATAAAACTATTGTCTAAAAAACTTAATTGCAAAGTTTGTTTTGTGGCTTGTTTTTGATTGCTTTTAAAAAACAATTTTTGACAATTCTTTTCCAACTTCAATGAGTCAAATTTTTCTTTGGTAATTACTGCGCTAGATGTAATAACAAAGTATTTTTCACTGACTTTTCATCTAGTAATTATTGATTTTGCTCTTTGGTCTAATAAACCAAAAACAGGGTAATTTTGGTCTAAAATCGACAAAACAGTTATGTAATATTTATTTTTCATTTTTTATTAATTTGCCAAAATCATTGAGATCTTTTAACGAATTAGTGCGATTTCAATTAACGCTATCAATTATTGCTTTAATTGTTTCTTTTGATAAATTTGGCCTATCTTTAACATCAGCAATAATTTCTTTTAAGATCTCTTGATAATTGTTAGTGTTAGTTAAAACTGTTCAACTTTCTGAATTTTCAATTTCAAATTTAGTTTGTTCTGGAAAAATTATTAAAGAAAACACTGGGGGTTTAAAACCTAGCATTCTAAAAAAGTGTTTTATGTGTTTAAAGTTTTGTAGCAATGGATTTTTAAAGCGCGTGCTTTTGTTTTTGTTGTTAATTAAATCAATTTCACTAGCTAACGCATTGCCTTTTAAAGTGCCATGATAATATTTAGCTTCAATAATAAAAACTACTTTTTCGCTAATCAATATGCCATCAAGTTCAAATTTAAAGTTTTCGCCATATTTAAATAGGCCACCATTTAAATATTTGCATCCATTAGCTTTAGCAAATTGTTTTAATTGTTTTTGAATTTGATTTTCGAACAAAAAACCCTTGCTTTTGCGTATTTTTTTTCTTTTATAAAAATATATTTTGCCTATTAATAAGCCTATAAGTATAATAGACATAATAATTGTTCCAAGAATTATGCCAAGTTTCATTTCTCAAGTCATAATTCAATTATATGGAATAATAGTAATAATCAAGCATATTAAAGGAGAATAAAATGCACAAAAGGCCAATTAGTATAGTTTCAATCAACGGGTCAGTAAATGCTGATTCATTATCATGAAAAGCTAATCATGAAGTTGTGGAACACTTAACTAGCGAACGTGAAAATTGCCATTTAACAGTTATCGATTTAAATGACACTATGTTAGTTAAAAGATCATTGAATGCTAATAATTTTAAAAAGTTTTATCAGGATGTTGACTCTGATTACTTTATTGATTTATTAAAAGAAACTGATTTATTAGTAATTAATACACCAATGATTAATTTTACTTATTCGCCATTAATTAAAAACTTTATTGATGCTATATCAATAGCAGACAAAACTTTTTCATATAAATATTCAAATAAGGGTGATGCAATTGGTTTATTAAGCAATTTAAAAGTTATTATTATTGGCACACAAGGCGCACCTAAAGATTGATATCCATTTACCAATCATATTAGCAATTTAGAAGGTATCTTTAAATTTTTAGGAGCAAATCAAGTTGAAACTTATCTAATTGAAGGCACTAAAGTTTCGCCTAAAAAAGATATGACACATGAAGAAATTTTAAAAGCCATTGATAATGATTTAAAAGAATTAGCCAATAAAATAAACTAATTCGTCATATACAGCTTAAAAACAAAGATTATTAATCAAACAAGATCTTTGTTTTTATTTTGATTAAAATCCCAAATTAATTATGCTAAATATCTAGACTCATTTTAAGAGATATAAACTTAACAATATGTTTAAGAACGAAAGGAGCTGAAAATGATAAGTAAGTTTAAAAAACTTTCTTTGAATCAATATATTTGATTTGCACTAGCAATTATTTTGCTAATTGCCGGATTATTAGTGGTTAAAAATAATACAAACTATAAAACAATTTATGAAGAACAAATTGTACTTTGATCTGCTTGTATAACTTTCTTCATTGGTTTTGCTTTTATTACCTTTTTTAAATTAATGCTTGTTTTAGAACAACATTGAAAATGGTATAGAGTTTTTACTTATTTGCCTATGAAAAAGATTGAAAAAGAACAAACCATTTTTAAAGAAGTTATTTTTAGCGATTTTACTAAAGCTTTAATTGCCTTTTTATTTCTCTTTGTACCTTTGTTATTTAGTTATGTTGGATTTCTTTATGGCGAATCGATTCTTAATCCAGAAAACGGAGTGATTATTCCTTTAGATTTTGCAACTAACTTAAAAAATGCTTATGCCCAACAACACATTTTAACTTTTATTATTGGTTATGGGCTTGCTTGAGCAATGTATTTATATACCATTGTTTTAGGTTGCTATTCGGTCTTTTGGATTATTTTCATTTTGTTTAAAAAATTTAATAAAGCTAAAAAAACTAATTAAACTAAACTTAAAATGCATGATTTTCATGCTTTTTTAAGCCCATATATAGTAAATACAAAAATTAATTTTAAAAGAATATAATAAGAGTATGAAAAGATTACATAAAACCCTTTTTTCTACAATTGCTTCCTTAACTATTACCCCAATGGCTTTGGCAGCGTCTTGTGGAAATAATAACACATATGAAGTCAACCCTGTAAAACCCAATCATGGAATTTCTACTGGAACTCAAACTGATTTTACTAAAGTCAAATTGTTAAATCCAGAAGTTACTTCAGGAGCTAACTTTAGAGACTTTTATGCTGAATTAAAAGACTCTGCAGATAACCCACATCCAACAGTAATTGTTTCAAGAAATGCTGCGCAAGTATTTTTCTCATCATTTATGCAAATTGTTGGGCACTTAAATGCGGCAGAAGATAAAAATCAACCATACAACGATGTTGTTTATTTAATTGATCAAGAGGTTTGGAATGTTGATAAAGCTAATGAAAATCCAGCAGGACAAAGATTTGATTTTAATTATTTATTAAACAAATTTACTCCTGTTCTTAACCCGCAAACAGGAGAAATGAATCCAGAAGATGGGAAATTATTAGTTTTAGACAATCTAAAATATGCAACTAACGGCAAAAAGAATACAGCTTATTCAGTGTTTCCAAGATCTTTCGAAGAAATAACAACTTATTTACAACCATATTTAGATGCTGGTGTTGATAAGTTTGACTTCTATGTACCTGATATTACTTTAAATGCTTTAGATGCTTATGATAGTGCAAGAGTAAGAAATTGACTCTTTAAACACGCTAATAAATTAGTCATTTTAAGCGACGGAAATGCTCAACCTTATCATTTCATTGAAAGTAATTATTTAAATTTTGCTTTAACCGCAGATAAATCATATACTCAAAAAGAATTACTTAAACAATGAAATAGCTTCCAAACAGGTGAGTATATTACAATGCCAATTGATTATCGTTATTTCTTTACATTAGAAGATAAAGTTAGAATTTATAACCTTGAAAATACTTATATCAATGCTTTTAATCAAAGATTAGAAAACGCTGGCAAAGCTTGAGCTAAATTAAACATCAAACCGTATCCAATCAATCCTTTCATGTACAAAGATTACATTGAATTTGGCGAAAACATTGATTATGAAGGCGATTTTGAACACTTGAATCAAATTTATGGCAAAAGCTTTTTAGATTTCATTGTTGAAGGTAAAAACAATTATTCAGCAGACAAAAAGAATTTAATCTTTATGGGTTCTTCATTATTTAAAAAAAATAACAGAGGCTGAAGATTGAATCAAAATGAAAATGCTTACAATGAAGTTAAAGCTTATTTTGCCAAAATTAAAGAGCTATATCCAACTAATCAATATAACTACTTCTTTAAATTGCACCCTAGTTATAGTGCTCAAGATGCAGTCGAATACATTAAATTGCTCGTTGGTGAAGAAGAATATGCTAATACAATTACATTAAATCCTACAATTGCTTGAGAAAATATGTTAGCAATTGATTATCGTAATATTGAAAAAGACACATCGGTATTATTTGATCAAAACAATAACTCAAGAACTCAGTTATATGGTTTACAGGGCACAACAACAGTGCTTTTAACCACAATGACATTCCTAAAACAAACATTCGGTTGAGATTTAGAAAAAATGAAAAGCTTTGTCAATGTACAAAACTTTCCATTAGCAAATACCTTTAACATTTTATATCGTGATAATTATTACACTGACCACAAAAAAGGTTATCAGGCTAACATTGCTAATATGGAACAAGTTTATAAATACTTTGTTGACACTGGTGCTTTCTATCCAAAAAATGAATGAATTGATATGGATACTTTTCTTACAAAAACCAATGTTAATTAACAATAATAAATAACTAAAAATCCTGTAAAAAAGACAAAATTGGTAATAATAGTTTTGTCTTTTTTATTTATGAATTAAATTCATTATAGTAATTATGACATTTATTAATTAACATTTTTATTTATAAATATTTATTAATTCTTATTAATTAATTAAAAAGCGCTTGTTTTAATGATTAAAAATAAAAAGATTATAATTTTTCTATGAAAAAATTTAAAAGAAAATTATTTTGTGCAATTGCTCCATTATCAGTTATTCCTACAGCATTGCTAGCTTCATGTGCGAAAAAAATTAAAGATCCTTGAACAAATAACAAAAATTCAAAAAATTTAACTGAATTACCAAATAGTTCATCAAAAATTAAATTATTAAATCCGGAAGTTGCTCCAGAAGCTGATTTTAGAGATTTTTATGCTGATTTAAAAGACTCGGCAGATAATTCATATCCAACGGTTGTTCTTTCCAGAAACGCATCACAAGTATATTTATCATCATTTATGCAAATTGTTGGTCATTTAAATGCATCTAATAATGAAAAGCGACCTTACAACGATGTTGTTTATTTAATTGATCAAGGTGTTTGGGACATTGACCAAACTAATGAAAATCCAGAAAGTCAAAGGTTTAATTTTAAGTATTTATTAAACAAATTTACACCTGTACTAAATACGGAAACAGGTAAAATGAATGCTAAAGATGGAAAATTATTGGTTTTAGACAACTTGAAATATGCAACTAAAAATCAAGAGGATAAAGCTTATTCAACAATACCAACAACTTTAGAAGAATTAACAACTTATTTACAACCATATCTAGAAGCTGGAATTGATAAATTTGATTTCTATATACCAGATGTATCTTTAATAGCTTTATCCGATGAAGATCGCACTGTTGTAAGAGATTGAATTTTTAAACATGCCAATAAAATAGTTATTTTAAGCGATGGCAATTCTCAACCTTATGATTTTATTGAGAATTATTATTTAAATTTTGCTCTAAAAGCAGGTAAATCATATACTCAAGCAGAATTGCTTAAACATTGAAATGATTTACAAGCAGATGAATATATTAAAATGCCTATTGATTATCGTTATTTCTTCACTTTACAAGAGAAAGTTAAAATTTACAACTTAGAAAACACATACATTAATGCTTTTAATCAAAGATTAGAAAATGCAGGTAAAGCTTGAGCTAAATTAAACATTAAGTCATACCCAATTAATCCATTCATGTATAAAGATTACATACAATTTGCCGAAAACATTGATTATCAAGGCGACTTTGAACGTTTAAATCAAATTTATGGCAAGAGCTTTTTAGATTTTATTGTTGAAGGTAAAAATAATTATTCAGCAAACAAAAAGAATTTAATCTTCATAGGTTCTTCATTATTTAGAAAAAATGAAAATGGTTGAAGATTGAACCAAAATGAAAATGTTTACAATGAAGTTAAGGCTTATATAGCAAAAATTAAAGAGTTATATCCTGCTGATCAATATAATTACTTCTTTAAATTACACCCGAGTTATAGTGCTCAAGATGCTGTTGAATACATTAAATTACTTTTTGGCGACGATGAATATGCTAACACAATTACTTTAAATCCTACAATTGCTTGAGAAAATATGTTATCGATAGACTATCATAATATTGAAAATGGTACATCTGTATTATTTGATCAAAATAATAATTCAAGAACTCAGTTATATGGCTTACAAGGTACCACAACAGTGCTCTTAACCACAATGACATTTCTAAAACAAACATTCGGTTGAGATTTAGAAAAAATGAAAAGCTTTGTCAACATACGAAACTTCCCATTAGCAAATACATTTAACATTTTAACTCGTGATACTTATTATACTGATCACAAACAAGGTTATCAAGCTAACATATCTAAAATGGAACAAGTTTATAAATACTTTGTGGCGACCGAAACGTTCTATCCAAAAAATGAATGAATTGATATGGATACTTTTCTTACAAAAACCAATGTTAATTAACCTAAAAAGCCTATAAAAAAGACAAAATTGTCAATTTCAATTTTGTCTTTTTTTATTTAGATGTTATTCTCTTTTCTTCTTTTTTGATCAATCTTTTAATGTTTGAATGATGCATTGCCACAACTAAAATAGCGGCTAATGTATAAATAATTCCACTTACATATCAATTATTTGATAAATATTTTAAATTATCATTTCAAGCAACGTTGTTAATTCAAAAACCTAAAACCCCTTGAGTCATTCAAGGAATAAACATAAATGGCACTAATAAACCAGCGGTTAAAATTGAAGCCAATGACACAATCTTTCTTTTGAAAGCAATTGTAAAGAAAATAAAAGCAGCAATTACAAAAGCAACAATATTAATGCTTAAAATTAATGCTGATGAACATGCCACGCCTTTTCCACCTTTAAACTTAAATCAAATTGGGAAAATATGACCAACAACTATACCTAAACCAACGCTCTGTGGCGAAATGAAGTAAGTTTTAGGAAATGCATATTGAGCCAAAATTGCTAAGATTAAAACTGAAACAAGAACTTTGGCAAAATCAATTAAAAAGACTGCTAAAGCAAATTTCTTACCAAATACCCGTAAACTATTAGTTGCTCCGGCATTTTTACTATAGTGCTTCCTGACATCATCTTTTTTAAGTTTATTACTCAAAATAATTGCTGTGTTGAATGAACCTATAAATAAGTATCCAACTAAAAACAAAGCTAAATTAATTAAAATAGTAACTAAAACATTCATTATTTTTTATATTCCTTTAATTGATTATTTTGACGATAATAACGCCCTTCTTTAGCTTGGTTGTGTCCATTTAAAACAGTAGCATCAGCTGAAAAAGCACATGTTAATTTAAAAATACTTTGACCAACTCCATAAAAATCAACTGGAGCACAATTTGCTTCGAAATTAGCTATTTTTTTAGCATCAAAACCTGAAGAAACAGCTATTTTTACATCTTTTGCACCATAATCATCCATTGCTTTTCTTAATCTTTTAATTTGTTCAAGATTTACTCCGTAATATTCTGGTTTATCTTCTTCATTATCAAACATATGATCCTTAACACTTTTTGAAGTATCAACTCTAACACCTCATAATTTAGCACCTAATTCATCATATGATTCTTTAAATTGAGCAATTACATCATTGTGGTAGTCAATTAAAGAGATTAATAATTCATCTGGGAAAGTTTCAGCGTAAGCACGCATTGCTTTTTTAACATCACCATCAAAATTTTGAATTAAAGCATGTGGAATTGAACCAAATGGTTCAATAACTGCATCAGGTAAATTTTGTTCAGGGGTTGAAACAATCTCAATTCCTGCTAATCTAACAGCATCACCATCTCTTTTTTGCATCAAATAATGATCCATACGATCACCCATAAATACCACCGGTTTGCCATTAGCAGCTTGAACACAATGATAAGCATTGGTAGCAATTGAACTTGAGCGAGATAAAACGCCGTCAATTAAACCTTCTAATGTCCCGAAATCTTGATAGTGTCCTTCTAATTCAAGCACAATTTCTAAATTTTTAATTTTTGAACCTTCAGGTAAATATCTAATAGTATATTTTGAAGTGTCAGTATATTTTTCTAAAATTTCTAAAACTTCATTCATGCCGCCTAAAAGAGCATTGTCATTTCTTTGAAAGAATTGTAATTTAATAATATTATTAGGATTATATTTTTCAATAATTGTTTTAGTTTTATCAAAATATGTAGCAATATATTTATTAATTTCTTTTGTCATAATGTAACCTTAATTTATTTGTTTACTGTTAATATATTTTAATATTAATAATTAAAATAATATGAAAAATGTTTAATTAACTAATAAAAATCTTTCAATTAAGTAATTTAATTTTTTGACTAATTTAGCTATGAAAATGTTTAATTCGTCAAAAGAAGCAATAAAAAAAGAGATTTGTAATAAATCTCTTTCTATTTCTTGAATAATCTGCCAAAGAAACCTGGTTTTTTGTTTGAATGTACAGTAATTTCTTCTTCTTCTTCGTTATCATCTCAATTTTGTGGAAGATCTGTTTCTTCTGTTTGAAATGCAGCTAATTGATTTTCATTTTCAATTAAGCTAATACTTTGTGTTATTTGTAAAACTTCTTCATTTTCATTTTCAAGTTCTAAATTATCTAATAATTTATCTTCTACTTTTGGACTTTCAATTTTTTCTTTGCCATCAAAACCTGAGGCAATAAGACTAATGTCAAAAGCAGCGTCATGATCTGAAGTAGCTGGAGTAATTGTACTAAAACCAAAACAAATATTTAATTGCTCATCTTGTGCTTTGAATTTTTCTGAAATTAATTTTTTTGCTTCGTTCACTAAATTTAAACCACTGTTTTGAACTTTCATAACCATTAATAATTTGCTAGGATTAATCAATTCTTTGTCCGATAAAACATTTTTAAAGACATTTTCAACAGCTTTGAGCATTGCATCTTTCCCAAAACCTTTGCCTAAGCCAATAAATGTTTGTTGGCCATTTTTTAAAGTTTCTTTTAAATCATTAAAATCTACATTGATATCATAATTAGTATTTACAATATCGCTAATTATCATTATTGCATTTTTCAAGTTTTCATTTGCTACTTTAAAAGCTTGACTTGTATTTACTGCTCCATATGATTCGATCAATTTTTGGTTTGAAATAACCACATAAGCATCACAATATTTAGCCATTTCAGCTAAACCTTTTTGTGCAAGATTTAATTTTTTAACACCTTCTAATTCTGAAAAAGGCATGAACACAACACCTAATGTTGTAATGCCACTTTCTTTAGCCTTCTTAGCTATTACAGGGGCAGCACCTGTTCCGGTTCCGCCACCTAAGCCAGCTGTAATTATTGCTAAATTAGCATTTTTTAAAGCTTCTTCAATATCTCTAACACTGTCTTCAGCTGATTTTTTTCCAAGTTCAGGATTGCCACCAGCTCCATAGCCTTCAGTTGAGCCTTTTAAATAGATTTTGTTAGTGCATGCACTTAACTCTAAATCTTGATAATCAGTGTTGGCTACTCATAGTTCAATATTTGGTAAATGTTCATTAAGCAATAAATTGATGGCATTATTGCCGGCACCGCCAACACCTATTACTTTAATTTTAACTGGTTTATGTTCTTTATTTTCCATTTGAACCTTTCTCTAAGCAGCTTTTACATATGCTAATTTATTAATTGTTTTATTGAAGGCTGTTTTATGTTTCAGAATTGCTAAACTATTAATTGTTTGTGTTTGATCAACTTGTTCTCAATTATTAGTTAATAATTTGACAACACCCTGCATGCAGTGTGTTAAATCCAAATCATCTTGTAAAACTAAACGATTAATTTTGCTATTTAAAACCTTTGTCATAATTGTCGAAATAATGCATGCATCATTTTCCAAAACAACTATTTCATAGCCTTTTTCAGCAAAGTTATTATTAGCTAAAATGTTAATAATTTTTTCTCCGATTAGCTTATTAATTAATTTAAGAACATCTTTTTGAATATTGGTTAATACTGAATAATCAATAGTTTTATAAAATTGATAGTTTTTAATTAAACCTTGAACTAAATTGCAACTATCTTGAATGTTTAATTGATATTTTGTTTTAATGAATTTAATAATTTTGTCAACTTCGCTAGCGATTGAAAAATCTTTAGCTTTTAAAATAATTCCGTTAACTGTTTCATTAATAATTAATGTTTGATTTACAAAATTAACGAAAATGGCTTTTTTAAAGTTCTTTTGTTCGCTTGCTATTCAAGCAGCTTGTGATTTTAATAAAACATTTGTAAATTTAATTTTATTATTTAGAAATGTTTGATAAACATTAGCTAAAAAACTGTTTTTTTCAACTTGCAAATTAACATATTTAACTTTTAGTTTATTTGCAACTTTATTAAGTGGGAATTTTGAATATGTTTTTAATTCCCCGATATTGTTTTCCGTTTGATAATAAATAGTTTGATTGTTTAATACCAAAGCAGAATTTTTAGCACTATGTTTTTTGATTAACTTATTAATTTCTGCTTTTTCTAATTCACTTGTCAAGTTACTTTTAACTAAAATTTCTGCTTTACAACTTACTAAAGAAATTTCAGAAAGATAAGTTTCATCAATTAATAAAGAATATTTCACTGCATAATCTTTTTTTTCAGCAAAATATTTGATCATTTTTTTAGCTTTGTTAATAGCTAAATTTAAGTTGTTTAATTGAGCATCTAAGTTTTGAGATTGTTCATAAAGCACTATAGAAGTGTCGAATTCGTTCTCAATAATACATGTATTAATTGAAGAACTATTGACTTCAAAATTCACTATTAAGTGCTTCATGTCAAACTCCTTTAACTTAGTTTTGTTAGTACTCTTAACTTAGCGCTTCTTGAGCGATTATTTTCATTTAGCTCTTGATTAGAAACTTTAATTGTTTTAACACTAAAATTTTTAACTTCATTAACTGGCATTTTACTTGGCATTTTATCTTTAATTAAATTGCCGAAAAATTTTTTAACAATACCATCTTCCAAAGAATGAAAGGAAATGATTGCTAATGAAGAATTAACATTTAACAATTTAATTGCTTCTTTGAGCATATTATTTAATGACTCGAATTCGTGGTTGACTTCTATTCTGATTGCTTGAAAAATCGCTTTATTAGGATTTTTTTGTGCAACCACTTTAGCTGGTAAGCTATTACGCACTACATTTGCTAATTCAATAGTAGTGTTAATTGGCCGGTTGTTTACGATGGCCTTCGCAACTTGTTTAGCAAATCTTACCTCAGCGTTATCATAAAAGATTTTAGCCAATTGTGTTTCTGAATAAGAATTAACTATATAGTGTGCGTCTAAAGTTTGGTCACGATTCATACGCATATCTAAATAGGCATCTTTACTATAAGAAAAACCTCTTTCTGCGTTGTCAATTTGTGGTGATGAAATACCTAAATCTGCAATGATACCATCAACTGTAAAAATTCCCAATTTGGCTAATTCAGTAGTAATATTTTCAAAATCTGCATGAATTAATTGGAAATTATCAGCAATTTGACTCAAACGTTTTCGACTTTCTTGTATCGCAAAACTATCTTTATCAAAAGCTATTAGTTTACCCTTTGGTATTCTTTTTAAAATTTCACTTGAATGCCCACCCATGCCTAATGTTAAATCAACATATATCCCATCAGGCTTAATATTTAGAGCATCAATTGTTTCTTTTAATAAAACAGAATAATGAGCATTATTCATTACATCTTATCAATTAATGTTTGAGCAGCTTCTAATAATTCTTCATCACTAATTTTTGTTTCATAATTTTCATAAGCTTCCTTGCTTCACATTTCTACAAGGTTACCTACTCCGATAAATAAAACTTCTTTTTGGATAGCAGCTTTTTCAAGTATGTTTTTTGGAATAACAAATCTGTTTTGTGAATCTAATTCAATCTCTTGGCTGTTACCTAATCAAAATCTTTTAAGCATTCTAGCCTTTGGATCAAAAAAACTTTGTGCGTTAAAAACATCAATTAAATTTTGAAAGTCAGCTTTGCTTCTTAGCTCCACAATTCCTTCCATTCCTATTGTCAAAAAAAAGTTATTACCTAAGATATCTCTAATCTTTGTTGGCAACATAACTCTATTTTTCGCATCGATGTTCCGCGAATGTTGTCCATAAATGTTATCCACCACTTACCTCCACTATCCACCACTATTTTACATTCTTAATTAACATAAATTAATAAAAAAATTGAAAATTTTATTAGTTAAGCTTTCTATTGAAAAAAAGTGTGCTTTTTTTGCTTAAAAAATTCAATTTTTTTTAATTCATTGTTAGTGGTAGCTAATCCCTATTTTTGCGATAAAAATACAAAGTATTTTAACAATTGGTTAAAATAATAAAAAAGATCAAGAATTTTCTTGATCGCTAAAAAATATTAGATGTTTTAAAAGAAAAAATTTTAAGCTTTTTGAATTACATAATAAAGTGCATTGTCAGAAAACTTTTTAGCAGCTTGAGTTTCATTAGCAAAATCATCTCTCTTAGCAGCAAAAATGGGACTAGGAATATTTATTTCTTTTAGCAAAGCTAAAATTTCTGCTTTTTCATAATGACAAAGCACACCTAATTGATTGCCTACTTTATAAGTTATGTCAGCCTTTCTTTCATGTTCTTTGCTTAAATTATTTTTAATAAAATCTTCTCTAGCAGGATCACCACTAATTGTTGGAGCGCTAAAAACTAAATAACCACCATTTTTTAAAGCATTATAAGCATTGAGCAATGCCAATTTTTTATTATTATGTTCTGGAATTGTCATCAAAGAATTAAATGTGAAAAAGCAAAGATTATATTTATCAATTGGTAAAACATTGGTTTCAGTCAAATCTGCTTCAATAAAATTAAGCTTTTTCAATTTTAATTCTTTGGCTAATTTATTACCAATTTCGATTGATTTACTTGAAAGATCATAACAATCAATTTGATAATTTGGTTGAATTTCATATAAACTAATGCCAAATCTGCCAGGACCTGAACCTAAATCAGCAACCATTGCATTAATTGGCAACTTAAGTTTTTTAAGAATTTGTTTTTCAGCATCAAGCAAACCTACTTCAAAAATTGCATTAGTATAATGCACTAATGAAGAATCTGTTTCATAAACTGAAGTGTATTTTTTGGTACTTTTCATATTAGGCAATATTATACTAAAAGTTTATTTTAGGTTTTTGGTGTTTAATGATGCTAAAAATAAGAAAAAACTAGACATAAATGTCTAGTTAAAATTATTCTTCTTCTTTTTCTTTAGTTTTGTTTAACTCGCTAATGGCATGGTTAACATCAGCAACTTTACCTAAAATTGTTAATAAATCGTCTTTTTCTAAAACAGAAAAACCGTTCGGCAAAATAAATTCGCTGCCTCTTTTGATTAAAACGATTGAAATACCTAATTCGTTAAATTTTAAATCTTTAATCGCCTTGCCTAATAAGTCTTCGTTGGTAATTAAAGTTGTTCCCATCACAAAACCATCACCAATTTCTTGAAGGTCTTTTGAATATTTCAAGAAATTGGTATTTGTTGCTAAAAGTGCAGTGCGAATTCCAGCTTCATATTCAGGCTGAATGATTACATTTACACCAATTTGTTTTAAAACCAAAGCATGTCTTTTGCTAGTTGCCCTAGCAATAATGTTAGACACTTTTAGTTCCAACAATGAAGCAACAATTTCGATGTTATCTGATACTGCCACAACAACCGTGTCCATATCTTGAACATTTAAAGCTTTTAAAGCTTTAATGTCGGCTGCGTCTGCAATAACAATTTTTTCAGCAACATCAACATATGATTTTAAATGGTCTTCTGATTTATCAATCAACATTAATGAACATTCAGTTTTGGCTAATTGCGAAATAACTGCTGAGCCAAAACGACCGGCGCCAATTACACAAATATCTTCATTTTTTTTCTTTCTCATAGGAACTCCTTATTGCTTTTAAATTATAGATAAATTTATATGATTAAATTAAATTAATTTAATATTATTATTAAGTATGAATAAATGAAAGTTTTCTTACTGATGACGCAATAACAGCTTTGCGAAATTTTGAAATAAGTTAACCCATTGAAGAAAGCGCACTAACAAAGTTCGTTTAATTTTTTTTACTTATTTATTAATTATTGTCATTAGTGCGATTTTATTATTAAGTCCCGCAACACATAATAACACTCAAAATGGTTGAAAAGAAGTTTCAGTAATTGATGCCTTTTTCATTTCAGCTTCGGCATTTAGTGATACTGGCTTAGTTACACGTTCAACTTATGATACTTGAAACATTTTTGGTCAAACAATTATTGCTATTTTGATTTTTGTTGGTGGTGTAGGTATTTTTGCACTCAAAATTTACCTAATTAACTTCTTTTTCTTTAGGAATCACCGGATTTCACTGAATCAAATTAATTTGGCTTCAACAGAAAGAACAGCCGTTAATGGCAGAGAAGCCAAAAAAATTATTACTGATTCAGTAAGCTCATTATTAATTATCTTTTTAGTTTCAGCACTTGGCTTATCATTCTACTTTTATTTTGCCGCTCCAAGGCAAATAGGTGAAATAACTGCTTCATTAGATCCAAAAACTAATTTAATGATCAATCAAAGTGCCCAATACGCGGAAATAGGCAAATTCATTTCGCCTCATCAAAATTGAGGGCTAAGTTTTAGATATGGCTTCTTCCATTCGCTTAGTGCGCTTAATAATGCTGGTTTTGACATAATCGGTCAAAACTCGCTCTTTGCTTATTATCACAATGTTGAATTACAAGTATTTTTCTTAATCCTCTTTTTAATAGGTGGATTGGGCTATACAGTTATTCATGATATATTAAATTATTTTAGATTTAAAATCCATAATAAAGGCCGTAAATATCATTGACAATTGCTAACTAAAATTAGTATTTCAACTTATTTGATTGTGACATTAATTGGATTTTTAACAATTATTATTTTTCAAACAATGAGCAATGGAACATTTTGAACTAATGATGCCAGCTTTTATGGTTCAAAAGCTAAAAAAATTTGAGCAATTTTATTCACAACCTTTTCTTCAAGAAGTGCTGGATTTGCAACCTTACCAATTAAAAATTTAGGTGCTCCGTCAATTTTTTTAATTAGTATATTAATGTTTATTGGTGCCGGTCCCGCTTCAACTGGTGGCGGTATTCGTACAACATCGTTCGCTATCTTATTAATTACATTATTCTCAAGATTGCTTGGCAGACCTTCGGTCAGAGTGTTCAAGAGAAGAATTGGTGATACAACAGTCAGAAACAGTTTCACTGTTTTCTTAACTAGTTTAATTTTAGTAATTTTAGTAGCCTTAATAATTAGCACATCTTCACAAAATATTTCTGGTAATGCACCAATTGATCAAATAAACTTTAATAATTATATTTTTGAAGCTTCGTCAGCCTTCGGTACTGCAGGATTAACCGCCGGCGTAACTGATCATTTAAATAATCCAGGCAAAATCGCAATGACTATTTTAATGTTCATTGGACAATTAGGAGTAAGTTCTTCAATTTTGGTTTGAGGTAAAAAGCGTAATTATTCATATAAATATGAATATTTAACTGAAGATGTCGTTATCGGGTAATTATTAAAAACAGAACACATATTTTTCAAGTGTTCTGTTTTTCTTTTGCTTAAAAAGGCTTAATTATAGCCTAATTCATTTTTGATTCTTTCATATTCGGCAACAACATCAGTGTTCGAATAACCTAAAATTGATGTATTAACATGTGATAATTTATCAAAATCCATGTGTTTAAAAATTTCTTTTGAAATAGGGTTGATATATTTAACAAATAGATATTGAACATGTGGTTTTAATTCTGTTGGGTCAACAATTTTCTTCTTGTAATCATAAAAACCTTGTCTAGCCACAGCAAAATTTCAACCATATTCTTTTTTGTTGAAATATTTCATAGTTTGCACAGTATTATTATGAATGAAAAGCTGAAAATCAGTATGTTTATTGGGTAAAGGTTTTAAAAGTCTTAGATTTGGATAATTCTTGAATAAGCCTGATTTTTCATTAACTCAAATTTGGTATAAGCAATTAACATGATAAGGTTTGCCTTCTAATAAAAATGAATTTTTTGGTAAATTTTCTGAAGAATAAATTAATTTTAGTTCAGGATTTACAAATTTTTGAATATTAAATCTTCTAAATTGAATAGGTAAAATAAAAATAATTATAGGGCCTCATTCGGCACTTTTATTAATAAATTCTTTTGCTAGCTGAGCTTTGTAACCAAATGGTGGATTGCCTATTATTATTCTTTTACTACTATATTTATGTGGAATTTGTAAAAAGTCTGCTTTTTTAATACTCTCATCTTCAGGCTCTATATCAAAAGCTTTGTATTTATTTTTAGACAAATTTCTTTCAAGTCCATTTAAGAAAGCCCCATTGCCAGCACAAGGCTCTAGAAAATTATATTTAGCTATATCTAAATCATTTTCAGCAAATAAACTTACTAGATGATTAATTAACATATCAACAACAAAAGGCGATGTATAAAATTTATCTAACTCTTTGTTTTTATTATTGCTATCTTTGACTTTTTTAAGACCTTTTGAACTATATTCTAGTTTATTTTGATTTTTCTTCATACACCCACACATTCCAACTAGAAGATCCAACGCCTAATTTTGCTGGATAAACTTCGTTATTTTTCTTGTAACTATTTTTTCAATTTAAAAGAAATTTCACCACGTTAATTGAATTACTTATTTTTATTTCAACTCTGTTAGAATCTTCAGATTTTTTTATACTCTTTATTGTTCACTCACCATCCAAATTTAATTTTTTAGCTACAGTTATCGATTGTTTAATGTCTTTTTTATAATTTATAAAAAGTTTTAATAAATTATTGCCCACTAAATGGGAATTTTTAATTGAGCCGGTCGTATTCAACAAATTGTTCAATTCGTCCTTATTAATTTTCATTAGTTTATTTTGATTTAAGAAATTTAATTGTTTAACAAAATCATTAATCAAACTTTCTAAATTTGAAAATGATTTTTCATTAGCTCCATTTTTTTCATCGATCACAAATTTTTGTTGCTTATTTTTTAAATTCTTAGCTAAAGAAACAAAATTAACTTGAGAATTGTTTAAACCAAATATAGTATTCATGCTGTCGTTGCCTATATTTGCCAATGTTTCAGCTCCAAATTTTAATTCTATTCTTTGAGAATAAACAAAATTGTCTTTTTCTTGTGCTGCTATCAAGTCAGCGCCAACTAAATTATTATTTGTATCTTCTAACAAATCAATCATTTTAGATTCATTGTTTATTTCAATAATTTTTCTAACTTGAAAATTACAAATAGAAAAGAACTTTTCCAAATCATTATATGAGCGATTTCTAAATGATATAGGTTTATTTGAATCAGGAATTTCTAAAAATTCTTTAATGATTTCGTTTTGTTGTTCTTTCGAACTTTTTAAGTACTTATCGGAAACAACAAAATTCAAAATTCTTATTGATTTATCAACGTCAGCCATAAAACCTCTTTTTCCTATAAAACTTTGTTTTAATTTTAACATTTATATTAAAAGGAATGTGAATAGAAGAATAAAACTTGGTTAAATTAAACATTTATTAACTAATTATTGTTTTGGTTCTTTATGTAAAATTCAAATTTAAATGTTAAGCACAGCCTTAATAATAAATTTAAAGGTTAAAAATAAACTAGGGCACGGAAAATTGACAATCAATTTTTCGTGTCCTATTTTAAGCTTGATATTTTTAGCTATTTTTTCAGTGCATAAAATTGACTGCCTAATCCAGAGAATAATTCAAAAAGTCTAATTTGTTTCATAATGTATTAATTTTAACGCGTTAGCAAATCCTAAAATTAAATATTAAAACTTAACATTTAAGAAGTGGCAACATTAGATATTATTAATATAATTTAATAATGAAAAAGGAGCAAAATGAATAGATTTTTTGTAAAGAACAAAATTGATGAAAACACCTTTGAATTAGATGAAAACATTTTAAAACACATCAAAGTTGCAAGATTAAAAAATGAAAATTTTTATTGCAATTATCAAGGCAAATTTTATGTTTGTAAATTAGAAAACAATAATGCAACAATTTTAGAAGAGGTTAATATAAACCACGAATACAAAAATGAAGTTGTTTTAGCAGCGCCCATAATAAAAATTCCGCGTTTTGAATGGATGTTAGAAAAAGCTGTTGAATTAGGAGTAACTAAAATTATTCCAACAATAACCCAATATACTGATGGTTCATTAGTTAAATATGATTTACCAAAAAAATACCAAAGACACTGTGAAATAGTTAAAAACGCTGCTGAACAGTCGTTTAGAAATATAATTCCGCAGCTAACTGATCCTCAAAAAATTGCTGATGTTTTGAATGAATATCAAAGTAAAAATATTTACATTGCGCATGAAAAAGCATCTGAAAATAGAACAACTGTTTTAAAGACCAATTCAATCATTTTTATTGGACCAGAAGGAGGTTTTAGCGATGAAGAAATTGCTTTGGCTGAACAATTTGGTGCTAAAACAATTAGTCTTGGTAAAACAATCTTACGTGCTGAAACAGCTGCAATTTGCGCTTTAAGTAAAATTGATGAATAAAAGCTAAAAATTATTTATCAACTTACAATAATTTATAAAGTTTGTTTTATATCTTATAATTTTTAAAACTAATAATAAAAAAGGACAAATATGAACAAAGAATTATTAAAAAATGACTTTTATGAAGCAGTGAATGAAAACTGACTTAAAAAAGCTAAAATTCCTGGAGATGCATCATCAACCGGGTTATTCCGTGAGCTTCATAAAGCAAATGAAAAAAAATTAAAAGCAATAGCTAAAGAACTTACTCAAAATTATTTAGCTGGTAAAGAACAAGACAAAATTTTAAACAATTTTGCCAAATTGTACTTATTAGCAAAAGATTATGACAAAAGAGCAGAATTAGGTGTTGAACCTATTCTTAAACACTTAAAAACTGTTGAATCAATTAAATCTTTAAAAGATTATGTTGCTCGTTATGAAGAACTATATTTAAAAACTTTACCTTCATTTATTGAATTTTCAGTTTTTCAAGATTTTGTTAATGCTGAATTTCAAACAATTTATGTATCGTCAGCAGGCACTATCTTACCTGAAGTTTCATACTACGATGAAAATCATCCAAATAAAAAAGCTTTATTAGCAATTTATAAAAAAATGATGAACCAATTATTGAAAAAAGTTGGTTATTCAAGACAAGAAGCTAAAAATTTGATTGATAAAACTTTTGCTTTTGATGAATTATTGGCAAAATACTACCCAACAGGTCAAGAAGCAGCTAACTATTTAGCACTTTACAACCCATATGATGCTAAAGATTTAGTTAATAAATCTAAATACTTTGATTTTGTTAAAATTGCAGAATCTTTAACTGGTAAAAAAGTTGAGCAAATCTGCTTTATGTATCCAAGATTTTTAGACAACATTGACACTATTTTAAACGAAGACAATTTTGAAAACTTTAAAGCATGAATGATTGTTGAAACAACTCGTCGTTTTGCTAAATATTTAGACAACGATTCTAGATTAATTGCTGACCAATACAGTAAAGCACAAGCAGGGGTTAAAAAATCATTTCTAAAAGAAAAAGCTGCTTTTAGAGTGGCTAATGAACCTTTTAGTATTCCAGTTGGAACATATTTTGCTAAAAAATATTTTGGTGAATCAGCTAAAAAAGATGTTGAAAGCAAAGTTTACAAAATGATTGATGTGTATGCTAAAAGAATTAAAAACAGCGAATGATTATCAGCCAAAACAAAAGAAAAAGCTTTAGTTAAATTGAGAAATTTAGGTGTACACATTGGTTATCCAACTGAATTTAAACCATATTATGAACAATTTAACATTAGAACCTATAAACAAGGCTCAAACTTATTAGATAATGTAATTAGAATTCAAGAAATTATGCTTAGTTACAACTTACAACAATACAAAGAGCCTGTAAATAAAAATTATTGAAGTATGTCACCTGATCAAGTTAATGCTTACTATAGTCCATTTATGAACCATATTGTTTTCCCAGCAGGGATTTTAAGTGGTAATTTCTATTCTCAAAAACAATCTTCATCACAAAATTATGGTGGTATTGGAGCAGTTATTGCTCATGAAATTAGCCATGCTTTTGATAATCATGGAGCACATTTTGATGAAAAAGGTAATAAAAACATGTGATGAAGTGAAGAAGATTTTGCTAAATTTGAAGAATTAGGTCAAAAAATGGTTGAATTATTTGATGGTGTTGAAACAGAATTTGGTAAATGTAATGGTAAATTAACCTTATCAGAAAATATTGCTGATGGTGGTGGAATTTCATGTGCGCTTGAAGCATCAATGAGTGAAAAAGGACACTCATCAAAAGAATTTTTTGAAAACTGAGCAGTAATTTGAAGATCAAAATATACAGAAAATTATGCACAAATTCTTTTAAAAACTGATCCACATGCGCCAACTAAACTTAGAGCAAACCAACAAGTCAAAAACTTAGATGAATTCTATAAAACTTTCGATATTAAAGAAGGCGACAAAATGTTCTTGCCTAAAGAAAAGAGAGTAAAAATCTGATAATAATTTGCATCTTATTTCATAATAAGATGCATTTTTTTAAGTAAATTAACATTTTTAACATTTTGCTCTTATCAGTTCCTTTAACAAACTAAATTAGTTAATTAACAATAAAGCAACTTTTTTTCTATATAATAGAACTAATATATCCCGAGTTTCCAAGTTTGAAGATCTAAAAAAACGAATATGCCTATAAATAAGACATATTCGTTTTTTATGTTTCAAAATTACACACATAGAATTAACCAATGCATGCTATAAAATCTCTATAAATTTTGATATTTTCTTGATGATGTGGATCTAAATCATTAATTACTTC
>NZ_JNJW01000008.1 GCF_000701805.1 Mycoplasmopsis iners ATCC 19705 | reverse complement strand
TTTTGGGTCTTCCACAACCCTTCCCTTTTTTAGGGGCTGTTCCTGTTTTTGAAAATATTACAGTTTCGTCTTTTTGATATTCTCTAAATTTATTTCAAATTCTACGTCTAATATTTTCTTTAAAGTAATCCTTATTATATTTTTCTGAAATATAAGATGCAAATTTGTATTCATATTCATTTGTGTATTCTCAATTTTCTAGTCATCTAAATAGATCTAATCATTCATAATGTTTCAATTGTTTAGCCATTTGTAAACTCCTTTCTCTTATTGTAAACGAAAAGTAGACAGTTTTTATTTTCTGTCTACTTTTCTTGTCCTAGTTTACGCAAAATTGAATTTGCTCTTGTTTAACTTGGAAATCTAAGTTTTCAAGGGATATTCGAAATAGTGATTTATTATGCCTTAATCGCTTATTTGAATATCAGCACTCATAAATTTATAAAATAAAAAGCTATGTTTTTCATAGCTTTTGATTATTAAATTGAAGTTTGATTTAATGAAACAATTACCATCGGTTCTTTATCAAAACACTTGAAAATTTTCTTTCTTATTACTTGGCGAGCACGATTTTGAAAATCTTTTAAACCATCAAATTTTTCAGTTTCCATAATTTTATAAATGGCATTTTTAATTACTTCTTGAGCTTCTTTTTTAGTTTCTTTATCAATTACACCGACAAAATTAATTTGTAATTTCCCATTTAAAAATTTAGTTCGATTATTGTATGTTCCGGCAATTAAAATTATTCCATCACGACCTAAAAGTTCTCTTTCATTGATTACTTCAGATGAAATATCACCTACACCAAAACCATCAATAATAGTGTCGCCAATTTCTTTAACTTTGCCTTTAGTTGATAATAATTTAGCATCAACAAAGTGAACAATTTTACCATTTTGCATCAATAAACAGTGGTTTTTGTTAAATGGAGCATCTTGTGAAATATATCTTTGAGCATCAGTTAAATATCTGTAAAGCCCTTGAACAGGAATTACATAATTAGGTTTTAAAGCTTTTACCAAGTCAATTAAATCTTGTCTTGCAGGTCTATGTCTATAAAATTCAGTTGATGTAACATCACTAATTTTTGGAGTAATTCTAGCAATTTCATCTAAAGTAACAGCTTCTAAACTTTCTAGACCATTAATTGCTGGTGCTAACATAATAACAGTGTCGCTTGGTTGTAATTTAAGAAAAACATCATTATTACTTGTGATTCTTAAAAATCTTGAATAAAGTCTTTCAATTGAGCCAGTAACCAAAATTACAGCATTAGAAACTTTATTGGCATTTTTGTAATCAATTAATTTAGGCAATTTTAATTGCGGATATTTTTCCTGAATTAAATTGAAAGCTTGCCCATATGTTTTGCCATAAGTAATTACAGGACGATCTGTTTGATAAGCTAAATCTAAAATTTGTTGAATTGATACCATTTCTTCATCATAAGCACCAATAATAATTCTTTCATCAGGCTTAGCTTTCAAAAAGACTTGTTTAATAGATTCGGGTAAATTGATCTTATTAATTGCTTTACCACCATAATTAGCGCGTCCAGCATCAACAACTAGAGCAACTAAATTTCTTTTAGTAAAATTTTTAGCTAATTCTTCAAAACTTAATTTACCATAAATTCCTAAATCGCCTTCTACGAAGTTAAACATAAATAAAACATCGCCATTTGGTGTAATAAAATCAAAACCAATATGACCTGGCATTGAGCCCGCTAAATCTATAGGCTGTACAAAAATATCGCCTATTTTAGTTACTTTTTTAAGAATCTTAATCTTATAGTTTGGATTATCAATTTTATATTTTGATAAACGTTCGCTTATCATGATCGCATTAAATTCAGAAGTATAAATATTTAAATTTGGTAATTTCATTAATAATCATGGCAAAGCACTAAAGGTTTCATTTTTAACATCGCTTATAAATATACCTTCAATTTTATCTTGGTTTTTCACTAAATAATCAAAAGAAGGAATTAAGGTGTCAACTCCGTTATTTGAATTAATTGGAATTTTAGTCCCTGAATTGATAATGTAAATTTTGTCATTGAATTCAAAAACATAACAATTTTTTCCGTTTTCATCCAATCCACCTAAAGCAAAAATATTAATATGATTCTGTTGCATAATTCTCCTATTATTTAATTGAAATTTTTTGACTTAATAATTAATATCTATTATATATTAAGGACTAATAATTAAGATTATTTTGTTAAAGCAAATTTTTTAAACTATATTTAACTAATTACACTTATTCATAGACTTTTTAGTAAAAAAATAAGCATGGGCTTATTTTTAAACTGTTTTAAAATTTAATTTTCTGGATTTTTAAAAAACACATTATTTATATCATCAATTCAAAAACCTACTTGGTTGTTTCTAGCCTCATTTTGTGCGGCAAGAATGAGATCGTAATATGTTTTTTCTAAATCAGTTTTTGCATAAAACAAAGATTCAGGATCTAAGTTAATATATTGAACTCTGGATAAACCTAAACTAACCATTCTTTTTCCTCATTCTTCATTTAAGTTTTCACTAGAATTACTAAAAAATAGGCCAATTCAACGACCAAAATAGCCATTATTTATTTTTTTAAAGTAAAACACACCGCCATTTTCTATAAAAAATTCATTAAAAGTTTTTTTAGCTATTTCTGCTCATTGTGCTTCATGGATTGCTAGTTTTTGATTCGGTTTATTTAGTTTTTTAGTTTCAGGGGTATCTGTTCCTCTGGTTCTATATGCAGTTATAGAACCAATTTTAATTCCTTCAGCCTGTGCTTCTTCTACTTTCGGAGACTTTTCTATATTATTTTCATCAATATATTTGATTTTATAAATAGTATCGCCATCTGCTACTATATTATCTTGATTATCTTCTAAAGTATATGAATAGCCGGTAGGCAAAATATTTTCATTACTTTCGTTATTCCTGATTAAATAATTTTTTCAATAATTAAAAATTTTTTCTCTTAAATTAGTAAGAATTTCTAAATTTGGCTCATTTAGAGAAATTCCGTCATTTATGTCAAAAAGATTCAAAATCAAAGCATTCATTTGATTAACATTGGTTATTAGTTTATCGTAGAGATTTTTCTTTTGATTATAGTTAATGTCATTAACGTCTAAATCTACATTGATAAAATGCTCATAAAGATTTTGTAAATTTTGTTTTTGTCTATATAAGCTAGTTCACATCGAAGCAATTTCTGAATTATAAATATCACTTTGCTTATTAAATACTAAATTCAAATTGTGTCAAATTTGATTAATTCTTCTTTGATTATCTTTCATTGTTAAAGAATCAACATTTTGGATTTCATTTAGAGCATCATCAATAAACTTGATGAGATTGTTGATTTGTTTATTTAAATCGTAATTTTCCAAGTTTTCTTGAAAATTAATTACTTTAGTTTTTGTTGTATTTAAAAAATTAAAATATTCAGCTCTTATTTCTTTATTTTTATCATCTTCTTGTTTTTGACAAGAAATAACAGTCGGAATAAATAATGTACTTAAAATAGGACCAAATTTAAAAAAGAAAGATTTAATTTTTTTCATAGTTTAATTATATCTTGAGTTTCGAACCAGGAGAAAGATATTAAAAAACGCCTATTTTATAGGCATTTTTTAGTTCTGAATATCTTTATATGAAATAAATGTTAAAACTAATGGTTTATTTTCTTTGTTAACAATTTTAAGAGTATGTGAATCATTTCAATTTACATTTGTATCAGTAATTTTGGTTAAAAATAATAATTCATTAAATAATAATGTGTTGTTTGATTGATTAGAAGCGCTAATGTCTCTGCCTACTAATTCATCATCAAAATAAACATCAAAAGTGGACATGTCTTGACCTTTTTGTCCCATAATTACGATTTCTGGCGAATTGATTGGAATTTTTATATAGTCATTAGCAGTTACAGATTTAGCTACAAAACCATTAATTGGACTTTCTACGCCATCTTTTTCACTACTTATTATTTCTCAATGTCCATAAAATTTATTATTTTCGCTGTTAATTGGAATGATACTATCGGTATTTAACTCAAGTCCATATTTGATTTCAGCTAAAGTAATTCCATATTTATCATTTTGATAAAAAGTGTTTCTGGCTTCAATAGTAATTTCTTCTATGTCATAAACACGACCGAAGAAAACTCTTTGATAAGAAGCATTGCTGTATCTTGAACTAAAATCATAATATATATTTTGCATATGCAATTCATTAGAATTTTTTTCTTTAATTGTTACTGTCAATTCATTCGGTACAAATCAACGTCAATAGCTTTGTCTTGGATATATATCAATAAAGTTGGCTTTAAAACTTTCGCTAGTTCTATATATTAATCTTACTGGTCTATTTTTATCAGCATTATCATAGAATCTTTCGTAATGTGTATCAATATTATTGTCAAATACTTTATTAGAATCAGGGGTATTCGGTGACATTCTTTTAACACTAAACTTTGGATCTGCCATTCCTAGATTTTTAATATATCTTGAAATTTGAGTTTTGTTTTTACTTTCGTTGGTTCTGTATCTACGTTGATATTGATAAGTTGGATTTTCAATTAAATTACGAAGTTGATCTTCATTTAAATTATTAGTTTCTAAAGTAGGAGTTATAGAATTGGTAACTAAATTAATTTTTTCTGTGCCGTTAGCTAATCAGAAATTCATATTACCAGCGCCACCTTGGTTATAAACTGCTAATTTAATTTCATAAATTTGACCTTTGACAAATTCAAATGAACCTAAAGTTTGTTCACTATTAGAAGCTTTCAAACTACTTCCAACTAATTGATTATCAACTCAAACCGCAGATCAATCATCAGCAAGTGCTTTAAATTCAAAAGTTCCTGTTTTAGGAGCAACAAATTTCATGGTTGATTCTAAAAGAGTATTTTGCTTGTTGCTTAAATAATTAAGTTCATCAAAATTAAAATCTTGCACAAATGAAACAATATCATTTTGATCTATTTCAGAGTAAGCAGCATAAAGTTCATCAAAAGAATTAACATCAGAATTTAACCTTGGATATAGTTTCATCACTGGACGATTAACTACATTTCTAATTTTAATTTTCATTTTGTACATTGGTACATAATTACTTGGTTTAGTATCGAATTCATCCGGAATAATATCTAAGTCAAATTCATCAATTTCAGCAAAAGTATTTGCATTAGCATGATAAGTTACCTTGAATTTATTATTTGCATCTATAGTTAAAGAATTACCTAATTTAGTTTTAGTTGGAACTTGAATATTTTTAATTTTAAAATTAGGATTAAATGAAGCAATACCTTTTTCGAAATCAAAAACATAATCTTCACCAGCTGGAATTTGGAAAGCAGGCATTGTATCAGAAGTATATTCAAAATTACCTGTTTCACTATTATATAAATAGTTTCCAACAGCATAAATAGATGAAACAAAATCAAAAGCAGGATATTTATTTAATTTGTCTTGATCTTCTTGAGTAACTGGTATTAATCTAAAACTATCACCATTAATTTCTTTAATTACTTTGAAATTCTTTTGCAATGTTTCCCCTGTAGTCACAGATGGAGCGTATTGTTTAAGTGCATATAAAGGATTTAATTTAAAGTAATCTGCCAAATAAGTTATAGTTGTGAAAAATTTTCCTGAATTGCCGCTTTTTCCAGAAGCTTTAGTTCAGTTGGCAAAATTCATTGGTCCATATTGATAAATCATATTTGCGTATAATGAATATCAATCTTGATTATTTGTTTTTTTAGTATTTAAAATGTATCCATTAGCTAATCTTGATCAACCTTCACCTAAATCGCCTGTAAAATTAGCAAAATTACGTAATCTTGTTTTGTCATTTATAAAAGATAAATCAACTGTTGAAGGAATATTGGTTCAGCCGTGGTTATTAACATGGAATGGATCTTGATGTTGTTCAAAGTTATGATTAATTTCATGGTAATTACCTCAATTAGTAAAACCAAAATCTAAACTTTTACCATCATAATAACCTTTAGCTCAACTAACAGCAGCTCAAAGATTATTCAAACCACCTCAAGCTCCAGCTCCATCTCAAATATCATCACAATAATTTAAAGCTATTTTAGGATTTCAGTAATCTCCTCAGTAGTATGACATTTCATAAAAACTATTTCATTTTTTAAAGATTTCTTCTGGGAAAACCATATTATCTAATTCCACTCCAGCTACAGATGTAGGAGAGGTGAAAGGAACTAAAATTGAAGAATAATTAGTTTGAATTGAAGCCACAGGAGCAGTGATTTCACCATTTTTAATTTTTGAAATTTGTTTATTTCATTCTTCTTCGGTTGTTTGATCATAAACATAATGGAATTGTTCTACTGCACCATAAACTTTGAATTTTAAAGAAGCAAAATCTCCATTTCTATTATATTTGAAGTTTTGTTTTAATTCAAATGATAAGGAACCCCCAAAAGGTGAAGCTACTTTAATTCTTCTAGTATTCGGATCTATCTCACTAAATTGAAATGTAAATGTGCTTTGTACAAAAGGATAACGGTTAGAAATTTTTGCCGAGTTGTTAAAAGGTCTGTTGTCTCAATAGTTTTGGTTTATATGAATTTTAATTGGTAAATCTTTACTTCATTCGTTTTTAAAAATATTATATGTTTCAGTATCAAATTCGATTTCTGCAATTTCACCTGCTGGAATATATAAACCTAAAGCATTACTTCCTGAAACACTTCCATCAATTTTAAATTCTTTAGTAAGTGATTTAGTTTCATTAGTTACATTCTTTTGATATCATAAAGCCGCTGCTGGGTGTTTTTTCAATTGATTACTTGCAATTTGAGATTTAATTCATTGAGGGCTTGAATATTTAAAATTCGTTCCTGGCACTCTTTCAGCAAAAACTAAGTCTGAAATATTAACTCTTTTGCCATCCAAAGTCATAAATGAATTTTCATCTTTATTACCTTCATAATTATATTCTCAACCAGGATATCTAAAACCTTGTGAAGAATAACGATTTAATAAATCTGTTTCATAAACTTGGTTATTTATTTTGTTTTCACGCGATTCATAACCTAAAAATTTTTCTTGATAAGTCACAATATCAAAAGCCGCACTTAAATTAGCTGCAAAACTTGGATCTATGTTTTGTAGATTATTATTTTCTATTTCTAATTCATTAGTTTTTCAACTTAAACCTTCGTTATTAAATACAATAGCATAGTATGTACCAGGTCTGTTTGTTTGATATGATGAAGAGCCTATTTGATCTAATTTTTTATCAAAATAAAATCATTGAGTTTTAGAAAGATCTAAATTAGTTGTCTCATTTAAAGTTAAAGTTATTGGATTTTCATCGGTTATGATTACATTATCACGATTTTGCAAAATAACTTCACTAAGTGGATTAAATTTATGAACATTTAAGTTGTCAAAAGTTTTAACAAAAATTTTATTATTGTAAGTTCCCTTAATTGCAACTGAATAAGTTGTATCTGCTCCAATATCACTATATTTAATTTGTAATTGTGGAACTGTAGTATTTTTCAAAAATACATTATTAGAACTTCAACTATATTGATTAATTACTAAGTCATTCTGAGAATTATCAAGACCTTCAATATTGATATTTAAAGCACCTGTTGTTGAAGTAAAATATCCATTATTTTCAACTATAGCAGATGCATTTTCAAACAACAAATTAGTCTCTTCAGAGGTCAATGATTTTGGTTCTTCTGGTTTAGGGTTAGCTGGATCAGTAGGCTGAATAGGTTCTACTGGATTCGGATTAGCAGGATCAGTAGGCTCAGTAGGTTTTTCTGGTTTAGGGTTAGCAGGATCAGCAGGATTTTTTTCATTGTTTTTCTTCAAAATTAATGTTGTAGTTACAATGCTCGCTATTGTAATTGGAGTTAAAATAGCAAGTGCACCTATTAGCAATTTCTTTTTATTTTTTTTCATACACACTTCTTATTTAAAATATTGTTATATTTTAACAAAAACACTCTAAATGAATAATATTTAATATTTATTAAATAGCAAATAAAATGTTATGTTAAACTGAATACAAAAAATCACGTGTTTAAAATTAGCATGTGATTTTTCTAATTTATAATTTTTAAACTATTTTCTTCTTGCCTGCTAAAGCGGCATATTTATTAACTTTTTCTTTGATTTGGCTCTTTAGTTTAATTACAGCTGTAAATTCGCCTTTAATGTTTTGGTTACTAAATAAAGTCTTTAATTCTTTAGCACTTCCGCGATATTGGGTTTCGAACATTTTAGTTAATTCTTTAACTAAAAAAATTTGAGCTTGATCTTGTCAAATTGTTTCAACATCATCTAAAAAATAAGTGATTTTATGTGGCGAAAGATAGAAAATATAGGCGAAATTAGTTTCCATAGCAGCTAATTGATCTTCTCTTTGTTTGGTTTTTTCTTTAGGGAAACCTAAAAAAACAAATTCGCTAGCTAAACCACTTAAAGCTAAGGCTGTTATAGCAGCATTAACACCAGGGATTATTTCAACAGGAATATTATTTTCATTAGCTTGCTTAACCAATTCGAAACCAGGATCACTGATTAGTGGCATTCCAGCATCGCTAACCAAAGCCAAATTTAAATCTTTGTCCAACAATAATTTAATTAAGCCTTCAGCCGAATTTTTTTCATTCATTTTGTTGTAAGTTAAAGTTTTTTTACTAATTTGTCAATAATCCAGTAATTTTTTAGTAACTCTAGTATCTTCGCAAGCAATAATATCAACATTTTGCAAAGTTTCCACAGCGCGGTAAGTAATATCTTTCATATTACCAATTGGAGTTCCTACGATATAAATTTTAGACATAATTCTCCACTATCTTGATGAACATTTTTTCAGCTTGTAAATATTGATTATTATTTGAAAAATATTGTTTAATAAAGGCATTAGTTATTAAATAAATTTCTGTGTAATTAAATTTAGCTTGTTTTAATTTTGCCAATTTTTCTTTGACCATTTCATCTGTAATTAAGTGTTTTTCGATAATTGCCTGACAATAAAAACGCAATGTTTTAATCAGTATAAATAACTCATTATTTAAATTTTTGTTCAAGAATTGAATTAAATAAGCATAAAGATAATAAGGATTTTTGATTGCTAATAACATTTGATCAAGTAATTTATCCATGATTGTGCAAATATTTTCATTTTCTATTTCATTTTCAGAAACCAAAACATTACTCAACAAATAGCATTCGTGTTCATTAAAGCCCATATCTTTTAATTTTGCAGTTAAATCTTCTTTATTTTTTTCTGGAATATTAATAATTACCGATCTTGATTTAATTGTTGATAAAACTTTATCAATGTTTTGCGTTGTAAAAATAAAAATTACATCTGTTGAAGGTTCTTCAATGGTTTTTAAAAGTGCGTTTAAAGCATTAATTGAAGCAAATTCAATATTCTTGAAAATCAAAAATTTTTTGTTTTTGTTGTCATTTACTAAATAAAGTTTTTCAAAATTGCTCAAAATATTATCTTTTGTTAGCGCATTATTTTCTTGGTTTGGATCTAAAAGCAAAATGTTATCTGGTAAATTTTCCAAATTTAAATTTTCAATTTTGGTTGAATTTAATGAATTAATGATATATAAAATTGCATTGTCAAAATTGTTATCTTGATAACTTTTTAATAAATAGCAATGATTTAGACGATTATTTTTAATTGAATTACTAATAACTTTTTCTAATTGATTTTTTACCATATTAAGCTTGTTTTAAGTGCTTTTGGAACTTATCATTTTGAATTAAAGCTTCAAAAACAGCATTAGCTACTTGATCTGTTGTCATTGAAGCATCAATAACAATAAATCTTTGCGGCTCTTGTTCAATTAATTGTAAATAACCGTCATAAACTTTTTGATGAAAAGCATCTTTTTCAATGTCTAGACGATTTAAAGAATTAGTATCCCTTAAATCTTGTCTTCTTTTTTTACTTGCTTCAGGTGTTAAATTTAAAAAGAAGGTTAAATCTGGCATTGTTTGATCAATTACTAAATTGGTTAATTGTTGAACGAAATCAATGCCTAAATTTCTAGCATATCCTTGATAAGCATAAAAGCTATCAACATAACGATCACATAAAACCAATTGGTTATTTTTTAAAGCTGGTAAAACAACTTTATCAAGGTGAATTCTTCTTGAAGCAGTATAAAGTAAAGCTTCAGTAATTGGTGAAATATCGCTCTCTTTAGAAAGAATGATATCTCTAATTTTTTCAGCTTCAACAATTCCTTTACCACCGGGTTCTCTAGTGATAACAAAATTAAGCTGTGGATAATGATTTTTAAGTTTGTCAGCTAATATATTTAAAATGGTTGTTTTACCACTGCCATCTAAACCTTCGAATGTTATGAACATAATTTATACCCCTGAATTTATTAGTTTATTAGTTATTATTTCTATTATTTATAGACTGTTTGATTGTAAAAGAATCTAAATAATCAACATTTGAGTTCATTGGCATACCAATAGCAGCTCTTGAATGTGGAATTTTTAATTCTTTCATTTTTTCCATTAAATGATTAGTTGTAATTTCGCCATCTAATGTTGGGCTTAAAACAATAATCACTTCATTAAATGAATTATTAAATAAAAAATTAAACAAATGTTTGTATTCTAATTGCTCATCATTTAATTGATTTTTAATTGACAATAAGTAAGGCAGAACGTAATATTTACCATTAAAAAAGTTCATTTCGGAAATTTTTTTAACAATTGCCACGCTTTCAACAATCATTAAAACATTTTCTTTATTATCAGCATCGCAACTTAAACATTTGCCATTTTCTTTTATAAAATTACAATTTGGACAAAAACTTAATTGATTTTTTAAGGCTAATAAATGCTTGATTAAATCATCAACATATTCATCATCTTTTTGTAATAAGAAATTAGACATTTTATCTGCTTGTTTTTTACTTATGCCAGGAAAAGTAGTTAATTTTTCATTTAATTTTTCAACTACTTCAATTTTCATTAAAATCCTAAACCAGGAATATTAGGCATCATTTCTTGATGCTTTTCGTCAATTTCAATAAATAAGTCATTAATTACTAATGCTAAAAGATCTTCTAATGTTTCAGCATCTTCAGGGTCTAATAAAAAACTTTCTTTAATTTTGATTGAAACAATTTTTTTGCTTCCTTTGGCAATTACTTCAATCCCGTGTTTTTCAAGAGAAAAATCTGTTTCTTGAAAAACTTCCTCTTTTGCTTCTAATTCTTTTTGTAATTTTTGCATTTTTCTAATCATTGCTTGATCCATTTTTGCTCCTTTTTATCCTATTAATTTTTCATATAGTTGTTGAGTTGGGCTTTTGACTTTTTTAATTGGTACTTCGCCAAAAGGCACAACTTCTGTTAAATTACCATTCGCTTGTTCACTTTCTTCAACAAGTTTCTCTTTAACTTTTACTAATGTATTTTTTAGCTCGTGGTTAATAATAAAAATGTGTTTATAATCACCTAAAAACTGTTTAAAAAATTCTTGTATGTTTGAGTTATAACAATTATTTTTTAAATAATTTAAATCTTTAGCATCAGATCTGCTATTGCCATAAATCAAGATGTGATTATCGCTATAACCAATAATTTTTAAATAATTGCTTGCTAAAATTTGTAAGATTTTTTTAACATCTTTATCTGGTGAAATAGTTTTATAAAAATCGAAAAGTTTTCAAACTTCATTAATTTTGTTAGCTTCACTAGTATTATGTCTTAAAATATTTTTTAACTCTTCGAAAGAAAGATAATTTTGAAATTTGTTATCTTCAAGATTATTTGTTAAATTGAATTCAAATGTGTTGCTTGATAAATTATTATCTAAATTAATTTCTTCAGTGCTAAGTAAATTATCACTAACTATTTCTTTGTTGTTTGACAAAACTTGTTTTTCAATTTGCTCTAAATTTTCTTGAGCATCTTGTTGTTTAATAACAAATTCTGCAGTTTGTTCCAAAATTTGTTCAACATTATGCTCTTCTGGAACTATGTTTGTCTGATTTGTTTGAGCATTTTCAACTGTTGAAAATTCATTAGACTCATTAATCGAATTTTGTGAAATTGGCTTTTTTATTGGTGAATTAGTTAATGTTTCTGGCTTTGATGCGGGCGCATTTTTATTTAACATTTTCAAAAGATAAACTTCAATTAAAACAAAAGGATTAGTGTCATATCTTAATTCTTTATGTAATTTATAAAGTTGCTCAATTGTTTCAAAAGCAAATTGTTCATTAATTTGCATTTGTTGTAAATCTGCTAAGTTCAAATATTCCAAAATATCTATTTCATTGGTTCTTTGGAAAATTAAAAACTCTTTTAAAATGTTCAACATCGAATTAACAAATTCATTAGCATCAATACCATTATTTTTTAACTCATCGAATTCTTTCAAGACCATTTTTTGCTTATTTAAGAATAAATTATTGATAATTCCAATAATTTTTTCATTGGCAATAACACCAAAAGCATCAATAATATCTTTTAATTTAACTTGATCATTGCCATATGCAATACTTTGCTCAACGATTGATAAAGCATCTCTCATACCGCCTTGTGCTAATCTAGCAATATAAGGGATGGCTTCTGGTTCATATTGAATATTTTCTAAATTAAGCACTTTTTCAACTTGATTTACTAATGTTTTGTTAGTGATCTTTTTAAAATTATGTCTTTGTAATCTTGACAAAATGGTTGGCGGAATTTTTTGTGGATCTGTTGTGGCAAAAATGAAAATTACATGTGCTGGCGGTTCTTCAAGAGTTTTTAAAATTGCATTAAAAGCAACTTTAGTTAACATATGAACTTCGTCAATGATATAAATTTTAAATCTACCATTGGTTGGTAAATGTTCAATTTTTTCTTGTAATTTTCTAACTTCATCAACACCATTGTTTGAAGCCCCATCCATTTCGATAATATCAAGATTATTGCCTAAAGAATTTAAACAATTTTCACAAATATCTGATGGATCTGCTGTATGAATACAATTAAGTGCAGCTGCAAAAATTTTAGCTACTGAAGTTTTACCAACGCCTCTTGGCCCACTAAATAAATATGCATGGCTAATTTTGTTGGAATTAATAATATTTTGTAAAGTTTGAACAATATGGTCTTGCCCTCTAACATCAATGAATTTTTGAGGTCTATATTTACGATAAAGTGCTTTATATGCCATTCTTTTCTCCTCATTGATTTTGATACTTATATTTTATATTATTACATATATAACTTAATAGTATAAGAATACTTAAAGAAAGTTTTATTTATAAAAAAATCTTTGCTTTTGCCATTATTTTTGCAACTGCTTTATAAATTTAACTAACTTCAATTTCACTTTTCTTTATTTATATATTATTAGCTATTAATTATTTTTTATAATATGTATATTAATTAAATCTTAGGAGAAAATATGAAAAAAGTAGTATTAATTGTTATTGATGGTCTGGGTTTAAGAGCAGAAGAGCAAGGGAATGCTTTTAAGCTTGCCAAAACACCAACTTTTGATGATTTATTTGCCAATTATCCTAATTCAGTTATTGGTGCAAGTGGCGAAGATGTAGGTTTGCCTAAAGGACAAATGGGAAATTCAGAAGTAGGTCATTTAAATATAGGTGCTGGTAGAATTGTTTATACCGGTTTATCATTAATTAACCAAGCAATTAAGACAGGCGAATTTAACCAAAACAACATTTTCATAGATGTTTTAGAAAATGTAAAAAATAATAATAGCACATTACATTTAATGGGATTATTAAGCCCTGGCGGTGTACATTCTGAAGAAAAACACTTATTTGAATTATTAAAATTAGCACATGAAAAAGGTGTTAAAAATGTAGCAGTTCACATTTTTGGTGATGGACGTGATGTTGCTCCAAAATCAATTTTAAGTTCAATTGAAAAATTACAAAAATTATGTGATGAATATGGCTATAAAATAGCTTCAATTGGCGGAAGATTTTATGGTATGGATCGTGACAAAATGTTCGATCGTGTGGAACAACATTACAATGCAATTATTGGCAAGAGCTCACAAACTTTTGATAATGCTTATGATTATGTTCAGAAACAATATGAACAAGGCATTGCTGATGAATTTTTAATTCCGGCAATTAATCCAAGTGCCAAATTTGTTAAAGACAATGACTCAATAATTTTCTTTAACTTTAGACCTGATAGAGCAAGACAATTAACACATTTATTTATTGGTTCAGATTTATATGATTTTGAACCTGAAAACAAAGTAAAAATTGCTGATTTTGTATCAATGATGAAGTATGAAGGTTTAAATACCAAAATTGCTTTTGAAGAAATGAAAGTAATTAATCCAATTGGTAAAGTTTTAGAAAACAATAATTTAAAACAATTAAGATTGGCTGAAACACAAAAATATGCTCATGTAACTTTCTTTATGGATGGTGGAAATGATATTGAATATAAAAATTCAGGACGTATCATGGTGCCATCATTAAAAGTTCAAAGTTATGCTGATGCTCCAGAAATGTCTGCTAAAGAAATTGTTGATGAATTAGTTGCTAAAGGTTTAGATTATGATGTAACAATTATGAATTTTGCTAATCCTGATATGGTTGGTCACACCGGTAATTTAAAATCAACAATTAAAGCAATTGAATTCTTAGATTCACAAATTAAAAGATTATTAGAATGAGCTAAAGAAAATGACGTAACTGTCTTTATTACAGCTGATCACGGAAATGCTGAAATAACAGAAGATGCAAATGGCAATCCTGCAACTAAACACACAAGCAGTCCTGTAATGTTAATTTCAACAGATAAGCAATTAATATTAAAAGATGGAATTTTGGCAAATATCGCTCCTACTATTTTGGACTACATGGGGTTACAAAGACCTAATGAAATGACTCATGAAAGTTTAATTGTAGATTGAAAAGATGATACTATCAAATTAAAAACTCGCCCTTGTTTGCTAGCTAAACCTGACGTAATTGATTTAGTACTTAAATCTCTTGAAGAAGGTAATTTAACTGTACCAGACAATTTTTTAGCTTTTTCACTTTATCTTGAAAATAAAGAAAATGAGACACCAACAAACTATATTTATAATTTAAACCGGTCAATTAAATGGGTTCTTCGCGACTTAAAATCATCTTCAATAAACCCTAATTTTGTTATGCTTTTTGGTGATGAACAATATTCTGAAAATTTAATTAAAGAATTTAACTTTACATACGCTCCAGAATCATTAAGTAAAGAAAAAATTGCTTATTACAAAATGCATACTTCTAGATTAGAACAAGGCGGTCTTTTTGAAGCTATTAACGACTATTTATATAGAATTAAAAATGAACTATTAAGACAAGAAACTGAAGATAGAATCGAAAGACAAAGAGTAAAAGAAAAACTCCGCGAACAATATAGATCAGGAATATTCGCGGATGAAAGCAATGATGACGATGACTTTGATGATGATCGTTATGACGAAGAATAAATAGATGAGTTTAAAAATATAGGCTTTGGCTTATATTTTTTTCAAAAGATCATTGCGAACTAATTAAAGAAATTTCCGCAAAATTATTAAATTTTCAAAATTTATTTAATTTAAGTTTAATTAATATATATTAATAGTAAAGCAATAAAAAAGTCTGTAAATACAGACTGGTTAACATTGGATAAAAACCTCAATGTCGGCTCATATTTATTATACATAAAAGGAGAAAAAAATGAAAATTGTTCAGCTTTATAACACATCAGAATATTCTTTTTTGGATTCACTAATTAAACTTGAAGAATTGGTTAAGCAATCTAAAGAAAATGGTTTAAAAGCAGTTGCTTTAACTGATCACAATAATATGTTTGGTCTAGGACCTTTCCTTGAATTGTGTAATAAATATGAAATCAAACCAATTTTGGGTGTTGATTTAGATGTTGAAAAATATCGTTTTATTTTACTAGCTAAAAACTATGAAGGTTTTCAATTTATTAATAGTTTAATTTTGCAAAAAAGCCAAGGCAAAACAATTAGAATTGAAAACTTGCGTAATGACAATATTTTTCTTTTAGATCATCCAATTTATGGTCTTTATGCCACCGAAAAAAATAATAGTTTAGTTAATGCAGGCAACTATTTTATTAATTCAAAAAATGTTAATTTACCTAATGCGATCTTTATCCGTGAAAACAAGTTATTTTCACAAAATGATAATGAAGCATTGCAAACTTTGCAAAAAATCGGCGGAAGCAATGAATTTCGTTTTTACGAAGATTATTTTGCTGAACTTGATTTAGATGAAATCATTATTGACAGAATGAATTTTATTGTTGAACAATGTAATGTGACTTTTCCACCTAAAAAGCTTAATTTAGCACAATTCAACAATAATAGCGATGAAGACAATTTTGAATTATTTAAAACGCTGTTGCAAAATGGTTTGAACAAAAAAAGTGCTGAAATTGCTCCATTTAAAAATTGAGAAGATCGCTTGAATTATGAAATTGAGATAATTCAAAAATTTAAATTTGTTAATTATTTCTTAATTATTCAAGATTTAGTTAATTGAGCTAAAGCACAAGATATTGCAATTGGTCCTGGTAGAGGTAGCGCTGCTGGTTCATTAGTGTCTTATTTACTAGGTATTACGGAAATTAATCCACTTAAATATGATTTACTTTTTGAAAGATTTTTAAACCCAGGCAGATCAAGCTGACCTGATATTGATATTGATATTCAAGATGATCGCAGATATGAAGTTTTTGAATATTTAAAAAATAAATATGGCTTTGAGCGAACTGCTTTAATTTCAACATTCCAAACTATTGGTGCAAAAATGGCAATTCGTGATGTAGCAAGAGTAATTGAACAAAATATTAGTTCAGTGGAAATTAATAAAATTTCAAAATTATTAGACCCGAACTTAACTTTAGAACAATCATATTTAAGCAATCGTTTATTCAGATCGGAAGTCGATAAATACCCTGGTTTATATGAATTAGCTAAAAAAATTGAAGGTTTACCACGCCAACAAAGTTTCCACCCTGCTGGTTTTATTATTGCTAATAATCCTATTAATTCAATAGTGCCAACTTGCTTATCAAATGACAATTTATACCAACAAGTGCAACTATCAATGAATTACACAGAGGATTTTGGTTTATTAAAAATAGATTTACTCGGTTTAAAAACATTAACAGAAATCAAACAAATTGAATCTTATTTACCAAAAGATCAACTTTTTGACAATATTTTAGCTCAATACCCTCAAGCTATTAATGACCCAAAAACTTTTAACATGCTAAACAATGGCTTTACTGAAGGGATCTTCCAATTAGAATCTCCTGGTATGAAAAAGACTATAAATAAGGTTGTTATACAAACTTTTGATGATTTATATGCAATAATTTCCTTATTTCGTCCTGGTCCTGTTAAATACATTGATGACTATGTAAAAGGCAAGAATGATCCAAAAAGCATTCCGATTATTCATCCAATTTATGACAGAATTGTTAGACCAACCTTTGGAATTATTGTTTATCAAGAACAAATTATGTTAATAGCTCAAGAAGTTGCTAATTTTTCATCAATTGAAGCTGACTTTTTACGTAGAGCAATCAGCAAAAAACATGATGATGAAATTGCTATGTACGAAGGTAAATTTATTGAAGGCGCAATTAAAAATGGTTTAACACCAATCATGAGCAAGGAAATTTACAAAATAATTCAACGTTTTGGTTTATATGGCTTTAACAAAAGTCACGCAGTTAGTTATGCTTATTCAACTATGAAAATGGCTTTTTATAAAACTTACTACCCAATGTATTATTATGCAGCCTTGATTTCTAATTCTCAAGGATCACAAGACACAATTCATAAGTATGCCTTAGAAGCCGAACAAATGGGTTTTGCAATTCATTCACCTAATATTTTGCATTCAACAAATAAGTGTGAAATAATTGATAATCAATTTTATTTACCGCTTAATATGATTAAAGGTTTTGGCAATGAAGGCGTAAATAAAATTTTAATTGATAAACAAACCAATGGTGAATATCCTTTAAATCTTACTGAAATTTTAATTAGATTAAGATTTGCTGGAATTAAAGATGCCATGATGGAAACTTTAATCAAAGCTAATGTGTTTAGACAATTCGGCCCAATTAAATATATTATGCAATGTGACAAAAGAGTTAAAGACATTTACAATTCATTTGCTAACTATGATTCTTTTGCCCAAGCTAAAGAAAAAATTGCTCAATTGGGCTTTTTCACAATGGTTTTGGCTAATCCTAAGTCTAAAGAATTTGAAGATTTAGAATATGAAACTGCTTGTGAAATTCAAACTTTAGGTCAAGTTTATAATGTTTATTTAACCAAAAAATTTGAAGCTCAATACCCTAATAGGTTAATCAATTTAGTGCCAGGAACACCTAAAGCTTGATATGTTTGTGAAGTAATCAAAACTAGATTGAATAAAGAAAAACATTACTTTTTATTGGAAGTTAAAGACAGCACAAAAAGCATTGCTTTTTGATTAAATGACAATAATGCCGAATATTATGAAGATTTTAAAGTTGGCAAAGTCTTTTTAATTGAAGCAGAACATTCAAAACGCTTTAAGAATCCTAAACTTTTAAATTGAAAGGCGCTTTAAAATGCAAAAAAAATTATTATTAATTGACGGAAACTTATTAATGTTCCAATCTTTTTATGCCTCATATAATCCATACAATTTAGATAATTTAATGACTTCACCAAAAGGCATAACCACCAATGGTGTGCATGTGTTTTTGGTTACTTTAGCTAAATTATTAAATTATGTTCAACCAGACTATTTATTCGTTGCTTTTGATGCGCATGGCAAGACTAAAAGACATGAACAATATAAAGCATATAAATCTGGCAGAAATAAAGCACCTGAAATTATTTTTGACCAATTCGCCTTAATTAAAGAAATATTAAGCAAAATTAATGTAAACTGATTAGAGAAATTAGGCGATGAAGCTGATGATTTAATAGCGACTTTAGCTAAAAAATCAGACATGGAAAATTATATTTATTCTAAAGACAAAGACCTTTTACAATTGGTTGATTCGCACACAGTTGTTTTAAAAAATTCTAAAGAATATTATGGCTATGACGAAATTAATATTGATAATTTTAAAGAAATTTATGGCATTAAACCTAACCAAATTCCAGATTTTAAAGGCCTAGCCGGCGATTCTTCAGATAACTTAATTGGAGTTAGTGGAATTGGTGAAAAAGGTGCTGTAAAATTAATCAATGAATTTGGCTCATTAGATAAGATTTATGAACAAATTGATAATATTAAAGGCAAAACTAAGGAAAAATTGCTTAATGATAAGGCTTCAGCCTTTATGTGTAAAGATTTAGCAACATTAAATTTTGATGTTGATATGGACTTTAATTGAGAAAATTATGCTAAATTTTTAAAAGGCGATTTAGCTCAAGGAATTGAATTACTGGAAGAACACGGTTTACATAAAGCAATGTTCAATCTATTTAATAATAATTTAAGGTAAAATTACAATATGAAATATGCCTATAAAAACAGAAATAATCCGCTTTATATTAACAATATTGAAAAGAAAAAAAATAATGATTTAGTTGGCGATATTGAATTAAATGTTGCTGTAGAAATCTTAAAATTTTTAATTTTTCTACTAATTAGTGTTGCTTTTATTTTATTACAATATCAAACGCCATTTGACCAAAACAACAGTTCTATAGTTATTTTAAGAAAAATTTATTTATTCTCGTTTGGTTTAGCTTTTGGCGATTTAATGGTTTTAATCATTATTGGTTTTGCTTTCACATTTATTTTAAAATGATTAAAAATAGCTTTGAAAAACTATTATTTCAAATGATTTAGACCTTACAACAAAGTTGATTATTTCATTTTGCATAAACAAATATTACTTTTTGTTTGAACTACATTATTAATTATCGCTTTAATTTATCATGCTATTTTGGTTAGTTGAAGAATGCCTAATTCTTGAATATATAAAGCTAGCGAATTAAAGCTAATTTACACAAATGGTTGAATAACAACATTTACCAAAAATAATCAACCAAACGCAGCTTATACAGTTGGAATATTTTTTGATTCTATTATCAATGTGTTTTACGTTTTGGCATTTTCACCATACCTTGCATATTTGATTATTATTGGCTTAATTTTTTGAAATATTCTAAAAATATGAACAATTAATCCATTTGTTTATATTAAAAAATTAAATTCTCGAAAATTGAAATTAGAACAGATTGAAAGTTATTTGAAGAAAACAAAAAGTATTTTTTACTATACAGAAGCAACTAAAAATTATTTTAATAAACTTAAAATTGAATGTCAACAACACAAGATTGAATACAACAAATTATCACTAGCACAATGTATAAAACAATTGAAACAAGTTTATAAACAATTAGCCCAAAACAACAGTAAAACAGAAGAAAAAGTCAAAAAACAAAAAATCAAGCAAAGTGCTTTAAATAAAGAAATTTTAGCTTTAATTAATGAAATTAACACTCAAAATCAAGACAAACTAGCATTGTTGCCTCAAGATTCGCAAATAATAAAAGAAGAAACAAGCAAAATTCCATGCTCAAATGAAGTTGAAATAGATAGTTCAGAAACAAATGAAATAGATAATTCAAATCCAACTCAAAATACTCTTGTTTTAGAGGGTGATAAAACAAATATTGTTAATGAAACAAATTCAAAACCAAATACACAATTCATTATTCCTGAAAATTTTGATGATTTATTAGTTACAACTGAGGTTGAAGTTGAAGCAAAAAGTGAAAATCATTTGAAAAATAACAGCAATAAATCAGCTATTGAATTTCTTAATGTAGTTCAATTAGAAGAAACAAATGAAATTGATATTGAAAGTCAAAAAACTCCAGACACCAATGATAATGAAAAACAAAAAGATGAGTTTGGTTTTAAAAGTCCTATTTTATAGAGGTTTTAATAAATGAAAAAAGTAAAATACGAAAAAATGTTAGAAATAATTGCTAGTCCAGAACACAAAAACAAATTATTCTTTTTAGAGTTTTCAACCACTTGATGTGGCGATTGCAAAATGATGGAACCTATTGTTAAAAAAGTTGTTAATGACAATAAAAATAACAAAGACACAATATTTTTAGAAATTGACGCTGAAGAAGCACAATTATTTAGAGATCCTTTATCAAAATGACAAGTATTTAAAGTTCCAACTTTTGTTTATTTAAAAAACAATGAAATTTTAAAGACTCTTTATGAATATTACCCAAGTGAAATTTTGCAAAAATTTTTAGATGACTACAGCAATTAAATCAAACAAAAGTGTTTTAGATAAATTAAAAAATGTTCCTGGATCGCCAGGAATTTATTTATGAAAAAATCACTTAGGTAATGTTATTTATGTCGGCAAAGCCAAAAATTTGAAAAAGAGAATGAGTCAGTATTTTGAAGGTGCTTTAAACTCTTATAAAACCACTAAATTAGTAGATGAAATTGTCGATTTTGACTTATTTATAGTTAATAATGATAAAGAAGCTTTATTGTTAGAAAGACAATACATTGAAAAATATAATCCAATTTACAACATACTTCTATTGGATGATAAAAGATATCCTTACATTAAAATTGAATTAAAATCAACTGGTTTAGAAATTGGTTTATCAAGAAAAATTAAAAAGCAAGATCATGAAAATTTAATAAATTTTGGTCCTTTTCCTAATGGTTATGGAGCAACAACAATCTTAAAATTATTACAAAGAGAAGCTTTTTATGAAAATGGGTTAAAAGTTAAAGGTAAAAATTTTGACTATTGACAAAATAAATTTAATGAAATTAAAACAATTTTAAACTTTACCAATAATCATTATTTAAAAGAATTAGAAAACAAAATGCTTGTTGCAGCTGACAATTTTCAATTTGAAATTGCTAAAGATTTAAGAGATTCATTAAAATATTTAAAAAAGCTAAATGAAAAACAAGTGGTTGAATTGAAAAATTCCAAGAATCTTGATGTTGTTGCTTATAAATCAGAAAATAATATTTTATATTTAACAATTTTGTTTTATCGTTATGGAATTTTAATTAATAAAGATAACCAAAATATTCCCATTACAGTTGACGAAAAACACACTTTTGAAAGCTTTTTTGAAAAATATTATCAAGATAAAATTATTCCATCTGAAATTATTGTTTCAGAAAGCTTTATTAATTTTCAATTAGAGAATATCAATCCAAATTTTAAATTTATAAGCCCTAAAATTGGTATTTATAAAAAAATTCTTGAAACCGCGGAATTAAACTTAGCGGAATTCTTTAAAAATGAAAATTTGTTAATTCAAAATAAATTGCTTAAAAGCCAAAATTTATTAAATAAACTAAAACAATATACAAATAACATTGATTTAAAAAATATAGTTGTTTTTGATAATTCTAACTTAAACAATACTAATCCTGTTGGCGTAGCCATTGTCTATTCAAATGGATTAAAAAATAAAAGTGCTTATCGTAAATATAATCATCCAATAAGTTTAAATCGCCAAGCTGATGTTGAATATATGAAACAAAGCGTTTTTAATTATTTTTCTGCTTTAGATAAAAACATAACTCCTAATTTAATAATAGTAGACGGCGGATTGCAACAAGTTCATGAAGCAAAAAAAACTTTAAGATCACTAAATTTAAATATTCCAATCATAGGTCTTGTTAAAGATGATCGTCATAGAACAAGGGGTTTAATCAATTTAGCTGAAGAGGAAATAAAAATTAAGGATCAAGAATTATTTAATTTTTTAGCAGAAATTCAAATTGAAGTTGATAGATTTGCTAAGGAGCATTTAAGAAAAAGACAAAAAATTACTTCATTAGAAGGCAAGTTGCAAAAAATTAAAGGCTTAGGCGACAAAATGGAACAAAAACTTTTATTAAAATTTGGAACTTATAATGCAATTTATAATGCAACATTAGAAGAATTGAGCGAAGTTGTACCAAAAAATATTGCTGAAAAAATTTTTAATAAAGAATATTTAGATAATTAATTGAGCTAATTCACACCAAAATGTCTCTTAATATAATAATTAATAATTCATTATTAACATATCTTATAAAGTGTCAGAAAATCTGACATTTTTATTTGCTTTTTAATTTTATTTTGTTATAAATATTTATGCATTATTTGATTAATGCCAAAACAAAAACCAAGCACAAAAAAATATTTTTTTTCTTGTGAGAAAATAAATATTAATGCTATAATAACTATGCTTTTTTAAAAGCTAATGGAGAAGTAGCTCAGCTTGGTAGAGCGCTTGGTTTGGGACCAAGTGGTCGCAGGTTCAAATCCTGTCTTCTTCACCATGGGGGATTAGCTCATTTGGCTAGAGCACTTGCCTTGCACGCAAGGGGTGGTGGGTTCGAATCCCATATCCTCCACCATTTTTATGGCGTTGTAGCTCAGTTGGTTAGAGCATCCGGTTCATACCCGGAAGGTCATGAGTTCGAATCTCATCGACGCTACCATTTATATGGAATACAGCCTAACTGTTCTTTCGGACCCATAGCTCAACGGTTAGAGCAACCGGCTCATAACCGGTCGGTTACAGGTTCGAATCCTGTTGGGTCCACCAAGGGTGATTACCCAAGTCCGGCTGAAGGGAGCAGTCTTGAAAACTGCCAGGGGCTTCACGGCCCGCGGGGGTTCGAATCCCTCATCACCCGCCATTTGTTTCATTTATGAAACACCAATTAATAAACTCACATCGCGGAGTGGAGAAGTTAGGCATCTCGCAGGGCTCATAACCCTGAGGTCGTTGGTTCAAGTCCAACCTCCGCCACCAATTTGGTCCAGTGGTAAAGTGGTTTAATACGTCTCCCTGTCACGGAGAAGATCGCGGGTTCAATTCCCGTCTGGACCGCCATGGCTCTGTAGCTCAGTTGGTAGAGCAACGGACTGAAGCTCCGTGTGTCGCTGGTTCGATTCCTGCCGGAGCCACCATATCATGAAAATGTACTTCGTTTCAAACGAAGTTTTTTTTATATTTTGTAACTTAAAATACCTATTAAAATCAAGTTATTATTAAAATATTGTGTTTTTCTGCACTATATATAGATATTTACTAAGAAAAAAGTGTAAATAAGTTAAAATATAAAAGAATTTTTTTAAAAATTCAATTTGATCAAATTAAATTAAAATTCCCTATTGTGAATTCACTTGGGTGTGCCCCCAGAAAGGGTGCTAGGTGTTAGAAGCAAATAGGTAGACATAACAAACTAAAGGAAAATATAAAATGACAGAACAATTAAATAAAGAAGTAGCACAAGCTACTAAAACTGCTCAAAAAGCAGAAGACAAAAAACCAATCATTTCAAGAGATAAATTATTAGAAGCAGGAACATACTTTGGTCACAAAACAAGCCAATGAAATCCTAAAATGAAAGAATTCTTATTATCTCCAAATCAATCAAAACGTGGTATTCACATTATTGATACAAACTCAACAATCAAACGTTTAGAGTTTATTTACAAATTACTTTCTAAATTTGCAAGCAACCCTAAAACAACATTTATTTTTGTCGGTACTAAAAAACAAGCTAAAGACACAGTTAAAGAAAATGCTTTAAGAACAAATAGCTTTTATGTTACAGAACGTTGATTAGGTGGTACATTTACAAACTTCTCAACAATTTCAAAACGTATTAAAGCTATGGATGAGCTTGATGAAATGGCTCAAGCAGGTTTCCCTAACCGTACTAAAAAAGAAGTTCTTGAATTAGAAAAGAAATTAGCTAAATTACACAAAAACCTTGACGGTATCAAAAAAATGCAAGGTCCTACAAACTTCATGATCATTGCTGATCCAAATGAAGATGAAATTGCTGTTAAAGAAGCTAGAAGAAAAGGTGTTAAAGTTATTGGTATTTTAGACTCTAACACAAACCCTGATTTAGTAGACTTTGGTATTCCAGCAAATGATGACTCAGCAAAAAGTATTAGTGTAATTATCACCATTTTAGCTGATGCTATCGCAACAGCTCGTGGTGGAAAAGCTAAATATGCTTACCAAGGCGACGAAGCTATTGTTTTACCTAAATTTGAAAGCGAAAGAAAAGAAAAACCTAACTATACAAAAAACTTTGTTAAAAAAGAAACTGTAGAAGTTAAAGGAGAATAATATGGCTGTAGATAAATTAGCTTTAATTAAAGAAGTTCGTGAAAGAACAAATGGTGGTATGGCTGATGTTAAAAAAGCATTAGAATCATCAGACTGAGACGTTGAAAAAGCAATCATTTGATTAAAAAGTAATGGTAAAATCAAAGCTGCTAAAAAAGCTGGTAGAGTTTCAGCTGAAGGTTTAGTAGCTATTGCCCAAAATGCAAACAGAGCAGTGCTTATTGAAGTTAACTGTGAAACTGACTTTGTTGTTAAAAACGACAAATTTAGATCAGCTGTTCAAGAAATTGCCGATGCTTTATTAGCTTCAAACTTACAAACTGGTGATGACGCTAGTTCATTAGATGTTAATGGCACACCATTAAACGATTACATTGACCAATTAACATCAACCATTGGTGAAAAAATTTCATTCAGAAGATTTGCTACACTTGAAGCACAAGCTGGTGAAGTTTTAGGTGCTTTTGCTCACATTAATGGTCAAATTGGTGCCCTTGTAAAAATCCAAGGTAAAAACGAAGAAGAAGCAAGACAAATTGCTATGCACGCTGCTGCTATGAAACCAGAATACATTTTTGTTGAACAAGTTCCAGCAGAAAGAATGGAAATCTTAAAAGCAGAAATCGTTAAACCAGCAGGTTTTGAAAACAAACCAGCAAACATTCAAGAAAGAATTTTACAAGGTTCAATTGACAAAAAATTAGGTGAAATTGTTTTAGTGAAACAAGCATTTATGATGGACGATTCAGTAACCATTGAAAAATTATTAGCAAACCACAATGCTAAATTATTAGACGGTGTAAGATACAGCGTTGGTGAAGGTATTGAAAAAGTTCAAAGCGACTTTGCTGCTGAAGTAGCTGCTGCTATGCAAGAAAACAAAAAATAATTAAGTAATTTAAATAAGAGTTAGCATTGGGCTAATTCTTTTTTTCTGCAAAATGTTGCTTAATTAGCAAACTAAATATCCTCAATATAGCAATCTATTTACTTATCCACTGTGAATTAACAAATAAGCTAAAAACAAAAATTTCATTTTTTGCCACTTATAATGTTCAAAAATCAAGTTTTTATCAAAAAATCTTAATTGTCACAATTTTTGTGGTTATTAAATTAAAGGACAATTTACCATTTAAAGAATAATAGTATTAAAGTATGAAAAATAATTCAGAAAAAGAGAATGAAGTAATCATTCTACCGGTTCTTAAACCGATGAAATTAAATCAAATATTTATGGACAAATTAGGAGGAAAATTAAATTCAAATGTTATTTTATTAATTGCTTTAGAGGAGGAAAATGCATACTTTATTTCATGTTATGAAGAAATCAATCAACATGTACAAGAATCAGATTTGATTAAAATTCATGTTGATGAAGGAATTAAAGAAAACGGTGAAATTATTAATGTTGCGTTAGCTAAATATGTCGATTTATCAGTTATTTATCGTATAAAAGTTCAGGATTTATTTTACTGAAGTGAAAAAGAACATTTAAATGATTTACCATATTTAGGTATTAAAGATCAAATAGCAATTGTTAATGAATTAACCAAGAGATTTGATGACGAACTTAATAAACCTAACATGGTTTATATAAAGAGAAAAACTAGAATGCAATCAAATCAAATTCAGCCATAAAAAAAACCACTAATAAGTGGTTTTTGTTTATTTCGGATCATTAGGATTAAGAATTAAATCGAAATAAATTGGATTATGGTCGGCAATTGATGATTTAATATAACTTGCTGGATTTGAATATGTTTTGTTATAGCTTTCAACATATTTTTTTCAGGCAGCAAAACCATGAATGTGCGGAATAACTCCATCATCAGCAATGTCATATAAATTATATGTGCTTGGATTTTCAAAAGCTAAATCACCTTTGTAAAAGATTTTGTCATAAGCGCTAGCATATGCACCAAATTTAGTTCCTAAAGAAGTATTTACATCATCAGAAATTAATGAAATATAGCCATTATTTAAGGCTGGTTCAAATAAATGATTCGTAGTATGAGCAGGAATATTAGTATCTCCCATAAAAATTAAATCATCATTTTCAGCATCATGATTGTCAAATCAATTCATCATGTTATATAAATTGTAAGCTTCATCAGCTTCTTGATCACCAACTGATTTAGCTAATTTATTACCATTAACTCTAGAAATTGAAGATTCGCCAATTTTGTCATTTTTACCAGGAGAATCAAAGTGATCAATAACAAATGTGAAATCATTCTTGGTTTTGCCTTTGGTTTCTAATAAAACTCCAAATGGCGGTCTTACATAACCATACTTTTTGCCTTGTCTAAAGTGATTTTCAAAATTTGAATTGTCATATGAAAGTCCAAATTTATTATTAATGAATTTTTTAGAATTTAGCTTAGAACTTTTATAAATTACAGCTGCATATTCATGTTGTTTTGAATTTGCTTCTAAAAGTGGGTTTTTTCCATTGTCATTTCAATCGTTGATGATGTATTCTCATTTAGCTTCTGGCTGGATTTGATTTAAATAATTTGTAAGCTCCTTAACTGCTTCTTCATTATCTAATTCAATAATTCCTTGAACATCAATATTTAAATGTTTAATTAGATATGCAATTGCTTTAATTTTTACATTTTTAACTAAATCGCTATTATTTTCTGTTAAAGAAAAATTTAAAACGTTTCAATTGCCAATTCTAATTTTTTTAAGATTTAAATCATGTACATCTTTTGATTTATCGTCATTATTTGTTATTTCAGGTGCATTCGTATTATTTCTTGAATTATCGTTATTTATAGAAGGATTTGGCGAATCTGTTGAAGGAGTAATTGGTGATGGTTGTTCATTATTATTGTTATTTTCTCCTGGATTTCTATGATCACGGCGTCTAAAATGATTTTTTCTTTTACGTTCGCGCCCTACATGGAATCTTTTTTCATGAAGCAAACTTTTATGTTTTCTTTGCAAGTCTTGAACATAAAAACGAATAATAATTTCTTGTTCTTCTTTTTCGCCTTTTAATTCAAAATCTTCAATTTTCACAATGCTTTTATTGTCATTTTCTAAATCTCAAATAATTTTACCTTCAACATCACTTCTACTTAAACTTTGGTCTTCGGGCATTTCATCAAAATTATTCATGCTAAAAACCAAGCTATTTGCTTCTTTGTCTAAATTCATATTGTCGGCGTCATTAGTTGTTGTTTTATTACAACTAATTGTGCTTAAAACCAAAATAGGTGAACTTAAAATAACAGAATTTAAAATTAAATGTTTGCCGATTTTTTTCATAATATCCTCTTATTTTTTATGATGAATAGCTATTCAAATACATTTTTTTGAAGTTTTAACAACCTTGTGTCTTAAAATTTTTTCAATTGTTAAAAAATCTCCGCTTTTCATAGTAATTTGAGTTTGATTCTCATCCTCTAAAATTGCTTTGCCTTTTAGTAAAAAAACATTTTCCAAAAATTTGTTTCTCATTCAATCAGTTTCAGCATTTTTTGAATAAATAACTTCAATTCTAATTGATGAATTTGAAAAAATTTCATCAAAAAATTCACTGTTCTTTTTTAAACAGCGAAATTTAAATTGTTTGTAATTGTAAGTTGGGGCAAAATCAATCTTTTTATACATTACATATTAATTTTAACATTTAATATTAATTAGTATCAATGTGATTTTGATTGTTAAACTGATTTTTTGAACTTTTTGCCTATAAAACAGTTGAAAAGATAAAATTTCATATCCCTTAAGATTTTTTTATTTAAAAAAATATTAATTATATTTATAAATAATATGCCAAATATTCCAATTCAAATATAAGCAAAAGTTTTATTCAAGTCAAAATTGCCATTAGGTGAATTGTATTGAATAATTTTTGTACCGATAACTAACTCTTGACTTGTCAATACAGAATAGGTTATGGAATTTCTAAATGAAATTTCAAAATAAAGCATTAATAAAGAATATAAATCTCCTTTAATTTCAGGCAGCATGTATTTTCAATAAATATGAAACTTACTATAGTTTTGTAATCTTAAATTGAAAAATTTAGTTGCTTGAAAGTTATCAATTTTTTCCCAAAGTTGCTTTAAAATAGCTGAATTTTGATGTGTAGTTAAAGTTAAAATTAACAAAGTTAATGAAGAATAAAATAATGAATTAAAAATATAAAAGAACACAACTATAGGTATTGTTCTAACAATAACTGTAATCAATTTGCAAATTAAACTTTTTCATTTACCAAAAATTAATTTTGAATAAAAAGGCAATAAAATCAAGAATGAAATAATCATTAATAAAGTAATTAAAAAAGCAAAATTGAAAGATTGTAAAAGTTGTAATAGCGGATTAAGTTCGATTTGCTTTGATTTAATATCAAATACACTTCAATCAGGTTGAACAAAAGCTTTAATTTGTTCAGAAAAAAGCAGTGAATTCAAAAAGAAATAATTAATTTTACATAAAATAACAATACTAAAGATAACTAAAACAATAAAAATTAATCTTAAAGTTATTTTTCTTCAGTTTTTTTGTCTTAACATTTTTTGATAAATTTGAGTTTTATTTAAATTTAATTGTTTGCTTTTATTTTCTAATAAATAATTTTTAATGAAAAAATTAAAAATTTCTAAAAAGCCTATAAATATGGTTAAAACTAAAACAGGTATTGCTAATTCCTTGAAGTTATTAATATTTAAAGTTCCATAATTAATAAGAATTCCGATCCCTGCTGTTCCTAGAATTCCTAATATAGAAGATCATCTAATATTAGATTCGAAAGAGTATAAAAATAAGTTATAAATCCTGTTATTTATTCTTGGTCAAATAACTTTTTTAAATGCTTGAACTTTACTTAAACCTTCTTTTCTGGCTTGCCAATAGACTTTTTCGTCAAAATTGTTAAATATTTCTACAAAATATTTATGTAGTCATAATCAAGAAAATCAGAAAAAAATCAATAATAAAGCAAAATAACCATTAAACATATTGGTGAACGATGAAATGAAAATTAATTCGGGGATCGACCTTAAAAACAAAATGATAGAGCCAAAGAAAATGCTTTTGATTTTATTGTTAAATTTTCAGTTTGTTGAATAACTAGTGAAAATTGCTAAAATAAAACCTAAAAAAGTTCCAACAATAGCAATTTCAATTGTTTTTCACAATAATATTAAAGAATAAACCCAAAGATTTCGTGAGGAATTGTGAAGTAAATAAGTGCTTTGATTATTGAAAGAGAAAAAATTAATTAAATTTTGCTTAAAAACCTTTAACCCGTAAGATGATGTGTTTAACTTTCAATTTAATGAAATAAATAAATATAATCCTAGGGCAAAAATTATTAATATTAATAGATATTTGTAAATTGGTCTTAATTTTTCAACCTTCTTATTATCTTGACTAAGATAACTATAAAACAGCAGTTTATGACAAAAATTTTTCATTATTTTAATAAAGTTTCAACATATGTTGATGTTGTTTTATCAACTTTTTGATCATAAATAATTTGTTTGTTTTTCAAAACAATTACTCTATCAAAATAGCCTTCAATTAAGCTTAAATCATGAATATTTACCAAAATAGTAATGCCTTGGTTTTGATTGAGATGTCTTAATAAAGTTAACACTTCACGAGCTGTTTTATAGTCTAAATTAGCAGTTGGTTCATCAGCTAAAATTAAATCAACGTTTTTAATTAATAACTTTGCAATCTCAACTCTTTGTTGTTGACCTCCACTTAATTCTTTAATAAGAGTATTGGTTTTATTTAATAAACCTAAAATATCTAATGTTTCTAAAATGATTTGTCTTTGTTTTATATTGACATAACCAAAACATTTGTTAAATAAATTAGAATAGCTTTGAACTGAATAAAGCAAATTGTTAAAAACTGTTTCACTTTCAATTAAATTTGGATTTTGAGTTAAAAATCCAATATTTTTTAATTGCTTTTTTCAGGCTTTTTTGCCTATTTCATAGATGTTTTCGTTATTTATTTTAATTTGACCAGAAACAAGTTTGGTTTGTTTGACAATAGAATTAAACAATGTTGATTTACCAACTCCAGAATGACCCAAAATGGCAATCATTTCGCCATTTTGTACATTAAAAGAGATGTTATCTAAAATAACATCATTGCTTTTTTGATATTTTATAGTTGCATTGTTCAATTCTATTGTTTGATTATTCATCATGTCCTTCAGCTTTTAATTGTTTTTGAATTGATTTAGCAAATAAATCTTTATCTAATTCAATAAATTTGTTGTAGCCTGTGTAAATCCCATAAAGATTTTCTTCAATTGATAAGCTACTTAAAGTTGCTTGTAATAATTCTTTTTGTTTTTCATTTAAACCAGCTCTACCTAAAACAGCATCATATGGAGCTGCTTCGGTTAAAGTTAATAATCTAACAACGTCATTTGTTTCATTTTCATAATCATTAGCTAATTCAGCGTTGTAATTAGTTGGTCTAAATTTATTTGTGTTTTCTTTTGACTCAGTTCAATTAAATTCGCCTTCAGTCACAAATCCAATGTGATATGCTTTTTGATTTGTGTTTTGAATTTTGCCAATTTGTTTGATTGGATCACTACCTTTTAAAACGTTTTGATTATTTTCTTGATTAAGTTCTTGATTAATTGCATCAATTGATTTATTAAAATGTTTGCTTAATAAAGCAATTTGGTATTTATATCCACTTCCACTTGAATTTTTCTTGAAAATAATGCCATGGCTAATAAAATCATTTCAATTTTTACTGTTTCAAGCTTCAATAATTTGACTTCTTTGAGCCTTATTACCACTAATTATTATTGCGCCATGATATTCACCAGTTGTTTGATTGCTTTTATAAAATGTTTTATATTTTGAACCATCTCATTGTAAAGTTGTCTCATTCGAACTATATCAATTAGGAAATTCCCCAAAAGCTTTAAATTGTTTTTCGTTTTCAGCATTAGCACCCTGTCTTAATGGATCATTTTCTAAAGATCCATCAACATATTTAGCATTGTCTGGAATTGATCAAGTGAATTGCAAAGTATTAGTATTAGCAATTAATTTAGGAGCAAAATTATCGATGTTATTTTGGTTTTTTAATTCTTCAGCAAATAAACTATATGGCAAAATTGCTACATCATCTGTTATTTTGTCAGCTTTTAAATTATTTAACATTAAATTTTTGTCATAATTAACCGCTATTTTAAATGATACATTAGGCATATTTTTAGTATCGCTACGTTGGTTTTTTAGTTCATTAAAACGTTTAGTAATTGTTTCTAAAAATTCTGCTTCTTTGGTTGTGTTTTGAAAGCCTTCATTAATTCAAGCGTTAGAAATTGTTATTTCTGAATCTCAATTTTCTTCATTTGAAACACAGGCTGCACTTAAATGCATTAAAGGCAACAAAGTAGTTGCGCCAAATTTAAAGATATGTTTATTTTTCATATTTAATCCTTCCAACAGGGGAAGAAAAATGTGCAAAAATTGCATTAAAAAAACTTAAGCCACGCAAGAATTACCTTGATCTGCTTATAGGTATAATCTCAGCCGTTATTCACAGCACCCCTGTTATCTTTAATTATAAAATATTTATAGTAAATAAAAAATAACTAAAAATATAAATTAGAATAAGAAAAGTAGACAGAAATAAACTAGGACAAGTTTTATAGACAATTTATAAAAAACTCAAAGCATCTCAATATTGTTGAGGTGTTTTTCAATTTAACACAGATTGAAAT
>NZ_JNJW01000007.1 GCF_000701805.1 Mycoplasmopsis iners ATCC 19705 | reverse complement strand
TTTTGGGTCTTCCACAACCCTTCCCTTTTTTAGGGGCTGTTCCTGTTTTTGAAAATATTACAGTTTCGTCTTTTTGATATTCTCTAAATTTATTTCAAATTCTACGTCTAATATTTTCTTTAAAGTAATCCTTATTATATTTTTCTGAAATATAAGATGCAAATTTGTATTCATATTCATTTGTGTATTCTCAATTTTCTAGTCATCTAAATAGATCTAATCATTCATAATGTTTCAATTGTTTAGCCATTTGTAAACTCCTTTCTCTTATTGTAAACGAAAAGTAGACAGTTTTTATTTTCTGTCTACTTTTCTTGTCCTAGTTTACCAAAACAAATTGTTTTGGTTTTTTATTGCTAAATTACAGCAAATGCGAACTTTTTTGAATTTATAATTTATATAATTAAAATTAATAAATTAATTTTGGGGGGGCTTATGGACAATAAAAAAGAACTTGAAAGAGAAGAATTACACAAAGCTATTTGAAAAATAGCAGATTCATTACGTGGTAGTATTGATGGGTGAGATTTCAAAAACTATGTTTTAGGTGCTATGTTTTATCGTTTTATTTCAGAAAAATTGACTCGTGAAATAAATAACAATTTAAGAGAGAATGATGACAATAGAGATTATAAAAAACTCTTAAACAGTGACATTGATGAAGATATGAAACAAGAAATCACAGATGCATTTGGTTATTTTATCCAACCAGAAGATTTATTTGTTAATGTTACTGCTAATGCTAAAGACAATCCAGATTTAAATGTTACTTTGGATAGAATTTTTCGTGACATTGAAACCTCAGCGAAAGGGCAAGAAAGTGAAGATGACTTTAAAGGGTTATTCCAAGATTTTGACGTAAACAACAATAAACTAGGCCCAACGGTTAACGTTAGAAATGAAAAACTTACAGCTCTTTTAAAAGGTGTTGAAAGTATGAATTTAGGTGATTTCCAAGACAACACTATTGATTTATTTGGTGATGCCTATGAATATTTAATGGGCATGTATGCTTCAAATGCTGGTAAATCTGGTGGTGAATATTTCACTCCACAAGAAGTAAGTAAATTGCTTTTTAAATTAGCTGCTGGTGATAAAACAGAAATAAAAAATGTTTACGATATGTGCGCGGGCTCTGGTTCATTATTGCTTCAAGCTGTTAAACTTTTAGGCAAAGATAAAATTACAGCAGGTTTATATGGGCAAGAATTAAACGTTACTACTTATAACCTTTGTCGTATTAATATGTTTTTACATGACATTGAATTTGATGATTTCAAGATTTTTAATGGCGATACATTAACCGATCCACAAGGTCAAGAAAACGGACCATTTGAAATTATTGTGTCTAATCCACCTTATTCAGTTAAATGAAATGAAAGCAAAGATACCACTTTAATTAATGATCCGCGTTTTTCAGGGCCCGGAGTTTTAGCCCCAAGCAGCAAAGCTGACTGAGCTTTTGTTTTACATGCTTTATCTAACTTGGCAACTGATGGTGCTTCTGCTATTGTTTGTTTCCCTGGAATAATGTATCGTGGTGGCGCTGAACAAAAAATTAGAAAATATTTAGTTCAAAACAACTATGTTGATGCAATTATTCAATTACCAGATAACTTGTTCTTTGGAACATCTATTTCAACGTGTATTTTAGTTATGAAGAAAAATAAAACAAACACTGATGTTTTATTCATTGATGCTTCAAAAGAATTTATTAAAGTTTCAAACAATAATAAATTAACTGACCAAAATATTCAAAATATTTTAGATGCTTATAAAAAACATGAAAATATTAATTATTTTGCCCAAGTTGTTTCTCGTGAACAAATTGAAGAAAATAATTTTAACTTGTCGGTTAATTCATATGTTGAAAAAGAAGATACGCGTGGAAAAGTTGATATTAAAGTATTAAACAAAGAATTAAAAGAAATTGTTGCGCGTCAAGAAGTTTTAAGGAAAGAAATTGACAAAATCATTGCTGAACTCGAAGGAGAAGAGTAATGAATTTTTTTGAAAAATTATTAAAAAGTGAATTAAAGAATAACGCAAACATTGAAAAAAGAAAACTTTACGAAATTACTGTATGAGACAAAACATTCACAGGTTTATCTAAAGAGAAGCAAATAAAAAATAATATTAAATATGAATATTTATTTGCTAAAGATATCGAAAATTTAAAAGATGAAAACGGCGATATAAAAATTCTTACAACCTTTCCATCTAACTTCTTTACTTCTTCTGAAAAATATAAAAACCAAATTTATGATCAAGAGATAGTGGCAATTCCTGGTGGTTCTTCAACTATGCATATTCAATATTTCAAAGGGAAATTCATAACAAGTGATAATAGAATTTGCCAATCATTTGACACTAATGTTTTAAATACAAAATTTATTTATTATTTTTTCCACTCAATAAAAGATGTTCTTTTTAGTTTCTATAGAGGAAGCGGGATTCAACACCCATATATGCCTGGTATTTTAAATCTAGAAATTCCTATTCCACCTTTATCAATTCAAAACAGAATAGTTGAAATTCTTGACAAATTTACCGAGTATTCAGCGGAGCTGAAGGCGGAGCTGAAGGCGGAGCTGAAGGCGAGACATGCACAATACGAATACTACAGAGATAAATTATTATCTTTGGATTTTTCACAATCAAATATAGCAAAAGTAAAGGATTACATTGATTATATCCAACCAGCAAAATTTATTGTAAAAAGTGATAAATACAGTCCTGAATTTAAAACACCCGTTTTAACTGCCAATCAAAAATTCATTTTAGGATATACAGATGAAAAAGAAAATATTTTTCATTCAAGCAAAGAAAATCCTGTAATAATTTTCGATGATTTTACAACAGATTTAAAATGAGTAGATTTTGATTTTAAAATCAAATCTTCCGCTATAAAGATATTGACACCTAAAAACAGCAATATTAACATTAAATACTTTTATTATTGATTAAATTTCATCCACAATACAGAAGAATCATCGAAAGAACACAAAAGACATTGAATATCTGTATTTGCAGAAAAATTATTTACATTGCCTGCTCTTTCAATTCAAAACAAAATTGTTGAAGTTCTTGACAATTTTGACGCAATCTGTAAAGACTTAAACATTGGTCTTCCAGCTGAAGAATCAAAACGCCAACAACAATACGAATATTATAGAGATGCCATATTCAAATATCTTGAAACCGGTCAAATAAACGCTTCAGAGAGAGAGAGAGAGAGAGACCGCATAGCGGCCGTTATTAAATTACTTCAATTTATATTTTCTAATTCAATCATTAAATTAAAAATTGGAGATATATGTGTTTCAAAAAGAGGAAAAGTAATAAGCAAACAATTCATAAATGATAATCAAGGGCAATATCCTGTTTATTCTTCACAAACAGAAAATAACGGGGAACTTGGCAAAATTAATTCATATGATTTTAATAGTGAATATGTAACGTGAACAACAGACGGTGCTAAAGCAGGAACAATATTTTATAGAAGTGGTAAGTTTAGCATAACTAATGTCTGTGGTTTATTAGAAACAAATAAATCAATTTTGTTGCCCAAATATCTCTTTTATTATTTAACAATAATAGCAAATAAATATGTTAACAGAACTTCAGCAAATGCTAAATTAATGTCAAATGTAATGGAAGAAATACCATTGGTTTTTCCTAATATTTTAACTCAAAGCAAAATAGTTGAAGTTCTTGACAATTTCGAAACAATCTGTAAAGACCTAAGCATTGGTCTACCAGCCGAAAAATCAAAACGCCAACAACAATATGAATATTGTAGAGATGCAATATTCAAATATCTTGAAAATGGTCAAATAGACAGCGTAGAGAGAGAGAGAGACCACATAGCTTCGAAATTGAAAAATTAATCAATTTCATCTTTGGAAATTTATTCTTTCAAAATTACCAAAAAGCCTATAAAAAAGTTAAAAAAGTATCATATAGCTCATTGAATAATATAACCGAAATTTTTTCAGGAGAATTTATTAGATCAGATTCAACAAGCGATAAAGATTTATATAAATATTTTAATGGCGGAACTACAGAGACAAGTAAATATCACTCTTATAATAAAGAAGGTGAATTTGTTTTACTTTCAACAAGGGGTCAAGTTGGAGCCTTGAACTATATAAATGATAAATTCTGATTAGGCAATTCTTGTGTCGCGATTCAAAGCAAAGATTCAACCGAGTTCAACACTAAATTCATTTACTATTATTTAAAAAATATTGATCAAGAAATTCAAAAACAAGTTTCTAAAGGCTCAATACCAGCTATAAGTATTGCTTCAATTAAAAATTTAACAATACCTAATTTTTCATTACAAAGACAATTGGAAATTGTCAACATTTTAGATAAATTTAATAGTTATTTAAATGAAGCTAATTTTGGATTAATATCAGAAATTGAAAAATGCCAATTGCAATATGAATACTATAGAAATTTAATTTTTGAAAATTTAGCAAACGAAAACTAAACTGTCACCAGCTTAGTTTTTTGTTTGCTTTTATCAAAACATCATTGTTAAGAAAATAAAGAATGTTACAAATGAAATTCCATCGAAGCGGTCTAAAAATCCGCCGTGTCCTGCTAATATTTTTGAATAATCCTTAACGCCATTAAGTCTTTTAATAAGTGAAAAGTATAAATCTCCAAAAGCAGCAACAACTGGCACAATCAAAATAAAGAAAATTTTAAGGATATAAGTTTTAACTAAAATTCCTGTGTCAAACATATTCAACGCAAATACTAAAATAGATGCTATAACCAATGCTCCAAAAACTCCGGCAATAAAGCCCTCTCAAGTTTTATTTGGCGAAATAACCTGTGAAAAAGGCTTTTTGAAAACTTTTCTGCCATATAACTTACCACCAAAAAAGCCCAATGTATCATGACAAATTGGAATAAGTACTGCTAAAAGTCAGTATTTATAATCAACATTAACAAAAACCATGAATGATTTGATTGAGATGGATAAAACATAAATAGAAATTAAAGTATGCAATACACGAATTAAACGATCGTTTAAATTTTGTTTTCTTGTTGCTAATTCAATAATAAAAAAGGCTAAAGAAACAACTAAAAGAATAATAATCGAAATTCAATCTTGTGCTATGTTTTGAATTAAAAATTTAAGATTTTCACTTGGCACTGTGCCAACATTAATGAAAGTACTAATCACATCTTGACTAGGATTATTTTTTCACAAAGGAAAAAGAATTGTTAACATCACCATCAATGCTAATGGTAATGAAAAATACAATTTTAATCTCATGGCATTGAAAAATTCATAACTAAGTACAGCTAATAAAGAAGCAAAAATAATTAATGAAACAATTCTTGCTTCGAAATGTTTAGGGCCAAAAATAGATAATGGAATTAGTGCACCCAAGGTCACTACAACCATTATTAAAGCGGGAATAATTCTCTGTTTTAATAATTTCATTTTTTAATTATACTTTGTTTAAGCTAAAGACAATTAGATAATTTGTTGAACTAAAAATACTATGAAATAGATATTTTAGTTAATTAAAATTTATTTTGCTTTATTTTAACTAATTAATTATTTCTATATTAATATATAATTTAGAAAATTAATATGGATATAAATGAGGTAGTCGTGAAATATAAAAGAATATTAGTAAAACTTTCAGGAGAAGGTTTAGTTAATAAAGAAAAAAGTTTAGCAATTGACTACAATATAGTTGAAAAAATCGCTTTACAACTGAAAGAAATTGCTGAATTAGGAGTAGAAATTGGTGTTGTAGTTGGCGGTGGTAACTTTTGACGTGGTGCAAGTGCTGCTAAAAACGGTATTCCAAGAAATAGGGCAGACTTTATTGGAATGTTAGCAACCTTAATGAATGGACTTGCGTTAAGAAGTGGTTTTGAAAAAGTTGGTATTAAAGCCAGAGTACAATCATCAATTCCAATTGATCAAAAAGTTGCTGAAAATTACATTAACGAAAAAACTATCAAATATTTAGAAGATGGTGAAGTGGTTATTTTTGTTGGTGGAACAGGAAGACCTTTCTTCACTACTGATACAGCGGCCACATTATTTGCTTCAGAAATCAAGGCAGAAGTAATTTTAATGGGTAAAAATGGCGTGGATGGAATTTATGACAAAGATCCAAAAACCAATGCCGATGCAATTCATTATGACAAAATCACTTATGATGAAATTTTAGACAAAAAATTACAAGTAATGGACTTGACTGCAACCAGCATGGCTAGAGACAATAATATTGATTTAATTGTGTTCAATATTTTAGAAAAAGACGCAATTATTAGAGCTTTAAAAGGCGAAATTAAATGTACGGAGGTAACTAAATAATGGAATTAGATTTATATTTAATAGAATTTGAAGATGAAGCACACAAAGTGTTGAATCACTATGCTTTTGAACTTTCAAAAATTTCAACTGGTAGAGCAAACCCACAATTAATTAAGGGAATTAGAGTTAATTATTATGATACTTTAACACCACTTGAAGAAGTGGCTAACATCACCGTGCCAGAAGCACAGCAATTATTAATCAAACCTTATGATGCTTCACTTGCCAAAGACATTGCTAAAGCAATTTTAGCTGAAAACTTAAGTGTATCAGTTGCTGACGAAGGTCATCAAGTAAGATTAACTTTCCCAGCCTTAACAACCGAAAGACGTAAGGAAATGGTCAAAAACTTAAGCAAATACACTGAGGCTGCTAAAGTAGGAATTAGAAATGTTCGTCAAAATATTAATAAAAAAGTTAAAGCCGATGAAGAATTGTCAGAAGATGAACAAAAAAGATACTTAGACCAAGTTCAAAAACACACCGATGACAAAATTTCACACATCGAAGACATGACTAATCATAAAGAAAAAGAATTAATGGCATTATAAAATTAAAAAAAGCGCTTTTAATTAAGCGTTTTTTTAATAATATTTAAGCATAGGAAAAATATGTTAAGAAGCAATCGTGAAAATAATAAACTATTTAAAAAATGAACTATTAGAAAGATTTCCTTCATTGGAATTCTAATTGCTATTTCAGTAGTGTTTTTAATTATTGGTTCGTCTTTTTTACCAATTGTTACTTATCCTTCTTACAAAATAAGTTTCATTGGTTTGCCAGTTAAAATCACAGGATTTATTTTTGGACCAATTGTTGGTGGAATGGTTGGTTTAATCAGTGACTTAATTAGTTTTCTATTTTTGCCTAATGTTTATAACCCGCTTTATACCTTGGCAACAGCAGTTGATGGCATAATAGCCGGAATGATAGGATGATTATTCTTAAAATTATTTAGATATTATTTTGGTGGCAGCTACCGTGATACTGTTTATGAAATGAAGATAGTTAAATTGGCTTCTAAATTGAGAGCGGAAAAATTAATTGATCCTTTTTCAAAGAAAGTTGAAAAATTAGAAAACAAAATTATCAACTTTGGTGAAAAAAGAAAAAAAATTAGAATTATTGGCACAACAAACACTTTACTTAATTTTAATGTTGCTGTAGCCTCATTAGTATTAATTACAATAATTTTCTTAATAATTTGATTAATTGGCTCAAGAGTTGATGATTCTACTTTAGCTAATGGATTAGTTAAAGACAGGTTTGCTTTAATCTTGTTAATGACCGGAAGTTATGCAATCATGATTATCTTTTTATGAGTTGCTAGATTTAAAATGAAAGCAAGAAGATTTTTTGTTATTGTACCTATTGTTATTTTCTCGGCCTTGATTGAATTAATTAATGTTCCATTGCTTTCGTTAGCCGATACACAAGCAAATGCCACTGAACTAAAATCAATTTTTATCTATGTATTCCAACATACTTTATTGAGTCCGGTAAAAATTTGAATCAACATGTTTGTTATCTTCTTTACCTTTAATATTGTGAACCCATTAATTAATAAAAACAATGATATTACTTATTAAGAATTTAAAAAAAAGTCCAGTTAGGGCTTTTTATTTTGTTTTTTCCAAGTTAATCTTTATTAAATTACAAAAAGTCTTATAAATAAGCATTATTTGTCAAAGTTAATTAAAAAATTACAATGATAGAAATATATAACCATTTTAATTCAATCATTGTAATAAATAATAGGTGTTTGTTTTTAGAGACTATAAATAAGCTATTTTAGGAATTTAACAAAATTTAAGTTGGAAAACATAATTAAAGACACTGTTATTAACTTTTTATGAACTTTTAAGGCTATTTTTCATATTTTGTTCACTTTTTAAAAAACTTATATCAATTTAGCGTCCACGATTTGCAATGAAAAATAGAGGGATGCTTTTAGAGAATATCATCAATAGGACAATTGAATATTACAAACAAAACAAATTGGCATATATTGAAAAGAAAAGTTTGCCGATAAAATTTAAGTCAGTGGGACAAAAACTTAACCTGGAACAAGCTTTTATTTCTAACAAAAGCACAGTCGATTACATTGGGTGTTGACAAGGAAGTTTCATTGCATTTGAGGCTAAAAGCACTCAAGAAGATTCACTACCAAAGGATAACATTAAAGCACATCAAATAGAATATTTAGATTTAATAGAACAAAATGGCGGAATTGCCTTTTTTATAGTGTTTTTCTCTTCGAAAGATGAGTTTTATTTAGTAGAGTTTAGTTTAATCAAACCTCATTTAAATAAAGCGATTAAGTATGAAATGATAAAAAAAATAGGCAAAAGCCTTGAACTTACCTTTCCAGGTATTATTGACTTTTTGCCTTATTTATAGTTTGTATTAGAAATTAACAATTTCTCTTAAGTATTTTGAAGGTGTAAATTTAACTACACGTTTTTCAGGAACAACTAAATCTTTTTTAGTGAATGGGTTAACTGTTTCACGTCCTCTTCTTACTTTTGTTTCAAATGAACCTAAGTTTGAAAGTTGAATTTTTTCTTCAGCGATTAATTGTTCTTTAAGAACAAAAAGGAACGCATTGAAAAATTGGTCAGCTGTTCTCACTGGAACATTAAGTTGTTCAGCCACTTGGCTAATAAATTCTTTTTTGGTCATTTTGTACCTTTCCTAAAGTTTTATTTTATTTATTTTTTCTAAATATAACTATATTATAGTATTTTATGGAAAATTTAAACAATATATTGAATTATTAAATTTTATTTTCATAAAAATGATAAATATTATGGTTTTTTCACATAAATGTAGTTAATATTTTTGCCCAAACTACTTCATTTAGCTTCGTAACCAGTCATTACATTATCTTTTTGGTGAGACGAATTGTGCAAATCCGTTCCATAATCAACTAGATTTCAGCCATTTTGTTGAAAACTTTCTAAAGAAAATTCATAAAGTTTGTCATTGTCGCTTTTAAATTTTAACATAGTGTTTTCATTCATAATTTTGCTATAAAGATTTAAAAAACTTGAATGTGTTAATCTTCTTCTTTCATGTCTTGCTTTTGGTCATGGATCACTAAAAGTTAATCAAATAGTGTGTGGTTCACCAACAAATATTTCTTCAAGTTTTGTAGCATCATCAATAATAATGTGAAAATTATTTATATTATATTCTTCGGCTTTTTTAAGTGCCTTTGCAGCAACTGTAGCATATTTTTCTAAGCCGATAAATATCAAATCAGGGTTTATTCTAGCTAATTCAACTATCATTTCGCCCTTGCCCATACCAATTTCTAACACTGTCTTAGAATCTAATTTAACAGGGTATTTACCAGGGTCAATGTAAAATTTAGAATTCTCTAATTTACTTTGTGCGTTTTTGTCGTGTCTTAATCTCATAAATTTAATTTTATAAATTTTAATTAGCAAACAAATTTTTTAAAAAAAATTAGCAGTTAAAGTGTTTAAGTGCTAAAATATTAATTATCATTAAAAAATAAGGAGGCTAAATATGGATTTTAATAATTTAGATGATTTATTTAATAACATTAATCCTAATAACAAAAAAAATGAAAAGGAAGATGTTCTTAAAAGATATGGCAGAAATTTAACTGATTTAGCTGCCAGAAATGAATTAGATCCCGTTATTAATAGAGATGATGAGATTAGAAGAATGATTAGAATTTTAAGTAGAAAGACTAAAAACAACCCTGTTTTAGTTGGTGAGCCTGGCGTGGGTAAAACAGCTATTGTTGAAGGCTTGGCAAGAAAAATTGTTGAAGGGCAAGTTCCAGAAAACCTTAAAAATAAGGATGTAGTTGAATTAGACTTAGCAAGTATGATTGCTGGAGCTTCATACCAAGGTCAATTTGAACAAAGAATTAAAGAAGTGCTTAAAAGAATTGAAGATTCAAATGGTGAAATAATAGTGTTCATTGATGAAATTCATATGCTTGTTGGTACTGGTAAAACCGGTGATGGCGGAATGGATGCTGCAAACATTATTAAACCATTAATGGCAAGAGGTAAATTGCATTTAATTGGTGCAACAACTTTTGATGAATATAGAAAATATATTGAAAAAGATGCCGCTCTCGAAAGAAGAATGCAAAAAATTGATGTTCATGAACCAACAGTGGGTGACACTATAACTATTTTGCGTGGAATTAAAGAACGTTTTGAAAACTATCACAACGTAAAAATTCAAGATGATGCTTTAATTGCTGCTACAAAATTAAGCGCAAGATATATTACAGATCGTTTCTTACCTGATAAAGCAATCGATTTAGTTGATGAAGCAGCTGCTACAATCAAAACAGAAATTAATTTTCAACCAGAAGAGTTAGAAAAAGCTAAACAAAAAATAGCTAAGTTGCAAATGGAAAAAATAGCTTTATCAAATGAAGATAAGAAAAAACATTCTGAAAGACTAGCTGAAGTCGAAGAAAAGATTGCTAAATACCAAAAACAAATTGATGAATTACAGGATAGATGAAATAAAGAAAAAGAAAGATTAAATTATTTATCAAACTTACGCAGTAAATTAGATAATTTACAACACATTTTAACAATCGCACAGAACGAAAGCAACTATGAAACAGCTTCAAGATTAATGTATGTTGAAATACCAAAAGTAGAAAAAGAAATTAATACAATTGAAAACGAAATTAACAATTCTTCAAGCACATTGATTAAAGATAGCGTCACACCAGAAGAAATAGCCTCAATCGTTGCTAAATGAACCAATATTCCAGTAAGCAAGTTATTAGAAGGTGAAAAAGAAAAATTTTTATCACTTGAAAGCGAACTTGAAAAGAAAATTAAAGGTCAAAAAGAGGCGATTAAAGTAGTTACACAAGCCGTTTTAAGGGCAAAAGCAAACATCAATGATCCAAATAGACCTTTAGCATCATTCTTGTTCTTGGGACCAACTGGTGTTGGTAAAACAGAATTAGCTAGAACATTAGCTTCAACATTATTTGATAGCGAAAAACAAATGATTAGATTAGATATGTCTGAATATATGGAAAAACATTCAGTAGCTAAAATAATCGGTGCTCCCCCAGGATATGTTGGCTATGATGCTTCAAATTCACTAACTGATAGAATTAGAAAAAGCCCATACACAATTTTATTGTTAGATGAAATTGAAAAAGCAAATAAAGATGTGTTGAATATTCTTTTACAAATTTTAGATAATGGAACAATCACAGATTCAAAAGGAAGATTAATTAATTGTCGTAATTTAATTGTAATTATGACATCTAATTTAGGCGCCACTGACATTTTAGATGGTCAAATAAGTAGTTCAGAATTGAGAAACATTTTACTTAAACATTTAACACCTGAATTTTTAAACAGATTAGATGAAATTGTTACATTTAAACCTCTAGATGAAAAAACAGTGCTAGAAATTGTTAACTTAGAGTTAGATAAACTTGTTAAAAGAGTTAAAGAAGCTAAAGATATTGATTTAACTTATACACCAAAAATTTCTCAATATGTTGTTGATGCGGCATATGATCCTGAATTTGGCGCTCGCCCAATTAAGAGATATATTCAAAACACCATTGAATCACTTTTAGCATTGAAAATTGTGGAAAATTCATTACACCCACAAAAGAAATATGTTTTAGATGTATTAGCTGGAACATTGCAAATCAAAGAGATTAATTAAAAGGCCTATAAAATAGACTTTTTTATATTTAAAAAGTAAAGAAATTTTTCAAATAATTTGAATTACATTTTATATTGTAATAATTAATTATAATAATCATATTCGGGGGAAAAATGCAAAGAAAAAATGTAATTTTATTTGGAATGCCAAATTGTTTAAAATTAGCAAACAAAATATCTGAAAAAGTTGAAATTAAACTTTCTGAAATTAAAAAAACAACATTTGCCGATGGCGAAACAATGTTAGTTAGCCAAGACACAGTAAGAGGGAAAGATTGCTTTGTTATTGCTAGCACATCAAGACCTGTTAATTCTAATTTAATGGAACTTTTATTGTTTATCGATTCATTAAAAAGGGCTAGTGCAAAATCAATCAATATTGTTTTAACTTACTATGGTTATGCTAGACAAGATCGTAAAGAAAGTGGTCGCCAACCAATTGGTGCAAAATTAGTAGCTGACTTATTACAAACAGCGGGTGCTACAAAAGTTATCGCTGTTGACTTACACAACCCAGCGATTCAAGGTTTCTTTAATATTCCAATTGATGATTTAAGAGGTGCTTACACATTAGCTAAAGCAATTAGAGAATCAAAATATTCATTCACTGTAGTTTCACCAGATCATGGTGGAACGGTGAGAGCAAGAAGATTAGCTGAATTAATTGCTGACACAGTTAAAATTAGTATTATTGACAAAAGAAGAATTGGCACAAATCAAACAGAAGTTATGGGCTTAATTGGTGATGTTCAAGACCAAAATGCAGTTATTATTGATGACATAATTGACACAGGTGGAACAATTTTAAAAGCAGTTCATACACTTAAAGAAAATGGTGCTAAAAAAATTGTTATTGCTGCCACACACGGATTATTTACCAAAGGTTTTGAAGTTTTTGAAAATGATCCCGATGTTGAAAAAGTTATTATTACAGATTCAATTGATAATTCTGAAATTGAAGGCAAATTTACTAAATTACAAATTGTTAGTCTAGATACTTTCTTATCAGGTGTTATTGAATGTCATATTAATGGTCAATCAATTTCTGATTTGTATACAAGTTTTGCTGAAAACATAAGTAAATAAGCATGAAAAATATAGATAAATTAAAAAAATATGCTGAATTAATTCATCAAAAAAATCAAGTGATGAATATAACAGGATTTAAAAGCCAAGAAGAAATTTTTTCAGAAGGCATAATTAATTCACTTGAGGCTTTTAAGCCTTTTGAGGATAAGTTTACAGATCAAAACATTAAACTTCTTGACATCGGAGCAGGAGCCGGTTTTCCGTCTTTACCTTTTTTAATAGCTAATCCGGAAAAAATTGACTTGACAATTTTAGAAAGCCAAAAGAAAAGATGTGACTTTTTAGAAGATGTGGCTAAAACTTTAAATCTTAGATTAAATGTTATTAATAATAGAGCTGAAGAAGAAAAAAGTTATAACCACTTTTTTGATGTTGTAACCGCAAGAGCTGTATCTTCAGTGAAAAATATGTATTTAATGGCACACCACCTCTTAAAATTAAATGGTTATTTTTATCTAATTAAAGGCGAAAATTATCAAGAAGAATTAAATGAATTTTTTACTTTTTTCCCTAACAAAAAGAAAGATGTGTCAGTTTCACAATACACTGACAAATCATTTATAGTATTCATTAAAAAAAGTGAAGAAACTCCTAAAAAATGACCTTTAAAATGAAAAAACATAATAGATTATAAGAAGTAATGGCTATGCCATTATTTTTTTATCGACCAATGAACAATTAAGCATTTTTTCCGCATTTTGTTCATTTTTTAATGATTAATAAATTAATCAGTTTATTTATTTATGAAAGGGGAAAACAATGAATTCAAATTTTTTTATAGAGTTAAGTAATAAGGAAAAATATAAAACAGTTGAAAAAATATGCAATATTGAAAAATATAATAGCAAACGCTACCATATGTTAAAAACTCAAAAGCACTTTAGTGTTGATAAGCCTTTTAAACCAGAAAATAGATTACAAAAAGTAATGGAAATGTTAGGAGAAATTAGCAAACTAATAATAGAAAATGATTTTTTAACTAAATATAGTGATAAAAACTGATACGAAGATTATTTTTGCAAAACAAATTACTATAAGTACAAGAATAAAGCGGTAGAGGAGTTTTTGTACTATTATCTTAACAACTAATGCAACAATAAATAGTAATGAGCAAAGAAATCAAAGTATCGAAATTCAAAAAGAAAAGTGAGATTTAATAAGAAAAGATTGCGCAGAATTTAATAAACACAATGATGAAAGATGATTGGCATCTCTTGGGACCGTTGCTATTAGAAGAACCTATCAAGATAACAAATTTTTCTTATTAGCCACATTATTTATTAAAGAAAATCAATTAGAAAAATTATTAAAGAAAATTAATTTTGCAGTAAATGGCAAATTATTAAAAAGATTAGATTCTTCAAAACTTTTTGAATCAAGGCTAGGACTTGATGTTATTGAAAAATCGCATTTTAACAAAATGTATATGCATACTAAAAAATCTGATAACTATAAGGTTTTTGCATTTAAGTTTACTCCAGAAGATTTAGGAGTTTCATTCCAAGACTTTGAAACTTTTTCAATAACACTTGAAAATAAAATAAATACTAAAGATGTTAATCATTTTCAGATAGTAAAAAAGAATGTAATAAAAGACGAATATTTAATAAATAAACAAATGGGGGATGACCTTTCAATAAAAATTCCAAATAAATGACACTTTTATTTTGGTTCGCATTTTGAAAATCCAGTAATGGATACATATTATGACGCATTAACTTTCAAAACTAAACCAATAGACTTTTTAGAACCTATAAATAATATAGCAACAACCATTTTTGACTATGAATCAAATGCTAAAGCGCAGTTATGTGATTCTCATTTTAGTCACATTCTTTATAACAAAGATGCAATTGATTTTGGTTCAAATGTGTCAAACTTCAGTAAATACTACAGTTTTCATCATACTTATGCTCCATTTAAGATGAGAATGCCATCTTATAATATCTTTCTAAACAATATATATTATCAATACAAAAACAACCTTAATAGCTCTATCATTAGTCCTATGTTTGATAAAAATGATGTTTTTAAAGAATGAATTGATTATGCTGTGGATTTACCTTTTGAATATGATTTCGACAGTAAAACAGTGGTTTTATCTAAAAAGTTAAAAAACAATGGTTTGATAATTCCTTACAACTTTAGTGGAGATTTTACAAATACATTTGTAATTAGTTATGACTATTATGGAACAGGTAAAGAAAAAGACAAAATAAAAATAATTGTTAATGATAATAAGAGTAATATTCAACCTTTATTAGACTTTGATTCGGGAAAAATAAGACTAAAAATAACACATGCCGACGAAAATTTTGATGAAGAATTAAAATATAGTATTCATTTAAACAAATCAGAAGAATTTTTAAGCAGCAACATCACATCAATTAATGGATTAATAAATTGGAGAAATAATGAAATTTAAGTGAACATTAAAAAAGAAGTTGCTTGTATTTGGTGGCGCTTTTGGTTGTTTAGCTGCTATTGCTTTGCCAGTAGCATTAGTTACTTCTAACAAAACAAAATTAGATAAGCAACCAGATCAACCACCTATAAACAAGGGGATTTATCGCGAAGACATGAGCATTTTTCCAGATATTAATTTAAAAAATTATTATAGTTTTGTAAAAATTGTTGAAAATGAGTCTTATTTAGATGACAAAATAGTGCCATTTTTTATGAATGATATAGTTGCTAATTTTAAGACAAGTCAAGGCAGGTTAAATTTTGATTATGAAAGAAAAAGTCCGCAAGAAATTGATATTAAACTACAATGAACAAATGATATTCAAACATTAAGCAGAATTTATAAATTGAGTGTAAGTTTAATCGCTAACAACATTAATTAACAAAGAAGCGAAGAAAAAGTCCCCAAATCGGGACTTTTAATTACATTAATGCTAATTCTGTTAATGTGTGAACCAAAACACCTTGTGGTTCTTCATTAATTTCTGCTGTTCCAGCAACGTCACAGTGAATGTATTCAACACCTTCTGTGAATTCTTTTAAGAACATAGCAGCTGAACATGAACCACCCATTCCTGAAAGATCTGTGTTTTTCAAGTCAGCAACTTTAGATTTTTTGATATTTACAGCGAAAGCTTCATCAAATGGCATTCTTCAAACTAATTCGCCACCTCTTTTAGCAGCTTTAGAAATATCTTCTCATGCTTGTTCTGATGTTGCTCAAATACCGGTGTAAGTTGTACCAAGTGCAGAAAGAATTGCGCCTGTTAAAGTTGCAACATCAATTAAACGAGTTGCTTTTAAGTTTCTTACAGCATATGTTAAACCATCTGCCATTACTAATCTACCTTCAGCATCTGTGTTGTTGATTTCAACTGTTTTACCGTTCATTGATGTTCAAACTGAGTCAGGTAATGAAGCATCACCATTAACTCTGTTGTCTGTAATACACATAACAGCAGCAAAATTTTTCTTAGGTTTCAATTGAGCAATAGCTTTCATTGTTGAAGCTACAATAACTGAACCTGACATGTCAAATTTCATGCCTAACATGTGTCTTGCGCCTTTTAATGAGTAACCACCAGAGTCGAATGTAATACCTTTACCAACTAAAACGGTTTTTTCTTCACTTTCAGGGTTTCCGTTGTATTCAATTACAACAACACGTGGTTCATACATGCTACCACGGTTAACTGATAAAAGAAGACCCATTTTGTTTTCTTCAATTTGTTTCTTGTTTAAAACAGTAACTTTTAAGTTTTCGTATTGTTTGAAATCGTTAGCAACATAATCAGCTAAATATTCTGAGTTGCAAACGTTAGGTGGCATAATTTGTAAGTTTCTAGCAAAGTTTGTTGCCTCAGATAAAATAATTTCTTTTTCAAAAGCTTCTTGAACAACAGCTGGAACTTCTTCTAAGTAAGGTAATAATTCATAATTTGATTTGCAACCTGTACATGTGGTTTTTTCTTTGAATAATTCAGCTTTAACAAAGTAAACTGCTCTAACCAAAGCAGGAATGATTGCGCATTTGCAGATTTTGTCAGTTTTGAATGAAGCAATATCTACTAAATATGTTCTACCTTGAGAAGCTAAAATACCTTTAAAAATGCCAACTAATGATTCTTCTGTTAATTTATCTTTTTCTCCTAAGTAAATGTATGCAACATTTTCATTAAGATATTCTGTAATTTGACCTTGTTTTTCAATTAAATGAGGTTTTGCTTCGTCGCCTTTAAAAAAGGCTTTTAATAAAACATCATTTGTTTTTTTAGTTAATATTTCTTTAAATAACATATTAATCCTTTCATTATTTATAGTTATGTAAATTTTACAACACTATAAAAAAAATAACGCCCAATGCATTATTTTTTAAATATTAATTATTATTTTTCTTTTTTAGCTTCATCAGCTTTTGTTTCTTCAGTAGCTTTAACTTCAACTAATTGATCGATAGCTTTATTTGCATCTGCTAAAGCTTTAGCAAATTCTTCAGCACCTTTACTGTTGTATTTAGCTAAAATAGCTTGTTTAACTTTTAAGTCTTCAATTTGCAATGCTAATCTTTGTTTTGATTGCTCTGTTGAGTTGAAGAATGAATTAACAACATCATATGAAATACCTGAAGATAAAGCGTGGAATTTAATTAATTCTTCAAAATCTTTTTCTTCAACTTTTATATCTTTTCTTAATTCTTCAATTAAGTGTCCAATTACTAATGAACGTTTAACATTTAATAATTCTTCTTTAGCAATTAATTCATCTAATTGTTCTTCGTTTTGGCCTAATAATTCAAGGTATTCTTGGAATTTAACATTTTGTTGTTTAAGTAATGCTTTAATTTGATTTTTCTTTTGAGCAATAGCATTTCCTAAAACGTTTTTGTGAACATTAATTTCATTGTTAGCAATTACATCAGCAAATAATTGATCAATATATTTGTCAAGTGAAAGAAGAGCATATTGTTTTTGTAAAATTACGCTAATAATTTTTTTAGCATCTTCAACTGTTTTAACTTTGTCACCAAGGTTAAGTAATGAAACATTTTCTTCATTTAATTTAATTTCTTGTGGTCTTTTAGCTTCTTTAATTGTTACATCAAATTGAGCTTTTTGACCGGCTAATTTAGCAACTGGATAGCTTTCTGGGAAAGTAACTACAACTTCGCCTTTTCAGCCAACTTTTTTGCCAACTAATTGATCTTCGAATGTGTCGATAAATGTTTTACTACCTAATTGTAATGGGTAGTTTTCAGCTTCCCCACCTTCAAACGGTTCATCATTTACATAACCTTTGTAATCAATTGTCACTGTGTCGCCTAATTGTGTTAAGTCTTTATCACCTAATGGCATTAATAAAGCATCTGAGTTTAATCTACTTGACATGTATTTGTTAATTGCTTCGTCATTAACTGGGTCCAAAACAAATTTAGCATCTGATTTTGTGTAATCAACATTGTCTAAATCTGTTTCAAGAGGGTAAACAAATTGCATTTTAAGTTCTGTTTCACTTATACTTTCAACATTTAATGAAGGAACATTAACAGCTCTTTTATTTTCAGCTTTAACTTCGTCAAAGAATTTAGTGTGGTTTGCACTAATGTACATGTTTACAGCTCTATTTAAAACATCACCCATATTAATGTGTTTGTCAATAATGTTTTGTGGAGCTTTGCCAGGACGGTATCCTTTAATTTTTAATTTTGAAGAAATTTCTTTCTTTGCTTTTTTAACTAAATCTTCTCAATCTTTGCCTTTAACTTCTACTAATTTAGAAATTTCAGAATTTTTAGCATCTAAAACTATTGTTTTGTTTGACATTTTGTCTCCTTTTTATCTTTTGATAAATATATTATTTAATTTTAATATAAAAACTTAATTTTATATTTACTACTTATGATATTTTTTATTATTTTGAATCATGAAAGCACGATAAATTTGTTCAGCAAGCATAACTCTAAACAATTGATGTGGGAAAGTCATTTCAGAAAATGAAATTTTATAATTCGCATTAACTAAGTTTTCAATAACTCCATCTGAACCGCCAATTATAAAAGTTAAATTGTCGTTTTTAACTATTTCATAGGCGAATTGTTCAGATTTATATTGTTTGCCTTTTAAAGAAAGTAAAACAATTTTTGTGCCTTGATCTATATTTTCTAAAATCAGTTTAGTTTCACGCAACTTTTTTTCTTCAAGATTTTTGATTTCACTAAACTCTTTGATTTCAACCTGTGTAAATGAACAAAAGTGTTGAATGTTTTTTATGTAATCGTTAAAAATTTTTTTAATGTCTGGAGATAATGAGCCCACAGCAATTAATTTAATTTTTTTCATTATGTTTTTTGCTTTCTAAATGGAAAAGAAGCATTTGAATATCTGCTGGATTTATACCACTAATTCTACTTGCTTGACCAATGGTTAAAGGACGAATTAATTTAAGTTTTTGTTTTGCTTCAGTGGCAATATTTACAACACTGTCATAATCTAAATCGCTTGGAATTTTATAATTTTCTAATCTAACAGCTTTATTAGCATCGCTTTTTTGCTTTTCAATATAGCCATGTAATCTAACCATAATGGTTAATTCATCAGAATAAGGAAAGTCACCTAACACATCAATTGGATCAACTTCTGGTCTTGCTAGTACTTTTAACAGAGTTTGTCCATTAAAAATACCGTATTTTTCAGCAACATCACTTTTTCCAGAAAGGAAAGTGTTATTTAATTCTTCGATTTTGTCATCAATCATTTTGTATTTATTGATAACTTGATCATATTCCTCTTTAGTAATCATATTTGCTGATAAAGCATAATCAGCTAAACGAATGTCTGCATTATCGTTTCTAAGTAATAATCTATATTCTGCTCTACTTGTAAGCATTCTATAAGGTTCTTTTGTGCCTTTAGTTACTAAATCATCAATTAAAACCCCTATGTATCCATGATTTCTTAAGATTACAATTCCTTCTTTATTTTCTAATTTTTGACCGGCATTAATTCCAGCTATTAAACCTTGTGCGGCCGCTTCTTCATAACCACTAGTTCCGTTGATTTGTCCAGCTGTAAATAAACCATGAACAACTTTAGTTTCCAATGTAGGAAGTAATTGAAGTGGGTCAATAGCATCATACTCTATGGCATAAGCTCATTTTTGCACTTTAGCATTTTCTAAGCCTGGAATAGTTTTGATCATTTCTGCTTGAACTTCAATAGGCATTGATGTTGAAAAGCCATTTACATAAGTTATAGAACCATCAGCTGTTTCAGGCTCAAAGAAAATTTGGTGTCTTTCTTTTGTTGAGAATTTGACTATTTTATCTTCAATTGATGGACAATATCTAGGTCCGATTCCTTCAATTAACCCTGAATACATAGCGCTTTTATCTAAGTTTTCATTAATTATTTTATGTGTCTCAGGTGTAGTATAAGTTAAATAGCAAGCGATTTGCTTTGGTAATTTAACATTTGATCTGTTTGAAAAACTTAAATTAATATCATCTAAAACTTCTTCTGTTACTTTTGAATAATCAATTGAATCAGAATAAATTCTTGGAGGTGTTCCAGTTTTTAATCTTTGAATTGTAAAACCTTTTTCTAACAATGATTGACTTAATTTTGAAGTTGTTCTCTGATTATCAGGTCCACTTTTTGTTACATCAGAACCTCTTAAAATCCTTGAATCCATGTATGTACCCGTTGTAATCACACCAACTTTAGCTAAAATGGTTTCACCATTTTCTAGTTTAACACCTTGGAAATTGTTATTTTCATCAGTAAGAATTTCTTCAACAACGCCTTCAAGAAGTAATAAATTAGGTTGCTTTAAAACGTATTCAAGGGCTAATTGACTATATTTTTCTTTATCAATCTGCGCTCTTAAAGCTCTAACCGCTGGACCTTTTGATTGATTCAACATTTTAAGTTGAATCATAGCTAAATCGGCTCAATAACCTTGCATTCCACCCAATGCATCAATTTCTCTTGTGATAATTCCTTTGGCAGGCCCTCCTATAGAAGGATTACATGGCATCATACCTAAACGATTTTTATCAAGTGAAATAAGTAAAGTATTGTGTCCTTTTTTAGATAAAGCGAAAGCAGCTTCTAAACCAGCATGCCCACCGCCAACTACTATAGCATCATAATTTTTAATATTTTTGTTCATAATAAAATATTTTATATGTATTTAGTTAATTTGATATATAATAACTAAGCTATTTGGCGAATGTGGTGAAGTGGCTAACACAGCGGGTTGTGGTCCCGTCATTCGCGGGTTCGAATCCCGTCATTCGCCCCATTTTTTTTATTTCTTTTTTAATTTAGCAAAGCAACAGAAATTTTGTTGCTTTGTTTTTTAAAATTTAAGCTATTGTCATTTGCTAATTTATTAATATTTTTAAACATATATAATTTAATAATTATGGATAAAACACCTGCTTATTTAGAAATTAAAAAATCGAAGTTTTATAGTTATGCTTTTGATATCAAAAATAAAGATGATTTAGTCGCCATACTTGAAGACTTAAGAAAAGAATATAAAAAAGCGACACACATTTGTTATGCATATGTTTATATTGAAAACGGTGTGATAAATTCAGGGGCAAATGACGATGGTGAACCAAAAGGCACAGCGGGCAAACCTATTCGTGAAGTAATGATGTTAAAAAAAATAGAAAACAAAGCAGTGTTTGTTGTTAGATTTTTTGGAGGTAAAGAGCTTGGCGCTTCTGGTTTAGTAAAAGCTTACAGAAAATGTGCTACATTAGCTCTAAGTTAATTTTATGATTGCGATAATTGGAAAAAGCGGGGCAGGTAAGTCAACCCTATTAAATTTTTTGACAAAGCAGGGTTATCAAACTTTTAATTGTGATAATTTTATTGAAAAAGAATACAAAAAAGACGGTTTTTTATTTAAGGCTATAAACCAAGAAATAGGCACTTTTTTAAATGATGATAATGGCATATCTAAGGACAAGATCAAAACATGAATTGCCCAAAACAACAATAATATAAATGTATTAGAAAAATGTATATACCCAATATTAGGCAATGCTTTATCTTCCCAAAAATTTGATTTTGTTGAAATACCAAATTTAGATTCAAAAAATTATGATTTTTTTTCTTTGTTTTCTGGCGTTTTATGCGTGTCAATTTTTGAAAAAAATCGCTTAAAAAATCTCTACAAAAAAGGTGTGGATAAATTCACAATTAAGTGAATAAATCAAAAAAACGACCCAAAAAGAATAAAAAAAGCACTTTTTGGCAAAAAACCAATTGTGGATATCTATGCTTATAACATAAGCACAATTTTAAGAAATCAGAAAAAAATGGATTATCTAATTTCTCTTCTATAAAATAGCATTACGGTCAAAAATTTAGAGGCTAAAAAAGGAGAAAAATTATGCATAAATCATTAAAATATTCTTCATTTAAAATCCAGTTTGAAACTTCAATTTCTGGAGAAGATTTAAGAAATTTACGCAAGTTTTATACTCCAATAATTGGTGCAGACGCTATTGCTTTATATGAATACTTAAGAGATCTAAGCTTAGTAGAAAGTAAAATTACAGGTTATAAAAATTTTGATAATTTAGCTGTCTTATTAAATATTTCTGCGACCAAGTTAAATGCTGCTAGAAATAAACTGGAATCATTGTCATTATTATCAACTTACCAAGATGATTTTAGAAAAGTTACATTATTTCAATTAGAAAAACCGCTTAACAATAAATCATTTAATAGAAATCCTATTTTAAGCACAAAATTAAAGGAAATCATTGGTAAAGAAAATTACAATGCTTTAATTAATGAACATAAAGTTAATGAATTAATTAAAGTTGAAGATTTACAAGAAATTTCAGCTACATATGATGATATTTTTGATTTTGAAGTTGAAACAGAAGATGATCAACACGAGAAAATTATTAATGATCTTTTTTCAACTCCAAGTTCTTTATTGTTGGAAAATACATATGAATTTGATAATTTATATGAAGCAATTTTAAAATCTCAACCAATTAAATATTATGAACAATTGTTAAAATGCGATGCTGAAGATGATGTTTTTGAATTAGTTGACTATGCTCAAGAATTAGGTTTTGAAAATCAAATTATTAATTTAGTGTTTTGATATTCTTATGAAATGAATAGCAAAGTAGTTATTCCACATGTTCAAACTATCTTAGAAGATTTTAAAAGCCAAGGAATTAATGATTTTGAATCTATTGAAAACTATTTAGATTCATTAATAAAAAATAAAAAAGGCAATATAGTAACTAAAAAAACATTATGAAAAGCTTCATATATGACGGGATTAACTAAAGAAGAAGGTTTATTATCACAATATTAGTAGGTTAAATCAACATGAAAAAAGATTTTGAAATGAATTATGAAATATTAGAAAACCTTCCAAATGAAAAATTAAGCTCAAGAACAATGAATTACTTAAAATCATTTAGCTTTCTTCAAGAATTATTTAATAAATTTGAAATTACTGACCAAGAAATTAGAGAGAATTTAGAATTTTTTCTTGAGGCAATTGCGGCAATTGAAAATCCAGGCAAATACCCATATAAATATTCATTAAAAAGAGCAAGTGATGGCAGTATTCAAACTAAAAAAACCTTTCATTTAAATTCAAAATATAAAAAAGAATTTTTAAAGAATAAAAACTTACTTTTTACTGAAATTAATTACCCCGACCATAAATGTTGATTTAATAGTATTTCATACAATACATCGAACAAAGCAATTAATAAAAAAGAAATTATCAACAAAATTAAGTTTTGAATTGCTAACCCCAACAATACGGAAAACATAAATTTAAAAAATATTTTTGTTTATTCGGCTGAACAAAGTGGAAAAAGCTTTTTATTACAAGCAATAGCTAACTATTGTGCTTCAGAGAATTTAAAAGCATCTTATTTAAAAGCAAATGATTTACAAAGATATGTAAATAATTTAATTGCTAATAAAATTGGAGCCGAACACTTTATCCAACAATTAAAAACAAAACCTGATATTTTGATAATTGATAATTTTTCATTAATTAGACCAAGAAATTATTTTTTAAATGATGTTTTAGGTGAAATTATTAGTTATCGAATTGAAAACAACAAAATGATGATTTTTGCCTCTACTGATGACTTTAATTTTTTAGTAAATGTATTTACCAAAGAAGTAGAAAAAAACTCGCACATTACTAGTTCATTAATGAGAGACATAAGTAAAAATTTTGAATTTATTGAAATTTAATTTGACTAAAAAGTCTATTTCATAGGCAAATTAGTCTTTTTTATTTATTTAGATATTATTAATAAAGTACTATAATGGTTATAGTTAAAAGGAGAGAAATGAATAATTCAATAAAAAATGTTGCAAATAAATTGCAACTAAATGAAAACCAAATTAACACTGTGTTAGATTTACTTAGAGAAGGAGCAACAGTTCCATTTATTGCTCGTTATAGACAAGCGCAAACAGGCGGTTTAAATGAAGAAATCATTCAACAAATTGATGATTTATATCAATATGATGTTGAACTTAATAAAAGAAAAGAAGCAATAATCACAATTTTAAAAGAAGCAAAATTATTAACACCTGAAATTGAGCAAAAACTTTTAGTAGCTGAAACAAAAGCAGAAGTAGAAAATATTTATGAACCATTCAAAGTTGGTAAAAAAACCAAGGCTTCTGATGCAATTGCTTTAGGTTTAGAACCCTTAGCTAAAGCAATTTTTGAAGCAAACGACGATAAATTTAGCCCATTTAATGAAGCTAAAAAGTATTTGAATGACAAAGTCCCAACGGTTGAATTCGCCATTGAACAAGCACAATTCATCATTAGCCAATGAATTTCACAAGATGTAGAAACTAGAGAATATGTTAAACAACAAATTTTCAACTTTGGAACTATAGAAACAAAGAAAAAGAAAAATGACAATGATCCCGAAGAAGTTTTTGCAATATACTATGAACACAGTGAAAGAGTAAATAGAATTCCCAACCATAGAATACTAGCAATATCTAGAGCTGAAGAAAGAAAAGTTATTTCATACGACATAAAGTTCAATGAAAATACCATTAAATATGAACTTAACAACAAATTTTTCAAGATTAAAAGGACAGGAACAATCATTTACAATTCATTAACAGACGCTTTAGATCGTTTAATTTATCCATCAATAATTAGAGAAATCAAAAATGATTTATTTGATAAAGCAGAAAAAGAAGCTATCAAAATTTTTGCTGAACAAGTAGAATCAATGCTTATGTGACCTGCTGTCAAAGGCAAAAAGATTTTGGCAATTGACCCAGGTTTTGGGCACGGATGTAAAATGGCTGTTTTAAATGAAAACGGTGATTTAAGAGAAGTTTTAAAAATGTATCCAAATGCGCCACAAAACGAATTTAATAGATCTAAAGAAATAGTTAACAAAATTTTAGATAAATACGACATTGATATTATTGTTATTGGTAATGGAACAGCATCAAGAGAAACAGAAGAGTTTGTTGCCAAAGTTCTTAAAGAAAGAAAAGGCAAATATATTGATGAACACATAGGTTATTCAATTGTTTCTGAAATTGGAGCTAGTGTTTATTCAGCTTCAGAATCAGCCAACAAAGAATTTCCAAAATTATCAGTAGAAGAAAGATCAGCTGTAAATATCGGTAGAAGATACCAAGATCCATTGAATGAATTAGTTAAAATTGATCCAAAATCAATTGGTGTTGGCCAATATCAACACGATTTGAATCAAAAAGAATTAAATAAAGCTCTTGATTTCAAAGTAAATAAAGTAGTCAATTTAGTCGGCATTGATTTAAATAGCGCAACAATTGACATCTTGCAACATGTCTCAGGTTTAACTAAAAAAACTGCTGAAAACATTGTTGAATATAGAAAAGTAAACAATAAATTCTTGGACAGAGAACAATTAAAAAAAGTTAAGGGTCTTGGTGAAAAAGCTTATGAACAATGTGTTGGTTTTTTACGCATTTATGACTCTAAAAACTTTTTTGATAAGACTAGTGTTCACCCTGAAAATTACCAATTAGCTTATAAAATAGTTGAATTATTAAACATTGATTTATCAGATATTGATATAGCAACATTAGAAAAAATAAATCAAGAAGAACTAGCCGAAAAATTAAATAGCAATATATATGATGTAAAACAAATTATTGAAGCATTAATAAATCCAACAAAAGATATAAGAAGCAATAAAGAAGGTTACAAGATTAAAGAAGACATTCTTAAAATTGAAGATTTACAAACCGGCATGGTGGTAGATGGAACAATTTTAAACATAACTGATTTTGCTATTTTTGCTTATATTGGCCTTAAACAAACAGCTTTTATTCACGTTTCAAAAATTACTAAAGACAACAAAAAAATAAACAACGTTTATGATCATTTCCATCCCGGAGATACCATAAACATTGAAATTATCGAAATCAATCAAGCTAAAGAACAGGTTAAAGGTTCAATCAAATTATAGAAACACAGCATTGCCTGTGTTTTTATTTTTAAAGCATAACAGTGCCATTAAAGGCTTTTATTAGAAAAGTATCAAAGAGTTTATAACATTGTTCAAAAACATAAAAATTAGCAAAAAGTCAATTTTTACTAAAAACGAATTAATAAAATTAATATTTATTAATTTATAATAAACATATGAAAAAAGAGAATAATACAAAAATAATATTTATAGACTTAGACGGTACAACCCTAGATATTAAAGAAAAAGGACAGGCTTTTGTTAGTCAAGAAAACGTTGATGCAGTTCAAAAATGTTTACAAAAAGGAATTCAAGTAGTAGTTTCAACCGGAAGAGGTGAACTTAAGAGAACTTTCGAAATTAATGAAAAATTAGGCTTAGGAAAAAATATAATTTTTTGAAACGGAAGTAAAGTAATTAAAAACGGCGAAACTATTTTTGAAAAGCATGTAAAAAAACATGTTGTATCAGAACTTTTTAAATTAGCTGAAAAACACAGAATAACAACTATTTTGAATTCGGATTTTAGAAACCATAGTTATACAAAATCAATCTTTTTTAAATTAGGCATCTTATTTAAAAAAGGTAACCCTAAAAAATATGAACATTTCCAAAATAATTTTGAAGTGTATAAGCTTATTTTTTGGAATCCAAAACAAAAGAAAGTTGATGAATTTTATAAATTATTAAGTGAAAAATTCAGTGATGAATTAACAGTTTCATATGCCGGAGAAAAAAATAATTTCTTAGAAGTTACAGCTCTTAATTGCTCAAAAGGCGAAGCAGAAAGAATTTATGCCGCTAGTGAAAATGTTGACCTAAAAGATTGTGTGCATTTTGGTGATTCAATGAATGATGCTTCAACCGCTAATGTAGTAGGAACTTTAATTGCAATGGCTAATGGTGTTAGACCCCTTAAAGAAATTGCTAATATAGTTAGCGAATTTGACTATAAAAATGGCGGTTTAGCCAAAACCATAGAAAAGTATATTTTATAATGTTGGCGTTTTTAAAATTACAATTAAAACTTTATTTTAGACACAAATCATCTTATATAGTACCGCTTATTTTAGGCCTATTTTTTATAGCTATAAGAGGAGCACTTTATTTGGCGATCAAAAATACAAATGAAGTAGCAAACATATTTAATTCATCTTTTCTTTCGAGAAATTTATCTGCTTTTGCGCTATTTACAACATATGTAATTGGTACTTTTACGGGAATGACTATATTTTTCAAATATCGCCAGGAAGGTTTAGAACTGATTTCTTTCTCAAAGCCAATTAGCAGAACAAAAATTTATTTTGCTAATATTTTTGCTACATTCATAGGGTCTTTTTTTTCCTTATTAGTATGTTTAATGGGCAATTTCATTAGCATAGCAATTATTCCACAACTAACTGTCTGATTTGCCTTTTCTTCAACATTAGCAATGGGAATAGCCATAGCATTGGGTTTAATTTTTATTATTGGTATTTCAGCAATTGTGCAACTTTTTGTTGAAGTGAAGCTTTTTCAAATTTTAATTGGTGTTATTCCATTTTTTATATCAATGATTTTTTCAATAATATATCAACCTCTTGTTAGTGACAACATTAAGATTTATGATTCAATGAGAAATAGATTAGTTGTTCCGCTAGGCAAAGATATTTCTAAAATGAATCGACAAGTTGATAGACTAAAAAATGAGTTGAATAATGATTTTGATGTTTTATTAACAAATAAAACAGCCTATCAATATTTTGAAACATATAATAATGAGCCAAACTATACTACCCAAATTGAAGCAATTAATGAATATAACAATTCATTTTATAGAAAAATTTATTGACTTAACTATAGTGAATATTTCTATAGAACATTTATATTATTCAATAACGACATAATTTCTGATTACAAAAAACCAACTTATACAAAACTTGATGTAATTAAAGACGGAGAGATCAATAGTTATTTAGAAAAATTTGCTATTAATAGCGACCAAAATATCTATTTTAAAGTTCACGACGAAAAAACCAACATAGAAAATTATGTTCTATTAGGGTATAACTTAAACAAGTTTATCAACTTATTTAATAATTACAATACTAACGCAAGCGAGAATAGTGGTGTTATAGGCAATCGCTATCTTAATTACACCTCTTCGCTATCATCAACAGAGAAAAATTTAAATAATCTTAAATTAATTAATCTTCTTTTATGAGGTAAGCTTTTAGGCTTTGATAGAAAGTTATTTTTAACTAACATTGAAAACAATTCATTAGGTGTTTATGATGTTGAAAAAGACTATAAAACAGCTAGTTTAGAAAAAATTAAACAATATTTAACAAACATTGGCAATGATGAACAAGTAATGGGCTTTGTGCAAGAATTAGTTGAACAAATTGCTCAAAATATTCAACCAAAAATTGATGAATTGGCAAGTGTTTCTGAAAGATATGCCTACAATGAAATGATGAAAAAATTTGGCGAATTCAAAGAAAAGCTAACTTTAATGCTTAAAAACACAGTTTTAACTTCTTTAACAGGCTTACAAATAAGCGAAGAAAAATTAGTTGTTGAATGAACAGAATTAAATGATTTAGCTAATAAAGATGTTGAAAATCTCAATTTACATGACAAAAACTTTGTAACATTCTATGTTATGCAAAACAATTTGATTGAATTTAGTAGAACAGATGGCTTTAACATTTATGTTGCAATTTTAACACCAATAATAATTGGTTTATTGGCAATAATTGCCGGCTGAGCAATTTCTTTAAAGAAGGATTATAAGTAATGAAAATTTGAAATTTATTTACAAAAAAATACTGAAAAAATAAACAAGAATTAAGACACAAATTTAAAGAAATAGCCAATAAAAAAACAGAAATTGATCCGAACTTAGCCTTATCAATTAATAATTTAACCAAAGTTTTTTATTTAGACAACGGTGATTTCAAATTTGCATTAGATGAAGTGACCTTTAAAGTCAATAAGGGAGAATTTCACGGTTTCATTGGAGATAACGGTGCTGGCAAGACAACAACAATAAGATCTATTTTAGGTTTTTATCCTTCAGCTAAAGGTCAAATTTATGTTAATGGCACTTTTCATACTGATGTTCGTTCAAGAAATAGCATAGGCTATATTCCTGAAATAGCAATTTTCCCTAAAAAATTAAATGTTAGAGAATACCTAATGGAAATGGGAAAAATGTCTAAGCTTTCTAAAAATCAAATTAAGAAAAAAATAGATGAATTAATAGCTAAATTCAACTTTGATGAAAAAGATTTAAATAAAAGCCCTTTTTATATGTCTTCAGGCCAAAAGAAAAAAGTGCTTTTAATGCAAGCTTTATTAAATGATCCAGAAATTTTAATATTAGATGAGCCAGCAGCGAACTTAGATCCAACAGCAAGATTAGACTTTTTCCATTTGATTAAAAACCTTAATAAAGAAGGTAAAACCATTTTTATATCTAGCCATATCTTGTCAGAACTAGAGCAATATATTGATAGCTTTACAGTATTGCAAAATGGAAAAGTCTTAGACAGTGGAAAAGTTATAGACAAGTTAAAATCATTTGGTTTTAATAAACAAATGAGTTTAGCAAATTATGATACCAAATCTTTTGAAGAGTATTTAATTCAGAATAAAATTCAATTTAAGTTTCAAAACAACAAATATTTTTTAAATGTTAATGATAAACAGATTAACCAAGTATTATCTTATTGTCTTCAAAAAGGCTATGAAATAGTTAATTTGGGCGATGTGAAATTGAATTTAAACAATCTTTATTTTGGAATTTAAAAATTTGCAGATTAATTATTAGTCTGCTAATTTTTAATATCTTAAATCTTTAATATTTATTATAATAATTATTATGTTAAAAATAAATGTAGAATACAAAGACAGAATTGACAAATATATTTCTGATAATTCAAATATTTCAAGAAACGATGCTAAGCAATTAATTTTAGAAGGTGCTGTTTCAGTAAATGATGATATTTTAGTTAGAAAACCTAATTTTACAGTTGACGAAGGAATGAAAATTACAATTACTAAGTTAATTGATAAAGAAATTAATGTTTTACCAAAAGAAATGGATTTGGACATTGTTTATGAAGACGATGATTTAGTAATATTAAACAAGCCATCTAATTTAGTTGTTCATCCAGCACCAGGGCATTACGATGACACATTAGTTAATGGTTTATTACACCACTTTAAAAACAATTTATCAAATGAAAATGGTTTACTAAGACCTGGAATAGTTCATAGAATAGACAAAGACACTAGCGGTTTATTATTAATTGCCAAAAACAATGAAATTCACAATCAATTAGCTGAAATGTTAAAAAAACACGAAATCAAAAGATCATATGTGGCTATTGTTGAAGGTTTATTGAAACACAAAAATATGAAAATCAATTTACCATTGGCTAGACACAAATCAGACCGCAAAATGATTGATGTGAACAAAGATGGTAAAGAAGCAATCACTAATGTTAAGTTAATAAAAACTTTTTACTTAGATAAGAAACCTTATTCATTAATTCAGTGTGATTTAGAAACTGGAAGAACGCATCAAATTAGAGTTCATATGGCTTATTTAAAACATCCAGTTTATGGAGATGCAACTTATGGAACAAAAATTGACGATTTCGGCCAAAGATTGCATGCTTACAAATTAAATTTTGTTCATCCGAGAAGTGGCAAAGAAATTGAAGTTTATGCGCCAATTCCTAAAGAATTTGATATAGCTGATTTCGATTTTGAAGCTTTAAAAAAAGGAGATAATAATGGAACAAACAAATAAAACTTCTAGTTTTAAAAAATTCTTTTCAACAGTCTATGGTTCTGAATATATAAAAAATGCCAAAGACCCTAAAGAACTTTGAAACAAATATGAAAAACCTTATTTTAGATATGGAATATTTGGCACATTAGCTTCATTTATAGTGGTTTTCGCAATTTTTCTAACTAAATTTGTTTTGACAATTGTTAATAAACAAGAACTGATTAGAGAAATTAGTTCATCTTATGCAGGACAAAAATCAGGCGAGGAAATCACCAGTCTATATAACGGCAGTTTAGCTTGGAGCGGTGTTATCTTAGTAATTTCTATGCTACTATTGTTTTGAATTTCATATGGAATAATAATGTCATATAAAAGTAAAACATTTTTAAAAATTTCAAGAGTACCTTTAATGTTATTCTTTGTTTATCTATTTTCTACAATAATTAATTTTATTTTATCAATTACAAATTATGGTGATTTATGGAAGTCAGCTACTGATTATCCAGCAAAAATTACACTAACTATTATTGAAATAGTTAGCATGCTTGTGTTTTTAATTTTATATATTGTTTTTGTGAGATTGGTTTCAAGAATTCAAGCAGCATTTGTTAGAGCAACACAATATCAACAAATGTTAAAACTTCAAGAAGATTTAGCAAAAAGTGGTATTCAAAATGAATTTTTAGCTAATTTATTTGGAGCGCCAATTGATAAAGAAAAGAATATAAATGAAGAAACAACATCTTCAACTTATACAGAAGAAGATGTTAAAGAAACAGTTGCTAAGAGCCAAAGAGAACAAAATAAAGAAAAATTAATGGAACAACCAAATTCAAAATTATTTGAAATAGCTGAAAAGTTATATATTAGAGGTTATCAGTCAATGACAAGAGAAGAATTAGTTGAAACCATTTTAAATTCATTAAATAACACAAATAATACTAATAATAATTAACCAAACTTTGTTTGGTTTTTTCTTTTGGGAGAGATTTTATGTTAGATTTTGAAATAAAAAATTGTCAAGAATTTGAATTAATTTTAGGATTAGACGAGGCAGGTCGTGGCTGTTGTGCCGGACCTTTAGTAGTAGCAGGAGTAATATTACCTAAAAATTATGTCAATACTGAAATCAACGATTCAAAGAAACTTAGCTTAAGGAAAAGAGAACAATTATTTGAACAAATAATTAAAGATGCATTAGCCTATAAAATAGTTGTTTTGGCATCAAAATATGTTGATCAACATAATCCAAAGCAAAGTTCTAAAAATGGTATGGAACAAATTTGCACTGAAATTGAAATTAAACCAGATTTAGTAATAACAGATTTTGAACATTTGCCTAATATATCTATAAAACAGCTTAATTTGGTAAAAGGCGATTCAATTAGTATTAGCGTAGCTGCAGCTTCTATTTTAGCAAAAGTTGTCAGAGATAAAATAATGGAAGAATGAGATAAGCGTTTTCCTAATTACGGCTTTAAACAACATAAAGGTTATAACACCAAATTACATCAAGAAAAATTAGAACAATTTGGACCATCACCCATTCATCGCAAGAGTTATAAAAATGTCCAAAAAGCAATAAAGAAATAAATGATTAAATTTAATATATAATAAATATAATGATTAGTTATTTTACAAAAGTATATCAATCTGCTGATTTAAAAAGCATTTCAACAGATAAAGATTACACTTGAATTTACATTTTTACAACAATTCTTTTTCTTTCTTGTTTAGTTGTTGCTATAGTTCTTTCACTATATTTGACAAAATACAAAAAACACTGAAGACAAGCCAGAATTGATGTAATTAATTCACAAAGAAATAAAAAAGCCATTTCGGAACAAACCTATAAAGATTCTTTGAAATACATTTTTATGATTTTGGCTATTGTAATAATTGCTATTACTGCTTTTGCTGCCATTGCAACTAATTGTGGTTTCTTGATTTATCAATTTATATTTCATTAAAAATATTACTAGTGGTTGCTAGTAATATTTTTTAATTTGCGCTAAATATTTGTCATTTTCTTTTTTCTTAATTTCTTCTCTTTTATCGGCCTTATTCATACCAACAACCAAAGCAATTTCTAATTTGATTCTGCTTTGGTTGTTAAAATAAATTTTTTTAGGAACAATTGTCGCATTTCCCAATTTGTCTAATTTACTATTCAATCTGGTCAATTCATTTTTATGCATTAATAATTTGCGTTCTCTAGTTTCATCATTTTTTTGAAGCATATAACTTTTGAAAGTAGCGTTATATAGAAATAATTCGCCACTACGAAAGAAACAATACGAATTAGTTAAGTTAACGGTTTGAGCTCTAGCTGATTTAACTTCTCAGCCATCTAAAACCATACCCGTTTCATATGTGTCTATTATTTTATAATTATGTAAACCCCTACGATTTTCGCTAATAATTTTCATAATTTTAATTATATAAAAATATTAAAAAAAGCAGTTTTACTGCTCATTTTAAAGATGTTTTTCAACTTCTTTAACAAATGTTGGATAAGGCATATAGCCCAAACCTTCTTGAACAACTTCTTTATTTTTTAAAATAAATCAAGTAGGCATAGACATAACTCCAAATTTTCTAGTTAATTCTGGATATTTATCAACATCTACACGATAAACAGGAATATTGTTAGTTTTAGCTAATTCATCCAAGGTAATTTTAAACATTTTACATGGTGCACATCATGTTGCGTGGAATACTAAAACATATAATTCTTCCTTGTTTGCAATTTCTTCTTCGTATTCTTTTTGAGTAATTTCTTGTACTATCATTTTGCTCCTTTATAGTGAATATTATAAATTAAATAGCAAAAAGTTAAAAAATAAAGAAAAAAAGTGCTAAAAAACTATTTTTTGATATTTTTATAATTGTTTTACTGCTATGAATTTAATTTACAAAAAAATTGAAAAATAATAATATAATTCAAATATATAATATGCATATTTAAAATTAATATTAATATTTAAATATAAAAAATATAAAAGCAAAAGGATAAATATTATGAAAAATAAATTTAAAAAATTAAGCTTTGTTTTGGCTCCTTTAGCAGCAACAGCTACTATTGCACCAATGGTATCAGCTGCTCCTGCTTATGAAACAAAAATTAATTCAATGACTCAAGAAGAATTGAAAAAAGCATTAAAAGATGTTTTAGATTCGTTAATGGACCACACAAGTGCAGATCAGGCTGTTCAAGAATTTAATAGGGCAGAATTGTATTTTAATTACTATAAACGTGTGGTATCAAACGCCTTTTATAAATTATTTCCTGAAGAGAAAAAACCAGAAATAACTTTCGACTTTGGCGCTGAATGATTAACCGAAATGAAAAAAGGTTTTGACACTTATTTCAAAGAAAATATTGAAAAGTATGTTAATGATGGTAAATACGATGCTGCTGTTCAAATGGCAAAACTCACAGGAAAATATGCTCAAGAAGTATGATTTGAAAAAGAATTGTTCAATACACTTATAAAGTTCTATGAAAAAGAAAAACTGGGACAATATAAAGAGCTTTATGTTGAAGCACATAATGAATTAAAAGAAGAAATAGCTTCTGCAGACCCAAGTCCTTATGGATACGATAACAAAATTAAACCATCAATGATTTTAGATAAATATGTTAAAAAAGTATCAGCCAAAATTGCAGAAGATTTAGCAGAGCTAAAAGGAACAAAAGCAGAATTAGAAGCGAAAAAGGCTGAACTTGAATCAGTAAAAACAGAATTAGAACAAGTAAAAGCAGAATTAGAAGAAACTAAAGCTAAATTGGCTGAATCTGACCAAAAATTAAATTTAATTGATGGCTCAGTAAAGACAATTTTACAAACTCTTCAAAATAACAATATTGTTCTAATTACAGACAAAGTTACTACCTTAATGAAAGAACTTAACGAAACATACGGATTGGATAATCAAAAAAAGGTTGATTTAGGTAAAAATTACTACTTCTTAGGATTATTACCATTAAGCCAAGAAGCTATTAAAGGGGCAATGGAAAGTATTAAACAAAAAGAATACTGATTAACAGTTCAACAAATTACTACCGCTTCTTCACACTATGGCGACATGATTACTCAATATGTTTCATTAGAGGGCATTAAATCATTATTAGCGAACATGTCAGAAGAAACAAAAGAATGATTCATGCAAGAAGCTAACAACATTAAAGATGAAGTTATTAGAGCAAAATCACAAGAATATGCTTCAATGTTAAATGGTGAACCATATGTTCCTCGTACATCAGATCTTTATGAAGCATATGCTAAAGCAATTCTTAAAAAGTTAGAACAAAGCAATCAAAACAAACAAGCAGAAATTGACAGATTAAAAGCTACAATTCAAAATAATGAAACTGCAATTGCTGAAAAAGATGCAAAAATTAAAGAATTAGAAGATCAAATTAAAGTTCTTACTGCTAAAGCTACAAATGATAACGATACAAAAATAGCTGACGTAGTTACAGACATTAATAATATTTTTGAGAAAAATAATTTATCAGAATACAAATTACCAGAAAATGCTCAAAAAGACTATGTTATTGCAACCTTAACAAAAGTAATCGGCGATTTATTAGCTAAGTCAAATAATGTGACTCCAACACCAACCCCAACTCCTGGAAACAACAGCAATTCAACACACACAGTGGAAGACCGTTGATGAGTACCATTTATTTCAGTTACATCAGTTGCAATCTTAATATTATTAATCTTATTTGGTTTATTAATTCACCGTTTAAGATACTGAAAAAAACGTTAATGAATAATTAATTGAGAAAACGAAATAAACTAGGACAAGAAAAGTAGACAGAAAATAAAAACTGTCTACTTTTCGTTTACAATAAGAGAAAGGAGTTTACAAATGGCTAAACAATTG
>NZ_JNJW01000006.1 GCF_000701805.1 Mycoplasmopsis iners ATCC 19705 | reverse complement strand
AAACCTTGAATTCTTCACTCAGATCACGGATTTCAATATTCATCATCTAAATATCTCGATGTAGTTGCAAAAAACAATGGAAATGTATCTATGGGCAGGGTCGGAAATTCATTAGATAATAGGGAAGTTGAATATTTCTTTTCAAACATCAAATCTGAGTGTTTAAACTTTGTAAATTACAAAACAATTTGCTTTGATAAACTCAAAAACATTATCAAAGATTACATTGAATGATATAACAATGAAAGATTTCAATCTGTGTTAAATTGAAAAACACCTCAACAATATTGAGATGCTTTGAGTTTTTTATAAATTGTCTATAAAACTTGTCCTAGTTTAGGCTTTTAGGCGCTACTCTTTCTTCATCCGTATTTTTAATTCCTTTTTCTGGGTCAGTTCCTATCTATATGGGTAAAGATACTACTGATAATAAATATGACAGTTTCTTTTATGAAGATAATAATATTTATACTAATTCAAGATATAGTCCATATGGTTCATATGACAATGGAAATGGCTATCAATTCTATGGATATAAAGGAACTCAAAATTTAGTAACTGTTGGTGATCCATCAATAACTGATAATAAAAATCCTAATTTCTTAAATACAACTTATTTTGATAGATTCAGTAAAAAAGGTAATTGGGTTGATGATAAATCATTAAATGGTAATCGTAGAAAATGAAAATTAATTTTTCATAAAGAACAACCAGCTAATTTTAGAGAAAACAGATATTTAGGTGGTTTCTATCTTTCTCAAGACATGATTTTGGCGGATGATTCATTCGTTAAATTTTCATTTTATCCTGCTGATATTAATGTTATTGATTATGCTAATGTTTCAACAAAGGAAATTCCGGTTTCATGAACTAAATTACCAACCAATAAAAGTAATTACACTTTTATTAACCCGCTTTATTCTCAAAATCCTTACTTTGAAGATAAGTGAGATAATATTGTTAACTGAGTAAATCCAGAAAATACTTCTGTCACTGGAGCATCTGGATATAACAATAATAGTGAAATTAGATTAAGAGGATTGTGAACTAATTCTGCCTACCCTTGAACCGCAGAAGAGCAAATAGTTGCTGAAAGAAATGGTTTAACTCGTGATAGCCGCTCAACTATTGCTAATAGATTAATTAACGACCAAGTTACTACCCTTGGAAAGGGAACACCTGGTTTCTATCATAAATCTATTAAAAAAATTACTAAATTTGAAGATGGTAAAATAGCACGGCAATTAATTGATGATGGCTTGTTTGATGAAAAATTATTAAATAATGAAGGTATTGGTTTTTGAAATCTATTAGACCAAAATGCTGGATATATGTTTACTTTTTTCATCGATGCACCAAATGCTAGAAATAGGGGATGATTAAACAACGTTGTGGTAGTTGAATTTGAAACAGTTGATAATCCTAATTTTAGATGAAACGGCAAAACTTCTGTTCCAACCTTTTTAGGTGGAGCTTACACTCTTTTTGATGTTGGATTGAACTCTGGTTTTGAAGGTGAATCAGGATTTATCATAAGAAGTGAAAAAACTAAATCAACTGAATACAAATTCAGAATTAAAGAAACAGTTGGTTCATCTGAACCCAACATATATTTACCTAAATCATTTAAAAGAAGAGAAGATGATGAAATTGGTAATAAATTGTACGAATTAGGTGTTTATTACACTAATCAAGATGGTACTGAAATTAAATTATTTGATTTAGATAGAACAAAATACAATAAAATAAATAACGCAACAGAATATTATAGTGAATACACTTTAAATTCACCGTTTAATAATATTGATCCAAACACTTTGAAGATTAAAGCAACAATTAAAGACACTAATTTCCAAAATCAATGAAAAATTGCAGAAACAAAACTTGCTAATGCAACTAAAGATTCTCAAGGTTTTTATGTTTTTAATGATTTAGTTTATACTCCTCTTATTACTGATAGATTAAAAATTGAGCAAATGTTACAAACAGAATATCCTAATTTATCAGGATGAGTTAGTGAATTAGTTCAAAAATTTATTACTAATGAATTTAAAGAATGGGGTGAAAATAAGAATGAAAGTGATGTTTGATTTGATGATTATAAGTATACAAACATCGAGGATAATAGAAAGCATGTATCAACTTTTATTAGAACATTAAGAACAGTGATTCCTATGATTCAATTTGCTTCAGAAGTTGATCAAACTTATTATTCCGAAACTAATAAAGCATTATCTAGTGATGAAAACAAATTAATTTCTCAATTAAATTTTGCTTATTCTTCTACTCAAAATTTAAAAGATAAGGTAGTGAAACTTCACGAATATTTATCTGCTGGAAAAAATGCTTTGAAAAACAAACAACCTCTGCCAGAGGAACAAAAAAGTACTACTAAATGAGGTTATAACTTAACTACCATATTAGGTATAAATCACCAAGACTATGATCAAGCAGTAGCAAAATTAAATGGATATAAAGTTGTTGATAATGTAGTAAGTGGAAATATTTATGATATTGCTACTAGTGAATTTGCTACTACTTATCCAGAACTATATGAATCTTTAAGTCAAGGTGAAAAAACTAATCTTTACAAATTATTCAAAGATAAAGCAATTGAAATAATTAATAATCAATTCACTTTAACTGCAAATAATGGTGGAATAGATAATTTAATTGACACTAATTCAACTACAAACTTAGATAAATTAAAAGAATTCCAAGCAACAGTAGCTGAAGAAATTAAGAAACGTAAATATTTAAATGATTATGTAACTTGAATTAAAAGTAACTTAAAAACAAATGCTGGCAAATGAAAAGAAACTGTTTCAGAAAATACTCTGTCAACTCGTGAAGATGATCAAGAAAAATACAATAAATTCACTGAAAGTTTTGATAATGCAGAATATCAACAAATTTTCTTAAATGATCCAACAAAAGGATTTTTATTAGATTACAATAAATTTAATAGTTTTAAAACTAAATTAGATAATGGAATAGCCTCTTTAAGTCAAACATTAGAAGCTTTAGATGGTAACAAAAATCAAGCTAAAAAAGCTGTTGAATCATTTATTTTTGTTGAAAGCACTGAAGATGAAAGACAACAATTTAATACTTTAATAACTCAATTACCAAATAACTATCAAGCAAATGATGGAGTTGTAACAGAAACAAATTGAACTTCTAATAATCAAAAATTAGCTGAGCAAATTAACACTATTTTTGACAAAGCCAAAGCTAATTTAACTACTAAATTAAATCAATTAACTAATTTAAAACCAGATGAAAGAAATTAGTACATTCGATTAGTTAATCAAGCTCAACTTAATCCAATTAGCAAGGAATTTAGTCAATTTGGTAATGATGCAAATTTAAAATCAATTCATGATAAAGCAGTATTAATTGATCATATTCGTTCATTAACTAATTTAACCGCTAAACAAAAACAAGCTTTAATTGATCGAATAAATATTACAGATAGTGATGATAGTGATTATGTAAATCCTGAAAATTATGGAACATTTAAAACTAATGCAACTAATTTAAATACACAAATGAACGCATTAAAAGATTACTATGATAAATTGCCTGATTCACTTAAACCAAATAAAAATGGTGAAATTACTAATGAACTTTATGTTTATGAAAAAACTAAAAGTGAAAAAGATAACTACAAAAAATTTATTAAGCAAACCAAGGCAGTAATTGATGATTCTGCTACCACTCCAATTACTAATAGCACAGAAATTGAAACTTTACTAAGTGATTTAAAAGATGCCAAATCTAAATTAGATGGTTCTAGTTCATATTTACCAAGACAAAATGAATTAAAAAACATGACAGTTGAATTAAAACAACAATTGTTAAAAGAAATTGATACCACAATTACTGATGAAAGTGAAAAAGAAAAACGATTTACTCTTATTAAAGCCTTAGACCTAGGAATTGGTAAAGAATTGACTAAAATTAGTGAATGACAAACTAATTATGTAGCAGATACTAATGTTGGTTATAAAAATGCTATTGATTCACTCAAAAAAGCTGCCGATAGTTTAACTACCAAGTTAACTACTGCATTTAATTTAAATTTAGCAGATGGTAATCAAAATAAAGATAAATTCAATCAAGTTGAACAAACAGATCCAAATGATTACAGTGGACTTTATGATAAAGCTTTAGCCAACTATAAAGCTTTAAAAAATGAATTAAGCAAACTCAAATCTAAACTTGATGAAAGTACTCGTTTATATAACTTAGCTATTAACCATACTAACAACAAACCACAATTATTTGCTACTAATGTAGCTAAAAATTATGCTACTGATCAAAGTCCTTTTACTGTAACAATTAATGATAATCAACCAGAAGCTGTTATTCAAAATATACAAGTAGTTGCTGCTAATGATGTTGATGGTAAACTTGAAATTACTTATGAAATAGTTTCAACTAAAGCTAATTTAACTGATGTTAAAACTAAAGTACAAACTTATATTTTTAAAGCAGATACTCAGGATAATTATCAAACCGAAACACAAAGATTAAATCCTATTGCTAATAGCATTAATAAAGATCAAAGTAAAATTAGTCTTGGTTTTACAGCAGCAAATGAATTAGCAGATTCAGAAAAAGCTAAAAATAAAGCTAATTATTCATATTCAAATGCAACAAATGACAAATTAACTTTTGATATCACAAATATTAATCCTGAATCTGATTTTGGTAGAAGTACTTTAAACTTCACTTTAACTTCAACTAAAACTAAAGAAGATTTATTCTGAAGAAGTGATAATGATTTAACAAAAATTACTTATACTGCTCCGCAATCTGATGCTGATAGTGTAACAATCACTGGATTTAAAAATGGTGAAAAAACCAGATTAGATGGCTTAAGTGGTTATTCAATTGACAGAAGTGATAAATCTAAAATTTTAGCTTCTAAAGTTGATTTAGATGATTTAAATAGTGATAAATGAACTTGAAGTCCTGAAGCAGATGGTCAATATACCATCGTTGATAAAAAAGTTGTTGCTTATAACGATATTACTGGACAAATTAAATTGGGTTTTAAATTACAATCAACTAAAGAAAATCTTGAAACTATTAAATCAGAAGAAAAATATGTAACTATTTCTGGCTTCTTAACTGAATTTAGAAGAATGAATAAATTAGTTGACAATGCTACTCCTAATTCTGTTATTAGTCAAAAACCAGGAACAACAAACAAAAAACCTTCTGATTTAACATTGGCTGATTTTGTTACTAATGTTCCCGATTCTCTTGCTAATCAAAATGTTCAAATTAATCTTGAATCAGTGATTCTTCGTTATGATGATACAGGAGATGCGTGCATAGCTTATTCATTAACTTCAACTAGAAAAGATTTAGTTTCAAATAACTGAGAACCTGCTGTTGCTAATTCAGATCCTATTAAATCTAAAATATCTAATTGAGCAGAGTTTCATGGTTATTTAACTCCTCGAGCTGAAGAAGCTAATCGTTTAAATGCATTAAAAGTTTCATATGAAAATAAAAATCCAAAATTAATGCCTTCTGAAATTTCTGCTACCAACATTAATAGCGCCTTAGCTGTACTTTTACCTGAGAATAGTGAAGCTGAAGTAATTGCTTTAACTATTACTAATCAAGATGATCGTAGTGGTAGTTTAACTATTTCATATAAATTAAGATCAACTAAAGCAAATTTAACTAATGCAGAAACTGCAGTTAAAACTTATACTTTTAAATCAGAAACTAAAGATAAATATAAAACCGAGCAAGAAAGAATTGATGCTCTTAGTTATCAACCTACTTTAAGTGAAAATGCTAAATCAAATAAAACTGCTTCTGAAATAAAACCAAGCGATATCATTTTCGCTACAAGCGAAACAGATGAAGCTCATGAAGTTAAAATTGTTTCAAATTCTATTAATGATAAAACTGGCGCATTTACCGTTGAATACAAGATTAAATCAAAAAGAACTGGTTTAGACGATATTGTTTCTACCAAAGCAAGAACTGCGACTTTTAATACTTTAACTGAAAGTCAAAGACTAGACAAAGTAATCAATGATAACACAATCACTAAAGAAATTACTTATACTGGTCAAAAAGCTCAAAATGAAGTTTTAGCTTCAGAAGTAACTAAATGAATGTTAAGTCCAAACCAAACATTATTAAGTGATTCAAAAGCTAAAATCGTAATTACTAATAATGTGAAAGTAGATCCAAACAATAATCAACAAGTAATTGTTACTTATAATTTAACATCTACTAAAGATAATTTAACTGATGTTACTTCAAGCATAACTAAAGAAATTACTATTGGTGGTTTCAAAAAACCAATTGATAAAGAAGCAGAAAAAACACGTTTAAATAATTTAACTGTTACATTAGATTATGAAAACAAAATTACCACTTTACCTTCAGATACAGTTATTGAAAAAGTAAGTGCAACTATTCAAGAAGCTAATCCAGAAGCCAGAGTTGTAATTGATAGTATTGATACAAGAAATGAAATTGACGGTTATATTGGAATTACATACCATTTAGTTTCTCAAAAAAGCGATGAAATTTATCAAGGTGTAACTTCAGATAATAAATACGCACAAATTAAAGGCTTCAAAACTGAACAAATGCGTCTTGATGAAATTATGCAAAAATTAGCAATTGAAGTTGGAATTAAAAATATCGCAAGTGACCAATATAATAAATGAACGGCATCAAAATTATTAAAAGACTTAATTTTAAATAAATCAGCAACTAATCAAGATACAAGCTATAACTTAAAAGTGGTAGAGAAATCAGCTAATGATAGCACAGGTGAAATTAGTTATACTTGACAAATTATTTCTAATAGAGGAACAGTTAATTCACAAAACTTGAATACTGTAACTTCAAGCAGTAAATATAACAAATCAGGTACTTTAAGCGGCTTTAAAACATTAGCGCAAATTGAAAAAGAAAGATTAAATTCTCTTGATTTTAGTGACAAAGTTGAAAATGGTCTTCTTTATCATATTGATTATCCAAATAAAGCAAATGAACAAGCTTCAAGCTTAACAGATGCAACCACTCAGTGAACTTGAGATGCATTAAATCAAGATAATTATGAATTTATTAATCAACAAATTGTTGGTTACAGTGATTTAACTGGTGAAATTCGTTTAAGTTTCCAAATTAAATCAACTAAAGAAGACTTTAAATCTGTAGTGTCTGACACTAAAGAAATTATTATTAGTGGATTTGAAACAGAATTACAAAGATTAAATAAATTAGTTGATACTAATCCATATAATATTTCATTAAAAGACACTGTTGATAAAGCAAATAAAAAAGCTTCAACTTTAACTAAAAATGATTTTAGTGCTTCAATTAAAGAAAACGCTAACAATACAAGCTATCATATCTCTGATTTACTTCTAACAGATGCTAATGATAATACAGGTCAAATTAGAGTTAAATACAAATTAATTTCAGACAGACAAGTAAATACTGATCAAACTGGTTTGAAAAAATTAGTAAGCAATTGAAAAGAAACATTCAAGGAACAACAAGTAACATCTAAAGAATCATCTCCTATTAATTTTGCTGACTTCTTAACTAATACCGAAGAAGAGAAAAGAAGAATTGAAGATTTCTTACCAAAAATTGCACTTGATTTTGAAAATCGTAATCAATACTTACCACTTTATAATGAAAATGATGTAATTGGTTCAAAAGTAATTATTAAATTAAACAATAATGAAACTTTAGAACAAAACAACATTAAAGTTAAAGAAAATTCATTAACTATCACCCAACGCGATGATCGTGATGGATATATCAAAGTAACTTATATCTTGCAATCAACTAAACAAGGTTTAGAAGACGCAGAAATTGTTGTTAATGAAACAAGAAGTGCTAATACTAATAAATTAACCGGTTTTAAAACTGAATTACAAAGATTAGAAGATCTAGTTATTGATTTTAATAATAGTGTTAGTGATAAAAATCAAAAACAAGCTTCAGATACTACAATTACTATTGGTAATTTAAATCAAAATGATGCTAAAACCACAAATATTACAATTAGTAATAAAACTCGTGATGATAGAAATGGTACTTTAAGTGGTACTTATAGCATTTATTCAACGAGAGATGGTTTCAATGACATTCATGTTGATGATAAAAAATTCACTATCAATGGATTTTTAACTGAACAACAAAGAATTAATAATTTATTAGCAGATAATACAATTCAAGCTAATGTTGAATATAAATTAGATAATCAAACTGAAATTTTACCTTCAGAATTATTAGCTAATAAAGATGAAGTGTTAAACAATTTAAGTACATATTTTGATATGAACTTAGATAATGAAGCGATTAATCAAGCTGATTTAAAAATTATTGACTTAAGTGCTGATGATACCAATGGTTCAATTATCTTTAAATATAAAATTGCTTCAACTAAAGAAAACTTAACTGATATTGCATCAGAACAATCTAAAACTATTAATTTAAGCGGTTTCTTAACTGAATTAGAAAAGCATAAAAAAGAAGCTAAAAAAACAGTTGATGCACTTAATAACTTAAGTGAAAATGAAAAAGCCCAATTTAAAGATAATATTGATAAGAGTGCTACAAAAAATAAAGTTAATGATTTTGTTAAAAAAGCTCAAATCACTGATTTAATTAATCAAATTGATAAAACCTATCCATATTTAAATCTAAAACAAAAAGCAGATTTAAAAGATAGTTTAATTAAAGCACCAAATTATAATCAAGCTCTTAAAAAATTCGAAGCCTATAGTCCAATTAATGACAAAATGAAGAAATTGCTTGATTTAATTGATCACTATGATGAACTAATTGCTGATCAATCTAACATTAGATATCATAAAGCAGAGAATAAAGCTGATTTTGATGAAATCTTGAATAAAGCCAAAGAATTGAGTCAATCTACAACTGATAATGGACAAGATAAATATAATAAATTCAATTTAAATAATTTAATTGATAGTCCAACTAATACCAATTCTTTAGAGGGCGCTTATCAAAGATTGAAAGGTAAAAAAATTGACTTAATTGAAAAAATTAACCAATCAGACTTACCACAAGTTCAAAAAGACGCATTAATTGCTGAAGTAGACCCAATTGATTATAATAGCGAAAATGCACCAGTAAGCTTTGACAACATCGAAGATCAAGTAGATAAATTAATCAAAATTAAGAATGATCAAATTTTAAGCGACGATGATAAAGCTAAATTGGTTGAAGATGTTTTAGCTAACGATCCAACTGAACAAAACTACTATGAAACAGCTAAAAACATTGATAAAAAACAAAATTCTATTGATGCTATTAGACAAAATGAAAACTTAACTAATGAACAAAGAGATCGAATTAGCAATGATATTGCTTCATTAGATGAAAAAGTTGAAAACTTCAATAACGATTTAGCTAAAGAAAATGCTAAAGCTGATTTAATCGCTAAAATTCAAGGCAATAATAATTTAACTAATGAAGAAAAAGCTAAATTAGTTGATGAAGTTAATAATATAGCTAATGATGATGCTAAATTCTATGACAAATTAATTAATGAAAAAGCTAAATTAGACTTAATTGACCAATTACATCAAGAAGCTAATGAAGGCAAAATAACTGAAAAAGCTAAAGATGCTTTAATTAATGAAGTCTTAAATATAGCTAATAATGAAAATACAATTGCTAACATTGACAAAGTTAAAGCTAAAGACAAATTAATTCAACAAGTTAAAGCTAGTGATGTATTAAGCGATAAATCAAAAGATACATTAATTAACAAAATTTTAGACAATGACGCATCAAAATCAGATTTTGATGATGTTCATAAACAAAACGCACAATTATTCGTTGATGCTGAAGAACTAGCTAAAGCTAAAAATGTATTAGTTGATTTAATTAAATCTAAGAAATTTAAAAAATTAACTAAAGATCAACAAGATGCAATTAATAAAGCAATTGCTGATTCAGATGAAATTTTAAATAATCTTAACTCTCATAACAATGAAGATGTAGTTAAACAAACAGTTATTGATAAAGAATTAGCTAAATTAGAAGTCGACAACGACTGAAGTTGAATATTATTCTTAATAGCTGCTATAGCAACAGCAACTTCATTAGGTTTATTATTAGCTATTCCAGCCATTAGAAACAAATTACTTAAATAAAATATATTAAATGAAAACACCATTATCTTTAAATTTGATAACGGTGTTTTTTGTTACAAAAATAGCGCCTTTAAGGGCGCCGAATTTTCCCGTGTTTCCCGCTTTGCCCCGCAAGTGGGAAACATGGGAAAAACACCTCAACAATATTGAGATGCTTTGAGTTTTTTATAAATTGTCTATAAGACTTGTCCTAGTTTACCTTTTATTTACTTTATTTCTTTTTAAATTAATCGTGTTATCGTCAATTACTTGTTTGAGATAATTATCTTCTAATTCTTGATAATACTTTAAAAGTGCTTTACGGTAATCTGTACATACATTTAAATTTAAATTAAATAATTTTCCTTGTTTTAATAATTCTTTTTGTAAAAGCATTGTTGCTGTTCTTTTATTACCATCATTAAAAAATTGTTCTCTCGCAATTAACAACGGCAGTGAATAAATGTCATCGTTTTTACTCATACAATCCTGTATTAATTCATAATATTGACTTTTAACTAATAAAGGTGGAACATAAGTGGCACCTAATACTTTAACACTAATATTTCTAAAATTACCATTATTCAAGTCAAGACTTTTCATTAAGATTTTATGTAATTGTAAAACATAATCAGGGCTTATCTCTAAATCATATGTTTCAAAAATAAACTTTCAAGCGTTTTTAATATTAGTAGCGATAATGAACTTTTCTTCATTTTCATTTAAAAACTTGTCATTTAAAATATTTTCTGTTTCTAATTTAGTAATCAATAAGTTTTCAAAATAAACTTGTCCTTGTAATATATCAACTAATTGTTGCGAATAATCTTTATATTTCATAATTGTTGCTTTTTAATCTCCTTAATTCTTCAAGAATGCGTTTATAAGTTGTGCTAAAAAGGTTAGTGTTAAGAATATTATCTGCATTATCAAGCGCAATTAATTTAGTTGTTTGTAAATCAAAAACTAATCTTAATATCGCTTTTAGCCCCCAATTAATTAAACATCCGTTATATCATTTTTCTTCGGTGGTTTCTTTGTTTAGACGTATGCTATTACCAAATCTAATAGCATCCATTTCAATTAAACCAAACGGTTGGTTATAATTGATTAACCACCAATCGTTAATCAAAGCAATGATTTGGTTAATATCATCTGCAAACATTGTTTCTAAATGTCTTGAAATATTAGACGGTAATAGTTTCATTTTCTCTCCTTTGTCTATACAATTATATTGCCCAAGTTCCCAAGTTTGACCCTTTTTTAAGGGTTATTTTTTTAACCCATATATCTATAGGTATATTCGTTTTTAGACTTTCAAACTTGGAAACTCGGTGTTTCCTAGTTAAAAAGTGCTAAAAAACGAATTCACCTGTTTTATAGGCAAATTCGTTTTTATTTTCTATTAATTATTTAGCGTTAAATAAAACATCGTAAATTTCATCATAACTTTTAACAGGAATAAATTCTAATGCTTCTCTAACTTCTTCAGGTATATCAACTAGATTTTTCTTATTATTAAATGGAATAAAGACATGTTTTACACCTTTTTTATAAGCAGCAAATGATTTTTCTTTTAATCCACCAATTTCTAAAACTCTTCCTCTTAAAGTGATTTCACCAGTCATTGCCACTGTTTGTGGAACAGGTTTATTACTTAGAGCAGAAATTAAGGCTGTTGTAAATGTTACGCCAGCACTTGGACCATCTTTTGGCACTGCTCCTTCAGGCACGTGAATATGAATTTCATTTTCATCAAAATCAAAGTCTTTAATACCAAATTTTTCAGCGTTTGATCTTACATAAGTTAAAGCGATATTAGCCGATTCTTTCATAACATCTTTTAATGAACCAGTTAATTTTAAACCGCCTTTACCTTTGAAAGTGGTAACTTCAATTTGTAATGTTGTACCACCAACTGAAGTGTATGCTAAACCATTTACCACACCAACTGCTGGTTTTTGTTCATTTTCATCATCAACAAATTTTGGTACTCCTAAAAAGTCTGTTGCTATTTCTTTAGTAATTACAAATTCTTTAATTTGTTCGCCTGAAACTATTTTGGTAACTATTTTACGGGCTATTTTGTCAAATAGTCTTTTAAGTCCACGAACACCGGCTTCAATAGTATAGTGTTTAATAATATATTCAATTACATCATTATCAATTATGAATTGATCTTTATTTAAACCAGCTTGTTGAACAACAGCATTAATTAAGTGTTCTCTAGCAATTTTAATTTTTTCATTAATTGTATAACTACTTAATTCAATTATTTCCACACGGTCTAATAATGCTGGAGGAATATTTTCGTAGTAGTTAGCGGTTGCAATAAACATTACTTTTGAAAGATCATATTCATGTTCTAAATAGTTGTCTTGGAATTTTGTGTTTTGTTCCGGGTCAAGAACTTCTAACATAGCAGATGAAGGATCGCCTCTATGATCAGCTGACATTTTGTCAATTTCATCTAATAAAATTAATGGGTTAGATACACCAGCACGTTGAATTGCTTTAATAATTTTACCTGGCATTGCACCAACATAAGTTCTTCTGTGCCCTCTAATTTCACTTTCATCGTGAACGCCACCAAGGCTAATTTTAATATAGCTTTTGTTTAGCGCCTCTGCGATTGCTCTAGCTAACGATGTTTTACCAGTTCCCGGAGGACCAACTAAAGTTAAAATTGGTACATTATTAAAGGTTTTTTGAATCTTTTTAGTGTTTTGATCTTCTTTGAATAAATCAAGATCAATTTGATGTTCTTTATCTAAAGGTAATAATTCAGATTTTTCTTTTTTAGCTTTAGCAATGTTTTTATGATTAATGATTAAAGCTAAATATTCAATAATTCTTTGTTTTACTTCTTTTAAACCATAGTGATTTTTATCTAAAATGTCACGAGCTTTTTGAATATCCAACGTTTCAATTTCTACTTTTCTTCATGGCAGTGATTTTAAAGTATTAACAAAAACTTGAGTAATGTTAGCATCAGGTGTGCCTTGCATCATGCCTTTTAGACGGTCTTTTTCAGTGTTAATTAATTTTAAAACTGAACTAGGATACATTTTTGATTTAACTGGATCATTAAGCACTTTTTGAAACTCGTCATCGTCAGCATTCGGATCAGATTCATTAAGAGTTTCTTTAATTGCTTTCATTTTTTCACGCAATAAGAATTCTTTTTGTTGTTTATCTAAGTTTTCTCTTACCTTATTTTGAATTTCTTGTTCAATTTTTCATTCTTCTACTTGTTCTTTATCTTTATTTTTATCTTTTTTATCGGCATTATTTGCTTTTTTAACGGCTGTTGAATTATCCATGTGTTTAATTATTTTTTTGAAGAATGGCGCTCTGGCCAAAATGTCTAATTCTTCTTTTGAAAATTCACCAACTGTTGGTAATTCAGCAAGTAAATTAATTAAGTAATCAACTTGCTCAATAAAATCTCTTTTAGCTAATAATACATATCTTTGATAATTATTTAAAACTAATTGAATTGCAAAGACAGTTAAAATGATTGTGTCATCAATGCCTTGTGCATTAACAGAACCGTCTTGTTTGAGATTAAAATCAACTTTATCGGAAAAGAGACTAACTGTTTTTCCAACTTCATTAATTCAATCATTCAAGTCAAGTCCATTATTATTTCTAATTAATAATTGTTGTAAAAGTTTTGGATAAATTTGTGTTGGTACAACTTTTGAAAGTGTTTCGTCAAACATAGAAATGTTTTCAGCCATTCTTCTGAAATCATTTTCATCTTCGATTGAAAATTCTTCAAAATTGTTATATGAAGCTGAAGTAATTGCTTCAGCAACATTAGTTACTATTTGATCCTTGTCAAAAAGTTTGGTTAAACCTACCTTTTGTGTGCATTCTAAGGTTATTGTTCATTCATCTTCAGTTATTTTTTTAATACTTCTAATTTTCACTAAAGAAGCGGTTTTTAAAATGGAACTGTCTTTAAAATAGTGTTTTTTGCTTAAATTGTTCTTTTGTTTTTCATTGTTTGTGTAAATCAATAAAGCTTCAATTTCTTTACCTGCTTTATTATTTGTTTCCGCATCCACAAATCAAGGTAGTTCTTTAAATCTGAAATCTTTGACATCATCTTTTAATAGAACTCAACCTTCACTTTGAGGTTTGTCAATATCTAATACTAAGATATTTTTTCGAAATTGCATAATCTCTCCTTTTCAAGTTAATTAATATTAATATTATATATGTAAAAAAGATTTTTAGCAGATAAATATTTTATATGCTAATTTTTTTCTTTACTTCATTAACTCTAATAATGCCCAAATAAAAGAAAAAAATACAAAAAATGTATTTTTTCGCATTTAGTTTATTTAATTACAAAGTTAATAAGCTTGTTTGGTACAAAAATTTCTTTAAGAATTGTTTTGTCTTCTAAATATTTAGCACATTCGACTTTGGCTTGTTGTAAAACAAATTCTTTTTGATTATCATTAATTGAAATGCTGATTTGCCATTTGACTTTTCCGTTAATTGTGATTGCATAAGTAATTTTGTCATTGATTAATGCTTTTTCATCTGGTGTAAATAGTTCAAAGTTTTTCAAGTTAAAGTACTCTTGGCTTAATTCTCATGCAATATGCGGAATAAATGGTTCAAGAATGTTTAATAATACATAAAACATTTCTGAAATTAATTCGCTTTTATCTATATTGTCATAAGCATTTAAAACTTCCATTGTTCAAGCAATGATTGTGTTAAAGGCAAAAGTATTTTTGCTTTCATCAAAAACTAAATCTTGTTTAAGAAAACTTTGGTGTAGTTTTCTTCTTGCTTCTTTTTCTACATCGTTTAATGAAGCAAAATCATAAGTATTTAAGTAATTAACATAGTCAAAGTTTTTAATTAATTGACTTGATTTTTCCATTAATCTTTTAATAAATTTGTAGCTGCCTTCAATTCCAGAGTCTGATCACTCGAGATCTTTTTCAGGCGGAGCAGCAAACATAATAAATAATCTAATGGTATCAGCACTATATTTTTCAATCATTTCTTCGGGGCTAACAGTGTTGCCTTTAGATTTTGACATTTTGGCGCCATCTTTAAGCACCATTCCTTGGGTTAATAAATTATTAAATGGCTCTCTAAAATTAACAAGGTTAATGTCAGCTAAGACTTTGGTAAAGAATCTGGCATACAACAAGTGTAAAATAGCATGTTCAACACCACCAATATATTGGTTTACTGAACTTCAATAATTTAATTCTTGTTCATCAAATAAATGATTTTCTCTCAAAGCTTTTGGAGTTGTATAACGAGCAAAATATCAACTTGATTGGAAAAAGGTATCGAAAGTATCTGATTCTCTTTGTGCGTTTGAACCACAATATGGACATTTAATATTTAATCATTCTTGGTCAGTTAAAATAGGGTTGCCTTGACCGGTAAATTGGACATTATTGGGTAATAAAACAGGCAAATTTTCAACTTTTTCTGGTACATTGCCACATTTAGAACAGTTGATCATTGGAATTGGCGCACCTCAATATCTTTGGCGGCTTATTCCTCAATCTTGTAAGTTCATTTCATAACTAGCATCTAATGCTAAATGATCTATTTTATAGTCTTTTTGGTTAATTTTAATTTGATTTTGTTGAGCAAATTCTTGATAACTTTTTAGTCTATCAATTTCAATTAAAAGCACTTTATCAGCAGAATTTGCTGAAGCAAAATCAGTAATATAAACATCTAAAGTAATATTTTTATCTTCGCTAAGTTGCATTGTTAAAGGTAATTTAAATGCTAATTTAGCACTAAAATTTTTACCTTTGGCATTTGATGTGATTTGATTAATTTTTTCTATTGCTGCTTGATCTAAAATTTGGTCATTAATTAATTGTTGAACAATTGGGTGACTTGATGAAATAGCAATAAAATCAGCCTTAGCTAATTGAGCTTTATTTTCCACAAATGCAACCAATTCATAAGCGGCATTTTCTTGATCTGTAAATTTCGCTAAAAAGCCTTTTTTATAGTCGATTCAGTTTTTTTGCATTAATAAAACATTTTCAGGTCAATGGTTTTTTAATTGAGCTAAATCGTTTTGTAATTCTTCTGCATAGGCTGTAATTTTTAAATAATATTGAGGCATTAATTTTTGAACAACTTGGTTTCCACATCTTCAACATTTGCCGTTTTCAACTTGTTCATTGGCTAAAACAGTTTGATCAACTTCACATCAGTTAAGATAAGATTCTTTACGATATACTAAGCCTTTTTCTCACATTTTAATAAAAAGCAATTGATCAAATTTTGTGTAATCATTGTCAGCGGTTATAACTTGACGATCTCAAGCGAAGGAAATACCTAGTTTCTTAATACTTTCATTCATTTTATTAATGTTTTGATATGTTCAATCTTTTGGATGAATTTGGTGTTTAATAGCAGCATTTTCCGCTGGCAAACCAAAAGCGTCTCAACCAAATGGATGAAGCACGTTAAAACCTTTTTTACGGTAGAATCTGGCAAAGATATCACCCAAAACATAGTTTCTTACATGACCCATGTGAATGTTACCACTTGGGTAAGGGAACATACTTAAAATATATTTTTTAGGCAAAGTAAAATCACCTTTTGGTTCAAAGGTTTTATTATCTGCTCAAAATTTTTGTCATTTTTTTTCAATTGATTTTGGTTCGTAATTATTCATCTTTCCCCCAATTTAGTTTTTTCTATAATTCTTTATAATTTTAGTCTTTTTATTGATTTGTAAAACAATTCAAATTAAAATTCCGTTGATAAATAAATTAAGTAAATTAAAAGTAAAGTAAAGTGTAAAAGTGGCTAAGTAATAATTTTTAATACCAAAGCCTAAAACCGAATATTTGTTTGCTCAAACACTAGCTAAAGTTAAAAAAGAAGCATGATTTTCTAAGTTTAAAACATAGAAATATAAAGGCATAATTAAGACAATATTGATTATTGTCATTGCCAATGAAGTTAAAACTATAGTTAAAGACAAAACAGTCCAAATAATTAAACAATATTTTAAGTCTGTTTGCTTTTTTTGACTTTTTCATAGTAAATTATGAAAAATATCAAAAAAGATTGCAAAAAGTAATTGTGTTAGACACAAGGCAAAATTACCTAACAAACTTAATGGTGAATAACCTAATAAACTATATGACGGAGCAATTAGCAAGATACACAAAGCTAAAATAAAACTATATCATCTGCCAACAAATAAGTAGATGATTAATATGCAAACTAATGAGAAATCAAAACGCAAAAAATTTGCAAAAGGAACTATAAAAAAGCGAGATCCAACAAAATTAATTGTTAAAGCTAAAGCTAAAAACATTCCTGTAATAACTATTTTAGTGACATGTGTTTCTTTTCAATGAAAGTTATTTCGTACCATAAATTCTATCGCCAGCGTCCCCTAGGCCTGGTTCAATATATTTGCTTGAATTCAATTTTTGATCCAAAGCAGCTAAATAAATTTTAATGTTGTTTGCTCCAAAAACATTTTCTACACTATTTACACCTTCAGGAGCGCCAACGAGGCAAACTAATTGAACATTAGTAAAGCCATCGTTATGTAATTTTTGAATAGCATCAATCGCGCTATTACCCGTTGCTAACATTGGATCAACAACAAAAACATAACTATCTTTTGCCACATTAGGCATTTTATAAAAGTATGTTTCAGGTTTGGCAGTAATTTCATTACGATATAAACCAATGTGTCCAACCCTAGCTTCTGGAATAAGTTGTAACAAACCATCAAGCATACCTAAACCAGCTCTTAAAATCGGCACTAAAACTATTTCTTTATCAAAAGTGGAACCTGAAAAAGTTTGTTCAAGTGGTGTTTGAACAATTTTAGTTTTAGTTTGATAATCACGTAAAATTTCATAAACCATTAATGAAGCGATTTCATTTAAATTTTGTCTAAAAATTGAATGATTTGCTTCTTTATTTCTCATGTTGGTTAATTTGATTGAAATTAACGGGTGTTCAATTACATTTAACATTTTGCTCCTTATCTAATTTAATAGTTAAATAATACTAAATAACACTATAAACATGCTTTTTTTATCAAAAAATGCCATAGAAAATGGCATTAATTTAAAATTCAATCGAATTGTTATTTTTATCCACTAAAAATACTTGATTATTTGAATTGAAATTATCCGCTATTTTTTGATTTAATTCTTCAATAGCGTTCATAATGTTTGTTTTATCAGATTCTTTGTCGCTTACTTCTTCAATAAAGAAAATAGCATTTTTAGTTTCATCAGTGATCATTGTTCTAACAGCTTCTCTTCAGTTGAATGAACGACATATTGCGCCTAAATTGTCTTTATAAAGAACTTCGCCTTGATATGGAGGTTCACTTTTATCAGAGCCATATGTTATAAAAGCTTCATTGCCATTTGCTTGGGTAAATTGAATGGCACCATCAATTTTGTCTAAGTCTTCTGAGCCACAAGGAACACCATATTTAACAGAAATATAGTTATAAATGTCAACTAAAGGAGATAAATTTGGCAATTTACCTTGATTTTTAGCTCTTTTCAATAAAGCTTCAATTGAAGATTTATTGCCTTTATCAGTCGGAAATTTTTTGTATGCTGCTCTTCATTTGGCAATAACTTCATTGTCTGATAATTGTTCGTTTGGTAAGTGTGTAGTAGCATAAGGAACTGCTTCATTGATTAAATTTATAAAATAATTTTCACTATGTTTACTTTGACCTAAATTTTTAGCAACTAAAACTGCAATTTTTAGATCTTGATAAATTTCAAAAATCTTAGGGTCAATAACAAATTTTTGCATGTTGATTTTCCTTTCAAAGATAAAAATGACTTTATTTCAATAATAAAGTCATTATTTTAATTAGTTTAATTTTGCTGAAACTCTTTGTCTTTCAACGTTAGCAGCTTGGAATAATGGTAATGAAGTTAATCTCATTTTAGCTGCGCAAACACTTTTTGGTCATTGTGTAATTACAATGTTAAAGTCGTTTACGTATGAGTTGTATAGTCTTCTAGCAGCAGCAATTTCGTTTTCTAAGTATGCTGATTGTTCCATTAAGTCTCTGGTTAATTGACTTGCTTTTAATTCTGGATAATTTTCAACTACAGCAATCAATCTTGACATTAAACCATTTAAATTGTTGTTTAAATCGCTTCTTAATTGTCCTTCGCCAGTACCAACACTAGCATTCATTTGGCCAACTAATGAACGGCATCTTGCTACTTCTTCAAAAATGGTTGATTCATGTTTGTAATATGATTGTGTAGCTTCCACGAAAGTTGTCATTACTTGGTAACGTTTGCTTAATTGTGTATCGATTGTTGAAGCAGCGTTATTTACTTCGTTTTGCATACGTTTGAATTGGTTTGGTCAAATTACAAAGTATCAAATAAGTGGAATAAATAAACCAGGAATTATTGAAAGAATGAAGAAAATAATTTTTCCGCTTGTTGAAACTGTTGCTGGTCTTTCAACATTTGAAGCAACAGGGTTAAATCCTTGTTCTTGGTCACTTGTGTTGTTGTTAGGGTTGATTAAATTTGCCATATGTCCTCCTTTATATTTTTTGTATTTCAATTTTACTAAATTGATAAATTTTTGTAAATCTAACTATTAAAAAATAAAATTAGTAAAAATATAGCTATGAATTAATAATTACTGTTAATAAAAAACATCATTGTTAATTTAATAACAATAATGTTAAATTTAATAATTATTTATTAATGAATTTTTTAGTTAATTTTCAGCCTTCATTGCTTAGTGTTAAACCAAAGGCTAAACTTATACCAACAACCAAAATTAATGGTTGAGTATAAACATTTTTCATCATTCTGAATACACTTGATAAGTCAGGCACAAGCACAACAAATAAAGTACATAAAACTGAGAATGAGGCCGCTAATCAAACAATTCAGTATTTTTTCATTGAAGCAACAAAAATTGACTTATCACTCATTAAATTAATGCTATTTAACGAAGCGGCTATGCCTAAAGTTAAGAAAGCAGCGGTTGAGGCATAATTAAGAAATTCGACGCCTTCTTTACCATCATTGATTGCTATAATTGCTCCTAATGTATAGGCAATTAAAGTTAAGCTTGACAAAATCAACGATTGAATAATTAAGTTTCAACCCATGCCTCTAGCAAAAACACTTTCTTTTCTTGAATATGGAGCTCGATTCATAACGTTTTTACCAGAGTCAACTAAACCTAAAGCAATTGCTGGTAACCCATGAGTTAATAAATTAATTCATAGCAATTGTGAAGCTCCAAAAATGTAAAATTCATGATTGCCAATTTGTTTTCTAAATACTAAGAAAAATAAAATCATGCCAATTAACATTACTAAAACTTCAGTTAAAGAAGAAATTAAGAGGTTTAAAATAACTACTTTAATTTTGTCAAAAATTAAACGCCCGTTTTTAACAGAATTAACAATTGTGTTGAAATTATCATCAACTAAAACTAAATCAGCTGCTTGTTTTGAAACATCTGTTCCGGTAATTCCCATTGCACAACCAATATCACTAGCTTTTAAAGCCGGTGCGTCATTTACACCATCTCCAGTCATTGCAACAACTTGATCATGTGATTGTCAAGCTTTCACAATTCTTAATTTATCACTTGGATTTACTCTAGCATAAACACTGATTTTGGTTACATTTGCTTTTAATTCTTCATCGCTCATTTTAGCTAATTCTTCACCGCTGATTGCTAAATCATTAGCTTGATAAATGCCTAAATTACTTGCTATAGCCTTAGCTGTGTTTAAATGATCCCCAGTAATCATAACTGTTTTAATTCCGGCATTTTGCGCCATTTTGATACTTTGAGCAACATTAGCTCTTGGTGGGTCAATCATAGCGATTAACCCAACGAAAGTTAAATCATTTTCGTCAGCAAAATCTAAATTGTTTTGCTTAGTTTCTTTAATAGCAACAGCTAAAACACGGTAAGCTTTTTCACCAAATTGTCTATTAATAAGCTCAATTGGATTAATTTCGATGTTTTTACATCTGCTTAGAATCACATCTGGAGCCCCTTTAGTAATAATTAAATTACCATTTTGTGCTTTAACTAATACAGACATTAATTTTCTATCACTGTCAAAAGGCAATGAAGAAATAAGTGGCATTTGTTTTAATAATTCGTCTTTGTGTAAATTGTATGAATAAGCAAATCTTAATAAACCTGTTTCGGTTGGATCACCAACTTCATCAAATTGTTGAGTTTGTTCATTAAAATGAATTGAGGCATCATTACATAAAGTCAAATATTTTGCTAAATTAACGAAATGTTCATTAATTAAGCTTTTTTCTCCTAAATAATGTCCATTAAAATAACCATCAACAACAGTCATTTTGTTTTCGGTTAAAGTTCCAGTTTTATCGCTACAAATTATTGAAACAGAGCCTAGTGTTTCAACTGCTAAAAGGTTTTTTACTAAACCTTTTTGCTTTGTCATTTGAGCAACACCAATACTTAATAAAACTGTAGTAAAGGTTATTAAACCCTCTGGAATAGCAGCAACAGCTAAACTAATACCAATTACTAATGCATCAGTGTAAGCACTAGGTTCTGATCATGAACCTTTAACAACATTAGTTAAAATTACTTGAACAATGAAACTTACAAAAAGCAAAATAATTCCTGAAATACCAAAAATTTTGCTTAACTTATTTAATTTAATTTGTAAAGGTGTAAGAGTTTTTTCTTGACTCTGAATCATTGAGTTAATTTTACCAATTTCAGTCTGTGCACCGGTTTTTTCTACTACTACAATGGCCTTACCGTTAGTTACATATGTGCCGGAGAATACTAAATGGTTATTTTCGGCCAGAATTGAATTTTGTTCTTTGGCAAAATCAGCAAATTTTTCCACAGCTAGTGATTCACCAGTTAAAGAAGCTTCAACAACTTTTAAATTGTAAGCTTCAATAATTCTAGCATCAGCACTTATTACATCTCCAGCATTTAAAATAACAATATCACCTGGTACTAATTGATTTGCAGGTATTAATTGAACTTTGCCATCTCTTTTAACAGTAGCATTTGTTTCATTCATTTTCTCTAAAGCGCGTACTGCTTGATCGCTTTTAACTTCTTGATAAGCACCTAACATACTATTAAGTGAAATAACTAAAACAATAATAGCTGGTTCAACATATGAAATAATTAATTCAGTGCCTTGGTTTTTGCCTGAAACATGCCCATAAATTGCTAAACTAAAACTAATTAATGCTGCAATGATTAAAAGAATAACCATTGGGTCCATGAATTGTTTAAAAAACGCAACAAATCAGTTTACTTTTTTAGGCTTAATCAAGCTATTTTCGCCAAATTGAGCCAATCTCTTTTCAACTTCTAAGCTTGATAAACCTTTGTCTAAATAATTAGGAATATTCAAAATCTCTCCTTTCTTAAAAGCATTGTTTAATTATATTAAATTGCTTATTTTCTAATGCAAAAAATAGTATAAAAAAACTGGCGGAACAGAGAGGATTCGAACCTCCGCGGGAGTTGCCTCCCCTACAGTCTTAGCAGGACCGCCTCTTCGACCGACTTGAGTACTGTTCCACAAGTTTCTTAATTATACAAAAATAAATTGAATCTTTAAGAATTTGTTGAAATAATTAATTCTTAATTATTGTAAATGTTTGAGTTCAATTTCGCTGCTTTCATTAATCAATTCAGCATTGCTACCTAAACTAATTTCAATGTTTCAAAGATTGCCTTTAGCATTTATTTTGTTTAAAGTCTTGAAAGTAATATCTTCAACAGAAAAATTGGTGCTTTTACTTAATTTTTTATGTGTTTTATGTTCTAATCATTGACCTAATGTCATTTCATTTTCTTTTTTAGTAACATTAAGCTCAATTTCAATTTTCTTGATTAAGTCTTTAATTTTAACTGAACTTCTGGCGTGATAAAGTTCTAAACTAATTTCAGAAATTTCTTTTCATTCATCTTCGTCATATTCATCATAAATTTCACCAACGATTTCTTCTAAAATGTCTTCAATGGTGATTATTCCTAAGACTTCAGTTGAGCTATTATTATCTGTAACAAAGGCCATTTGGGATTTATTCATTCTTAAAATTTCTAAAGCCCTAGATAAAGAAATATTAGCACTGAGAGTTGGGATTGTTTTTAAATAATTGATCACTTTACCTTTTTGTAAATGAAAAATATCTTTGAGCAAAATAATGCCGATAAATTCATCATTGTTGTTTTTAACAGGAAGACGTGAATAGTTAGTGTCTAAAAAGACTTCTTTAACTGTTGAAATAGAATCATTAGCATAAACAAAAGAAATGTCTTTAGCTTTAACAAAATGCTTTCTTACTTTAGTACTATCAAGATCTAACGCATTTTGTGCCATAATACTTTCATTAGTTTCTAAAACGCCTTCATTTTGGGCTACATCAATCAAATTCTTTACATCTTGCTCAGTGTTAGTGATATAAATTTTTTTGCCAAATTTGCTTATAGGATAGGCAAAAATGAAAAATAAATAAAAGAAGAAAACTAATAATCAGCAAAGTGTTTTAGCTGTGTAAATTGGGTGTGATTTAGCAATCAATTTTGGAATAATTTCACCAAAAAGCACAATTAATGGTGTCATAACCAAAGTTGAAATTAGAACATTATAGTCAGCATAATGACCTAAGATTTTGCTTAATAAATAAGAAACCATTGCTGAAGCCGCAATATTAACAATGTTGTTACAAATTAAGATTGTGACTAAAGTTTGATTAAAAAATTTGTATTGTTTTTTGATTAATTTACTACTTAAAGAATTTTTAGCAGTTAAAGTTTCAATTTTGCCTGGATTAAGTGAAGTATAAGCTGTTTCAGCAGCACTAAAAATACCACTGGCAAGAATTAAAATAATTAATAAACAAATAAATAAAATTTTAACGGTCAGGGACATAATTAATTACCTTCATATTGTGTATTAGATGAGAAATTATTGATTTGTCTTTCACTTGGATCAATAAATTTACCAACCGGCATATTAAATAATAATTCAATATCAACTGTTGCTCCATTCCGGTTTTTGGCAACAATCAATTCAGTTTCTGTAAAGTCATAGGTACTATTTGGATCTTGTTCTTTAGGATCTTTTTTATAGTAATTATCTCTATATAAGAAAAGCACGATATCTGCATCTTGTTCAATCGCTCCTGATTCTTTAAGATCTGAAAGCATTGGTCTTTTATCATTTCTTTTTTCTACTTCACGTGATAACTGGCTTAATGCGATGATTGGAATGTTTAATTCTTTAGCTAGCAATTTTAATGTACGACTAATTTTTGCCACTTCATTTTGTCTGCTATCAAATTTTTCGCCTTTGTCAGTAGCAATCAATTGTAAATAGTCAATTACAATTAAATCTAATTTCTTTAAAGTGTGCAACCTACGACATTTTCAAACTAATGTTCTTAAAGTGGTAGAACCAGAATCGTCTATAAATAAGTTTAAATTGTCAATTTGTACTTTGGCTTTTTCAATTCTGGCCATATCATTATCAGTTAAAAATTTAGCATTTTTAAGTTTTGAGCCTTCAACTTCAGAAAAAATACCATAAATTCTACCCATTAGTTGTTCTGGCGACATTTCAAAGCTGAAAAAAGCAACATTTTTAGGCGAGTTGGTTTGGAATTTTGAAAAATGAGATTTAGCAACGTTTAGTGCTATGTTTAAGGCATATGCGGTTTTTCCCATAGCTGGACGAGCGGCTAAAATAATTAATTCTGTTGGTTGTAAACCTTGATTAAGACGGTCAAATTGTGGGAAACCGGTTGCTAAACCATTAATTTCGTTGCCATTGCGCTCTCTTAGTTTTAAAAGCTTGTTGTAATATTCAGCACTAACATCTTTGCTTTCTGTAAACATTTTTTGGTTGTTTAAACGATCAATACCAAATAACAATTCTTGAATTTCAGGCACGATAGTGTCTGTTTTTAATTTCGGATTGCTATTAATTTGGTTAATAATGTTAGTTAAACCCATTTGCAAACTTCTCATTTTAGAAATTTCAACAATTTCTTCTAAATAAAGCTGCATATTGACTTCTAAAGCGTTCGCATTATAAACTTGATTTAAAAATGGATTATTTACATATTGCATATTTAAATCTTTAGCAGCTTTTAAAATTGTTGCATCATTAATTGAAAAGTTATTATCGTATAAATATTGCAAAATGATAAAAAGTTGTTGATTTGCAACATCATAAAAATCTTTTTTATCCAAATAAGGAATTAATTTGTGTGAGTTTACTTGGTTATTGATAACTAAAGATAATACTTCTTGTTCCAATTCAAAATTATAAATTGAATTACTATTAGAATTTGAATTCTGGTTGGTATTATTTTCCATTTTTTTCTCCCTTTAAAACATAAAAGCCTATGAAATAGGCACTTTAGTTTATTTTAAAGTAATTTTTACTTTTAATTTAGCAATAATATCGTTGTAAACATGAATATCAATTTCATGTAAACCGTTTGATACTAAATGAACTTTTTGTACAGCGTATTTGTCTAATTTATAGCCTTTTTTAACTAATTCTTTCATTATATCTTTGGTTGAAATGGCATGATGAACATTTAAATTGCCATTAGCATCTATCTTGGCTTCTAATTGGAAATGAAGTTCTTCTTGTTCAAGTTTTTCTTTGAGTTTTAAAGCTTCAGCTCTATGTTCCATTTCATTGGCAACTAAATCGTTAAGTTTTTTGTCTAAGATTTTTTTAGTTGATTCGTTATATGGCATTGCTAAACCTTTAGCAATTAAAAAGTTTGTTCCATAACCATTGCTTACTTCAATGATTGTATTAGCTTTACCTTCTTTGGTATCTTTTAATAAAATAACTTTCATAATATCTCCTTTGAATTAATCATAATTTTTAACACTAACTATAGCTTGTTTAATATTGTCAACAAAAACATCTAATTTTTCATCGCTTACTGCTGCGGCTGTTCCAAAGTGTCCACCACCACCAACTGCTTCAGCAATAATTTGTACATTAGTTTCAAGTCCGCGGGCGCTCAATTTATATTGATTACCTTTTTCGGTTTTAGCAATAACAAAACTTGCTTTACGTCCACTAATTCTTAAAATTTCTTCTGCTGCGATTGAAATAACATCATTTGACAATTCTATGTCTTTATAAGCTAAATAATAGCCTGGTTTAACTTCTTGAAGATTTTCGAGAAGTTCATTAACTTTTTGATATGTTTCGGTATCAATTTTTAATGTTTCACTACTTTTGTATGAATCTGCTCCTTTGCTTTGTAATCAAGAAGCTGCTTCAAATGTTTTAAATGTAACATGCTTTTGGAATTGTAAGGTATCTAAATAAATTCCATTTAATAACATTTGTGCTGTTTTTCAATCAACATTGATGTCTTTTTCAATAAACATTAAGATTTCAGTAACAATTTCTGAAGCAGATGAAACAGAAGGGTCAATGATACGGTTAGCTTTTGGAGCAAAATCAATTGCTAAACCTAATCTATGGTGATCAATAACAAACACATTTTTTTGTAAGATGTTTTTTAAAGCATTGGGATTATCAGTTCTAGTTGGATGTGAATTATCAACAAAAACAACTAAAGTTTTTTGATTACTTAATTTTTCAGCTTGTTTAGATTTAATAAAGACTGTACTGTCTTCATAATAATTTTTAATAATTCTTTTGGTTGTGTCATCTTGTGTATTTGTACAAATGTAGGCTGGTTTTTTAAAAGCTTTAGCTAAAGCAACCAAACCTAAAGCTGACCCAATTGCATCTAAATCAGCATTGCTGTGTCCGTAAATAATTACTTGTTCAACATCGCTTGATTTCATTCTTTCAGCAAGCAAACTAATAAATGATTTAATTCTTGTCCGGTCAATATTTGGCAAGATTTCTCTAGTTGAGCCGTAATAACGAGCCACATCTAAATCTGAAAAGATAGCCACTTGATCTCCGCCCCGACTTTGAGCTTGTAATAATGCCTGTTTAGCTTTTTGCATTTTGACATTTAAGTTTTCGGTTCCTTCAATAAAACCAACTGAAATTGAGATTGTAATATTGCTTTCACTATCAACTAAAATATTGTGCAATTCGTCAAAAAATTTAAAGTTAACAGCTTTCATTGCTTCTAAACTTAGTTTGTTAGTTATTATTAAAAACTTACCATTGGTGTTGTATTGACGATAAACAAAATTGTATCTAGCAACTAAACTATCAAGTGTTTTGATAACTTCTTTATTTAAGTTATAAATTTGTTCTTCTGATAAAACTGATTGATAAAGCGGATAATTATCAATTTCTAATTCACCTAAAACAATAGCTTCTTGGTTATATGTTGCTAAAACATTTTTTTCAAGAGTAATATCTTTAATGCTTAATGAATTATTTAAATTTCATAATTTAACACGGTAATAAAAATTGTTATATTTAAATTCAAACTCTTTTTCTTGATTTGCTAAATCAATTCCACATGTTTGGAAAAATGCTATTAAAGAAATACCAATTCATTTGCGCCCAAAACGTTTCCTAATAAATTTGCTAGTTCATAAAATTTTGTTATTAATGTCAAAAATTATTGTTCCCATTAAATTGTGGCTAATCATTTCGTCAATGTAGTTATCAAATGATTGCTTAACAATAATTTGGCGGTTTAAATATTCTCTAACACTTAGCGTTGCAAAAATTCCCACTGCTAAAACTGAAATAATTACAAACAAAAGAAAAATTGCGCTAATTCAATTATTTGGTTGCTTAATAGTGTAATAAAGCGTAATAAAAGCAATAAAACCAATAATTGAAGCAATTAAAAGCACACTAAATATGATTAAGTTTCTTTTTCTAATACCTAATTTATCTTTATTCATTTGATTTTAATTATATATTAACTAAATTAAGATACTATTAAAAGCCTTTTAATTGTAAGATTCTAGCTTTTGTCAAATTAAAAGTGATTAGCAAAAATAAAATAAGTTATTATAAGCATAAAAATTAAAAAATGTTAATTTTTGCCAAAAAAATTTGTTTTTTTGTTAATTTGAGCTGAAATCAAGCCGTTTTTACAAAAAAAAAAAAAAAAAGAATACAATTTTTATAGTGTTTTAACAATTTTATTGGTTTTTTGCCGTTTTAATGCGTTCGAATTGTTAAAAATTACTATAAAAATGTTAAATCTAACATTTAAATTTAAATTTTGTTAAAGGAAGTTTATGAAGAAAAAATTTTTATTAACTGCAACAGCATTTTTAGGTTTAACCCCTGTTGTAATTTCAACTGGTTTAAGTGCTAATGTTAATTTGGCTGACGGTGATATTGTTGTTAAAAAGGAATTTGAGGAAGACTATTGAAAACAATTTCTTAAAGATGTTGAATGATATACAGCACCTTCATCAAGTTATCGTTCGAGCGAAGGATGAGCTAAAAAATTTAAGTTTAATTCTGCCGAATCTATCTATAAAAATGTCAAAATAGAAAAAACTGAAGATTCAGGAATAACAGAATGAACTGTTTCTTTTTTTCTGATTTCCTGATGCTAACAACAACAATCGTTTTGGACGTTGGGTATGACCAAAAGTAGTTGCTCAAAATGAAAGAGAAGCTAATGACGAAGTTGATTTTGATTTATTGGGCGGATCAAGAATTGGTGTTTTTATTTCAAAAGATTTAAAAGTGGTTTCCGGTTCAATTAAATTGTCATTAAACGATGACAATGATGAACACGGCTTTAGTTTTGACAAGTTTAAAAATATGCAGAAATACCCTAACTCAAATGAGCCAACATTCAATCCTCTATACTTGTCTAATGATGTAGATAATCAAAACAGGCTTTCTATAGAAACGTTGGATAAAATTATGAAAAATACTTTCAATAGAGACGGCAAGAATTGAGGTTTTGAAGGTTTTACATTAACAGCACCAAGAGAATGAATATGAACTCCTGGTAAAACTAATAGTCCTTTTTCATATAGAGAAGGTTCAACTATAACTGAAAATTATGGAATTTTTTCTGATGAAGCTGTCGAATTACAAGGACGCCCATTTAAGCCGGATATTGATATTGCTAACATGAACAGCAAAGGCTGACAAGTTAACTATAAAGATGTTTTTGACAAAGCATTAATTTCATACGTAACTGGTCATAGTATGTGAAAAGGCTGAACTACAGCTTTAAGAATTATTTTAAAATTCAAAACTGAACCCGCTAATAAAAATGTTTATGATCAATATGGATCATTAAGCAAATACATTCAACCTGATAGTGCTTATAAATTTGAAGATAGGTCAAGATTTTTCTCAGGTGTTATGGCTTTAGCACATAGAGAATATACTACAGTACACCCAGATGGTGACGGTAGACAAGCAACAATCGGAACATTGTTAGGTACAATCAAAACTGAAAGAGATACTGACTTAACAGTTGGAAGTAGGGTTTTAAAATATTCAACAAATATTATTGAAGACTTTTCACAAACTAATAACAAACTTAAATTAGTTGAAAGAAATAGAAGAATTAAAATTACTAAAACGGATGCAGCTTCTGACATTTTTGTTAATCCAAAAGGCTATACTAAAGACTTTTTTGGCGAAAATATTCAATTAACTAATGCAAAAGATAAAAAGAAACAATACAAAACTGTTATTTCTACCGGTTTAACTGTTAAAGATGATGTTGAACATTTTAGATGAGAGGTTTCAAAAACTAAAGCTGGAACAAGCACTGTTGAAGTTCTTAATGCTGAAGCAGACAACTTAAAAGTTAAACATATCTTATATCCAAAATATAGTGAAACAGGCGAAGCAATTTATCCTGAACTACAACCTGATTATGATACAAATAAATATATTTATGATGTTAGAACAGATAGTTTAGGTAATTTTGTTAGAGATATTAGAATAGTTTATTTAACTACTTTAGTAAGCGATGAAGACCAAGCTAAAGCTAATATTAAAGCTAAAAATATTATTAATGAAGAAGTAGATACATCGGCTAACCCAATAATTTATCACAATTTTAAAGATCAATTACTTAATGAAATTGATAAAGTTAATGAATTGCATCCAAATTATTCTGATGAAGATAAAGTTAGAATTTATTCAAATGTTGTTAAAAAAGCTGAATTATCTGAAGCAATAACTAAATTATCAAACGATGATGTCCCATATGAAATTAAGAAAAAACTATTAGAAAAAATTGTGGCAATAAACAGCGACATAACTAATGACCAAATGAATAATTATATTGCTAATGAAAAAGACAAAATTCAAGCTATTAAAGAAATAACTGAAGCAATTAAAACTGGCAAAATTACTACAAGAGATGCTGAAAAATTAATAGATTCTGTGGTTAATTTACCTACTTCAAATAGCGCTAAGGATGAAAATAATCAATATAGCAAACTTCACCAAAATGACTTAAACAATGGCATAATCGCTGAAAAATTAGATGCCATTTCTGTTATTAAACAACTTGAACATTTATCAGAAGATGCTAAAAATGGCTTTATTGATAATATTAGTGAATTAAATAACTTTGATCAAGATTTAACTAAAAAAATTCAATTAATCTTAGAAAAAGCTAAATTAATTGATCACATAGATAGCAAAGAACATTTAACTAATGAAAAAATTAAATATTTCAAAGACTATGTAAATGATTTTCCTACTTCTAAAGAAGGCTTAGCAAAATTATTAGCTGAAAAAGATGAAATTAAAGCAAAAATAGATGCTAATGAAGCTATTTTAGACTTTATCAATACTAAAAAAACAGAAGGTAAAATTACCGAAGATCAAGCAAATGATTTAATAGCTGATCTTAATAACATTGATGATTCATTACAAAAAGATAAGTTTAATAAATTCCTTGGAAATATAAAAATCAAAGAAAATGCCTATGAAAAAGTTAATTCGGTCGATTCACCAGATCAACCAAATAAATTAACTGAAGCTGAAAAACAAAATCTAAACAATGCTATTGATCAATTAGATCCTAAATCTGATTCATTTGCTAGTGATCTAGCTAAAATTGAAGCTAAAAAGACATTAATAGATGAAATAAGAGCTAATGGTAAATTAACTGAAGAACAGAAAAATAAATTAGCTGAATATGTTATTAATACAAATGCTAATGATCAAAAAAATACAGAAAATGGTTTAAATAATTTTGCCAAAACTTTGGCAAATATTAAAGAGCAAGTTGCTAAATTATCTAATCTTAAAGATGATACAAGCTTAACTAATAAAGATAAAGAACATTTTGGTAATGAAATTATTAATTTAGATCCAAGACACAAGAACTTTGATGCTAAATTAAATCATGAACAAATCAAAGAAAGCAAAATTAAGGCAATTAGAAATAATAAAAATCTTGAAGAAGCAGATAAAAGTGAATTGATTAGCGAAATCAAAAACATTAATAATAATTTAGATGAAGACACTTTTAGCGACAAAATTAAAAAAGAAGATCAAAAAACAGAAGTGTATGAAAAAATAAAAAATAGCCCTTCATTAACTTCTGATCAAAAAGAAAAATTTGCTAGAGAGCTAGATAATATAGAAAATGATGATCCTAAATTTGATAAAAAACTTCAAGACTTACTTAACAAATTTGACATCATGGATTCAGTCATCAAAGATAAGAACTTAAGCGATGAAGAAAAAAATAAATTAACTGAAGAAATTAAAAACTTAGATCCAAGCGCTGATAATTATGATGATTTACTTAATAATCTTAAAGAAAAAATCAAACTTATTAAAGAAGTTAAAGCAGATGCAACTTTAACAGATGAAGACAAAAACAAAATCATTGAAGATCTAATGAATTTAGATATTAATAGTGAACATTTCAATGATGAATTAGCCTATGAAAAAGCTAAAATTGAATTAATAAAAGAAATTAGAAATTCTAATTTAAGTGATCAAACCAAAACAAAATTAATTGAAGATACAACTAATATCGATGTTAATGGCAAAACAGAAAATGAATTTAATTCTGAATTAAATAAAGTAAAAGATAAATTTGCTTTAATTAAATCGGTCAATGATAATGCAAAACTTAACGAAGATGATAAATCTAACACAATCAAAAACATTGTTGACATATCAACTAATGATGAACAATTTAGCAATAAACTTAATAACGAAAAAATTAAAGTGGATAAAATTAATCAAATACTTGATAATACCAATTTAAACCAATTTAATAAAGATGCTTTAATTGATGAAGTTATTAATATTAGCAATGAGGATTCAAACATTAACAAAAAGTTAGAAATAATTGACAATAAAGTTGAATTAATTGAAAACATCTATGAACAAGCCAAAAAGAACAAAATTGGTGATTCTGCTAAAGACAAATTAATTAATGATGTATTAGAGTTAGATTTAAATGATGAAAAACTTAGCGAAAAAGTATCGAACATTAATTCGAAACTTAAAGCTATTAAAGAAATAGCTAATGCTAAATTAACTGATGAGGTCAAAGGTCAATTGATTGATGCTGTTGCAGACTTGGATGAAAATTCAAATAATTTCAATGATGATTTAAACCAAATAACCAACAAAATAGTTGATTTGGAAAAATTAATTGATTCTCTAGAAAAGTTAAGAACTATCAAAGAAACAAAAGGCAAAAGACTAAACTCTGATTTAATAAAATCAATAATTGAAGAAATTAATAATAGCGAAAACATTATTAAAGAAGCTCTTAATACAACAAATGAAATTGTTGCTAAACAAACTAAAACTAATTTAGAATTGGTTGAAAAAGCTAATAAGGATGCAATTACTCCTTTAATAATTGCAACTTCTGTTGGTTTAGCAATTATTACTTTTGGTTTATCTATCTTGCTCCCTGTTATAATTAAGAGAAGAAAAAGAAAGTTTTAATTATTAATAAATTTTAACGAATATGCCTTTTTCACAGGTATATTTGGTGAAAAAATAATACAGAATGTATAACACCATTGTCAAATTAGATAATGGTGTTTTTTGTCGCGCACATTGCATTAAAAAACACTGGCATTTTAACCAGTGTTGCGTTAATTAAAGCTTGAAATAAATTTAAGTATTAAACTAATTCGATAATTGCCATTTTGGTGTTGTCGCCACGACGAGCAACAATTTTGTAGATACGTGTGTATCCACCATTTCTGTCTTTGTATTTAGGGGCAATTTCGTTAAATAAGTGTTTTAAAAGGTCTTCTTTGTTATTAACTAAAGTTGGACGAAGGTAAGCAGCAACTAAACGACGGTTTGCTAAAGTAGGATTTTTAGCTTTTGTAATCATTTTTTCAACATGACGACGTAATTCTTTAGCACGGGTTAAAGTAGTGGTAATACGTCCATGAGCTAATAATTCGCTTGTTAATGTACGCATTACACCTTTTCTTCATTTGGTATCACGGCTATAAATTTGAGTTGGATTAGCCATTATTCTTCTCCTTTTTTAAGTTCACGATCGTTATCTTTAAGTACGCTGATAATTTCATAAATAGATTTTCTACCCAAGTTTTTAGTTTGTTCTAATTCCTCTAAAGTCATTTCGCAAATTTCTGATAATTTAGTTTTACCAATTCTTCTTAAAGCATTGTATGAACGCACTGATAAGCCTAATTGACTAATATCGATATCGTTTTCTTTTTCTTCCATTTCAACAACTTTTTCTTCAGCAAAAATTTCTAATTTCATTTCATTCACATTTCCAATAACTTTAAATGAAGCAACTAAAATTTCTGCTGCTTGTTGAATAGCGTATTTAGGATCAATAGTGCCATTAGTAATTAAACGGAATCTTAATTCCTCTTCAATTTGAGGGCTTGATGAGTTTAATTCACTAACTGTGTAGTCAACTTTTTCAATTGGTGAGAAGTCAGAATCTGTAGCAATAAAGCTTCCTTTTTTAATTCTGCTATCCACTTTACTTAAAAAGCCGCTTGTATTAATGAATTTTTTGTTTTCTTCGTTTGATCTAAAGCCTCTGCCAGCACGAAGATAAAGTTCAATGTTTAATGTACCTTTGTTTAAGGTAGCAATGTGTTGGCTTTTGTTCAATACTTCAATAGTTGAATTGTTAATTTCTAAATTACGAGAAGTAACTTCTCCTACTCCATCTGCTTTTAAAGTAACTTTAATAATATCATCGTCAGAAACAACTTCTGGATCATATTGGAATTTAACTTTACGTAAGTTCATGATTAATGTAACAACATCTTCTTCCACACCAGGAATAGTGTTGAATTCATGATCGATATTTTCAATTTTTACAGCAAATAAAGCTAAGGCTGTAATACTTGATAATAATGTTCTACGTAAAGCAACAGCTAAAGTATTACCGAAACCTCTTTCTAATGGTTTAAGAGAAAAAATAGTTTCGTTTTGATTTTCACTTGAGTTTTGTACTTGTTCATACACAAGTTTGGGCATCTTTTCCATAATTACTCCTTATTGATTAAATTATCTTTGTTTTTCACGCTTAAGAATACGTTTTGGAGGTCTTGTTCCGTTGTGTGGAACTGGTGTAACATCTTTAATTTCTGTTACTGTGATACCTGCAACTTCGATTTGTTTACGTGCTGAATCTTTACCAGCACCTAAACCTTTAAGTCTAACTTTAACACTTTTCATACCGTGTTCTTTAGCAGCTTCTGCTGCTGCTTGAGCTGCTAATGATGCTGCATAAGGGGTTTTTTTCTTAGAACCTTTGTAACCAATAGCTCCTGATGAGCTTCAAGCGATTACATTTCCTAATTCATCTGTAAAGGTAATAATTGTATTTTGGTTTGTTGAATGGATGTGAGCAATACCATTGGTAATATTTTTCTTTTTAGTTTTTCTAGCCATAAGTTTGTCTCCTTAATCCTATTTACCTTTTTTACCAGCAACAGTTTTTCTAGGACCTTTACGTGTTCTAGCATTTTTCTGTGTGCTTTGTCCTCTAACAGGTAATCCTTTACGGTGTCTAAGACCACGGTAGCATTTAATTTCCATTAAACGCTTGATGTTTAAGGTAACTTCTCTACGTAAATCACCTTCTGTTGTGTATTTAGCTGCTTCTTGACGAAGTTTTTGTAATTGTTCGTCTGTTAAGTCTTTAGTTCTAGTATTTTCGTCTACATTTGCTGCAGCACAAATTTCTTGTGCTCTTGTTCTTCCAATACCATAAATGTAAGTTAATGAAATAACAATACGTTTGTTATTTGGGATTTCAATATTTAAAATTCTAGCCATATTTTATCCTTGTCTTTGTTTGTGTTTTGGTAATGAGCAAATAATTCTAATAATGCCTTTACGTTTAATAACACGACAATCTTTACACATTTTTTTTACACTAGCTCTAACTTTCATTATTTCTCCTTATTTGTGTCTGTAGGTAATTCTGCCCAATTGTAAGTTGTAAGGGCTAATTTCTACTTCCACTGTGTCTCCTGGCAAAATCCTAATGTGATTTACACGGATTTTACCTGAAATATGAGCTTTAATTAACATGCCATTTTCGATTTGCACTTCATATTCATCTGTTGAAAATGCTTGTGTTACTTTGGCAGTCATTTTAATAGCATCTTTTGCCATTAAATTCCTTTCGTTAAAACAATACCCCGACCATCTTTAATTAAAACAGTGTGTTCGTAATGAGCAGAATTTAAACCACTAGCGCTAACAATGGTTCATCCATCTTTTTTTGTTTTAGTTTTTGCATTTTTTTGCAAAATCATTGGCTCAATACAAATTACCATACCATCTCTTAATAATGGACCTGTTTTGGGATGCCCATCATTAAAAATGTTTGGTTCTTCATGTAAGGCAAGTCCGATACCATGCCCACAGAAATTGTTAGGGGTATATAAATTATGTTTTCTAATAACTTGACCAATAGCATAACTAACATCGCCCACTCTTGCCCCTGGCTTAATAGCATTAAGTCCAGCGTTAAAAGCTTCAATAGCAACATCAATTAATTTTTGATCTTGAGTAGCAATTTTGCCAACACCTTTTGTGAAAGCTGAATCGCTATTGTATCCTTGATATTTACAACCTAAGTCAATGCTTACTAAATCGCCTTCTTTAAGTTTGTATTCTGAAGGGATACCATGAATCAATTCTTCATTTACAGAGATGCAAGCAGTGGCTGGAAAACCATAAAGACCTTTGAATGCTGGTTGTGCACCTCTTTTTACTATTTCATTAAAAGCGATTGAATCAAGTTCTTTTAATGAAACTCCTGGTCTTATGAAATCTCATAAGATCGCCTTGACTTCTGCCAGGATTTGACAACTTTTAGTGATTTTTTCAATTTCCGCAGAACTTTTTATTTTAATCATGTTGTCTCCTACACTTGTAAAAAAGCCCTAAAAATGCTTAAAGATATAAAGCCCTAATAGCTTTATATATTTAAACTAATTTCAAAAAATATACTTATTAATACAAGTGTTTATATTGTATATTAATATTAAATATTTACTATAAATATTTTTGATTTTTTTCGAATTTAATTTAAGCTTATTTAAAGCACAATACGACAAATTGCTATTATTTTTATAACTAAAAAGCAACTAAACAGTTGCTCTTTTTGCATGTTTTAATAATTTACCAAACATTATTGTTTTATAAACTAAATGCATTCAAATAGTTCCTAAAACTAAGACGCTAGTTGCTATTATTAAACAATAGAATGATGTGAAAATTAATGGGTTAGTGTATCATTCATAATTTAGTTTTTGAATATAAATTAAAGTGATATTTAAGAATGAGTAAGGGTGTTGTTTGTCTTGAACAGTTAAAATTATTACTAATACAATTGCTCAAAAAGCTAATATTAAATCAATTATTGAAGCATTGGCATATTTACCTTTGGTAAAGAATTTGTTTTTGATGTATAAACCAGTAATTAAAATTGCTTCCAAGACAAATAAAGAAATAATAATATAGCTCAAAACTAAATTAGTTAGATAAGGGTTTTTTACTCCGTTATTTACTGAATAAAGATCAACAAGCAAAATAAATTCTTCTTCGGTTCTAAGTGCGGCATTTCATGTTTCATAATTAAATTTTCTAATTAAAACAAATGTTATAAATAGAATAAAAATAATGCTATTTAAAACAATGAAAAGTGTTGGTAAAATTATTTGACGATTTCTTACACTGTTCTTTTTAATTAATGAAATAATTGAACTGATTATTAAATATGCTGTAAATGCTATTAAAATAAATTCAATTAAAAACAAGAATGTAAAATATTTAACATTTGGTGTATTGCCGTTATTAAAAAGGTAATTTGTTGATTTTGTAAATCAAACATTATGACCCATAAATTTAGTGTGGGTACTGCGTAAATCCAATGGAATTGCTTCTCAAGATTCAGAATCAGCAACTGAATGAAAAGAATAATAACAAATCTCGGTGAAAAAATAACTTATTATTAATAAAAGAATTATTGAGCAAATTAATAAAGCTGTTTTACTTAGCAAGTTAGCTTTCAATAAAAATTTATTTAAGAATTTATTGAACATTAAAATAACGGCTGTTGCAAATAATGGGGCTAGAAATATAGCTATCAATATAGCAACACTAATGCTATTTGGTGATGCTTTAAATTGATTCCCTGGTACGAAAAATATAAGAGTGGCGACTAATAAAAAGATGCCTATAACAAACTGTAAAATTAGTTTTTGATTTAGTTTCTTTTTTAATTTAATGATGTTTGCCTTCATTTACACCTCCTACTTTATTTTTATCACTTTAAAAGTTTAAAGAATTAAAAAATCTGCCTAATGGCAGATAATGTTAAATTATTGGTTAAATTTGCTTAAAATTGCGCTTACAACTTCTTCAGGTGTCACACTAGCATCAAATTCATTTAAGTTGTGATGTTCACGGTAATAATCAAGTAATGGAGCAGTTTCTTTACGATATACTTCTTGTCTTACTTTAATATTTTCAATACTATCGTCTTTTCTCATTTGTAAAGGAGTTGAACAGTTATCACATAAATCGCCTGTTTTTGAAGGCAATGAATAAAGGTTAAAATTTTTGCCACAATTTGGACAAAATCTTCTGCCGTTTAATCTTTGCATAATTACTTCTTCAGGAGCACTTAATTCAACTACTTGGTAAGTAAAACCAGGAATGCTATTTAAGAAATTAACTTGATCTAAGGTACGTGGATAGCCATCTAAAATTACTAAGGCGTTTTGCGCCATTAAAGTTTGTAATTTTTGTTTAACAGTTTTGTTAGTTACATCATTTGGCACATATAAACCATGTTCAACATATTGGGCTAATTCTAAACCTAATGGTGTTTTGGCAGCAATTTCTTCACGGAAAATACTTCCGGTTGATAAATGAATCATATTAGCTTTTTTAGCTAACAATGCTGCAGCTGTACCTTTACCAACTCCTGGTGGGCCCATAAAAACGATATTTGGCATTTGATTTTTTATCATAATAATCCATCTCCATTTTTCTTGTTTTTGTCAATTTTGCCTTTTTTAGCAAAAAGGTAATCGTTGTTATTACTAATTTGTGAGTTTCAAGCATCACGTGATAATGTTTTTTGATTTGATAATGTTTGAGTTTTCTTTCTTGCTTGATATTGTTGAATTGTTTCTAAAGAAACAGTTACTAAAATCATCATTCCTGTGCCACCAAAACTAATGATAGCTGGTAGTTTTAAAAGAATAATTTGTAAGTATTGCATTGAAGCCATAATAACTAAATAGAAGCCACTAAATGTTGATAAACGCATAACAATGCCTATTAAATAATCTTCGGTTTGTTCACCAGGTTTAATACCTGGAATAAAAGTAGAATTTTTAGCAAAATCTTCTGAAATTTTATCAACTCTCGATTGTTGTAACCCCATAATAAAACTGAAGAAGAATGTTATAACAACTAATAAACTTAAACCAAGTGGTTGAGTAAATTGTAAGTTTTGTTCCATTCAAATTCTACCTAAGTTAGCTTGCGGTAAAATTCTCGCAATCATTAAAGGGAAAGAAATAATCATTGTAGCAAAAATTATTGGCATAATTCCAGCTGGATTTAATTTAATAGGTAATTTACCCATTTCCTTAACATTTCTACTTCTTCCAGCTCCTATTTGTTGAATAGGAATGTGGCGCTCTGAGTTATAAACTAAAGCAATAATAAAGATTACTACTAAATAAACAAATAAGTATGTTAAGAATTTTAATGAGCCAACTAATAATGATGTACTACTATCAACTCCAACAAAATATTGGAAAGCTGCTTTGAATTGCGCTGGTAATTGGAAGGCAATACCAACAAAAATAATTAGCGAAGTACCATTACCAATTCCTTTGTTTGTGATTTCTTCAGCTATAAATAATGAGAATAATGAAGCACCAATTAATATCATTGGTAATAAGAAATAAATTGTTACCCCACTTAAGCTAGGATTATTATTCAGTGGAATAAATTCAATTAAAGCACTGTTTCCACCAGCTGCCAATGATTGGGTTAATAATATAGCTTGTGGATAAGCTATTACAAGAGTTAATAACCTAGTAATGACATTCAGCTTTCTCCGCCCTTGTGGACCACTTTGACTTAATTTATGAATAGCTGGGAACAATCTAGTTTGTAATAGTGACATAATTAAGGAAGCATTAATAAATGGACTAATTCCTAAGGCAACTAATGAAAAGTTTCTTAATCCACCACCACCAACTAAGTTAAGGGTATTTAAAAAGGCGTTTTCATCTATTGCTTTATCATTTTTAATTCTTACAAAAGGAGCTTGTATTGTAGTTGCTAAAATATAAACTGTAATTAAACCAAGAGTGAAAAAAACTTTTTTAAGCAGATCTTTGTTTGTTCAAAAATTAACTCAAGCATGTTTGAGCCTTAAGAAAAAATTTGAAAAACCAAGTGTTGCGTTTTTAAAAAAGCTTTTCATTCTTTTATTCTCCTATAAATGAAATACACGCTAATTATATAAAAAAGTTTCACTTTTCTAAATAATTGGGGGTTATAATGTGCATTTTTCTCTTTTTTATTTGCTATAGAAATAAAAAAAAGCACCTTTGGTGCCATATTCTTTGAAAACTGAATAGTAATTTAGGTTATGGTTCATTGAAATGTCTTATTAACACATAACAACTTTTAAACCGATCGATTTATTAGTAATGGTCAGCTCAACGTATTACTACGCTTACACCCCCATCCTATCAACCTCATAGTCTATAAGGAATCTCAAGGGAATACTTATCTTTGAGGAGGCTTCCCACTTAGATGCTTTCAGCGGTTATCCTTTCCGTACTTAGCTACCCTGCTATGCTGCTGGCGCAACAACAGGAACACCAGTGGTACGTCCACTCCGGTCCTCTCGTACTAAGAGCGGCTCTCATCAATATTCCAACGCCCACATCAGATAGGGACCAAACTGTCTCACG
>NZ_JNJW01000005.1 GCF_000701805.1 Mycoplasmopsis iners ATCC 19705 | reverse complement strand
TATTAGGCACACAGCCAGCGTTCATCCTGAGCCAGGATCAAACTCTCGAAAAAATTGACTGTCATGTTTATATATCTAGTTTTCAAAGAACATTTCTTGCTAATAATTTAGCTTATTAATAATATCAAAATAAAATCAACTTCCAAATAAAATTTTTATTTTTTTCTTAAGCATTTTTTTATTATGTAAAAATGACTTTGATAATTTTGATACTTTCATAATAATAATATTAATTTTCAAAATTAGAAACATTTTTTTAAAATTTTAGTCAGTTGAAGTTTTAAAAAAATATCGGTTTTAAGCGATAAAAAGAGACGATAAAAACTGAAAAAAATAATTTAAAAAAACAGTGTAAAAAAAATAAAAAAATGTTTGACTAATTATTATTTTAGTGTATTATATTAACACAGTCGTAATAGCGAAGGGGAACACCTGATACCATTCCGAACTCAGTAGTTAAGCCCTTTAGTGCCGAAGATAGCAGAGATGTGAAAATAGGGAGCGGCTTTTTTTATTGCATTTTTTAATTATTAATCGAAATTTTGCCTAATAGTCGAGAATTTAATTAGGCAAATTAAAAAATACAGCCGAAATAAGCTGTATTTTTAAATTTGGTATATTAAAGATATTCGAATTTTCCACCGTTTGCTTCAATAGCTTCGATTGCACTTTTTGAAGCATCGTGTAATTCAACATTTAATTTTTTAGTTAATTTGCCATTACCTAATAATTTAACAGGTAATTTTCTCTTAAGTAAATTAGCAGCGAATAATTGTTCTAAATTAACTGTATCGCCATTTGAGAAGACTCTTTCTAAATCTGCTAAATTGATAACTTGATATTCGATGTGGTTCACGTTAGTGAAACCACGTTTACCAATTCTTCTGAATCATGGTGTTTGACCACCTTCAAAGCCTAATCTGTGACCGTGACGTTTGTTTTGTCCTGATTGACCTTTACCAGCTTGTTTACCTTTACCAGCAGCATGACCTCTACCTACACGGTGTTTTTCTGGTCTTGAACCTGCTGTTGCTTTCAATGAGTGTAATTTAATTTCGTTTTGCATAATTATTTATCCTTTTAATCCCAATGATTAACCTAATAATTCTTCAACTTTTTTATCTCTGATTTGAGCAATTTGTTCAGGTGTTCTTAATGCTAATAAAGCTTTTAAAGTTGCTCTAACTACGTTTGCTTTTGAACGTGAGCCATATGTTTTGGTGTAAATATCTGTATAACCAGCTAATTCCACAACAGCACGAACTGTGTTTGATGCAACAATACCTTTACCTTTAGGAGCAGGTTTTAATAAGATTTTTGAAGCTAAGAATTTTGCTTCCACCATGTGTGGAACAGTAATATTTTTGTAAATAGGTACTGTAATTAAATTGTTTTTAGCATCTTTAATAGCTTTTTTAATTGCATCTGGAACTTCGTTAGCTTTTCCGTGACCAAAGCCTACACGACCTTTTTTGTCACCAACAACTACGAATGCTGAGAATGAGAATCTTCTACCACCTTTAACAACTTTAGTAACACGACTAATGTTTACGACTTTTTCGCTGAATTCATTGTCTTGTCTGTCGAATCTTGGATTTCTGTCGCCTTTAGATCTTTCTTTGAATACTCTTGGTCTTCTTTCGAAAGGTTTGTTTTCTTTACCTTCTTTATCAAGTTTTTCAATTTTGTTAGGTCTAGGTGCTTTGTTGAATACTTTTTGAGTACCTTGGGCACTTACTTTAACTGTTTCTTTTTGATTTTCTGCCATTAGAATTTAACTCCTTTAGCGTGTTCTCTAACTGCTTCTGCAAATGCTTTTACACGACCATGGTATACATAACCACCACGGTCAAATACTAATTCGGTAATACCTAATTTATTAATTAATTCAGCCATTTTTTTACCAGCTTCAGCAGCTGATTGAATGTTTCCATGGTATTCGCCTTTTACGTAAGTTGATACTGAAGCAATAGTGGTGCCTCTTGTATCATCGATTAATTGTGCATAAAAGTTTTGGTGTGATTTAAAAACATTAAGACGAGGTTTGTTAGCTGTACCTGAAATTTTTTGTCTTTCACGTAAGTGTTTAACTTGACGTGCTTGATTACGAGATAATTGAGCCATATTATTTTACCTTTCTTAAAGCTACTATTTAGCAGCTGTTTTTCCTTCTTTACGACGGATCACTTCATCTTTATATGCAATACCTTTTCCTGAGTAAGGATTAGGTTTTCTAACTTTACGTACTTCAGCAGCGAATTGACCAACGATTTCTTTGTTGATACCTGAAATAACTAATTCTGTTGGTTTAGCAGCATCAACTTTAAGTTCACTAGGAATGTTTAAGTTAACTAAGTGGCTGTAACCAGCAGCGATTTCTAAAATATTACCTTTAATTGTTGCTTTGTAACCAACCCCTTTAATCACGATTTCTTTTTTGAAGCCTTTTGAAACTCCTAAAAGCATGTTAGCGATTAAAGCGTTAGTTGTACCGTGTAATTGTTTGGTGTGTTTTTCTTCGTTTGCACGAACAGTTGTAATTTGATTGTCTTCGATTTTAATAGCGATTAAGTTGCTGAATGTTCTACTTAATTCACCTAATGGGCCTTTAACTGTTAATGTTGTGTTGTCTAAGTTTACGCTTACGCCAGCTGGGATTGTTAAAACACGATTTCCGACACGAGACATTGACTACCTCCTATCAAATGTAAGCGATAACTTCACCGCCAACATTTTCCTTACGTGCTTGTTTTTCAGTCATCATTCCTTTTGAAGTAGAAATGATTGCTGTACCATAACCTGATAAAACAGTTGGTAAATTGTCTGCTGAAACATAAACTTTTAGACCTGGTTTTGAAATACGTTTAAAATCAATGATTGCTCTTTGTGAGCCTTTGTATTTTAAAACAACTTCGAATGCTTTTTCTTTGCCTTCACCTTTAACTGAGTAAGAAGTAATGTAACCTTCTGCTAATAAAATATCTAGAATTTTGGCTTTTTTATTTGAAAAAGGAATGTTAACAGTTTTAAATTTACGTTGATTAGCGTTTTTAATACGCACAATCATATCTGAAATTGGGTCTGTTATAAACATATTATCAGCTCGCTTTCTTCATGCCTGGAATTTTGCCTTCGTGAGCTAAGTTACGGAAGCAAATACGGCAAACTTTGTATTTTCTTAAAACTGCGTGTGGACGTCCACATAATTCACAACGAGTGTAAGCACGGGTTGAGAATTTAGGATGTTTTTTAGCTTTAACTTTTAATGATTTTTTAGCCATAACTATTTTTCTCCTTTTGCAAATGGCATACCAATTAATTCTAATAAGGCTTTAGCTTCTTCATTTGAGTTAGCTGAGGTGATTAATTGAACATCAAGGCCTTTGATACGACGAATTTTGTCAAATTCGATTTCTGGGAAAATAATTTCTTCTTTAATACCTAATGAGTAGTTTCCACGACCATCAAATGCTTTAGGGTTAGCACCTTTGAAGTCACGGATACGTGGCATAGCCACATTGATTAATTTATCTAGAAATTCTCACATTCTATCTCTACGTAAAGTTACTTTACCACCCATTGGCATACCTTCACGTAATTTTCATGAAGCGTTTGATTTTCTAGCTCTAGTTTGGAAAGGTTTTTGTCCTGAAATAGCTGTTAATTCGTTGATTACTTCTTCGATAGCTTTAGAATTAGTTACTTCTCTACCAGCAGTCATGTTTAGCACGATTTTTTCTAAACGAGGCACTTGCATAATTGAAGAATATTGGAATTTTTCTTTTAATGCAGGTACTACTTTATTTAAATAATGATTTCTTAAGTTATTCATAATTAAAGTTCCTTTTGAGTTCTACGGCTAATTCTAACTTTTTTGTCGCCTTTGATTGAGTAACCAATTTTGGTAAATACAGCTGGTGAAGTTTTTGTAGCTTTTTTAACTAAGATTGAAATGTTTGATGCGTGAATTGGAGCTTCGATTTGTTTGATTTGGCCGTCTTGTCCTTGTGAAGGTTTAACATGTTTAGTTACTTTATTAATATCTTTGATTCAAACTAGATTTCTTTTGCTATCAACTCTGTCAATTTTACCCACTTTGTTTTTGTGAGCACCAGCGATAATAACAACTTCATCGTTTTTCTTAAATTTCATATTTCTCCTTTGTGAAATGTTAGTTTAATAATTTTTAACAATTGGTAAATGAGTTATTACTCAATTGGTTAATTTGACTATAACACTTCAGGTGCTAATGAAACAATTTTTAAGTAACCTTTGTCACGCAATTCACGTGCAACTGGACCAAACACACGGCTACCTCTTAATGTACCGTCTTCTTTAATAATTACCACAGCATTGTCATCGAATTTAATGTGTGTACCATTAGCTCTTTTAATGCCATATACACTTCTTACGATAACAGCTTTAACAACTTGTCCTTCTTTAACAATTCCATTTGGCATAGCTTTTTTAACTGAACAAACGATAACATCACCGATGTTAGCGGTTTTTTTACGGCTACCGCCAAGTACTCTAATTAAACCTACTTCTTTTGCACCTGAGTTATCAGCTACATTTAATTTTGAAAGTTCTAACAACATAGATTATTTTTCACTTTCTGAAGCAACTTGTTTAATTTCAACTAAACGGAAGTGTTTGGTTTTTGATAAAGGACGAGTTTCCATAATTGTAACAACATCATTTACTTGAGCTTGGTTGTTTTCATCATGTACAGCAAAACGTTTGGTTGTTTTGAAACGTTTTGAGTAAAGTCTATGTGCTCTATAAGTTTCTACTTCAACATAAATGGTTTTGTCGCCTCTAGCTGAGGTAACTTTACCTTGTAAAGTTTTACGAGTTTTTGTTTGTCTTTCCATTATTTAACTCCTTTGGCACTTTCAAGTTGTTTGATTGCTGTTAAAACTTTAGCAATGTCTTTTCTTACTAAAGCAATTTTGTGGCTTTGGTCAAGTGTTGACACACGGTTTTTAAATCTTAAGGTTCATAATTCAGCTTTTAATTCAATCACTAATTTATTAAGTTCATCAAGACTTTTGTCTTTTAAATCTTTAAAAAGCATTATTGTTGACCTCCATCTTGTTCACTTCTAGCTACTATTCTTCATTTAACTGGTAATTTGTGACCACCTAATCTTAAAGCGTCACGAGCTATTTCTTCTTTAACACCAGCAACTTCAAACATCATTGTGTTTTCTTTTACTGATGCATATCAAAATTCTGGGCTACCTTTACCTGATCCCATACGAACACCAATTGGTTTTGATGTTTTTTGGAAGTGAGGGAAGATACGAATAATAACATCCCCTTCACGACCCATACGACGAGTAATCGCAATACGGGCTGCTTCAATTTGTCTTGCTGTAATTAATGAAGGTGTTGTTGCTTGCAAGCCAAATTCTCCGAATGAAACTTTGTTACCTTTGTGGGCTTTTCTTTTTAAAGGGTTTACTAAGAATGGTTTACGGTATTTAGTTCTTTTTGGTTGGAGCATTATTTATCTCCTTCTTTAACTTCACCTTTTGAAATTCATACTTTAACACCGATAGCACCATATGTGGTTCTAGCGATTGCTCTAGCAAAATCAACATTTTGTCTTAAAGTATGTAATTTCATTTCGCCACGTGAGTAACCTTCTGTTCTAGCCATATCAACACCATTTAAACGGCCAGAAACTGCTGTTTTGATACCTTTAGCACCAGCTTTTAAGGCATCATTAATAATTAATTTTTGCGCAATTCTAAAGCTTTCACGGTTTTCTAATTTTTGTGCGATAGCTTCAGCTGCTAAACGTGCATTTAATGCAGGTTGTTCAAGATCAACTAATTGTAAATTAATATCAACATTTTTGTCTTTTAGGAATTTGTGTAACTCGGTGTTTAATTTAGCAATATTTTGGCCATTTTCACCTAATAATTTACCTTTGGCTGCTGTGTGAATTAACACGGTAACTTTATTGTTGGCATTACGTTTGATTTCAACTTGACCAATTTGGTATTTACGTACTAATTTATCGAAGAATTTGTAAATGTTAGCATCTTGAACTAAGTATTTACCATAGTTTGCTTTTTCAGCAAATCATACTGTGTTGTGATCTTTTGTAACACCGTATCTAAATCCATTTGGATTAACTTTTTGTCCCATAATTCACCTATGCTCTTTCTTCTAATGTAATTGATAAATGGCTTGTACGTTTGAAAATTGAATATGCTCTACCTTGTGAGTGAGGTTGAAATCTTTTAAGTGTTGGTCCTTCATTAACTAATACTTCTTTAACAAATAATTTTGATGCGTCCATTCCATGGTTGTTGGTTGCGTTCGCGATTGCTGAGTTCACTAAATTAAGAAATAATTCTGATGCTTTTTTATTGGTATTGTGAAGAATACCTAAGGCTACTGCAACGTCTTTGCCTCTGAATAAATCAGCAACTAATCTTGCTTTTCTGGCACTAATACGTTGTGTTTTAACATGTGCTTTAGCTTGTAAAGCCATAATTATTTTTTACCTTTGTCTGCACCGTGACCTGTGTAGGTTCTAGTAGGAGCAAATTCACCTAATTTGTGACCTACCATGTCATCGGTTACATAAACTTCAAGAAATTTATTTCCATTGTGAACAAGGAATGTTAAACCAACAAAGTCTGGGAAGATGTCTGATCTTCTTGATCATGTTTTAATAGGAGCTTTTTTAACTCTACCTTCTACCATATCTTCCACTTTTTTAAGTAAGTGGGCGTCAGCAAAAGGTCCTTTTTTAAGACTACGTGACATTATTTAGCATCCTTTCTTCTTCTAATAATTAATTTGTTTGAAGATTTCTTAGTTTTTCTAGTTTTAACACCAAGAGCTTTTTTACCTCAAGGGGTAAGTGGAGCTTTACGTCCAACAGGTTGTTTACCTTCACCACCACCATGTGGGTGATCTACTGGGTTCATTACTGAACCACGAACTGTAGGTCTAACACCTAAGTGACGGTTTCTACCAGCTTTACCTAAGTTAACTAATAAGTGTTCTTCATTACCAACGCTACCGATTGTTGCACGGCAACGAGCTAAAATACGACGAGTTTCACCTGATTTAAGACGTAAAACAACATATTTACCGTTTTCGTCTTTACCTAAAAGTTGTGCGCTAGTACCAGCTGAACGAGCGATTTGTCCACCAGCACCTGGTTGCATTTCAATGTTGTGTACTGTTGTACCTTCAGGAATACTTGATAAAGGTAATGCATTACCTACCAAGATATCAACATTTTCTCCTGAAATAACTACTTGACCCACTTGAATGCCTTGTGGAGCAAGAATGTATCTTTTTTCACCATCAGCATATGCTAATAAACAAATGTTTGCTGAACGGTTTGGATCGTATTCGATCGATTTTACTACTGCTGGAATATTGTCTTTATTACGTTTAAAGTCAATAATTCTGTAAAATCTCTTTACCCGACCACCTTGGTGTCTAACTGTAATTTTACCTTGGTTATTACGACCAGCGTTTTTCTTTAAAATTACTAATAATGACTTTTCAGGTTTGTGTCCGCTTAAGTTTGCGTTGTAGTCAAGTGAAGACATATTACGGCGACCATTAGTAGTTGGCTTGTAATGTTTTATAGCCATATTTTTAGTCTCCTTTGCTTAAAAATATTTGAGGAATTTGTCTTTTAAGCAATATTAAAATCCTCTAATTATGCTTCTTTTCTACTTCTATTAACAGTTTTTTTACCTGCTTCGGCATTAACTGCTTTATTGTTTGCTGCTTTAGCTTTTTTAGCTGCAATTTTTTCAGCTAATTGAGCTTCTTTAGCTTGATTGTGTGCTTTTTCTTCTTTAGCTTTGTTAGCTTTAGCTTCTTTGTTAGCATCTTGTGCTTCTGCTTCATTTGGATAGTAGTTAATTACATCACCTTCTGCTAAAGTAACCATAGCTTTTTTGTAACGGTTTAAGTAGCCTTCAAAACGACCAATTCTCTTGAATTTTTTATCTACTTTAATTGTGTTAACGCTAACTACTTTAACTTGGAAAATGAATTCAACTGCTTGTTTGATTTGGTATTTGTTTGCTGAGTATTCTACTTCGAATGTATAAGTGTTGCCACTTTGAAGGTTGTTAGTTTTTTCAGTTAAGATAGGTCTTTTAATAATTTGTGTTAATTCCATAATTATCTTGTTCCTCTTTCTTTAAATACTTCTAAACCTTCTTGTGAAAGAATTAATACATCAGCTCATACTAAATCTTCAACTAAAACAGATTCTGGTCTAACAGCACATACATTGCTTAAGTTAGCAACTGATCTTAAAACATTTTCATCTGAAGTAACTAATAAAATGTGTTTTAAGTTGTTTACTTTCAAGCTTTCTAATTTAGCAACAGCTTCTTTAGTTTTAATTCCACTTAATTGGAATTCATCAAGTACTACTGCACCTTTTTGAGCTAATAAGGTTAATGCTGAGGCAAAAGCTGCTCTCTTCACTTTCTTATTAACTTTAAGTGTGTAGTTTCTTTCAGGAGTAGGGCCAAAGGCTCTACCACCACCAACTCAGATTGGTGATCTGGTTGAACCAGCACGTGCACGACCTGTTCCTTTTTGTCTTCAAGGTTTTTTACCCCCACCTCTAACTTCAGCACGACTTTTAACTGAGTGAGTACCTTGTCTTCTTGAAGCTCTTTCTGATAATATAGAATCAAAAATTGCTTGTGAATAAATTTTTTCTAAGCCAAATACTTCTTTTGGAAGAGCTGAAGCATCAAAGCTTAATTCTTTGTCTTTTGAAAAGTCTAATTTTTCAACTTTAGTTTCTTTTTTAGGTGCTGGTTTGTCAACTAAATCTTGTTTTTCAATAAATTCAATAGCTTCAGTGTCTTTAACTTTAGCTTCTGTAACTTTATTAACAATAATTCTAGCTTTGTCTAAACCTACACTACCACGGTATGCACCATCTCTGTGGAATCATACTCTTGTATCGTTTTCTGTTGCTTCACTTACTTTAATGAATTCTTCTACGGCTGCTAAGAAATTAGCGAAATTTTTGTATTCTTTAACGTTTGCTTTTTTGAAGTTGAATGAAACATTACGTTGTTTATCGAATTTTTCTGAAATATAGTATTTTTCTAAGGTTGATTTTTCAGCCATGATTATCTCCTATTATTTTGCAGCTTCTTTAGCTTCTTCAGCAGCGATTAATTTTTCTAATTCATCAGCATGCATACCAGCTAAAACTTCGATATTGTATTTTTTAGCTTTTTCAACTAATTCATTCATTTTAATAACTTCTTGAACGTTAACTAATTTAATAGCTTCTGGGTTTGGTAATCCTTTAACAGCTTGTCTAATAATTACTAAACCTTTGTTAGCACCAGGAATTGATCCTTTAACAAGAATTAAATTGTTTGCAACATCAACTTTAACAATTTCTAAGTTTTGAATTGTGGTTTTTTCTGCACCTAAGTGACCTGGCATTGTCATGCCTTTAACAACACGGTTACCACTAATGTCCCCTAAAGAACCAGTTTGTCTAATTGGCTTGCTACCGCCGCCGCCACCGTGTGATTTAGGTCCGATGTGTTGGTTTCATCTTTTAATTGTACCTGCGAAACCTTTACCTTTTGATGTACCTGTAACATCAACTAATTCGCCAGCAGCAAAAATGTCAGCTGAAATTTTTGCGCCTAATTCATAGCCTTCCATGCCACGAATTTCTTTAATGAAGCGCTTAGGTGTTGTTTGAGCTTGTGCAAATTGACCTTTTAAAGGTTTGTTTGCTTTTTTATCTTTTAAGTCTACAACAGCTAATTGAGTAGCTACATAGCCATTCTTTTCAACTGTTAAAACTTTAGACACAACATTCGGTTGAACTTCGATTACAGTAACTGGGATTGAATTTCCAAATTCTGTATAGATTTGAGTCATTCCGACTTTACGTCCTAAGATTCCTTTCATGATTTCTCCTAAAATATAAATTTATTTAACAATGTCTTTCTGATGTTCGGCATTGACCATTGCTTGCCTATCAAGTTGGATTTATTTTTGTGTAATTTGGATTTGAACACCAGCTGGTAATTCTAATCTTTTAAGTTGGTCCATAGTTTTATCGCTAGGATTGTTGAACACAACTAAACGTTGGTAAGTTCTTGATTCGAATTGTTCACGAGATTTTTTGTTAATGTGAACAGATCTTAAGATAGTTACAACTTCTCTTTTTGTAGGAAGCGCAACTGGACCACTGTATTTCACTTCGTTTTTTTCTGCTAATTCAACAAGTTTTTTAGCAGCATAATCAACAAGTGTGTGTTCAAAAGCTTTCACTTTGATATTAAATTTACTCATTGTTGTCTCCTTTCGTTCTTTAAGAACATTACTCCACATGAATTACTTAAAACACCCTCAACAACTCTTTTTGGTGTATCAACAACCTCATGCTTCTTTGTAATATTGCCTTTTAATTATAAGGCAAAGCAATTTTTTCAAAATAATTAATTGTTCTTTTTTAATATATAAATTTAATTTTGGTCTTAGCTTAAAAGTAAAATTGCTAAAAAGCCTGTTTTATAGGCAAAAATAAAAATAACAAGGTTATTTAGCCTTGTTATAAAATAAGCCTAACTTGTTTCTTCTAAGCTTATAACGCCAGAAATTATTTCACTGTCAGCATTCAAATTATTTTTTAATCTGCGACCAAAAACATAGTGTAATTCGCTTGGGTGAGAATGTGTTTTAGCGCTGCTAAAATATTCATATTGTTCATCAATTTTCCAATCAAGATCAACATAGTTTTTCAAGATTTCAATTTGTTCTTGCATTGTTCTTTTATTTTTTATTTCGGTGGTAATTTGACTAATTGTTTTGTTATTAGTTGTTTTAAAATTACCTGCTATTTTGAGCGAATCATCTCAAAAATAGTAAGGACCGATGGTCAATTTATTCCCTTCAGGATTGCTAATGTCATAATCATTGTTTTTGCCTAAATCATCTATGAAAAAGCTTAATTCGGTTTGTTGATTATCAACAATTTCGCTTAAAAACACAATTTTAGCAATTCTAGCGTTCTCACTACTGTTTCTATCTATAAAGCTCGAATCCTTGCTTGAATATATGAACTTTTGATTGAAAAAATCAGGAAAAACATTTTCATCAAAGTTTTCTTGAATATATTCGGCAATAATATTCTTATAAGCAAACAAACTGTTTTGTTGATCCAATTTGTTTTTCATTGTTGTTGGATATAAACCGAAGCCTTTATTGTTTGCTAAAACAATTATTGATTTATTAACCTTATTTATAGTGCTTTTAGTATTTATTATATTTTGACCAACTTCTTTAAGTAACACTTCGTTTGGTATATTATTTACACCATTTATTGTTAATTGAATAGTATTAGAATCAATTATTTCAACATGTTTAAGTTCACTATTTGCTTCACTTAAAAGTTGATTAAACTCTTCTGAAATAACAAAATATTGGTTTAAGAATTGTTTTAAATTTGCTTTTGCATCATTATTTTTTATATTATTAACTATAAATTCTGTTGGAGCTAATTTGCCTAATTCATTGGAAATTAGCTCCATTTTTTTTTGTTTCACTTTTATTGTTGCATGAAGCTGAAAAGGCAAAAAAAGGTAAAATTAAAGGCACAAAAGTAAGTTTTTTAAAAATAAGTTTTTTCATAGTATTCCTTTAAAATAAGAAAATCTTTAATTAATTATAAAATAATATGAACTAATCGCCAATTTATTCATATTTTGTCCTCTTTTTGGACCAAAGCTCAGAAAAAGTCATAGATGTTTTAGGAGGCAGATAGATAACATGGAAAAAAATAAAATTCAAATTGAAAACACTCTTAAAGAAATAACCAAAAAATTTGGTGAAGAAGCTATTATGCTTTTAGGTAACGATGACTTGAATGAACACATAGAAACATTCTCTAGTGGTTCTTATTTATTAGATGAAGCAATTGGTATTGGAGGTTATCCAAAAGGCAGAATAATTGAAATATTCGGTCCAGAAAGCAGTGGCAAAACAACATTATGTTTACATGCGATTGCTGAAATTCAAAAATTAGGTGGTGTGGCAGCATTTATTGATGCTGAACATTCGGTCGACCCAGCTTATGCAAGTAATTTAGGTGTTAAGTTGGATCAATTAATTTTAAGTCAGCCTGATAGTGGTGAACAAGCATTAGAAATTGTTGATATTTTAGCTAAATCAGGTTCAATTGATCTTATAGTTGTAGATAGTGTAGCAGCGTTAGTCCCTGAAGCAGAATTAAATGGCGATATGCATGAACAAACCATTGGTTCACAAGCTAGATTAATGTCTAAAGCACTTAGAAAGCTAACAGCTACTTTAAACAAAAATAAAACAACGATTATTTTTGTTAATCAAATTAGAGAAAAAATTGGCGTTATGTTTGGTAGTCCAGAAACAACAACTGGTGGTAGAGCGCTTAAATTTTATTCTTCGCTTCGTTTGGATGTGAGAAAAAGCACATCAATTGTTGATGGCAAAAATATCACGGGTAATGAAATAAAAATTAAAGTAGTAAAAAATAAAGTTGCGCCACCTTATAAGAGTTTTACAACTCAAATTATTTTTGGTAATGGCATTGATTCATTGAGTGAATTAATCGATTTAGCCGTTGAAAAAGGCGTTTTCATCAAAAAAGGTGCTTGATACTCTTATGAAGAAAAAAATATTGCACAAGGTAAAAAAGCTTTAAGAGAATTGCTAGAACAAAACTTAGAATTTAAAAACCAAATAGAAAATATTGTTTTAAAACCAAGTGAATAAAAAACAAATAATTTATGGTGTTAAAATTCTTATCAAAATATTGACAAATTAACTTTACCGCAAAATGTGAACAATCATATTTTGCGGTTTTTGCATTGTTTTTTAATTTCCGCATGAACAAAATGCCAATTAATTCATATTTTGTTCATTTTTTAATGTTTTTAATATTTTCAAGCTAAATGAATTAAATGAAGAAAAGATATGTTTGGTGTTTTTTGGGAGGTTTGAGTTTAAGTATTGCCAGTGTTCTAACAAGCGCAATTATTTATAACTCAAGCCCAACGATATTGAAAAAAATTGAGCCAGTAAAAGATAAAAAGGAGGCTTTTACTATCAAAGTTAAAGGTTGTATAGCAAATTCACTTAAACTAAGTTTTGCTAAACCTGTGAAATTAGCAGAAATCAAAAACAAAATCAAATTTAAAAGTAATGCGGACATTGACAAAATCAATTGAAACAAAATTATTGACAAAAATTTTGAGCTTTTTGTTCCGTCTAAAACGAATACAAAGTCTTTAATTGAGTGAGCAAGTCTTTATAGCATTGATCAATTAACAATTCGCGGAATAAATAAAACAATAGCTACAAAACTATTGAATTTAAGAAGAGAAAAGAATAGTAATATTACATGAGAAGATATTTTTCAGATAAAAGGAATTGGTGAAAAAACCTTAAAGAAACTACAAGAAATAATAAAACTATAAATTCTTTTAGTTTATTTTGCTTACTAATTATTTTTAGTTATTTATTGTGTCAATTTAGTGAACATTGATACGTTTTTGTATGGCCTAACTTGGCTATTATTACTATTTTAATAATTAAAAAAGCTAAATTTATTTACTTAATACTATTAATCTATTTAATAGTTGGTTTATTGTCTTTTAATTTTACAAAAACGGAATTAAGGGGACACTATTCGATTGAATGTACAGTTTATAAAACAACAGAAAATTATTTTTTAATTAATTGAAACGGCGAAAAAATAATTGTCTTTAACACCCCTTCAATAACAAGACAAAACATAAGAGAATTTTCTAAAATTATAATTGACGGTGAAATAGAGAAATTTCATTTTGATACTAAGTTAATTAATTGAGTAAAAGAACATAACATCAAATATAAATTAACCAACCCATCTCTTCGGTCAATTATTCATCCTGAATTTAGCTTATCGCATTATATTCGCCATACCAAATTTGTCCAATTAGGCTATTTTAATGCTTATTGAGGCAAATTATTGTTCGGTTTAAATAATTCAAGCAATCAAATGATTAATGATCATTTTAAAAATTTAAGTATCAGTCATATGGTTGTTGTATCTGGCTTTCATATAGATGTTTTAATGATAATTGCCTTTCTTTTCAAGTTTAAAAACAAAAAAATAGATGTGCTTTATAAATCTTTTATCTTTGTGGTTATTTGATTTTATCTTTGCTTGTTAATTAATCCTATTTCTGGATTAAGAGCATTTTTTATGAAAATTTTTATTTTGCTTTGAACAAGAAAGAAAAGAAAAAGGGTGCTTGAAGCATATGACTCTTTAATTTACTCTATGACGATAATTTTTCTTCTTAATCCCAAATGAGTTTTAAGTATTAGCTTTTTATTAACCACCATAAATAGCTTTTATTTAAATTTTTTAACACGCCAATTCAAGAAATTAAAAGTGCTTCAAAATTCAATAATAAGATTTATTTTAACTATATTTGCAATTTCAATGATCAATGTTTTAACAAGCTTAATATTAAACAAATCATTTAACTTTTCAAGCTTATTTATAGTTATTTTAATTGCGCCAATAATTCAAATTCTTTATTTATTTTCCTTGATATTTTGATGGAGTCCAGAATTTCTGAATTTTCTATTTTTTATACTTCATCAAATTATTCATTTATTTACCAAAATAAATTCAATGATAAAAATAGATTATCAAATAAATTACATTTGATTATATGTTTATCCTTTGATGCTTTTTCCTGTTCTTAATTTATTTTTTTATTTTTTGAAAACAAAAATTAATAACAAAAAACCACACTTTCGTGTGGTTTAATGATATGGCGATCCCAAGAAGAGTCGAACTCCTAACCTTTAGGGCCGTAACCTAATGCTCTGTCCAGTTGAGCTATGGGATCTTTTGGAGGCACCAACGGGACTCGAACCCGTACATCAAAGTTTTGCAGACTTTTGCCTTGGCCAATTTGGCTATGGTGCCAATAGCTTTAATATTATAAGCCATTTTACAAATATCCGCAAAATTTCTATTTAATTATACTATCAGTTTTTAAAAAGTAAAAACATATATAAGAAAAAAAAGTAAAAAATCAATTAAATTTTTTGGTACATAACTTACTAAATAATATATTTATATATTTTTATATTTATTTTTATTAAAAAATATATTTTCTATTAAAATATTAGCGCAATACATAAAGACAGCAACGGTTGTAAAACTTAATTAAGTTGCCAAATGTATTTCTTACATTTTAAGTATTGCCAAGAAATTATGAAAGGAGAAAATATGCACCAAGTTAAAGAATCTGCTTTCAGATTGGTTAAAAAAGAAACAGTAAAAGAAATTACTGAAAAACTTCAAAATGCTAAATCTTTAGTTGTAGCAGAATATCGTGGATTATCAGTAGCTGATTTAACAAAACTTCGTGTTTTAGCTAAGAAAAGCAATGTTGAAATTAAAATTTACAAAAACCGTCTTTTCAAACTAGCTGCTGATGCTGCTAACCATTCAGATTTAAATAATCACTTAGTTGGACCAAACGTTTTTGCATTTAGCAAAGATGACGAATTAGCAGGATTTAAAGTTTTAGCTGCTTTTGCAAAAGAAAACAAATTATTAGTTGCTAAAGCTGGTATCTTCGAAGGTAAAGTGGTTGATGCTAAAGGCGTTAATGAAATTGCTACATTACCAAACTACGAAGAAGCTCTTACAATTCTTGCTCGTTCACTTATGAGCCCACTACAACAAGTTTCACTTTCATTAAAATTAATTAGCGAAAAGAAAGAAGAAACAAACTAAAAAATCTCATTTGAAAGGAAAATTATGGCTAAATTAGAAAAACAAACATTTATCGAAGCTTTAAAAGAAATGTCAATTAAAGAAGTTATGGAATTAGTTGAAGCAATGAAAGAAGAATTTGGTATTGACCCTTCAGCAGTTGCTGTTGCTGCTGCTCCTGCAGCTGGCGCAGAAGCTGAAGAAAAATCATCAGTTTCAGTTGTTATTGCTGCTGACAATGGTAAAAAATTAGCTATTGTTAAAGCTGTTAAAGAATTATTAAACTTACCTTTAATGGACGCAAACAAATTAGTTTCAACATTACCAGCAGTTGTTAAAGAAAACATTACTCCAGCAGAAGCTGAATCAATTAAAGCTAAATTAGTTGAAGCTGGTGCTTCAGTTGACATTAAATAATTAATAAATTATTTTGATCATGTCTTAAGGCATGATTTTTTTATGCAAAAAAAATGCGCATTTAAGAGCGCATTCTTTACTAAATTAATTTATCAAAAATGTCATCACCTGTTTCCACAACAATTGGAACTTCAAAGTTACGAGCAACAATATTTCCCGAAGTACCTAAACCATTTACATCTGGAAGAACTTTTGGTTCTTTAAATGATTTTGAAAAAATTGTTAAAGGTAATAATTCTCTAGTGTGATTAAATCCTGGGTATAATGGATCATTTCCATGATCACTAGTCATAATTAATAAATCATCTTCATTCATTACATTGATCAATTTGGCTAATTTAGTGTCTAATGTGGCAATATTTGAAGCATATCCATTAACATCTCTACGGTGTCCGTAGTGTGAATCGAATTGAACTAAGTTAGTAAATACTAAACCACTGGTTTCTGGATCACTTGCCAATTTAATTGTAATGTCCATAGCATCAGCATCACCTTGTGAAGGGTAGTGTTTTGAAATACCTTGACCAACAAAAATATCATTAATTTTACCAACACTAATTGTTGGAATTCCTTTATCTTGTAATGAATTTAAAATAAGTTTTGGTGGTTTATTAGCGTAATCGTGACGGTTAAATGTTCTTACATATTTTCCATCTGGTCCTGTAATGAAAGGTCTAACTATAATTCTACCTACATTTCATTCAGGTTTAGATGAACAAATTTCACGTGCCAACTTACCATAACGATAAAGGTTGTCTAATCCTATTCATTCCTCATGAGCAGCAATTTGTAAAACTGAATCGTTTGAAGTATAAACAATAATTGAACCATTATTTTTTTGTTCTTCAGCTAATTCATCAATAATTACTGTTCCAGAAGCTGCTTTATTTCCTACTATTTTTCTTCCATCGAAAGCTTTTTCTAATTCTTTAATCAAATCTTCTGGGAAACCATTTTCTGCAAAAGTAGGGAATGGAACATTGGTTTTAATACCCATCATTTCTCAGTGACCTGCTAATGTATCTTTAGCATTTGAAACTTCTTGAACTCTAGCTACATAACCCATAGGTTTTTTAACATGATAGTTACCTTCAAGAGTTGTAATATTTCCAATTCCTAATTTTTTTCATGTATCTATAAAGAACATTGAAGATTTAGAAGCAGAAAGAATTGTGTTTGCTCCTTTGTCTCCAAAAGCTTTTTGATCTCTATCTGGTCCAATACCTAAACCATCAGTAACGATCATAAAAATTCTTTTAAATTTTGGCATTTTTTCTCCTTATTTAAGCTAATTAAGCTTATTTATTGTTTAATTCGTCAAAATATCTTTCGACTTCAAGATTACAATCTTGAATAACAGCATCTACGTCCGCAAATGAATTTAACATTGAACCAGAAGCTCTTTCGTGGCCTCCGCCACCTCATTTAACTGCTACATTTCTTACAATTGGACCATTAGATCTATATTCTGTTCTAATTCTGCCGTCTTCTTCTTCGATAAATTGAACTCATAATGGGTAATTTTTAATATTACCAATTAAATTAACTCTAACAACTTCTGTTGGTTTTTTGCCTAATGATTTAATAGTTTCTAAATCAATCGATGTATAGGCTACTTTACCAACTGTTTTTAAGTTACCTAAAAGAATTGATTGCAATTTCAAGTCTTCGAAAGAAGTTTCGGCTAGACCTCTGAATATTTTTTCAGAATTTAAGCCATTTTTATATAAAAATGCAACTAATTCATGTGTTCTATCGGTTGTGTTTGAGTAAGTAAATCTTCCACTGTCAGTTACTATTCCTAAGAAAGTGTAAGTTGCTGCTTTTTCACTGACTACTCACTGATTTTGATAAGCTAATTCAGCTATCATTTCAGCAGCAGCTATACGTGAAGAATCAACTCAACGAGTACAATTATATAAATCATCTTCATTTGGGTGATGATCAATTCTAACTGTTTCGCTGAATAATTCATCATCTAAAAGTTGTCTACATTCAATTCTTTCTTTAAAATTTGCGTCAACAATAATTGCTAATGATTTTTTTAATTCTTCATTAGAAGGTAAATTGTCAAAATCAAATTCTAAAAAGCTACTAAATGTACCTTTATTATCTCCAACAGCATAAATTTTTTTACTTGGATAATTTGTTCTTAATAATTCTCTTAAGCCAAATTGGCTACCTAAACAATCGCCATCTGGCCTTATGTGATGAAAAATTACTATTGAATCATATTGTTTAATTTTTTCAGTTATTTCTTGTCAAGAACCAATAAGCATATTATTTATTTTCTCAATCCTTAATTGCTTGATTTAAATGATTCAATACTTCTGGAACTTGATCAAATGAATCAAGACTAATTCCTGCAGCGTTGTCATGTCCGCCACCACCATAAATGTTAGCAACAACATTTACTTTTGGTCCATTAGACCTTAATCTACCTCTAATTTTGCCATCAGGTAATTGAATAAAGAAGGCTCAACATGAGTTATCTTCGATGTTTGCTAATTCATTAACAAATGAAGCAGCTTTAAGACTGTCAAAACCATATTGGTTCATTAAATCTTCTTTAATTTCAAAATATAATACTCTGCCATCTTTTTTGAAATTTTTCAAAATTTCACCACTAAATTTAATGTCGTTTAATGAACGTTTGTTTAATTCATGAAAAATTCAAGATGGATTTAAACCACCTTTATCATATAAAAATGAAACTAATTGGTGGGTTCTAGATGATGTATCAGGGTACATGAATCTATTGCTGTCTGTAACCATACCTAAATAAATGTGTTCAGCAGCTTTAGTTGAAACTTTTCAGTTGGCATCATATGCTATTTTTGCAATCATTTCAGCAGCAGCCACATAATGTTCATCAACTCATAAATAGTCATATTTAATATCACTATCGTTTGGGTGGTGATCAACTCTTAAAGTTGCTGTCATTCTTTTTTCTAAAAGTAATTGTGCGCACTCAATTCTATCGCTTGATGAAGCATCAACTACAATTCCTAATGAATTTGTAAAGTCTATATCTTCAATTTTGTCAAAGTGATAGTTCATAAAATCAAAAACATGCGCATTATCCCCTGGTGTATAAACCTTTTTATTTGGGAAATTTTGTCTAATTAATTCTGCCAAACCTGCTTGACTTCCTAAACAGTCACCGTCAGGCCTAATGTGATGAAAAATGATAATATTATCGTATTTTTCAATAGCTTCAATAGCTATTTTGCTTGATCCTATTTGCATATTATTCTCCTTAATTTTTAAATTAATATATCTATCTATAAATTATAAATATTTAATAAATAATTAATAAACATTAATAAATAAAAAACATAGAGCTAATATGTCTATGTTTATGTTTTTGGCGTTAATTATTTTTAATAAAATTTTGATATTTAATTTTTAAACTGTGTTTTCAAGCTAAACCTAAAGCAGGGGTTAAAATTAAACCTACAACTACAATTAAAATGTTTAATAAAACAACAACAATTTTATTTTCACCACTATAAAATAGTGGTTTAGCAAAATTTAAGAATGCATAAACTTGTAAATGTAGTTTATTATATAAGTTTGCGTTTTCACTATTTGCTTCACTTAAATGTTGTACTGTTGATTGCCCAATTAAGAATGAACATAAAGCGAAAAGATAGAAAATAATCAAAGGAATAAATGAAAGTCAAATTGTTTTTTTAGAAATTTCAACATGCTTTCTATTTAAAATTAATAATCCAAAACCTATGGCAGGGTTAACAAAGTGGATTAACACAGAAGCTATAAAATTAGGAATTGAATACACTCCTTTTTTAAGACTATCTGGGAAAATTAAAGTTCAAAACACAACAAATGTAATCGTGATATAAACTGTTGCTAAAAACGCCATTTTTTGTGCGAAGCTTTTTTTAGGTAGAAAAGTTAAAAAACCAAATGCCAAAATTAAAAAAGTGTTTGATAAATAGGTAAAAGTTGAAGTGTAGCCTCAATAATTGCTTATTAATTTGGGTAATAAATCTAATTTAATTAATTCTCTTTGGTTTTCAACACTTAATTTATTGATTGAAGCAATATAATCTTGTGTTTTTACAACTCAATTAATCAGTATGCCCGCAATCATTAAAATTGCCATTAGGATAACAAATGAAAAATTAATATATTGAGTTTTCTTTCAATCCTTTTTGATTTTTTGTATAAATTTAGTCATTTTTCTTTATTCCTTTCATTGGCTCTCAATCAATAAATAAGCCATTGTTTTTTAAATATTGTAAAACTTTTGTGTAAATAAAAGTATCAATTTCTAAAGTTGTTTTAGTCAAGTAATCATGAAAATTATGATCAGCATTAAAAAAGTTAGCTAATAAGTGAGTGGGTAATTTATAACCGTTTGAATGTTCTTGACATTCGAATCCACCTTTATTATAGTCGAAAAACACTATTTGATCTTTTCTGCCACAAACATGACATTGATAATAATTAGGCTCTAAACCTAATGGTTTTAACAATGAATGAACTAAATAAGTTTTAGTAAATAAATATTGAGCAGAATTTAAATCATTAATAAATTCTAACAATTCTTGATATTTAAAAAAAATATTTTTCGTCGGGTAATGAGCGAACTGTTTTAAAAAAATTATGATTTTTTGTAAAAACTTTAATAAGGCTGAATTATTGTAATCAATATCAGACAACAAATGGGCTTTTTTTAGTTTACTTGTTTTGTCTCTTAACCTTGCTGAAAAATATTCAATTTCAATTAAAGAGCCAATTAACAAATTACTTCTATTTTTCGAATTTGGCTTATTTATACCTTTAGCCGTCAATCAAAAACAATGGTTTTCGTCCATAACTTGAATATTGGCGTCATTAGGATTTTCAGATGATTCTCTAATATCAAGCAGAATAACTTTCTTTATTGTTTCAGCCATATAACCCTCATTAAATCATTAAGTTAGTAATAAATATTAATTATTTGATAAATTAATCATTATTATTTAATATTAATTTTAATTATATATTAATGCTTTTTGATAAAATACAATAACTAAAAATTGAAATTAATGGAGAAATTGTTATTATGGAAAAGGATAATGTTTTAAAGATCTTTTTGGATGCTTTAGAATCTACACCTGGAATTGCCCAAATTATGTGTTTACAAAATGATCTAGAATGTTCACATGAAAAAATCAAAGCTGAAAAAATTAATGATAATTGAAATTTTTCAGCCTCATTAATTTTGCTTAAAAACACAAATTGCAAAGATGTTTTAAATTCAATACATTCGCTACTAAAATACAAATTAAAAAAAGAAAAACTTAACTTAGGAAAAATAAACATTATTATAGAAGGAATTGCTAATGATTAAACAGATTGATGGAAAAATGTTTGCCCAGCTTGTGCTGTCAGGCGCTAACAATTTAATTAACGCGAAAAATAGAATTGATGCTTTAAATGTGTTCCCTGTGCCTGATGGAGATACAGGAACTAATATGTCACACACTGTACAATCAGCTGTTGATATCATGCCAAAAATAAATTCAGATAATCTAGGCGAAGTTTCTGCTCAAATAGCTAAAAGCATGCTTTTTGGTGCTAGAGGTAATTCAGGAGTTATCTTAAGCCAAATTTTTAAAGGTTTTGCCATTGGTTTTGAAAATAAATCTGTTGTTGATGTTTTAGGTTTATTAGAAGGTTTTAAACAAGCAACTAAAAAAGCTTATTCATCAGTTTTAAAACCTATTGAAGGAACAATCTTAACTGTTATTAGAGAAACAACAGAAGAATTAGAAAAAGTTGTTAATGAGCAAACAACATTTGAAGACTTTTTTGCTTTGGCAGTGTCTTTTGCTAGAAAAGCATGTGATAACACCCCAAACAAATTAAAAGTTTTAAGAGAAGTTGGTGTTACTGATTCAGGTGGCGAAGGCTTCTATACTGTTCTTGTTGGTATGGATAAATTAGTAAAAGGTGAAAAAGTCGAAATATCAACTGAAACTGAAGAAATTGAAAAATTTGTTAGTGACAATGAGGTTTATGACGGTGAATTTGGTTATTGCACTGAATTTATTTTAGAGTTAAATAAAAATGTAGAATTTAATCTTAAAATGTTTGAAAAAGCATTACATAAAAAAGCTAATTCATTAGTTGTTGTTCAAGATGATGATATTGTTAAAGTTCATGGCCACACATTAAAACCCGGTGATATGCTTAATTTGGCTCAAAAATATGGTGAATTTGCCAAAATTAAGTCAGAAAACATGACTAAACAAGCAAGTGAATCAAAAAACAAAAACATTCTTTTAAATAGTTCAAATGGTGAATTAAATGAATGTGGAATTATTTCATGTAATTTGGGTTCTGGTATTATCCAAAGAATGAATGATTTAGGTGCTGATGCAATAATTGAAAGCGGTCAAACTCAAAACCCTTCGGCAAAAGAAATAATTGATGCTATCAATATGGTTAATGCGAAAAATGTTTTTGTGTTGCCTAATAATTCAAACATTTTCCTTACAGCTCAACAAGCTGCTCATACTATTCAAGATAAGAGAGTGTGAGTTATTCCAACTAAGAGTCAAGTTCAAGGAATTGTTGCTTTATTAAACTTCGATAAAGAAACAAATGCTAAAGATAATGAAGAAATCATGAAAGATGCAATTAAGTTAGTTGTTACAGGCGAAGTCACTCGTGCAGTAAGAAACACTAAATTGCATGGAGTAAAAATTAAAGAAGGACAATTTATTGGTATTGCCGATTCTAAAATTATTACTTCTAATGACACTTACATTGAAGCGGCTCAACAATTAATTAAAAAAACAATTAACAACAGCACAGAATTAATCACAATTTACTATGGTAATGATGTAACTGAAGCTGATGTTAGCGAACTACAAAACTTTATTATCAATGAATATGATGTTGAAGTAGAAATTGTACATGGCAACCAACCAACATATCATTTCTTAATTAGTTTTGAATAGGAGAAAAAATGTTTAAAATTGCCTTTGATTTAAATGGGAATGATAACGGGATAACTGCTGGTTTAATTGCAACCAGCAATTTTCTTAAATTGAACCCTAATTTTGAAATTACTTTGATCGGTCCTGAAAATGAAATTAGAGAATTTTACAAAGACGAAATGCCAAAAAATGTATTTATTATTGATAATAATCTAGTCTCTCAAGACAAAAAAAATATTCGTCAAGCACTTCAAGAGCCTACATCAATGAATCGAGCTTTTGATCTTTTGGCTAATAATCAAGTTGATGCTATTTTATCTTCTGGAGATTCTGGATTATATTTAGCTGCAGCTACATTGAAAAGCAAAAGACTTAAAGGTATTTCTAGACCAGCTTTTATGCCTATAATGCCTACTATAAAAGGTGAAAAATTTTTACTTTTAGATGTTGGCGCCAATTTAGAAACAAAAGCCGAATACATATATGAATGAGCTAAAATCGCAAAAATCTTTGCACAAATTTTAATGAAAAAAGCAAACCCAAAAATAGGTTTAATAAACATCGGAACAGAAGAATATAAAGGTTTAGACACTACTAAAGAAGCCAATGAATTACTTAAAAACGACACTTCGCTAAATTACCAAGGCTATATTGAAAGCAGAAACTTACTCAATGCTATTACTGATGTGGCATTAATTGATGGTTATGGTGGCAACTTAGTCCTAAAAAGCTTAGAAGGTGCGATTTTATCTTTTAAAAATTTACTAAAAGATAAAATTATGGCTAAAACAATTCGTAAAATTGGTTATCTTTTCCTTAAAGGCGCATTTAATGATGTTGCTGAAACTTTAGATTACAGAAATGTTGGCGCAGCTTGAGTTATTGGAGTTAATGGTTTAGTAATTAAATCTCATGGTTCGAGCGATGATAAGGCTTATTTAGGTGCGCTTGGTCAAATTAAACTAGCCTTAGAAAATGATCTTTTAACAAAAATCAAAAAAGAGTTGAATCCTAATGAAATTTAATAGTTTAAAAGAGTTATTACAACATTTTAATATATTTCCAAACACTTATTCCTTTTATCGTGAAGCTCTAACACATGTTTCTCACTCTAATTTCAAGAAAAATAGTCTTAAAGACATTAATAGCTATGAAACTTTAGAATTTTTAGGCGATTCAATTTTGCAATTTTTAGTTTCTAATTATTTATTAAAAAGATTCAAACACATTGGACCAGGTAATTTAACTTTACTTCGTTCAAAAATGGTTAATACTAAAAATTTAAATGAAATTTCTTTCAATTTAGACTTAAGAAATTTTTTATTTACTGCCCCTGGACAAATGTCTTTAGAAGTGAAAAAATCTGAAAAAGTTGGCGCTGATATTTTTGAATCATTAGTCGCTGCAATTTATTTAGATCAAGGAATTGAAAAAACAAATCAATTCCTAAAACACACTTTATTCCCTTCGGCAGATAAATTAATCAAAGAAAATCTTAAAGATGCCAAAACTACTTTTCAAGAATACATCCAAAGTTTTTCAAAACATGCTGTCAATTATGTAACTATACAAAAAGATGGAGTATTTGAATCTAAGGTTATTCATGCTGAAAATATCTTTGGAAAAGGTTCTGGAAAAAGTAAACTTGAAGCTGAAGAGAACGCAGCTAAAGATGCTCTTGAAAAATTACAAAAATAGGTATTTAGACTTATTTATAGCTTAAATGGTAAAATTTAATCTGATATTCGATTTAACAATTTAAAAAACCGGCATTAATTTTGCCGGTTTTTTCTAACTAAATAAGGGGGTGTTTGACCGCTTATGGGTTCTTCTAAATATTGTTTGTTAGTTAATTTATCTAATTCAGCTTTTTTACTATCTATTTGAGCAAAATTTGTGCCTTTAAAGCCCTTTAATTCAAATGTTAAATTCTGATTATTCAAATTTAACATTTGATTATTTTTATGATCTATAAAGTCGATTTTAATAGGTATTGAACCTAAATCGTAATTCGCGTTATAAAAATCATTGTTTGGGTCTATTGTGATTTTTACTTCTTTTATTAAGGTGTTATCTGAATTCTTAATGTAATACAACAATACAAGTTGTGAAATTATCAATGACAATTTTTTCTCAAATTCTGCTTTGTTGCTTATTACATATTCTGGACTTACTTCAAACATTGAAAAGTTGTTTCACATTGCTAAATTGTTAACATTTTGCATAATTCCAAAATTAACAATATCTTCTAAATTAGCTTCAAAAAAGGCATTTGCGTCAATTCCTTGCGGATAAACTAACTGATCATTTTGTTTTGTCAAAGTAGAATAAGAAAAGTAATTTTCACTGGTTTTTTTGTTAAGCAAGCCCAATTCATTTTTAATATAGAAACCATTAAACAAGTGTTTATGTTCTGTAAAATCAATTGAATATCACGGATAAATAGTTTCGCCAACTTTCACATTTAATAAACCTATTGAATAACTATTATTCAATAAATCGGTGAATTCAAAATTAACTATTTCATAGAGTTTTTGGTCGTTCAAATTATCAATTAAAAAGATTTCTTTTCAATTATCAATCAAATATTTGAAAGAATTAATGTTATATTGTTTATATAAAATGCCACTATGCATCGTAGCGTCAAAATCAATTAAATTTAAAATATTATTTTTGAATTTAATCAAAGGGTTGTTATATTGTTCATTTAAATGAATGCTATTATCATTTAAATCAAGTATTTGGTTAGTTAATTTATCAGGATATTTTTTATAAACTGTTTCATTATTAAAAAAACCATCTAAATATAAAGTAATTGGTTGTGCTATTTCTTCAGTGTTTTTTTGATTTCAAAAGCTAAATTTAGCTGATAAATATCCTGAATTTAATACTATATTGCTCATTTGTACTTTGCCTAATTCGCCTTTTTCACTAGTGAATTGGTATTTTTTTAGATAAAAATTTAAGCTGTCTAAAAAATATTTTTGCTGTTCCAAAGACTTGGCAAATGCTGTTAATCTAAGATTATCAACTGCATTTTTATTTTTAATAAAAAGTGGGTTGTTTGATAACGCTTTATAAATTAATAATTGTAAATTTGGAAGCACAACTTGATTTGATAAATAACCAAATTGGTTATGTTCACTTCAAATTTGATTTTGATAATCGTTTTTATTTACATAATTTTTAGGAGCAAATGCTGTTAAAACATCAATATTTGTTAAATTAGCTTCATCTAAAATTTTATAACTATCATTTTCAATAATAACTGAATCTTTTTTAACTAAAAGATCTGTTTCATAGTCTTTTTCAATTACAATTCCGTTGCCAAACAATAAATCTAATTTATTGTTTTTAATGTTTAAATCAATTAGATCTTCACTAAAGTTGTCTTGGTCTAATTGATAATTAACAAAATAAATTAATTGTTCTTTAGTCAAATTGGAAGGAATATTTAAATTATTTAAATAATTTATTAGTTTAATGTTATTTTGCTTATCCTGACAACTAATTGGCAGGGCAATAATTGGCAATAAACTGCTTCCTAAAAATGATCATTTAATTATTTTTTTATTCATAATTTTCCATTCTACTTAATTTGGCGTTAATTAAATGATATTAAAAAATGGCAAAATGCCATTTTTATTTATTATTATAAACCTCAATCCGATTGATTGCTTTACGCAATTTGTATTCAAAGATGGCTCTTTCTTTTTCGTTTTTAACTTGTTGAATTTTTCTCAACAAGTCTTCTTTATCAGATTCTGCTCTTTTAATATTGATATCACTTGCATAAATAATGTCATCAGTAATGATCTTAATGCTTTTGGCGTCAACATAAAGCAAACCTGAGCCAATTGAACAAATTTTGTAATCTTCACTATGAGGATAGTTAATTGTCATTTTGCAAACGTCAATGTTACTTACAAAAGTTGAGTGGTCGGCTAATATAGTCATAGCCCCACCATCTTTTGTTTTTAAATTAACCGCTTCAACTTCTCCTTCATAGAAAATACCATTAACGGTAATTATTTTTAAATAAGTTTTTTTAGCCATTATTCTGTTTTTTCTTCTTCAGTATTATTTGAAGAATTGATTTGTGCTAATTGTTTTTGGTATTCTTGATATCTTTCTTCAACATCCTCAATCGAACCAGCATAAAAGAATAAGTCTTCTGGATAGTTGTCGTATTTACCTTCTAAAATTTCTTTAAAGCTTCTTATAGTGTCGCTTAATTTAACATATTGACCTTTTTTACCTGAGAATTTTTCAGCAACTGTAAATGGTTGCGATAAGAAAATTCTAATTCTACGTGCTCTAATAACTGTTGTTTTATCTTCTTCACTTAATTCACCCATACCTAAGATAGCTATAATATCTTGTAATTCTTTGAATTTTTGCAAAATACTAATAACACCATAGGCAACATCATAGTGCTCTTGTCCAACAACTAATGGATCTAACAATCTTGAGTTAGATTCAAGCGGATCAACAGCAGGATAAATACCTAAAGCAGCTATATTACGGTCAAGAACTGTTTTGGCATCAAGGTGAGTAAATGTTGTAGCAGGAGCAGGGTCAGTTAAGTCATCGGCTGGCACATAGACAGCTTGAACAGATGTAATTGAACCTTTGTGTGTTGATGTAATTCTTTCTTGAAGTTGTCCCATTTCAGTTGCTAAAGTTGGTTGATAACCAACAGCTGAAGGCATACGTCCTAATAAGGCACTAACTTCAGAACCTGCTTGAACAAAACGGAAAATATTGTCAATGAATAAAAGCACATCTTGATTTTGTTGATCACGGAAATATTCCGCCATTGTTAAACCAGTTAAAGCAACTCTCATACGTGCGCCAGGAGGTTCGTTCATTTGACCAAAAACTAAAGCTGTTTTATCTAAAACGCCAGCTGCTTTCATTTCATGATAAAGGTCATTACCTTCACGTGTACGTTCTCCAACACCAACGAAAACTGATAAACCACCATGTTGTGTAGCAATATTGTTAATTAATTCTTGAACTAAAACTGTTTTACCAACGCCGGCTCCACCGAAAAGACCAATTTTTCCACCTTTAGCATATGGAATCAATAAGTCAATAACTTTAATTCCAGTTTCGAGAATTTCACTAATTGTTTTTTGATCTTCATAGCTTGGAGCTGGAGCATGAATTGAATTATATTCATCTGTTTGTGGTTCAGGTAATAAATCAATTGGATCACCTAAAACATTAAACATTCTACCTAAAATAGCATTACCAACTGGAACACTAATTGGTTTGCCAGTGTCATAAACATTCAAGCCTCTTGAAAGACCATTTGTTGAAACCATTGCAATGGTTCTAACTGTTTCATCCCCTATGTGTTGAGCAACCTCAAAAGTAAATTTTTCACCATTGTTTTCCAATACCAAAGCATTATTAATGGCAGGTAATTTACCTAATTCAAATCTAACATCAACAACGGGGCCAACTATTTGGACTATTTTACCAACATTCATGTTTTTATTATTCATCTTGTTTATAGTAGAATTAGTCGCATTTAATTGCGAATTAACATTATTATTTTGCGACATTATTATCCTTTCATTATTAAACCGCGTTAGCTCCAGCAACTATTTCATTTAATTCTTGAGTAATGTTGCTTTGACGTCTACGGTTATATTTGATTTGTAAGTCTTCAATTAAATTATTGGCATTATCAGTAGCTGTTTCCATAGCGCTTCTTCTTGAAGCTAATTCACTTAGTTTCGATGAAGAATATGCTTTGTAAATTTGCGCACTAATAAATAAAGGGATTGCTTCACTAAAAACTCTTCTTGCAGAAGGTTCAAATTCAACTTGGCTTTTAGCTGTGTTAATTGATTGTGTCAATTCTTGATAACAGTCATCAATTAAATGATCAAACGGGAAGATTTTTTCTTCAAATTCTTGTTGAACTAAATTATTTATATATTTACTATAAATAATATGAATGCTATCAACTTGTTTATCCAAATAAAGTTTATAAGCTTCAGTCATAATCAATTGCATTAATTTATAATGGTCAATTGTTTCGTCTGAATGAAAGATATTTAAAACTTGTTCATTGAAAATTGGTTTTAAAGCATTAGCACCTTTATTACCAATAATAATTAATTTATCTTCCTTTTTTATAGTCTTTTTAGCTAATTTAATTACACTTGAGTTATATGATCCGGCCAATCCGAAATCACCAGTTAAAACAATGTATAATTTTGAATTTGTTTGTCTTGGCACAAATAAATTTTTAATTTCCTGTTCAGTCATGTGGGTTAAAATGCCATAAAAAGCTTCATTAACTACTGACACATATGATTGAACACTTTCATATTCTGTTCTTGCTTTTTTAAGTTTTGATGAAGCAACCAATTCCATTGCGTGAGTTATTTTACGAATGGCTTTAACTGCATTAATTCTATTTTTAATAGTTTGTAAGCCGGCCATTATTTATTTAACAACTTCGCTGGAATAGGTAAATAGTCTTTTGGATTATAGTTAGGTAATTTGTTGATTATTTTTTCAACAATTGAAATTAATGCATTAATTAATTCGTTTCTAATTTCATCATTTAAAGCAAATTTGTTTGCTTTAAGTTTTTCATAAATGGTTTTTCCCGCTTCTGTTTCATTAACAAATTTAATAATTTTGGTACGGAAATTCTTGATTTGGTCAATTGGTAATGGATTAATAATTTTTTCCTTAACACTCATTAAAATAGCGATTTGCACCATTTGTGAATAAGGGGTGTATTGTTCTTGTTTTAAAAATTCATATACTTTTGCACCATGACGTAAGATGTTTTTAGTTGATTCGTCTAAATCTGAACCAAATTGAGCAAAAGCAAGCATTTCATTATATTGTGCTAGTTCTAATTTTAATGATGAAGCAACTTCTTTCATTGCTTTAACTTGCGCACTTGAACCTACCCGACTAACTGAAAAACCAACATCAACCGCTGGTCTCTGACCAGAGTTAAATAAGCTTTCTCTAGTAAAAATTTGTCCATCAGTAATTGAAATAACATTAGTTGGAATATAAGCTGAAATATCACCTTGTTGAGTTTCAACAATTGGTAAAGCTGTGATTGAGCCTCCACCAAATTCAGGAGTAACTCTAGTTGCTCTCTCTAATAATTGTGAGTGTAAATAGAAAACATCACCAGGATAAGCTTCACGACCAGGAGGTCTTCTTAAAAGCAATGATAATGTTCTATAAGCCACAGCATGTTTTGATAAATCGTCATAAACAACTAAAACATTTTCGCCTTTTGACATTCATTCTTCAGCAATTGTAACTCCAGTATATGGAGCGATGTATTGTTGTGGTGCTAATTCACTAGCTCCCGAAACAACAACTGTTGTATATTCCATTGCTCCCATATCTTTTAATTTTTGAACAATTTGTGCCACTGTGGAATTTTTTTGCCCAATAGCCACATAAACACATTTTACGTTTTTGCCTTTTTGATTGATTATTGTGTCAATAGCAATAGCAGTTTTACCAGTTTGTCTATCGCCAATAATCAATTCACGTTGACCTTTACCGATTGGAATCATTGAGTCAATAGCAATAATACCTGTTTCTAATGGTTGGTTAACTTCTTGACGGGTCATAACGCCGGGTGCTACTTTGAAAATTTCACTTAGTTTTTGGCTTTTAATTTTACCAAGACCATCAATTGGTTCACCTAATGAATTAACTACTCTACCAACTAATTCATCGCCTACTGGAATTGATATAACTTCACCACTACATCTACATTCATCACCTTCAGAAAGTTCACTAGCATTACCAAAAATCGCAACACCAATAACTTCTTCTTCAAGGTTTAAAACTAGGCCATAAATATCATTTTTGAAAACAATAATTTCGCCATTTTTAGCTTTTTCAAGACCACTAACAAGCGCTATACCATCACCTATTGTGATAACATGACCAATTTCTGAATAATCAATTTTTGAGGCATTAAAGTTCTTAATTCTATCTTTGATAATTGCTGATATATCATAAACTGAATTAGCCATCTTAAACCTCCTCTTTTTTTGTAATAATATTTTTTAGTTTCTTTAAGTCAGCACCTAAAGAATTTTCGATAATAAAACTATCCATTTTGATTTTAAAGCCACTTATTATTTCAGGATCAATAATGTGTTCAATATCAACTAAACAATTATTTTCTTTTTCTAATTTGGCTTTAATTAAGGCTAATTTGTCTTCTGGGATAGGAAATGCACTATAAATTTTTGCAAATTTCATATTAAGATTTTCATTAACCATTCTTAAATACACACCAATAATTCTTAACAAATTATTTGATGCTTTATGTTCGACTACAACTTTTAAAAAGTCTTTAACAATAGTTGATTTTTCAAAATTAGCAAAAACATGTTCAATAAATTCATATTTTCTTTCATTGCTAATTTCATTATTTTTTAGAACATCAATAAATGATGTATCTTTTTTTAATTCTTTGAATAATGCAGTTAACAATAATGTTGTTTCTTTAGCTACGCCCATTTCTACAGATAGTTCATAGATTGCCAAGGCATAAGCATCCAAATTTGTTTTTTTGTACATTAGTTAACTTGTCCTTCTTTTAAGAATTCATCAATAATTGCTTGTTCTGTTTCAGGCGAAACTGTGCTTTGTAAAATTTTCTTTGATAATTCACTAGCAACTTCAGCAATTTGATTTTTTGATTCTTCAAAGAATTCTTCTTTTTGTTTTGCCACGTCCATCCGTGCTTCTTCAAGCATTCTCTTTGAAGTATTACGAGCATGCGCAATATAGTTCATCATGATTTTGTTTGAACGATTGATACCATCTTGCACAATTTGTGAAGCTTCGTTTTGAGCTTGAGCAAGCTTTTCATTCGCTTGATCTAATTGTTGTTGTGATTGATCTTTTAGTGCTTTAGCACTATCTATATTATTTTGAATATATTCTTGTCTTGCTTTAATTGCCTTTTTTATAGGTTTATAAGCTAAAAAATATAAAAATAAAATACTTAATGCTAGTGCTATTAAAGTAGCAACCATCATCGGTCAGGTGGGAAAAATCTTGGCAAATTTTTCAGTTAAACTTTCCGATAAAGTTTGTTCTTTAAGTGCACTTTCAGAAATTGAAATAATCATTTTAAGCGTAAACGAAAATTAAAATGAATGAAATAACAAGCGAGTAAATAGCTGCTGATTCAGCAACACCTGAACCAATAAGCATCATAAGACGGATTTTTGAGTTAGCTTCTGGGTTTCTTCCAACAGCTTCGGCTGCTTTACCAGCTGCAAAACCTTGACCCATACCTGTTCCAAAAGTTCCTAACATTGCTAAACCAACGCCAATAGCAACTAATCCTTTATTTATGTCCATGTTTACCTCCTAGTAAATGTTTTGATTTGTAGTAATTGTTTTCATTTTTGTTTTTTTCTGTTTTTTAGGTTCTGGTTCTTCTGCTTCACGAACTCAATAAATCAAAGTTAAAGTGGTGAAGACAAGAGCTTGAATAAAAGCACTGAACACATCAAAGTAAAGGTGCAATAATGGTGTGAAAATACTTCCTAAAAAGAATCATTGATGATGTTCTTGACCTGGTATTTTAGTTCAAATAAAACCAAAGAATCAATAAAATAGGAATAAAAGCGTTCCACCGCCTATGATATTACCGAAAATCCGGAAGCTCAATGAAATTAGTGGAGCAAATTGTCCAATTGTTTCAAGCGGGTTCAAATATTTTTTCAAATAACGGAATTTTTGGTAAATTAAACCAACAACATAAATTCCTAATCAGCTAATTAAACCTAAGGTTAAAGGCACTGAATAAGAAGTCACAATGGGCTCTAGTCCCAATGGGGCAATTAAATTACCTATTAATAAAAAGGTTGCTAAACCAAAAATGTAAATTCTTGATTTTTCTATTTTGCCTTCAGCTGTTTCATCAAACGAATTATCGACCATTGTAACATAGCCTTCCATTATCACTAAAAAAGCATTGGGTGCTTTATCAGCTTTAGCTGATTTTTTGATTGAGATAAAAACTGCTAAAGATAATGAAAAACAAATTAACACTGTGATAAATAATGAAAATAACTGTGGATGATTTCAATCATTAATGTGTTCTATTAGCTCTGCCATTCTCCCTCCTTTCTCTTCAATATTGTCAAAAAGATTGCACATAAATACTTATCGTTACACTCAATGTTCCAAATAAAAAAGCGACAATATTTATTGGGTAAAAACATCCTGCGTAAATTGGCTTTGTGTATAAATTTTGTTTAGCATGCTTGTTAATCATTAAGATTACAAAAACTAAGACACCTAATAACAACATAATCCCCATAAAGCCCAAAAACGACAAGAAATTAAACTTAATCTTTCTTTTTGAGGTTATTAAAAGGCTTTTGCGTAAAAGCAAATCCTTTAATTGATAAGAAATGAATGAAAAACAACTTCCAATACCAAACCCAAAGGCTAACGAAAGTCTTGCGAAAGGATAAAAAGCAACGAAAATTGCTGTAATTATTAATGAATAAATTAAAAATATTTTTCAGTTAATTTTTGATAAGTTGTTTTTCATAATACTTCTTATGTTATTAGTAATAACATAAAAAAAGTTATGTTACATCAATAACATAACCCTTATTATAATACTATATATATAACTATATATATAATTATTTATAGTTTTTCGAATTTTTTAAAGTGCAAAATCAATTAGCCAATAAGTCTATTTTATAGCTTTTTTTGCTTTTTTCTTCTACTATCAAAGAATTCCGAAATAGAAATACGATATTTTTTTCAAGCCTTGCTTTTTCTTCATTCAAAAACAAATTTTTTATTAATAATATCAATATAAAACTTGCTTTGGAAGCATCAAAGAAGTATAAAAAGAAAAATGTAAATAATAATACAAGTCAAGAATGATATGAAGTTAAATGGTCAATGCGTTGCAGTTTTAAGCAATTCTTTTTGACTGTTATATTCGGTCATGCCCAAATAGAAATAATTACTTTTTCAAGGTTTTGGCACTCCTGGAATTAAATTGGTTGTTAAATTAATTATGAACATTAAAGTAGCTAAACCTGCGAATAAGCCAAAAGTAATTAAAGTATCTTTAAAAGTATATTTATGTTTAATTGAGCAATAAATTATTATAGGAACAATTAACACATAAACATGAGCAAAAACAAAATCTCAAAAATAGAAGTTATCTACACCAACCCCACTGGTTTTTTGTCAATCTTGTTTTGGCATTTCTGGAATTAATAAAGCAACAATTGCTCCAACTATAGCGAAAGGTCCAAAATATTTGATTCAATGTAGTTTATTAATAATCAAAATAATTGAAGTAAATATCAACATTAATCTACATAAGTGTAGCGGAATAATTTCTCATTTGTTTGGAAAATTATTAAAAGCTAAAATAGCACTTCTAACTCCAACCATTACTAGGCTAATTGAACCAAAAACTGTTCAAAAAGTCCTTTTTGACATTCACATAATTCTATCTTTTTGTAAAAAATGTCTCCGAATTGGCCTTTTGAAAAATCATAAAAGAAAAGCGATTAAAATAACTGTTAAAGAAATAGCATAAAAAATGATTTTAGATGTTGGCAATCATTCAATACCATTCCCTGAACCTGATGGTGAAAAGAAACCATAATTATCCATTATTAAAAACCACCAAAGCCCATTTTGGTCAAATCGCCAAAATTGCCACTTTTAATTTTTTTACCCATTTCAGTCATGTTTTTTGACATTTGATCAAAATCATTTAATAGTCTATTAAATTCAAATGCGCTTCTTCCGCTTCCTTTAATAATTCTTTCTTTACGGCTAGCTTGTCTCAATAATTTAGGATTTTTACGCTCTTTCATAGTCATTGAATTAATTAAAATTTCATAGCTAGCAAATTTTTCTTCTGCTTGTTGAATTTTTTCTTCATTTACTTTATTAGCTAAACCAGGGATCATTTTAATTAATTTGGCCATTTTACCCATTTTTTTCATTTGAGCCAAGTTTTGCATTAAATCATCAAGAGTAAAGTTGCCTCTAAGAATTTTTTGAACTGTGTTTTGTGCCACATCTTGATCAATAACTTCTTCAGCTTTTTCAATTAATGAAAGCACATCACCCATACCTAGGATTCTGTCAGCCATTCTATCAGGGTAAAATAGATCTAAATTAGAAACTTTTTCACCTGTACCAATGAATCTAATAGGAATGTTTAACATTTTACAAATACTTAAAGCAGCTCCACCTCTAGCATCTGAATCTAATTTGGTAATAATTGAGCCAGTTAAATGTAAATTATCATTAAAAGCTTGGGCTACATTTAAAATGTCTTGACCACTTAAAGCATCTGCTACAAAAAATATTTCATTTGGTGAAGCAATTTTTTTAATATCCTTTAATTCTTGCATTAAAGGTTCATCAATTGCTAAACGTCCAGCAGTATCAATCAAAATTAAATCGTGCTTATTTTCATTTGCAAAATCAATTGCCTCTTTAACGATATTTTGTGCGCTATCAGTTGTGCCTTTTTCAAAATAATCGACTTGAATACTTTTAGCTAAAGTAACTAATTGTTGTACAGCAGCGGGACGATAAATATCAGCCGCAACTACTAATGGTTTGTTAACTAGACCTTTCTTTCTTAAGTAATAGGCTAATTTTGCTACAGCAGTTGTTTTACCTGAACCTTGAAGACCTGACATTAAAATAATGTAAGGTCTTTTATTAATATTAATTTCTTTAACTGAGCCACCTAAAATATCAACTAATTCAGCATGCACTATTTTAATCATTTGTTGTGAAGCATTAAGTGAACCAACCAAGCTTGAATTTAAGGCTTTTTCCTTAACATTTGCAATAAAATCTTTAACCACTTTTAAGTTAACGTCGGCTTCCAATAAAGCCATTTTTATATCTCTAGTAGTTTCTAAAATGTCAGCTTCATGAACAACTGTCTTTTTTGCCATTTTAGCAATAGACTTTTGAATCCGATTTTCTAAAAAATTTAACATACTTCTCCTTTATTTAAGTGCAACTGTATAAACTTTACCAAAAATTTCATAGCCTATTTTTTTGTAAATAGAACCGGCTTTTTCATTGTGATAAAACAACATGGCTATCATATTATTATCAATTATGAAATTAGTTAAAGCAGTTGTTACTTTTGTGCCATAACCACAGTTACGATAATTTGGTAAGCAATATACGCCACCAACCATAGCAACTTGATCAGTTTTAGCTGATATCATTGCATGCGCAATAACTATATTTTTTTCTTGATCAACAATAATAAAATTATTGCTAATGCCTCTCTTAAAGTTTTCTTGATAAACAACTAATTCTTTGTCAAAGTTTGATCTAAATTGAGCAAATTCATCAATTTGCATTCTTGATTCTACAATTCCTGGAACATCTGAATATTCAGCTTTTTTAACTTCAGGGCTATTTTCCATTGTTTTTTTGTCACATTTAGCTAAAAATTGTTCATGGATTTGAAATCTTTCTGCTTGATTAGTAAAGAATTCTTGATGTTTAGCAAACATTTTGTCGCTAATATTAACATTTTTAACATTGTGTTCAATAATTAAATTATTTAATAATTCATTATCAATTAAATTTTTTGGGTCAAAAAACAATAATGTTGTTCCGTAAATTAAAATAACACTGGCAATCTTGTTATTTTCTTTAATAACAAAGGTTTTCATAAATTCATTTTCAAGCCCAAATTGATTAATGTCGGCAATTAAAAACAAATTATAAATAGGCTCAGTTTTTAAATAATCTAAAATATTTGCCTTGTCTTGCTCAATAGCTTTAATTAACATATATCTCCCTATAATAAATAAAAATCCTTAAGTATAAGGATTTTACATTATTTTTCTTCTTCGATTCTTTTAACTTCTAAATCGATAAGTTTCTTTAATTCAACTAATTCTTCGTAAGTTAAAGTAATACCTTTGCTTGAACGTGAGTGGTCTTCGCTTCAATCTCTAATATCATATTTTGGTTTGTTGTTATTTCATGAAACTAAATTTAATTCTTTTACGTATCCACCTACTGTTTCGGCGATTTTACCTACATTATGAATGATTTCATAAGTAATTTCTTGTCTTCTAGCTGGCATCTAAACTCCTTTTAATTTAATTAAATATATAATAATAAATTTAATATTTATATTTTATATTAATATTAATATAAATTAGTAAATAACTTAAGAAATTAAAAATCTTATAATTATTAGCTTTTTTTACATAGCAAATTTAAAAATATTTATTAAAAAAGCGCAAATAAAAATTGAATAAATTTTTTATTTTTTTAATTTATGGTTTATAATAAGTTAGCAATTTAGCAAAAAGCTGGAGGGGTAGCGAAGCGGCCAAACGCGGGTGGCTGTAACCCACTTCCTCACGGTTCGGGGGTTCGAATCCCTCCCCCTCCACCATTTTGCCCCATCGCCAAGCGGTAAGGCAACGGGTTTTGGTTCCGTCATGCGTTAGTTCGAATCTAACTGGGGCAGCCATATCACTTCTTTTTGGAGTGATTTTTTTTATACTTTTTGACTAATAAAAATAAAAACTAGCTAATGCTAGTTCCTTTCTATCGAGTTTACTTATTTATTTTGTTTTTTAGAAAGCAATTCGTTCATTTTTTTAAGTTCAGCTAAGATTAATTCTTCATTTGTTGGTTTTACTTCTTCTACTACAACTGGTTTAGGGTTTTTACGTTCTTTACGCGCTCTATGTGCACCTATAATTAAGAAAATTACATATAGAGTCACAAAAATAAGAACAGCAATAATTAAGAATGAAATTAAAGCTGCTAAGAATTTACCAATTAAAACTGGGCCAGCTTTAAGTTCACTAACATCTTTAACTTTGAAGTATGAAGCAATAGCAGCCATGATAACATCATTTGCTAATGATGAAACTACTGCGTTAAATGCTGTACCTAATAAAAGACCGATTGCTAACATGAACATGTTGCCACGTTTAACAACTGCTCACGCGTCTTTTCCTGCTTTTTTAAACATGTGTTTTATTATAATAAAAGATTTAATTTATTGAAATATTTTGCCAATATATCTTTTTCATAGTGTTTTTAGTGCATTAAAGAAATAAAAAAAATAACCCAAAGGTTATCTAGTGACTTTTGTCAAATGGTGGAGAGTAAGGGGCTCGAACCCATGACCCTCGCCTTGTAAGGGCGATGCTCTCCCAACTGAGCTAACTCTCCAAAATGGCAGTCTGTACGGGGATCGAACCCGTGTATGCATGGATGAAAACCATGTGTGTTAACCGCTTCACCAACAGACCAAATGGCGCCGATTACAAGGATCGAACTTGTGACCAACTGGTTAACAGCCAGCTGCTCTACCGCTGAGCTAAATCGGCAATTTTTGCTTTATTATTATAAATAAAAATTATTTTAAACAAAATATTTTTTTATTTATTTTTTCTCTTTTGTACGATCCTTACAAAAAAAGCAACATTGTTGCTCGGTGGCTTTCGCCAAATGGAGGAAACGAGGGGAATCGAACCCCCATAGTCAGCATGGCAAGCTGATATTTTGCCATTAAATTACGTTTCCAATTTTTGCATAAAAATTTATACCATATTTTTACGATGTGTCAAAAAAAATCTAAATATTTTTCTCTATTATTTAATACATTTTTATTTAAATATCAAATTTGATTTATTAATATTTTGAAGTTCTTTGGTTTTGTAGGTTTATTAATAAATTCTAAGTTTGATTTTTACCAAAATTTGAAAATTAAAAAAATTTAGCAAGGACACGAAAAAAATTAGCAGAAAAAATATTAGTCTGCTAATTTTTGTGCTAAAATAATTTCATATGTTTTAAAAACACTGATTAAGAAAGGAAAAATAATATATGGCTAAAGAAATTATTTTAGGTATTGACTTAGGTACTACAAACTCTGTTGTTGCTATCGTTGACAACGGACAACCTATTGTTTTGGAAAATTTAAATGGTAAAAGAACCACTCCTTCTGTTGTAAGTTTTAAAAATGGTGAAATCATTGTTGGTGATAATGCTAAAAAACAAATTGAAACCAACCCAGATACAATTGCATCTATAAAAAGACTAATTGGAACAAATAAAACTGTTAAAGCTAATGGTAAGGAATACAAACCAGAAGAAATTTCAGCAATGATTCTTGAACACTTAAAGAAATATGCTGAACAAAAGATTGGTCACTCAATTAGCAAAGCGGTTATTACAGTTCCTGCCTACTTCGACAACTCACAACGTGAAGCTACAAAAATCGCTGGTAAAATTGCTGGCTTAGATGTATTAAGAATCATTAACGAACCAACCGCGGCTGCTTTAGCTTTTGGTTTAGATAAAACAGATAAAGAAAAGAAAGTTCTTGTATTTGACCTTGGTGGTGGTACATTTGACGTTTCAATTCTTGAATTAGCAAGCGGTACATTTGAAGTATTGGCAACTGCTGGTGATAACCACTTAGGTGGCGATGACTGAGACCACAAAATTGTTGAATGATTAGTTAACAAAATTAAAACCGAACACAATGTAGATGTTCAAAATGATAAAATGGCAATGGCTCGTTTAAAAGAAGCTGCTGAAAAAGCTAAAATTGATTTATCTTCATCAATGATGGCTACAATTTCACTTCCATTCTTATTGTTTAAAGATGGTCAACCAGTTAATGTTGAAGCAGAATTAAAACGTAGCGAATTTGAAAAAATGACTTACGATCTTCTTGAAAGATGTAAAAAACCAATTGAAAATGCTTTAAGAGATGCGAAATTATCTTCAGCAGATTTAGATGACATTTTAATGGTTGGTGGTTCAACAAGAATGCCTGCTGTTCAAGAATTAGTTGAAAAAATGACAGGTAAAAAACCAAACCACTCAGTAAACCCAGATGAAGTTGTTGCGCTTGGTGCTGCTGTTCAAGGTGCAGTTTTAGCTGGTGATATTAACGACATTCTTTTAGTTGATGTTACTCCTTTAACTTTAGGTATCGAAACGGCCGGTGGAATTGCGACACCATTAATTCAAAGAAACACAAGAATTCCAATTACAAAGAGCCAAATCTTTACAACTTTTGCTGACAACCAAACAGATGTTACTATTAAAGTTGTTCAAGGTGAAAGACCTTTAGCATCAGAAAACAAAGTTTTAGGTGAATTTAACTTAAGCGGAATAGAACCTGCTCCAAGAGGAATCCCTCAAATCGAAGTAAGCTTCAAAATAGACGCTAACGGAATTACAACTGTTACTGCTAAAGATGTAAAAACTAATAAAGAACAAAGCATTACAATTCAAAACTCAACAAAATTGAGTGATGAAGAAATTCAAAGAATGGTTAAAGAAGCTGAAGAAAACCGTGAAGCTGACGCTAAGAAAACAGCAGATATTGAAACTATTGTTAAAGCAGAATCATTGGTTGGAAGGTTAGAAACTTCATTAAAAGAAAATAAAGACAAATTAAATGAAGAACAAATCAAGAAAACTGAAGAAGAAATTGCTAAACTTAACGAAATGATCAAAAATAAAGAATATGACAAATTAAGAGAACAATTAGACAATTTTGAAAAAATGTTTGAACAAGTTTCAAAAATGGCTCAAGAACAAGCACAAAGCGAAAACAAAGGCTTTACAGAAGAAGACGCAAAATAATAATTAATAAGTCCATAATTGGACTTATTTTTATTTTTAAAATTGACTAATTAGCCTATGAAAAAGTCTTTTTAGCTTAATTAAGCTAAAAATTGCAATTAAAAAAATATCAGCTAAACTGATATTTTATAATTTTGTTATTTGGTCGTTTACAACAACAAGAACTTTGTCG
>NZ_JNJW01000004.1 GCF_000701805.1 Mycoplasmopsis iners ATCC 19705 | reverse complement strand
TACTCAATTTACAAACTTAAAAAGTTCTATGAAGATAATGGCGAAATTCAAAAAGTAACTATGAATATGTTTATAGATGCCTTAAAACTTATAACAATAACAACTAAAACTGTAAATGGTAAAGTTGTTGGCGAAATTATTAATAATTTAGATCCAAACCATTACGAATTAAACAAAATATATAAAGATTTTTCATTTGTTATAGAAAATCTATCATTGTAATTAAAAATAACAAAAAAACGAAAGCGCCTTATTTATAGGTGTTTTCGTTTTTTAGCCCTTTTTAACTTGGAAACTCAGGAATTTAAGGTTGAAATTAGCAGATGAATTAAAGACACTAAAAAACAAGAATTGAACCTTTCAGTTGATGGTGTTTGAAAAGATGAAAATAACTTTTTATTAATTGAAAGATGAAGTTCTGCTCAAGACTATGATAATTTTATTAACTCAGATGACAATAAAGCAAGCTGAAATGTTGTGAAAAAATTTATTGAAAGCAAACCTTTAATTTTTAAATACGAAACAATCTTTTAGTAAGACTAATATAACAACACCTTTTGGTGTTTTTTATTTCCACGTTGTAATTTGCTTAAATGACTAAACTAGCTTTTTTATAGTGGTTTTAATATTTTTTTAATTAGTTAATTACAATGATAGAAAGGCATATAAATCATAATTTTTGAATTTAAAAATCCGGGACTATTTAATCGTTCCCCGGATTTTTTAATTTTTTATTCTTTTTTAGGTTCTTCTAATTCTTTATCGGTTTCTTCAGTGTTTTTTACTTCTTCAGATAACAATTCATCTAAAGAATAAGATTTGCTTTCTAATTTTACATCCTCTTTCTTAGGAGGTAATTGAAGGTGTTTAGCAATGTATTCAATTTCTTCAGCAACAATTGTTTCTTTTTGCAATAAAGCAGTTTTAATTAATTCTAATAATTCTCTATTTTCATTAATTGTTTCGATTGCTTTTTCTTGTGCTTCTAAAATTATTTTTCTAACTTCTTTATCAATTTCATGACCGATTTGGTTTGAAAATGATGAAGATTTCATGTAATCACGTCCTAAGAATGGTGAACTTTCGTCTTTTTCAAATTGAATAGGGCCTAATGAAGACATACCTCATTCTGTAACCATTCTTCTAGCAATTTTGGTTGCTTTAGAAATATCGTCGCTTGCGCCTGTTGAAACGTTGTTCTCACCATAAATAATTGTTTCAGCAGCTCTACCACCCATAAAACCAGTAATCATTGCTATTAATTCTTGTTTTGAAGCATTGTATTTTTCTTCTTCAGGAGTCATTAAATTATATCCTCCTGCTTGACCACGCGGAATAATTGTGATTTTTTGTACTTTGTTTCCACCTGGAACTTTAATACCAATAACAGCGTGACCAGCTTCGTGGTAAGCGACCATTGTTAATTCTTCTTTGGTTATAACTCTATTCTTTTTAGCTGGACCAGACATTACACGGTCAATTGCTTCATCTATGTCTTCTAATGAAATAATGTTTTGGTTAGCTCTAACTGCTAATAATGAAGCTTCATTAATAACATTTTCTAATTGAGCACCTGAAAAACCAGGGGTTCTCTTAGCAACTTTACCAAGATCAACGTTTGGTGCTAATCTTTTGCCTTTTGAGCGTAATTCAAGAATTTCTTCTCTTTCTTTAACATCAGGTAAGCCAACTGTAATAGTTCTGTCAAATCTACCTGGACGAGTTAAAGCAGGGTCTAAAACATCTGTTCTGTTTGTAGCAGCAAAGAATAGAATTCCGCTGTTTTCTTTCATACCGTCCATTTCAACAAGTAATTGGTTTAATGTTTGTTCTCTTTCATCATTTCCACCACCAATACCTGCTCCTCTGGTTCTACCAACAGCATCTAATTCATCAATGAAAATTATTGCTGGGGCATTTTTTCTAGCTTCTTCAACAACAGATCTAACTCTTTTAGCACCTAAACCAACAAACATTTCGACAAAGTTTGAAGCAGATATGAAGAAAAATGGTACGTTTGCTTCACCAGCAGTTGCTTTTGCTAATAAAGTTTTACCTGTTCCTGGAGGACCACCTAATAAAATACCACGAGGCATTCTTGCTCCGGCGCTTTCGTATTTCTTAGGATTTTTTAAGTAATCAACTATTTCTGAAATTTCTTCAATAGCTTCTTTATTACCTGCTATATCTTTGAAAGTTTTATCGCTTTTTATTTTTTTAGCTGGGTTTTTATCATCACCAACTGTGCCACTCATCATATTCATATTTCTTTTCATCATGCTTCTGTATAAAAGATACATTAGAACAAAGAAAATTAATGTTGGGATTAATGAAATAATTATGCTTTTGAATGTTGATTGTTCTTGAACAGGAAGCGGAATATTGATAATGCTGTGGGTGTTTCCACCTTTGTCAGATGCTGCTTTTTGTAAAACAGTTAGATAAGACGTGTTTTCGCTTCAACCTTCAACTCATGAACTTACTAATCCTTTAGTTGTTGTTCAACCACCTATTGCATCAGTTGAATTGATTAATGTTGCTCATCTGCGACCAATATTCGCTTGTTGAATTACAAAACTATTCCCATCTACATAAGTATAAGAAATAGTTCCTAAATAATCATCTATCTTGATGTCTTTGATATATTTTGAATCATTTGTTATTGCATTGTATAGATTGGTTTCAAATGTATTTTGATCTACTACTATTACACCTGATGAAAATCTTTGAACTATAAAATAAATCAAAATACCAATTATTAACGCAAGAAATGCAATTGTTCAAAATAAGGTTATTCTTTTGCTTTTTTGGCTATTTTCCATTTTTTCCTTTCTTTTTATTAATATTGATATTATAAAGAAAACTAATATTAATAAAAAATAAACTATATTAATAGTTTACCTTTTTCTTTGAATAAATATAAACCGTCTTTTAATTTATATTTTGATGTTCTGTTTTGTGATTGTACAAAATCAATTAGGGAATTTAATTTTCCATCTGTTATATTAATGTTAAGAAAATTATTATGAATAAGTTTATATAAAACTTCTTTTTTGTAGGTTAATTGGTCAAAAAATTCTTGTGAATAAACTGCTTTTTTTCAGCTTGCTAATTCTTTATCAACTCTTTTTTCTTTTACAGAATTGTTTTTGTTTATTTTTTTAAAACTATTTAATAAAACTTCCTTTTCTTTAAAGGTTAAAGACAATAAATTGTTTCTAATTTTGTTTCTAGCATAATCATCTGAATGATTTGTGTAATCAAGCATAAAATCAATTCCATATTTAGAACATTTGCTTAATATTTGATTCTTATAGTATTTAAACAAAAAAGGGCGATAAATATTCATATCTAATAATTTATTTTTTTGACGAATTCCATAATGAAATAGGGATTTTGAAGCATTTTTTTGTAACATTGCTGTTTCTAAAAAATCATCTTTATGATGGGCTAAAAGCAATAAATTCGCATTATATTTTTGATAAATGTCTTTAAAAAACAAATATCTATCTAGTCTTGCTTGATTTTCAAAATTTGTGTTTTTGTATCTTAAATCATTTAAAGAATCGACCGATTTATACTCAAAAACAACACTATTGTTTTCGCAAAATTGTTTCACTAATAAATTGTCTTTTTCAGAATCAATTCTTAGATTGTAATTCATCGAACAAACAATAATTTTTGCTTTTTTAAACTTTTTTATAGCTCAATAAAGCAAAAACATAGAGTCTGGTCCACCACTAACTGCTAAAACTAATGTTTTTCTTTTTTCTATTAACATTGAATTTGTCCATTACTGTTTTTATATCATTAAAACCAAAAGAAACTGCGGCTTCAGCAGCTAAATTAATTACTTCACTTAAAACTGGTAATTCGTTTTGTTTAAAATTTGATAATACATAGTCTTTAAGGGGCAATGTTTCGCTTTTACCAATTCCTATTCTCATTTTTTTAAATTCATTACTACTTAATTGTGTTCTGATACTTTCAACACCATTATGACCTGCTGAAGATCCTCCGATTTTTATTGCTGCTTGCCCTAAATCAAAATCTTTGTCGTCATAAATAACCATAATATCACTTGGATCTATTTTATAAAAATTACTTAATACTTGAACAAAATAACCTGAGTTATTCATATAAGTTTCTGGTTTAGCAATAATTAAATCATCAGCTAATACAAATTTACCATTGAATTTTTCTTTATTTAAAGACAAGTTCAAATTTTTTAAAATTTTATCTACTACTAAAAAACCAACATTGTGTCTTGTGAATTCATATTGTTTACCTGGGTTGCCTAATCCTACGATCAATTTCATCTTAAGCCTTTCTTTGATTAATTAAATCTAACATCGAAGTTTTTATGTATTTATTATTATTTTTATTATATATTTTTTCACTATATAAAGAAAAATTGCCAATTATAGTTAAGTTTTCTTTTGCTCTTGAGGTAGCTGTATATATTAATTTATTATTAAGCATATGTAAAAAATCTGAAAAAACTGTAAAAATAACTGAATCGGTTTCAGATCCTTGGAATTTATGAATTGTTATAGCATAAGCTAATCTTAAATTTTCTTTAACTTCATTTAATTCATATTCGACTGTTTTATAGTCAAAATCAACAATTGCTTTACTATTTTTTACACCTTTGAAAAAGCCAATTTCACCATTGTAAACGTCTTTTTGATAATCGTTAACTATTTGAATTAGTTTATCTCCTATATAAATTGGTTTATTTTCAAATAATAAGTCAAAAGGCTTATCTTGTATTTCTTCGTTATTCAATCTGCTTTTTTGAATTATTTCATTTATGCTTTTAACATAATTATTCATAGGAGTAAGAATTATTACATTATCTATTCCAAATTTTTTTGTTCTCTCAGAAAACAATTGTGTAATTTTATTCATTAATTCATCTTTTTTAATTTCAAAAAAATTAACTGAATTAGTTCCTAAATCAACAAGTGAATTGTTTTTTATACCTATGAAGTGATTAGCTATTTCTTGTTTATCGGTTCTAAATATTTCATCCAACTCAGTTGAATTAAAATAATTAGATTTCATTAATTCATCAAGCATATTCCCAGGACCAATACATGGTAGTTGATATCAATCGCCGACTAAAATCATTTTTTCTATGTTTGGACACATTTTTATTAAAAAATGAAATAAGTCAATATTAACCATTGAAAATTCATCAATTATGATTACTTTAGTATTAGTTTTAGGAGAATTATCAACCGATTTTATTTTTTCTGTTTTTTCTAATTTAAGAAAACTGTGAATTGTTCTTGCTTTTAAACCTTTTTTAATTAAGTTAGAAGCAGCTCTTCCAGTAGGAGTTAAGATTTCAATTTCACTTTCTTTGTAAATTTTTTCATTTATTAAATAATCATAAATCCCACTAATTACATAAGATTTACCTGTACCAGGGTAGCCTGAAATTATAGAAATTGAATTATTAATTGCTTTTAAAAAAGCTTCTTCTTGTTTTTTTGATCATTTATTTGATTTATAAACTTCAGTAATATTGTTTGAATTTCTTTGTTTTAAATCTATTAAAAAATCAACTATCTCTTTTTCCTTATAATACATTTTCATAGATGAAAAAGTCAAATCTGATTCAAAAAAAATCAATTCTTTTTCATCAAATAATTTCTGAATATTTTCTTCTAATAAATTTAAATCTAAACAGAAATATTTTGATACAAAAGCATGAATTTCGTTTATGTTATATTGAATACGTGTGTTGTTGGATAAATATTGTTTTGATAAATAATAAAAAATTATTCCTTTAATTATTCAAAAGATTTTTTTGTTGTCTAAGATGTCTGAATAAAGCAATTGTGCAAATAAATGAACCTGATTAAAATCTAAATCATATTCTATAAAAAGGTCATAAACATTTTGGTTTTTAAATATTTCTAAAAAATCAATTTGCCCATATAGTTCAACTAATTTATTGTGGAGCAGAGATAAATTGTTATTAACAAAAAAAGAAAAATTTTGGTCATTTAATTTTAAAATTATCTGTTCTAAATCTTCACTTATCTGTTGTCCAAATAAATCAATGTAATAATTATGATTTTTTGCTTCATCAATTCAATTTTGACCATAGGTTTTTTTAACTTTTTCTATTTTTTTAACACCTAAACCTTTTACATTTTCAATAATTATTTTTTCTATTTCTTCATTTTTCGGTTCAGAAACAGATAATTTTTCAATTCTATAAGTTCTTCTCTCTTCGTCAAAGATGGTTTCAATTTCATAAAAAGTATTTAGATCAATAACATTTTTAGTTAAATAAACAAAAATTTCCTTATTTTTGTTAGTTTTAAATTTTGCAAAAGTATAAGCTCAATCTAAACTTTCGCCACCTTTAATTATTTGAATAAATCTTCCTTTAAACGAATTGTTTGTTTCTTTATTTTTATAATCTTTTGAGTTCATAAAATTATTATAATGAAATATTTTTTTATTAAATTTATTAACAGTTTTTTATTAGTTTTTATGGAGTTATCAACATAGTTAAAAAAATACAATTGTGGATAACTGTGGAAATCTATTTAATATCTATTTTAAAGGCTTTTTAGTAAAAATAACAATGTGGATAAGTGCTAAAAAACTTGTCTTTTTTTTTAATTATTATTGGTTTTTATTCTTTATATTATTATTAATTTATGACAAAAAACACAGACGATAAAATCACAGAAAAATCAAATTTAATAGCATTAACAAAATCTTTGCTTGAATCGATTAAAATAAACATTCAAGACAATTTAATTTTTAAAAAATATTTGTCTCTTTTTCAAATTGTAAAAATAGAAAAAAATATTGTTTATATTTTCACGAATCAGTCTAATAAAACAGCTAAATCAATTATTGATAAATATGATGAAATAATTAAATTAGCAATTACTGAAACATTAGGAATGAATTATTCATTCAAGCTTTATTGAAAAGAAAATATTAAAACAAAATCTGTTAATTTACAAACAGAAAAAGAACAAAAAAATGTTGTTGAAGGTATTGAAGTCAAAAAAAATTTTTCATTTGAAAATTATGTTGAAGGTGATTTTAATAAATATGCAATTGTTTTAGCTAAAAGAATAGCTACCGGTGATACAGAGTATGTTCCAGCATTCATTTATGGAAAATCAGGGTTAGGTAAAACTCACTTATTGCACGCTATTGCTAATGAAGCTAAAAAGAATAATTTGTCATATAAAATAATTAATCCGAGTGTTTTTACAACTGAAATTTCATTATTACTTCAAGAAAATAATCAAGCTAAATTAAAAAAAATGAGAAATGAATTTAATTCAGTAGACATTATTATGTTTGATGATTTTCAAATATTAGGTCAAGGCAATAAAAAAGGAACAACAGGCATTGTTTTTAATATATTAGATCAAAGAAACAGCGATAAAAAAATGACTGTTTTTGCTTCAGATAGACCTTTAGAATTATTAAAAAATAGTTTTGATGACAGAATGATTTCTAGAATAGAACAAGGCATTCCAATGGAAATAACTGATCCAACCCAATCTGATTTATATAAATTAACTAAATTTATTATTGAACAAGAAAAAATGAATCCAGAAGGTTGAGATGATGAAAGTATCAAATTTATAACAAGAAACTTCGCTAAAAATGTGAGGGAATTGCAAAAAGCAATAAATGTAATTAAGTTTCATAAACAAGAAGTTGACAAAAAATTAAATTCAAAATATACTTTAATAACTGTAAAAAATATTTTATCTTCTATTCAAAAGAACAAAGAAAGTATTACACCTGAAAAAATTATTGATTATGTTTCTAAATATTACAAAGTACCTAAAAAAGATATTATTGGTAAAAACAGAACAAAAGATGTTGTTTTAGCTAGAAATATAGCAATAAGAATAATAAAAGAACAGCTAAAATTTTCATTAGAAAAAATTGGTTCAATTTTCGGTAATAGAGACCATACAACAATATTAAATTCACTTGAAAAAATTGAAAAATTGCTAGAAGATGAAGATCAAAACTTAAAAAGAACTATATCTCAAATTAGCGATGATATATACAGATTAAATTAGGAGACTTATGAAATTTATTATTAAAAAAAGAATTTTTGATGAAGCTGTTGAATTAGTTTCAAGATATACTGATCTTATTAATGTTTCATACGGATTAAGATGTATATTATTTGAAGTAACAGAAGAAAAAATTACAATGAAAGCTTCAGATGGTTTTGTAAATATTATTAAATCATTGGATGTTAATGAAGAACAAATTAATGTTGTTGAAGAAGGAAGTTTTTTAATCAATGCTTCATTATTTAAAAATTCTGTTAAAAAAATGTCAGGAGATATAACAATAACAGATGAAACAGGCCAAATTCAAATTTCTTGTTCAGAACTTAAATATAATTTAGCACCAAGCCCAATCAATATTTTTCAAGGTTTTGAAGAAATTTATGGCGAAAAGAAAATTGAAATTAGTACAAGTATATTTAAAGATGCAGTTAAATCAGTTGGCTTCGCTGTTTCTAATGAAGACTACACATTAAAATGTATTAATTTTAACTTCCACGATAGTACAATCGATGTTACAGCAACAGATAGGTATAGATTGGCTAGATATTCAATTAAAACAAATACTTTGTTTGATAAACAATTTGATATTTCAGTTTTAGCTTCAAGTGTTAAAGAATTAATTCCTGCAGGTTGTCCTGAAAAAGCAATTTTATTTTTTAACAATACTAAATTTGGAATCGAGTATAAAAACACTAAAATCACAGCAAGAATTACAGATGTAACTTATCCAAAAATTGATCATCTATTTGATACAACTGAGATTAAACATGTTGTAAAAATTAAAAAAGAAACATTAGTTGATTTATTAAACAAAGCTTTTGTAATCACTATTCCAGGCTATAAAAAAGTTAATTTACACTTCAATAAATCAGAACTAAAAGTTTCTACTATTATTCCGGAAATCGGTCAATCATTAGCAATTAGCCATGAAATTGAATATGAAGGTCAAAAAAATCTTTCATTAGATGTTGATTATAACTATATTAAAGATGCTTTAAATGTTTATTCAGATGAAGTTGTTCTTTTAATGGATGAAAAACCTTCAAAAATCTTGATCTTTTCTAAATCAAAAGAAAATGCAAAACAAATACTTTCACCAACAAGAGGTTAAGAAATGAATATTATAAAAATAAAAGATGATTTCATAACTCTTGGTCAATTTCTTAAAAAAGCTAGAATAATAGATACAGGCGGACAGGCAAAATATTTTTTATTAATGAGTGATGTTAAAAACAACGATAGAAAACCAAATGGCAGAAATGCTAAGGTTTATGTAAACGACGTTGTTTGAGTGGATAATATTTTATATCAAGTTGTTAAAGAAGATTAAAGAGTTAGATTTATTTCTGACTTTTTTATTTTTATTTAAAGGGTTAGAATTAATATCCTATGTATGTAATTTAAAAGATCTAAAAAACATATTAAGCTATTTTATAGTATTATTGGAAAATTTGCACTTTGTAACTTGGAAAGAAAATCAACAAAGAGACATAAAAAAAGACCAGAAAAAACTCTGATCTTTTAAATATTAATTTATAGAAGTTCAATACCTTCTTTTTTACAATTTTCAATTATTTCATCAGATCAAACTCCAACTTGAACTTCTCCAATATGTTTTTTTTCTAATAAAAACATAGAGAGTCTACTTTGTCCAATACCACCACCAATAGTTAATGGTAGAGAATTGTTAATAATATCTCTATGATATTGGCCAAAGAATTTCTGATCTTTATTATCGAATTCAGCTTGTTTAATTAATGATTCGTCATTAACTCTTATTCCCATTGAAGATATTTCTAAAGCTTTATTATTAACATAATCATAAACTATTAAATCTCCATTTAGATTTCAATCGTCATAGTCAAAAGCTCTTGAAGACTGTTTTTTACCATCTTTTAATGGATATCCTATTTGATAAACAAAGAAAGCTTTAACTTCTTTAGCGAATTCTGTTTCTCTTTCTTCAGGAGATAAATTAGGATATTTTTCTAAAAGTTCTGCTGAACTAATAAAAGTAATTTCCTCAGGTAATTTTTTAGTTAAACTAGGGAAGTTAAAAATTAATTGATGTTCAACAAATCTAATTGTTTTATAGATCTTTTTAACAACTGATTGTAAGAAATTTAAATTCCTATCAGTTGAAGAAATAATCATTTCTCAGTCTCATTGATCAACATAATAAGAGTGAAGGTAATCTATATTTTCTTGTTGTCTAATAGCATTCATATCTGTTCAGATGCCTTCGTGAAGACTAAAATGATATTTTCTTAATGCTTCTCTTTTTCACTTAGCCAATGAATGAACTATTTCAAGACGATCATCTATTTGTTCTGGTTTAAATGAAACAGGTTCTTCGCCAGATAAACCGTCATTAATTTTTAAATTTGATCTTACGAATAATGGAGCAGATACACGAACTAAATTTAGTGCTTTACTTAGGTTTTTAATAAAGCTAAATTTTAATTCTTGAATTGCTAATTGTGTTTCTTTAATATTTAATTTTGATTTATACATTTTGGTGTTTTTCTTTTCTTGAACGTCTCATTCTAATCATTAATGATAATTGTGATGAGTAAATAATTAATGATAATGTTTGGAATACTATAGGTGATAATAATGAAGCTAATGGATCTCCATTAATTATTGCAAAGGTGAAGTAAAGAATTCAGCCAATGTTGTTAATTACAAATAACATAACCATACCAATTGACATACTTCCAAAGTTTTTGGTTTCAAAACCTTTTAAAATTTGTGGTAAGAAAGCAAATGTGGTTAATAATGGAACAATTAAACCAGCAACATTTTGGCCAGCATCGTTGAATGAGCCAATTACACCGTAAAGGCCTAAAATAGATAAAACAACAACTACTGCATTTACAGTTAATGTTGAAATTAAGATGTATAAAGCAGCTTTAATTCTTTTGCCTCATGAATCTTTATATAAGAAGTAAAGCACTACTGAATAGATGAAAACACAAATTGTGTTAGCATAAACAGAAGCACCAAGTTTAGCTGTACCAAAACCACCTAAAATAATTCAGCCTAATAGACCAGCATAGAATAATCAAAACGAATAAAATTTTGTATCTCTATGGGTTTTTTTAGCTTTTATTGAATGGATTAATTGTGGGATAGCTAATGAAAGTGTAATGCAAAATACAGCAAGACTTAATATAAGTAGAATTACTGGTATTGCACTACCGTTGTTAGTAATACCGAAAAATTTGTACATATTTTTTCCTTTTATTATTTATTTATAAATAAAGATGGTTAAAAACCTTTCAAATTATATTCTCTTTTACAAATTTATAAGTGTAAAAAAGGTGTTTATAACTAGAGGAAATAAAAAAATGGCGATTTGCCATTTCTATTAGACAGCTACTTTGCTAAGGAATTTACGACGGTATCATGCTGTTTTCTTAATTCAGTGAATCAATAATGTTTGGAAAATTGTTCATATACTTGTAAAGATTCAGTAGATTTGGATACCAGCGGTAAACATAACTGTAAAAATTAGGAACACAATAAGCATAATATTTTGTGTTTTGTTTGATTTTTTGATTGCTTTTGCTTCTTCAATTGTAATTCTTTGTTTTAATCTTCTTCTGTTTAATAAACGAGGTAGAAGTTGAGAAAGAATTTGAGTAGCAATTGCAGCTATTAATAATCCTAAATATTGTCATTGACCTTCGTAAATCAGATTTCTTCAAGAAGTAGCAGAGAAGTCCATCCCCAATCAATGTGTTGATTTAAGCGATGGAACACTTTGAATAACCCTTCACATAGCTATAAAGATAGGAAGAGCAATAAGAGTACTCATTAAAGTATCAAGCGGGTTAATGCCATGCTTTTTGTAAAGTTGTTGAATTTCTTGTTGTTGTCTTGCTTTCATTTGCTTATTGTTTTTAAATTCAGCATATTTAGCATCAATTTTTGCTTTCTTTTGTTTCAATTCTTCTTGACGAGATTGACTAATTGTAGCTTTTCAAGTAAATGCTAAAGCAATAAGACGAGTGATAAGCACAGCAACAATAATAGCAAGAATTGTTGTTCAACCAGCAGCATCTGGTAAAGGATTTCTAATACCAGCTGTTACAATAGCCATTGGATAAGCTAATAAAGCGAAGAATGGACCTAATTCTCAAGCACCTTTTCATGAATAAATAGCTTTTTGTGGAATATCACTTTGATAAGCCATTTTACTTAAATCACTTGATCTTTGGCCTGCTTGATAATCATCATTAATTACATTTGTGTAAATTGTTTTTCCATTTTGATCAACTGCATCAACTATTTCACCATCAGCATTTTTAGCTTTTAAAGGAATGTTGTTTGAATTTTCAACACCTAAATAGTCAACATTTTTAAGATATGAATTTAATACTTGTTCATATTTGATTAAAGCATGTAATTCGCTAGGAGTAAAAGTTCAATCTAAACTACGTCTTGTAGCGGAAGTTGTTATACCTCTCATAATGTTTTGGTATTTTTCAATGAAATTTGCTCCATTGATAAATTCGTTGTTTTTAAACGCTTCATCATAATATGAGTTTTCTGAAGGATTTAAGAATGTTTCACGATATAAGAATTCTAAAACATCTCTGTTGTATGCTAAGTTTGCTTGATCAGCCGAGAAAGTATTTTTTACTTGAACCGTTCTAGCTTCAGCTATAACATATTTTTCTTGAGTTGATTTCTTTGTTGAATTGTTTCAATATTCACCTTTGATTGAGTATAAATCATCATTATCGGTAATTAATTTATAACCTGTAATATTACCGTTTCCATCCTTTACAGGAGTAAAGAAGTTAGCAATACTAAATGAAGGATTTAAGAATTGAATGCTTGATAATTGATCACCATAAATTGATGAATAGCTCTTTGTTGAAGCTGCTTTGAATAAATACTTACCGTTTTGAGAAAGAATTGGGCTTTGTGTTGAATAAGCACCATTTTTTAAAACGTATTGAATACTTGATGAATATGAAGCATATTTACCATATTCACCACCATTTTCGGTTGTTTGAGTCTGAATAGCTTTTAAAGTTTCACTATTATCTCTACTTGATAAAAGGAAGTTTCTTTCTTTATCTAGTTTTAATTCATAGAATTGACCATCTTTTAAGTATGTATCATCTTTTGGTTTGCTACCAGCAATAAATGTTGATACAGACGGCGCAATGTCATTTTTGTTTAAGTAGAACTCAGTTCCAGCACCTGAATATGATGATGTTTTAACAACCATAGATTGAATACATCCGGTCATAGTAACACCAAAAATAAAAGTATATAAAACTACTTTTATTCAAAATCAAATTCTTTTTAGTACATTCTTTCTTTGATTTTCTTCATTACCTTTTTTGGTAAAGTAATCAAAGTTTTTTGATCTGTTGTTATCTTTCATATTTAATTTTTTCGAATAACTTTCTTGTTGTTTCTAATTTAACTGCAAAATTTTGATTTAAAAACTCTTTACGAAGAATTAAAACAAAGTCATATTTTAAGTCATATAAATTTAAAGAATGAACAATTGATTTCAATTGTCTTTTGTAATAATTCCGGTAAACAGCATTGCAAAATTTCTTAGGAACGGTAATTCCAATTCTAAAATTATCGCTAGGTTTGTAATAAACAATCAAATACTTGTTTATTAATTGTTGCTTGGTTTTGATTACTGAATCAAACTCTCAGCTTTTTTGTAAACGATAAATTTTTTTCATATTAGAACCAAAAATTATTTGCTATCTGAAACAGTTAATCTTTTTCTACCTTTAGCTCTTCTGGCTGCTAAAACTTTTCTACCGTTAGCTGTTGCCATTCTTGCTCTAAAACCATGAGTTTTAGTGTGTTTTCTTTTGTTTGGTTGATATGTTCTTAAGCTCATTTTTTCCTCCTTAAATTTTGATTTGCATATGTAAACATTTAAGCTATTTTCAGGGCTAAAATGCTTTATTAATTATATATTATTAAGTATAAATTAAGTTCGCTAAGTTCAAAATAATTTTAAAAAACTGTTTTTGGTCTAAAAATGCTTTTTTATAGTGTAAAAAGTGAATTTTGCCAAAAATTAAAAAAATTAAAGATTTAAATAAATGTTTATTAAATAAACAAAAGTAAATATAATTTGAATTAAAAATAAATCAATTAAAAGAAGGTGAAATTTATGCTAAATTTAAAACTTTTATTAGAAAAAGAACAAGAAATTAGAGAATTGTTTAAAACCAGAAAAGTCGATTTTAACTCTTTAGATAGGCTTTATGAAATTGCTAAATTACGTGGTAACAAAATGTTTGAATCACAACAAAAAAAGGCGGAATTAGGCAAATTAAGTAAAAAATTCGCTGAATTAAAAAATCAACCAGAAGAATTAAATAAATTAAAAAACACCTTAGCAAATCTTAAAAAAGAATACATTCAATTAGACAAGGAAGCTAGTGAATTAGAAAATGAAGTTCATGAAATTTTGATTAGAATTCCTAATTTACCTTTAGAAGAAGTTCCTTTGGGTGATGATGATACACAAAACAAAGTTCTAAATGTTCATGACAAATTAGGTAGAGGCTTGGTTGTTAAAAATATTAAACCGCATTATGAAATAGCCTATGAATTAGGTGTTTTTGACACAGAAAGAGCAGTTAAATTATCTGGTTCACGTTTTGTAATTTACAAAGGTCAAGGAGCAAAATTAGTAAGAGCCTTGAAAAACTTTTTACTTGATTTACATTCAAAAAACAATTATGAAGAATTAGATGTTCCTGTTTTAGTTAAACCTGAAATTTTGTTTGGAACAGGTCAATTGCCTAAATTTAAAGACGATTTATTTTATTTAGATAAAGAAAACTTATACTTAATCCCAACAGCCGAAGTTCCAGTTACTAATTACTTTAATAATGAAATTATTAATTTAAGCAAACCTTACCGTTTCACAGCATTTACAGAGTGCTTTAGATCAGAAGCGGGGAGTGGTGGCAAAGACACCAAAGGTATTATTAGATTGCATCAATTTAAAAAAGTTGAATTAGTCAAAATAGCTAGTGAAAAAGACGCTTTGGGCGAATTTGAACAAATGTTGAGCCAAGCTAAATTAGTTTTAGAAGAACTAGAATTGCCATATAGAGAATTATTATTATGCCGTGGTGATTTAGGTTTTTCAGCAAGAAAAACAATTGACTTAGAAGTATGATTGCCTTCAGAAATTAAGTTTAGAGAAATAAGCTCAGCATCATATATGGGTGATTTCCAAGCTAGAAGAGCAATGATTAGATACAAAGAAAATGATGAAGTTAAATATGCTCACACAATGAATGCTTCTGGTTTAGCAATTGATAGATTAGTTGCTGCAATTTTAGAAAATTATCAAAATGAAGATGGAACAGTAAGTGTGCCAACTAAGTTAATTCCTTATATGAATGGAGTAGAAAAACTTACAAAAGCAGAATAAACTCTGCTTTTTATTTTGCTTAAAAAGATTTATTTATAGGCAAATAAATAAAAAATAATGCCCTAGCATTATTTATCAATATTTTTAAGAATTTTAAATTCGAAAGTGATTGGAACTTTTCTGCCGTTTGATTCCATTTCAACTTCAGCTTCTCTTTTTTGATTATTTAATGAAATAATTCTACCTGTTTCACCTTTAAAAGGACCTGAAGTAATTTCAACAATATCATCTTTGAAAAAGTCATCTTCGAAAATTCCAGCTTCAAAATCAGCGATATATTTCTTTTCTTTTTCAAAACTTTTCTTAATTTCTCTTAAAGAAACAGGAGTAGGTTTAGCACCTTTTCCAGAAGAACCAATTAACCCAGTTACATATTGAGTGTTCCGAATAACAAATCAAGCTTTATCTGTCATATCCATGTGAATAAAAATATAACCGTTGTAAATGTTGATATATTTTACTTTATATGGTTCGCCATTTAATCTTTTCTTTAATTCGTTTTGAGAAATAGTAGGCTTTTTGAAAATTTTAAATGCACCATCTTCAGTTGCATTCATATCAAAAGAATCTTGAACTTGTTCGCTAACTATTCTGTTTTTTAAAGATTCAACAACGTTATCTTCTTTTCCGCTAACAGTACTAATCATGTATCATGAGAATTTTTTATCCATAATTTCTCCTTAATTTATTTAATATTCATACCCTTTCACATAAGTGAAAAAACAGTAGCAATTATCAATACAACACTTACAAAAATGCTTGAAAAAATCACAACTTGAAAGAAAGAAGATCAATTTTTCTTGCTTGATGGTCATCTAACTCTTTTTATTTCTTTAACGAAACGTCTAATTAAAAACTTTTTAGGTTTTTTGATTTTTTTCTCTTTGTTTTTATTCTTCTTCATTTTTATTTTTCCTGTTTGTGTAAAGTATGTTCCCTACATTTAGGACAAAACTTTTTAATTTGTATTCTTTCAGTGCTTGTTGCGCTTTTGTTAGTAACATAATTTAATGCATAACAATTTGAACAACTTAATGTAACTTTTCTTTTTTCCATGTTTGTATTATACCTTTTTCTATTTAAAAAAGACCATCCGGTCTTTTCTTAATATATTTATTATATTAATAATTAAAATATAATGAAACTTTATTTTTGAATTTTTCTTTTCAAATATTAATTTTTTGCGTTGAATAAATTTTATCTTTTTTAGCTATGAAAAAGGCATTTTGGATTAATTTTAAATCTTGAGAATTAAGCAACTTTTTAAAATTAATTAAATCTATTTGTTCGTTTTCTTGATGAATTTTCTTTTCTGCAGTTTCATCAATTAAAGAAACAATTGAAGCAGAATCTAAACAAAGCGAATCACTTTGTCTCTTTTTAGCAGACCAATAACGGATTAAGTTTTTACAATAATAAGCACAATAATTAACCAAAAAAGAACTAAATTTACAACGAACTAAATCAGGTTGATATTTTTTAACAATATTTTTCAAATTACCTAAAAAACTATTAAAAACATCATCAAAAGTTAAAGGAATAAATTTATTAGTTCTTAACTCTTCATGGATAACCTTTTTAATTAAAATTTCATATTTGAGTAAAACTATTTTAATTAAGTCTTTTTGGGAACAATTATTTAAAAAATTCTTTAAGGCTTCATTATCTTTATTTATTAAAATTTCATTTAATAACTTTAATTTTTTGAGCAATCTATTCCTTAGTAAATTTATGAAGCAAAATTCCGGTTGCTACAGAAACATTTAAAGACTGAACTGTACCTTTTTGTTCAATATGAACAATTTGGTCAGCTTCTCTTAAAACAGGAATTGATACGCCATCTCCTTCATTACCAACTACTAAAACGCTTGGATTGTTAAATTCTATTTCATCCAATGAAACTGAATTTTGTTCTAAAGCAGTTACATAAATTCAATAGCCATTTTTTCTCAATCTATTTAGTGATGCAGCAATATTGTTAACTTTAATTATTTTTACACCAACAAAACCGCCAGAAGAGATTTTTAAAACAGTAGAAGTTATACCAACTGATCTTTCTTTAGGAATAATAATGTGTTTTATACCGAAAGCATTAGCGGTTCTAATAATTGCGCCAAAATTATGTGGATCATTAATGTGGTCTAATACAAGAACTCTATTTGGCTTTTCATTTTCTATTGTTTTAAGTTCATAAATAGGAAAATCTTTCAAAATGGCAATAACACCTTGATGATTTTCGTTTGAATAGGCATCAAAGAATGTTTTATCTTTAAATTCAATTTTGCAACCAAAAGTTTTGATTTTGTGTGTAAAAGAATTATCTGAATTCAGAAGTATTACTTTTTCAATCGGCATTTTGTGTTTAAGAGCATCTAAAACACTGTTTCTTCCACACACATATAATTTTTGCATTTTATTATTTATTTTTTTGTCCATTATTTCCTTTTTTAGATTAAGTGTTTTTCCATTAAAATTGCTCTAATTTTATCTGCTTGTTCAAATTCTTTTTTACCTATGAAATAGGTTCATTGGTTAAATAATTCAATTGAATCTTTGTATTGATCAAATTCAGTTAGTTCTTTGTGGATTGTTGATAAAACAGCAAAGATTATTTTTAAATATTTAGCATCAGCTGTTTTATTAAAATCTTTAATCAACGAATTCAATAAGAAATTATATTTAGCAAAATCTTGTTCAGAAAGTGATTTCATTATTTCTTTAAATTCAATTGATTCTTTGTCAATTGTGTGATTTTGGTTGCTTGTGTAATATTTAAAAATTAATTTTTTGTATTTATGTTCAATTGATTGCATGTTTGAGATTAATTCATCTGTTACATTAATTGGAGCAGTAATTTTTGAACTTAAAATAATTAATTTCAGAACAGTTGAGCCATATTTTTCAATAAAATCAGAAGCTAAAATGATATTTCCTAATGATTTAGACATCTTAATGCCATCTAAATTAATTTGGCCAGTTCTTAATCATTGGTTTGCTAAAGGTTTGTCATAAATTGCCCTATTTTGAATGTTTTCATTTTCATGATGTGGGAACGTTAAATCCATACCGCCGCCATGAAAATCTACACCCAAGTCACCAAAATGTTTTGCAATTAATGCACTACATTCTGTGTGTCATCCAGGTCTACCTAAACCAAAAGGAGAATCATATTTAACACCCTTGGTAGTTTTTTTTCATAAAGCAAAATCAGCTTTGAAGTGTTTGCTATAGTCTAAATCATCACTGAATTCCATATTATTTAAATTTTGTTTTGAGACTTCCCCATAGTACTTTTCGTTCTTTTTAACATCGAATCAAACATTGCCCTCATCATCAAAATAAGCACTTTGCTTTTGTCGCATTTTTTGAATGTATTCAATTATTAAATTTAAGTTGTCAGTGACTTTTTCAATATGAGTAATTGTGTCAACATTTAATAAATTAAGTAATTCAAGATATTTTTGTGTATAGAACTCGCTTATTTCTTTTTCAGTTTTGTTTTCAGCAATGGCTTTGTTGATAATTTTGTCATCAATGTCCGTAATGTTGTGGATGAATGTGAAATTAGTACCCAGTTCCCTAAAACCCTTTAAAATAAAGTCATAAGTTAAAATCGGCCTCATATTCCCAATATGAACAAAGTTGTAGACTGTTGGCCCACAAACATAAACTTTTAAATCATTTTTTTGCATTTTTTCCTCTTTTTTATGGCTTTTATCTATAAATATTACTTTATAAACTTATTATAAATAAAAAAATGCCCAAAAAATCATTTTAAGGTATAATAAAGCCAGTTATCTATTTTAAAAGGAAAAATATGGAGAAAAAATTCTTTATGATTTCTAGATTTGTTACCAAGATGAATTTCTGAATTGGAATTCAATACTTTTCTACTACAAACTAGTGTGTTATAAAGGTTTTTTATTTTATGTAAAGGCTACAAAAATATGCTAGTAATAGCATATTTTTTATTACGATAACTACTATTTGAAAGGAGAATTATGAGTAAAAAGAAGTTCAACTTCAGGACTCTTGTATGACCTAAATATGCTCTGTCTGCCGGCTTGTTAATAGCAGCAGCAGGTATTACTTTAGGTTCATTGTATGCTTATTCAAACAATTCAGATGAAAAGAGAGGTAAAACCAACCCTGTTAGTTCATCAATGTTTAAAAATGTTTTTGTTAAAGACTTAAAAGATGTTAAGGCAAATTTCGTTTCTTTAGACAAAACTCAAGATTTAGCTCAATATGACTTTAATACTGACGAAGTTAAAGTTGGTAATAAAGTTTATAAAGCTGAAGATTATTTAACTAAGTTTTATAACCAAAATCACTATATTCCAGTATTGAACATTAAATATGGTTCATTTAACTTCTATAATGAATATGTTTCAGCAGTTAGACCAAAAGAATTCTTTAAATTTACAAAGTGGTTCATGACTAATGTTTCATGAGGACCCGAAATTATTACTTTAAAATCATTCTCAATTGTTAAAGGTGTTGAAATGAAAGGTAATAGTATTACTTTAGGTGCGCATGCTAACACAAATAAAGAATATACAACTATTACTTTCTATCCAGATGCATTCTTTGGTTCATTGCCTATTTATTCAACATTGGGTGGTGAAGGAAATGCGTCAGATTCTTTAGTTTATCAATTGAACCAAAACCTATTAACTTACAATGATGTTACAGGATTCTTAAACAATGTTTCTCAATACAACGCTTTAGCCAATGTTTCATCAAAAACTTTAAGTACATACTTCTTTAGAAATGTAATTGATATTAGACAATTAATTAAGAGAAAAGTTTATGTGCTTAAAAAACAAAATTGAGCTGAAAAATTATCTGCTCAAGCAATTAATGAAATTGAAAAAGCAAGACTTGCTATTGACAACCCTTATTTATTGTTAGTTGATGGTGCTAATTTAGAAGAAGCAAAACAAAACTTACAAAAGAAAATTGCTGAATATTCAGAATTTGACAAATATGGCTTATTTAAAGACATAGATGTTAATAATTTAGAAGAAAAAACAATTATTTATGCAACAATTAATCCAAACGAAGCAGTTGATAGAGATGAAATTTTTGATAGATATCTTAATTTAACCTTTGATGATGGTTCAGAATTTAAAGTGTTTAAATCATTCAAAGACATTGAATATAAGGCTAAAACAGCTAATGCATATTCAATTAAAGATGAAAGCACAATTGAATCAATTGAAAAAGGTTTCAAAGAAGCACAAAACAGAATTTACAATTTAAAGAATGCTTACCAAGATGGAATTGATAAAGTCGCTCGTAAATTCGCTTTATCAATTGACAATTTAGAAAAAGGTAAAGAAACTTATTTAGAAATTTTAAGTTTAGAAAACAATACTGAAATTAGCGCAGAAGAAAAAGAAACTCAATTAAATGAATTAAATGCTAAATTAAACGAATACTTTAAAGCAATTGCTAATGAAGCATCACAAGTTAATGATTTAAAAGATTTAATCAAATACCAAAATGCCTATAACAATAGCGAATTAGTCAAAAACTTAAACAGTGTTTCACCTGATTTATCATATGTGGAACAAATGGAATTAGCAAATAAATACAATGAATTACATCATGATTACAATGAGAAATTACAAAAAATAATATCACCAATTTTGGATGGTGTTGTCTTTACTTCAACCTCATATGCCCCTTACACATATTATGTAGAAGATTTAGCATTTTTACCTAACCAATTAATTTCAATTGAATCATTACAAAAAGAATCAAAAGAAGCTCAACTAAGCTGAAGAGATTTATATAACATTAATGGTTTTCTTGAAAGTAAAAGAGATGATTTAACTGATACATCATCAACTCAATTCTATTTATATGCTAAAGAATTAAGCTCACTTGAAGAAGAATATAACAAAAAACATGCTAATTCGGCTTTCAAATTCGAATTCTCTAAATTACAAAAAGAATTGTTAGAGATCAATGAAAAAAGTAGAGAAATAACAGCTAAAAGATCAGAACATGAAAATATTGCTATAGGCAGCAGTCAAGAAGGTCAAAAAAGCATTGCTCAATTATTGGCCCCATTATTTGTTGCTAATCCAGACTTACCAAAAGGTTATTTACCATTAGGTTACAATGAATTAGGTCCAAATAAATTACCTTTTGCTTTCTTTGCTACAATGGCTTATGAAAATCTAAAAGAATATTTAGAATTGCTTTACAATGGTAATCCATTAGCTGAAAATGAAAATGACAAAGCAGGTTTCAAAAACTACTATGATGCAAATGTTAAAACAGCTCTTGAAACTTATGCAACTCAAATTGCTGAAATCAGAGAATTAGAAGCCAAAAGAAGAGAGTATGCTAGATTGTCTGAAGAATCTGAAAACAATACAGAACTTACTTTAAATTTAGCTTACTATGGAGCACAATCAGCTTATAAAATAGTTGAATTAGACAAATTATTAACAGCTAATAACTTGCCAACTTATAGTCAATTAAATAAAGCAGATGAACTAAATACAGCAATTCAAAAAGCATTAGAATTAGTTGATCAAATGATAGCTGACAGACAAAATTATATAAATATCAGCGCCGAATCATTTGTTGCAAGTATGGATGCGCGTTTTGTTAATTTCAAAGTCAATTTCTTGCTTAAATCACCTTCATTCAGCGATGAACAAATTCTTGAAGCGTACAATGCAGTAATTGCTGAATACGAAAAAGAAAGAGCAAGTGTTTTAGAAGAATTTAAAGAAAAAGTTGCTAAAGTTGAACTCGAATGATACAAACAACGTTCGAAAGAAACCTTATTAAAAATTAAATATGCTAAATATGGTGAAGCCTTTACAAGTAAAAAGTCTAAACAAGATTATGAAAATGAAAAAACTCGTTTAGAAGAACAAATTCAAGAAGCTGAAACCGCTTTAGAAAGCGCAAAAACAGAAGTAGCTGAAAAAGTTGCAGCTTTAAACACAACATTAGAATCAATTACTGTTGATAATTCAAATGTAAAAGTTAAACTTGAAGAAATTTACAATTCACAAGTTGGTTTAATTGACCAAATTCCTAATAAAATAGACGAATACATCACAAATTCAAATGCCAAAATTTCTCAGTTAGCACAAGAAGTTGAGCAATTAAAGGCTGAATATCAAGAGCTAACTAATGAACAAGATAAGATTACTAAACTTAATGAAATTAGTAGAAAAACTATTGAATTAAGATCGCTTTATGTAAGTTTTGTTTTAGCAGAACAATTTAAAGATTTATTTAAAGGTGCTATTAAACAATAATACACAGACATAAAAGCAGATGCAGATAACAATCATGCTTCTTTAATTGAATTAATAAGCATAAACTCAAGATTAACCCAAATGATAAATTCATTGCTTGAAGATTTAGAACTTCCTGAAGAATTAAGCAACATTATTAATGAATTCACAAACACATTGGGCAGTGATTCAGAGTCAATCGTTGATGCTGTCAGAGGTAATTCAGAATATACAAGAAGACTTGAAGAATATAGTGCTAAACGGAAAGTTTATAGTGTAAATAACTCAACACTTAAAGATAGAAAAGCATTATTAGCCTCTGTTGAAAAAGATATTACTTCATTAGATGAAATTCTAGCTGATGACTCAAGTTCAAAAGCAGATTATGAAATTTATTTAGCTATTGAAAGTGAAAAAGATAAACTTTATGCACAACAATCAAGTGAAAGAAAAGCGCTTACAATAATAGGCGCTGAAGAACCAGAAAACGCAGATAGCACACATGAAGTTGATAATTTAAGATACAAATTAAATAAATTAATTTCTGATTACTATCAAAATGATGAAGTAATCAAAAAATTCCAAGATTACTTAAATCAATTAAAAGAAGCTACAAGTTCGGTCCAAACAGCTGCTAGCGCTTATGATAGTGCAAAAGAAACCGAAGGTTTAGATGCTGAATTACAATCATTCAATGATAAAATTGACGAATTAAACTCAATGGTGGGCAATTATGGCGAAATTTTAAAAGAAAAAGCCACATTGAAAACTGCTAAAATGTTGAATGAAGAAGATGGTACGTACTTTGACACCATAATTGAAAATGCTCAAATTGATGCCGGCGATTATGAAGAACAAGTTCCTGAAAAACTCAAAGAATATGTAAGCAACATTGATCAACAAATTGCTAAAATTGATGAAAAAATTAACTCGGTTAGCGCATTATTTGTTGAATTAAAACAATTTGATTCAGTACTTGATCAAAAATATGAAAACTTAAAACAAACTAGAGAAGCTTATTTAATAGAACTCCAAAACTTATACAAAGAAGCAGTATTGAAAGGTTATGCTTATATTTCTCAAGACCAATTAAGAAATGAAGATGTGCGTGATGAAATTCTTAAATTAGGAATTAAAATTTATAACATCAACGCGGCTTTATATGCACTTTCAGGTATAAAAGAAAAAATTGACACATATAGAACTAAATTCCAAAATATCGAAGAAGAATTTAATAAATTAAGTAATTCTGAAGAAATTCAAAATTCTCTAAACGCCTATGAAACAGCCTTAAAAGAATATTTAACTGATGAAAAAGTTAAAGAAGAAAAAGCTGGTGACATACTTTCTATTTTATTCTCAAGCTTAATTGAAGCTGATTTAGAAGCTGCTGAAGCTGAAGGACCTTATGGAGAACTTCAAGATTTAGACGAAGAAATTGAAGCGATGGAAAGTGAAGAAGGCTACGAAGAATATCAAGAGAAAGTTGCTCGTAGAGATGCTTTAAGAGAAGAAGCTCAACCATTAATTGATAAATACTACATTCTAAACCAAATTAAAGAAGGTTTAGAAGATAAAGCTACCGAAATGAGCCAAGCACTAGCATTCGAGTTTGAAGAAGATGATGAAAATGCTAGCGAATATCAAGCTGCAAATGATAAATTAGATAAGGCTTTTGAAGCTCAAGGCGCATATGAACAAGCTGTTTCAACAATAGCAACATTAGTTGAAGAATATAAAGCTTATTCAGCATTATTAGCTCAATATTACAACTATCCAGACAAATTAATTAAGCAATACAGAGATACAATTACTTTCTCAGCTGAAAATATTTTAAAAATTAGAAATGCTGATCTGCTAAAAGAATCGAAACAATTATCGTTAGTTGATAATGCCGACTTAGGTAAAAAATTAACAACTGCTGATGACTTAATTATTGCTAAAAGCAGAATGGAATTAATTGATATATTAACCAAAAAAGGTGTTTTAGCTTTAGACGCAACAAATGAAGAAATTGATAAAGTTATTCGCAAAATGGAATTAACTAATGTTAATAAAGTTAATACTCAACTTGTAGTTACTTTAAGAGAAGTTAGAAAAGTTGGAGAAAAAAGCTTTGATGAAAACTTCACCCAAAACTACTTGAAATTCAATGTTGATGCAAATAACAAAGATAGAAAAATCATTGATGCAGTTAATGATTTATTCAAATTAATAGGCCACAAAAGAGTTGTTATGCCTTCACTTCTTAAAGAAGAAGGTAACGTAAAAGACATTAAAACAGGCAAATTGGTAAAAGGCTACTCAATTTATTCAGATGCCTACCAAGACTTATTAAACACATTAGTTGAAGAAGTTCCATATGCTGCTGAATGATTAAATGGCGAACACTTAGTTGCTAAAGTTAATGATCAAGGTGTAATGGAATATGTTGTTGAAAACGGTGAATATTTAGGCTTTTCACGTGACACACGGATTGGTTTATGAGCAATTCTAAAAATGAGTGATCCAAACTTTAAAGGTGTGCCAACTGATTTCTTAAAATTCGTTGCTGCCCATGAATATGGTCACCACTTTACATTAAACGCTGCTAGCGATTTAGGTGACAAGGGCGATGACGCAATCTTTGTTAGTGCATTATTACCAGGTGCTTCACCACAAATTACAAGTTTCTATAACAAGAAAAATCTTGAACTATATTTAGCAGCTAGAACAAACTTAAAACTTAATACAGATCGTTTACTTGATGGAACTTATGTTGCTGCTGACTTTGGTGAATACCCAGTATTTAAATTACCAAAAGTTAATGAATCAGGTGAATTAGTATATGAACCTGAAAAAGAAGCTAACATTTGAGGAACAGAGCTTTATGAAGATGACATTGTTAAAGCAATGAAAAATCAAAAACGTCGTTTCTTACAAACTTTTGATGGCTTAAAAACAGCGCTTAATGATATTAAAGAAGAAAATGGTTTAACTGGTGACAATGAAAATAAATTAAAACTTTATGATTTATGAATCATGAACGCGCTTGACCAATATTCTGGAACAATTAACCCAACAGTATCTAATGGCATTGCTAAATATTTAGTTAAAGAAGAAGATGGTTCATACACATTCAAACCAGGTTCGTTAGAAATTCTTAAAGGCCAAATTAAAGATGGTCAAGGAAATGAAATTGCCTTTGAAACAGACTCAAAAGGCAATTTACAACCAAAAATTGTTGAGGGTGAAAAAGACTCAAATGGCAATTATGTGCTTATTACCAAAGTTCTTGTTAAGAATGCTGATGGCACATGAATTATTAACGTTCCATTAAATCAAAGATTTGGCTCACCAAATGATCCATACTATGATGCAGATGCTGTTAAATATGTAAATGACCAAATTAATAAAGTTACTAAAACAATTAAACAATTAATTGTTGAAAAATTCTCAATTAATGGTTGAAACACACCATCATCTGACTTAAGCATTGAGTCTAAATTCATACTTGATTGAGCTGAAAGAGGACTAATTTTTGAAGCTGGTGGTGAAAAATATAATGACAAAGCAAATAATGCTTATCGTGATATGGTACTTGCTAGAAATCCAGAAACAGGTGCTCCAGTTTCAACAACAAATAGATTTACCTTATATACAGCTTACAATGATGATGGAACAATTAATGTTAGTCAAACTAACGCGATTAGAAATTACAATATTTACACATCAAACCTTTACTTCACACCATCAATTTATAAATTAGCCTCATTCAATAACAATGAATTTTCAAGAGCTATGTTTGCAATGTCAAGAGCAGGAAGCAGACTTAACAATCCAGTTAATGGTGGTAATGGTTATGTAATGTTCCTTGACAAACAACACCAATACATGCCAAATGTTAAATACGCTGGTGTTTCTGACTATATTCTTAAATCAGATGCATGGGGCAAAGACTTCTTAGATCAATTAGGCATTAAATTGAACTTAAAATCAATGAACGAAGTTCAAAAATTAGCAATGGGATTAGCAGACACAGCATTGTGAATTACTTATGGTGAAAATGATGCCGTATTAGAAAAAGATCCTAATGTTGTTGGTCAATACCCTGACTGATCAAGTGTTGCTAAATTGAAAATTAATACAAGAGCCTTGGGCGCAACAATTCACAATAATTTATTTAACTTGTTTGGTAATGATGAAATAGGTAGAGGAAGCGAAATTCAATTTAGCGATATGGCTAAATTTGCTGAATTTGTCTCATTAGACTTTAAACAAGCCAGATTGGATAAAGTTAACAAAAGAGTTAATTGAAATATTGATTATGCAAAAACTAAAGTTAGTGATTTTGAAGCATTCAAACAAGCTTTAGCAAACGCTATAAATGCTAATAAATCATTAAGCGACAAAGAAAAAGAAGAATACTTAGCAATAGCAAATTCAAATGATGAACAAATTATTGCTAACGAAATCATGAGAAGATTTGGTGAAAGCAAATTGGCTCCTTACACTTCTCACTTGACAATTCAAGATATTATTGATAACAACGATTACGCTTGAATTTTTGACCAAACATATGGTTATGGTGATTACAAAATTGCCGGATTAAACTTAATTAAGCCAGATGTGGCAAAATGAGAAATTAGTTTAGAAACATATTTAAGCATGTATCAAGAATTAGCTGAACAATTCAAATATGTTGCTTCAAACAATGAAGAATTTAAACCAACAATGGCTCAATTCTCAATTTATGATGCTTTAATTGGCACAGGAAAATACCAAAGTTATACATCACTTAACGATGTTGAATTAACCCTAGGTAAAGCTACATTCATTAATGTTTGATCAGCAGTCTTTACTGCTAAACCAAAAACAAGCAGACCTTCAGATGATGTTGTTTCGTACTACGGTTCAAAAAACGATAGAAAATACAACGAAAAATTCAGTGATTATACATTTAGCTGAGCAGAAATTATTAACCGTGATAACTTACAAATAACTTATTCACCTTCAATGGATCAATTTGGCAACTTGCCTTCATACTTAACAGGTCTTTCAGAAGCAAACACAGGTCTTGAATATGTTGTTGATGGTAGTCCAACCCAAAAATGATTAGATAAAGCACTAAGTTTTGATAGAGGAGACACTAGAGGATCAATTAAGAAATCAATTAGCGAATATGAAAGCAATCTTAATGTTGAAGCACAAGACAAAGCACGTAATTTAAATATTAAATACGTTGCTCCAATCTTTGCAAATGAAAAAGATTTCATTGACGGCTATAACTACAATAGTTCATTCTTTGGTCAATTTAGATCAATTAATAATGGTTGATTAAAAGATAGATGATATCGTGAAATCTTAGACTTCAAACTTTATGATGATAAAGGTAAGCCAATTGTTAGTGAAAATATTGCAATAGAAAACTTAAAAGGCGAAAAAGTTCAAAACTTACCTGAAGCTTATTGACAATTCTACATCCAAGCACAAGGTGTTGGTAAAAGAGAGCTTTCTAATATTTGAAGAAATAGTGATTTAGATGCTGTGGCAATGTTTGGTTATTTACCAAGCGATGTTGCTGATAAAGCTAAATATTTAGCATTTAAAGATCTAGAAACTGGTGAAATTAAAACTACAGCAGTAAATCAAAACAATACTAATAATATGTTCTATTACAAAGAACAAAGGTTAGACAATGAAGCAAATTACGAAAAATACCTTGAAACAGGCGAAGGCGAAAATCCAAGACATACTTTAGCTGATGAAGAATACAATTACACAGATTCATTTGGCAACAAACATCAAGGTAAAGGATTTGTGGCATGAGTAACAGACTACGTTGTTATGTCAAAATACAGAAACAAATTATTAACCCCAGGTCATAAATATTATGTTTACTTTGCTTCAAATGAAAAAGGTGATTTCGCTATGGAACTTGATTTAGGTAATGTTGAATCGGTTTCAGAAAACGGTAAAACCTTTAAACAAGCTCCAGTAACAATTGAAAAAGCTAAAGATAATCAATTTGGTGAAAAATATAATGGCAAAGCAATAGCAGTAATTAAAGATCAATTTAATGGAATCATAGGATAGAAAGGAAAAATATGAGAAAAAGTAAATTATTCACATTAGCAATACCAGCAGTTTCATTAACTACTTTTGTTGCTGCTTCATGTGGTTCTACTAATACTTCTAAATTGACTCTTGACTATGATTTAGGTTTAGTAACCGAACCAATTAACTCACTTAATTACATTAAATTTGCCACATTATCTAAAGTTTTACCAACATTAGTTGAAAGCCCATTAAAAGGTGGGCCAAATGAAAGATTGAAAAAAGAATTAAACTTACCAGAAATTAGATTTGGTATATATGGTTTAGATAAAACCAGTAATTCTATGGATGAATATTTAGCTAATCATGAAGCCCCTGAAAGAAATGCCGATCGTTTCTATTCTCTTGACCAATTCGGCTCAACCACAGGTAATGTTGATACAAACAACACTGATTATCACCCAGTAGCTGGAATTTTTACAAACAACAATAATATTCTTTCATTAAACATTTTGCTTAATGAAGGTAGTAGTAAATGAAGCAATAATGACGACGTTTTAGCAGAAGACTATGTTGATGCATTACACTATATTTTGGATATTAATACCGGTTCACAAAACCAAACACATATCTTAAAATCAAAATTAAGAGCAAGTACAGAATTTGTTGATGCTCAACAAACTTACATTAAAAAATACAATAAAGCTTACATCAATCCATTTGCTTATCCAGAAGTAATTAAAGACAAAAACGGTAATTGAATTTATGATGTTTTCAATAAAAATTATCAACCTTGAACTTCACAATCAGCAAATGACGAAGAAGATGTGGCGAGAATTAAAAAATATGCACAAGAATTAGGTTTACATTCAGGAAGGCTTTACTGAAATCATTCAAATAAAGAAATTTTAAGCTCAGTTGCTTATTCACCTGATTTTGATCCGGAAGCTGAAGAAACTATTGTTATGCTTCCAAACCCAGAATATTCATTAAATCTTCATACTGAAGAAGAATTGAAAAAAATTCCGCAAAGAATTGCCACCAGAATTAGAAAATATTTATATTCTGATCCAAGACAAGAATATGCTGACGAATTTAGAGAATTAATTGATCAATCAAGAAGATTGAAAGAATCGCTTGATGCCAATATTACTTATTCAGAGACAAATGCGGAAAATTACAATAGAGCAGTTAATGAGCTTTACAAAGGTAGAGATACATTAACCAATGATGAAGTTGTGAATTTTAATGCTAAAAAATATAGAAAAAACAGAGTTTTAGCATTAGATGAATACACATTAAGATTTGAGTATAACGACACTGAACCTGCTTCATTAAGTAATGCCTACAATGATTTAACTGGTAATATTACACCGGTTAATAGAAAATTTGTTGAATCAATTGGCGGTATTACAGAATTTGGTTTAGATAAAAGTAAATTCTTGACAAATGGCGCTTTTGACATTGATCAATTAGTGTTAGGCCCACAAGGATTTATCTTATTAAAGAAAAATACTCAATATTATTCATCAGACAAAACCATTTCAAACAAAATTAAAATTTACTTTAGTTCAGATCCAAATGTTAATTCAGCAATGTATGATGATGGTTATATTGCCGCAACAAGAATACCAGCTGTTCAACAATTAAATTATTGAACTTCAAGTAAATATAGACCATATATGAACAAATCAACCGGATTTGGAACAATTGGTTTAGCATTCAACTTGGATAATGAAACAAGGCCAAATACATTATTAAGAGATAGATACTTACGTAATGCTATTTATTACGCAATTAACAGAAATGACATGTTAAATGTGGTTGGTTGAAACTCATCATATCCAGTTATAACTTGAACTGCGTTTGGTAATGCAGCTTCAAGCTTTGGTGATCCTGTTGAAGTTGGTTTTGACCACCAACACATGTTGGTTGAAAAAGCCCCTGAAGGTGCTAGTGAAGCTGAAAGAAGCATTCCAGTGCAAAATTACACTTATGTAGATCACTTAGCTAAAAACTATAACTTTGAAAATGTTGATAGAACCGATAAAGCTTATAGATTAGATATTGCAAGAGCTTATTTACAGGCATTTAAGGAAAGACACCCTGAAGTTTCACAAGTTAATTTGAAATTTATTTCAAATTCAACCGATGAACAACAAAATGCCGGAATTGGCTTGCAAGATTTAATGAAAAAAGCCTTTGGCGACTATATCAACATTGAAATTAAGAGCTTGCCAATTAACGTTTATGAAGATTTTAGAACTAAAGGTGAATTTGACTTGTTCTATCATAACTTTGATACATTTGGCACAGACGTTTATAGTTATGTTAATGTTTTCTTAAAACCAGACGAAATTGATACAGCAAATAATAAATCAACTGGTTTTAGAAACAACCCAGCCGGTTCTTGAACTTATGCTGATTACTTCGCTGAATTCGGCTATAAATATGACAAATCAAGCAATACAGTAGTTTCTGAAACTCCTGAAAAAGCAGAAGAAGTTAGAACAAGATTAAGAATTTCCGAAGACATTTGAAACAAATTATTAGACTTATCATTTAGAAGACCAGATGAAAGCATTGGTGATTACACCAAGAGATATTCATCATTCTTTACAAATCAATTTACCGAAAAAGAATTAGCAGAAAAATGAACTGAAAGAAGAGTATTCGCAGTTATTACAGCTTTTGAAAAGGTTGTTAGAGATGGTGCTCCAGTTGTGCCATTAATGGAAGTTGATACTTATTGAGAAATTTCAAGAGTTAATGGTGTAAGCAGCTTGTTCCGTTATTCATTACAATTTGCTTATGACATTGACAGACCACCAAGAGAAGGATTATCAAAAATCATAAAGGACAGTAATTAAGATGAAAAAAGACAAAGTTAATTATGAGTATCTGAATTCATTAGATCAGATACCTGAAAATCAGAAGAAAAAATATGTTTTAAACAATAAAGGTGTTTATTTTACAGGCAGACCACAAAAAAGGTTAAGCTGATATTTAAGATTGCTTAATCCGCAATCAACAGCTTTTAAAACTACTAAAACCATATCAAAAATGTTTTTAGAGTTCCTTCTTGTAGCATGGATAGTTATTACAATTACTTTCTTCTTAATCAACTCAATACCTGGTTCAATGGGAATTTTACAAGGCTTGAGTGATGAAGCTAAGAAGGCAGCTGAAATTAAATATGGACTTAATTTGCCTTTAATTCAAAGATATGGAATTTATCTAAAAAACCTTATTCAAGGGGACTTTGGTTATTCACTATCTGTTTTCCCAGGAGCACCAATTAATGATTTTATTTGAGTAAGATTCCTTAAAAGTTTCTATGTAGGTATCTTCTCAGTTGCTTTAACCTTATTAATTGGTATTCCAATTGGTGTTTATGTTGGTATGAATCCTGATAAATTGCCTGATCACTTAGCTACCTTAATTGTTTCGATTTTCTCATCAATTCCTTCACTTGTATTTGCTTTATGATTGCTGTTAATAGGTCGTTCGCTTAATTTACCTTATTTATTTAATGAAAAAGATATTGCCACCTATGTTTTACCAGGATTGGCATTATCGCTTGGTTCAATAATTGTTTATATTAAATATATTAGAGTTGAATTAAATCGTGAATTAAATTCACAGCATGCTAAATTCTGTTTCTTGAAAGGTGTAAGTAAAAGAAGATTTGTGTGAACACATGCTCTTAAACCTTCACTTTTCCCAATCGCTACATTCTTCCCTGTTGTTATTTTCGGTTCATTTATTGGTTCATTATTCGTTGAACAAATCTTCTTTATCACTGGTTCAGGTGGATTATTATTAAATGCTATTACTTCAAAAGACTTCAACATCATTTTATTCATGGTAACAATCTTCTCATTACTCACAATTCTTTCATATACCTTGCGTGATGCATTGTATAGAATTATTGATCCGCGGGTAAGAAGAAGAGGATAGAAAGGACAATATGGCTTTATTTAAAAAGAAAAATAGAGAAGTTGCTCCTACCAACAAAATGTCTGAAGCATTAGCACCAAATCCAATTCTGCAACCATTTAGTCATAAAAAATGAGAAATTATTGGAAATATTCTTAATTATTATGAAACTTCAAATATGCACAAAAGGCAAGGGCCTGTTAAGGAATTCTTTTATCGTTTCAGTAGGTCGTTTGCTGGTGTATTCGGCGCAGTAACATTATTAATTTTAATTGTGCTAGCGGTTATTATTCCATTCTTCACTCAAGACCCAACTTCAATGAATATTGAAGCAAGAAACCAAACTTATTTCACAGACGGACACATTTTAGGTACAGACGTTTTAGGGCGTGATTTATGAGCTAGATTATGATGAGGTTTAAGATACTCATTAGCATTATCATTTGTAGTTACTATTATCGAAGTGGCAATTGGACTTTCAGTTGGTATAGCAATGGGTCACTTTAGAATGTTTGATAAAATAATGACTTTCTTTATTAAAATCATTTCAAACGTTCCTTCAATCATTATTTTGATTGTGTTCACAATTGTGCTTAAACCTACTTTCTGAGTTATTGTGTTTGCTTTATCATTTACTTCATGAACAGGTATGGCAAACCAAATGAGATCACAAGTTATGCGTGCTAAAAACTTTGAATGAGTTAATGCTTCAAAAATTTTAGGTACGCCTACTTATAAAGTGTTATTAAATTACTTACCTGTTGTTGTGCCAATTTTGGTTACACAAATTGTGTTTTCTATCCCAGGTGTTATTCTTTCAGAAACATCATTAGCTTTCATTGGATTGTCAATTCCTTCGATTCCAACACTTGGTAATTTAATTACTGACGGTTCAAAAATTTTCGTTTCATCACCAAGATATGTTTTAATACCTTCATTTATGCTTGTTTTAGTGACAACATCAATTCAATTGATGTCAGCATCAGTACAAGATAGTTTATTAAGACAAAGATAGGAGTTTATTTATGAAAATAAAACCAATCAAAAAGAACTATAAAATAGCTGAAATTGAAAGAGTAAATATTAGAAAAAATTCTTCAACTTCAGAAGATTACGCAATGATGATGAAACACAAAAAACAAGCTCAAAAATTAGCAGAATTAACACAAGAAATAAGTTTAACTAGAAGTGAAGACAAAAATAACGAGATCAAAGAATTATTAACAACTCTTGAAGCTAACAAAAACAATTCAACAAATGAAGTTGAAAAAACTGAAACAAATAATCAATCAGTATTTATTAAACCAAAAGATGAGATTTCAAATCCACAAGGTTATTCAAAGAAATTTCATCAACCAATTATTTGAAAAACCAAAGAACAACCAAAAGATTTATTAATTGTTAGAAAAGATGAAAAAAATTCATTAGGCAAACGTTTCATTGACTTTTGAAAAAACTTATTCCATTCAACAAAAAACACATTTATTAAACTTTTACAATTATTAAGAATTAAAAAAGCACCAAAAGCAAATCAAGCTTTAATTGATTTCCAACAAAATATTGAAAATGCTAAAGAAGAAATTGTTTTTGGTAAAAAAGTTAAAGTAGCAGCGGAAATCGAAGATGTTTATTTAACTTTTAAAAACCCAGCTAACCCTAAAGAAAAAAACCTTGTGCTTAGAGGTGTTTCATTAAAAGTTTATGAAGGTATGGTTCATGCTATTATCGGTGAATCAGGTTCAGGTAAATCTGTTATTACTTCATTGCTTTATGGTTTAACTGGTTCAAATGCTATTATTGAAGCTGGTAAAGTTAAACTTTATGGTATGGAAGTTCAAGCTTTCAATTTATACAATTGAGAAAAATCTAAACTCAGAGGAAATATTGTTTCGGCGGTTTTCCAAAACCCAATGTCTATTCTTGATCCAACTATGAAAGTTGGCAAACAAATCATGGAAGGTATGTTAATTAACAAAATTGTTAAAAACAAAAAAGAAGCTTATCAAGAAGCTCTTAAATACCTTGAAATGACAAAAATTAATAATCCAGAAAAAGTTATGAAATTATATCCACATGAATTATCAGGTGGAATGATTCAACGGATTGCTATTGCTTCAATTATTTCTTTAAAACCAAAAATTTTAGTTATGGATGAACCTACTACTGCTCTTGACCCAACAGTTCAAGCCTTAGTATTAGACATTATTAGAGAATTGCAAGAAAAATTCAAAATTGCTATTGTCTTCATTACTCACGACTTAGGTGTTGTTTCATCAATTTCAGATTTTATTAACATTATGTATGCTGGTCAAATTGTGGAAAGTGGTACAAAAGAAGAAATCTTAATTAATCCACAACACCCTTATACTTGAGGTTTAATCGTATCAATGCCTGACTTTAATAAAGATACAAGATTACAAGTTATTAGAGGTGCAGTACCTTCAAGTCTTAATAATATTAAAGGTGATGCTTTTGCAGTACGTAATGATTATGCTTTAGGAATTGACTTTGAAACAGAACCTGATTTCTATCAAATTTCACCTACTCACTTTGTTAAATCAAATTTATTAAACGAACAATCTCCTGAATATCAACCACCAAAAATTATTAAAAACTTATGAGCTAAATATGAAAAAGCTTTAATTAAAATTAATCATTCAACAGCTAACACTTTTGTTGATAAAACAACTTATGAACATTATCTTCAAGAAGCTAAATTACACAATGAGCAAGTTGAAGCAACTCAAGAATTAGAAAGGACAGAATAATGGCTAAATACTACTGTGAAAAAGGTAAATTCGGCAAAAAAATCTGTCGTGAAATTGTTGAGGGAACTGACAAAATGTTAGATCCTAAAGGGAGAAATGTTTTAGTAGAAATCAGAAATTTAGATATTGAATACGGCCAAGGAATTAAAAAATTTACAGCCATTAATAATTTAAATTTAAACATTTATGATGGTGAAGTTTTAGGTTTAGTTGGTGAATCTGGTTCAGGTAAATCAACAACCGGAAGAGCTTTAATCGGTTTAACTCCACACCAATTTGGCTATATTAAAATTCTTGATAATATAATTCCTAAAAACATCGAAAAAGTTTCAAAACTTGGCAAGAAAAGAAAAAACATTATTGACTTTATGGTTAATAAAGTGCAAATGATTTTCCAAGATCCAACAAACTCTTTAAATCCCTATAAAAATGTTGAATACGTAGTTGGTGAAGGTTTATCAAACTTAAAAAATTCTAAATATATTTATTTAGTTACTGAAGATGCAAACTTCTATGTTGAATTAAACAAAAGGCTTGAAGAATTAAATGTTGCTCCTTTAGTAGAAAACTACAAACAAAAGTTAGAATTGGCTAAAAGTGAAGAAGACTCTTTCCAATATGTTTATGTAGATTTATATGAACAATTAAAAGCACGTAATTATATGGGTAAACAATTCAGTGAATTATTTGCTTGATATGACGAAGCAAAAAAACTGAGAGAAGAAAATGCTAAATTAAGTGAAAAAGAGTGTAAAAAACGCTTAATTATAGACATTTTAAAACAAGTTGGTTTAGATGACTCTGTGCTTGATAGGTATCCATTAGAATTCTCAGGTGGTCAACAACAACGTTTAGGAATTTGTAGAGCTGTTGTGTTACAACCTAAATTATTAATTGCTGACGAACCAATTTCTGCGCTTGACGTGTCAATTCAAGCCCAAGTTATTAACATCTTTAATGACTTAAAAGAAAAATATAATTTAACCATTTTATTCATTGCCCATGACTTAAGAATGGTTGAATATATTTCTGATAGAATTGCAGTTATTAACAAAGGTGTTTTATTGGAAGTTGGCCCAACCGAAGAAATTATTCACAATTCTTATCACCCATATACTAGAAGTTTATTGGACGCAGTGCCTTCGATTGAAAGTAAAAAAGGCTCATTGCTAGGCTATATTTATGATCCAGCAATGCATGGCTATGATGAAGAAAATCAACCTAAATGACAAGATTTAGGCAATGAGCACTTTGTTTTAGCCACCGACCAAGAATTAGCTGAATTTATTAAAATTAAGAATAATAAACAAAATTAAGCAGGTTTAATCCTGCTTTTTTGTTTAAATTGGCCTAAAAGCGTTGATAATTTACAGATATCAACAAAATCGATTTAATTAATATTAAATATTAATATAAAATTAAATAACATATGAATATAGGAATAGACATGGCAAAAATAAGCCGTTTTGCCAACAAAGATAAAGGCTTTATTGAAAGGATTTTGCATCCTAATGAAATTAAGTATTTGGAAAGTGTTCCAGAAAGTTTAAAAACCCAAACATTGGCATCATTATGAGCAATTAAAGAAGCAATTTATAAAGCGAATAATGATTATTCTTTTTATTCAAACTATGAATTAAAAAGAATTGACCACCAATGAAAGCACGAGAAATTTGCAATATCATTGACCCATGAAGATGATTATGTAGTTGCCGTTGCGATAGAGAAAAAGGAGTAGTTTATGAGTTTTATTTTTAAAATGATTTTTTGTTGACCTTTAATGCTTTGATATATGTGAAGGTTAAGGGCGTATGCTAGAAAATATAAAAAATTTCCTGCACAACACACACCACAACAAAGAAACAATTGATTGCTTAAAAGAGCAAGATTAATTTTGTGATTATATAACGTTAAAGTTCAAGTTGAAGGGTATAATAACATTCCAAATACTGGAGCAATTTTAACACCAAACCATAAATCAAATTTAGATGCTATTATTATGCTTTATGCTTTAAAAAAGCAAACTAAAGACGCATCAGTGTTAAATAAAATACCAAACTTTTTAGCTAAAAAAGAATTAGAAAAATCTAAATTAGCTATGGCTGCTATTAAATTGTCAGATTCAACTTTAATTGACAGAAACAATTTTAGAAGTGCTTTTGCTTCATTAGCGGAATTTGGAAGCGGAATTAAAGAAAGAAGAACTTACGGAGTAGTTTTCCCAGAAGGCACAAGAATAGATAGTGCTGAATTAGGCGAATTTAAAACCGGAGCTTTTAAAGTAGCAATTAGCCAATACCTTGCTGTAGTGCCAGTTGCTATTTCTGACACTAGAGAAGCTATGAAAAAAAGCAGAAGTAAAAAATTAATTGTTAAAGTAACATTTTTACCTGCTATTAAACCTGCAAATTTACTTGCTAGTCAACCTCAAAAAATTGCTGAAAGAGTTAAAAAGGCAATCGAGGGAGAATTAAACAATGAACAAAACTAGTATTTATGAAAATGTTGATAAAAAATATGACATTAAACTAGAAAATTTTGATGGCCCATTAGATTTATTATTGGCTTTAGTTCAAAAGAAAAACATAGACATAATGGAAGTTGATGTTTTAGAATTAGCAGTTGAATATTTAAGAATAATTAACGATTTAAAAGAGATTGAGATTGATATAGCTGGAGAATATTTAGTTATGGCTTCAACATTGTTGTTGTTAAAAACTAGAATGACACTCCATACCCCAGAAGAAAAACCAAAAATTGAAGAAGACAAACGTGAATTGTTGAAAAGGCTTTATGAATATCAACAATTCAAAGAAATTTCAAAAACTTTGAGAGAACAAGAAGGCTTGAGAAGAGAAATTTACATTAAAAAACCAAGCAATGTTGATGATTATATAGTTGATGATCCAGAAAACGACAAAAGTGCGCTTGAAGGTCATTCTAACCCAATCAAGTTAATCACCATTTTAAGAAAATTTTTCGAAAGATCAAAAGCTAACCAATTAAGAAAAACAAAGTTAAACCATTTTGATTTAACACCAAAAGATCAAATTCCATTTATTTTGAAATTATTCAGAGAGAATGAAAAGGTAACTTTTGAAATGATTTTTAGCCAGCCTTCTATAGAACATTTTGTTATTACATTATTAGCCGTTTTAGAATTAGCTAGAGATCAGATTATTAGAATTTATCAAGATGAGCAATTTGGGGAAATAACCTTTGAAAGAGGACCAGAATATGAAAAATAATATTTTAGAAGCTCTATTATATGTTCAAGGAGATGAAGGACTTGATTTAGAACAAGTTAAAGAAACTTTTTCACTTCGTAATAAAGCAGAAGCTAAAAAAGTTATGAATGACTTTATTAAAGACTACAATGCGCGTAATGGCGGTTTAAAAGTTGTTGAATTTAATGAAATTTATAAATTAGCAACAAGAGAAACATATAAAGAAAACATTCAAAAAATGGTTCAAGTTGTTAAAAAACACCGTTTATCAAATGCTGCAATTGAAGTGGCAGGAATTATTGCTTACAAACAACCATTAACCCGTGGAATGATTAATAAAATCAGAGGAGTAGCTAGCGACCAAGTGTTAAACACTTTATTAACCAAAGGGGTTGTTAGAGAAGCCGGAGTTAGCCCAACACCAGGGAAACCTGTTTTATATGAAGTAACAAACAAGTTTTTTGACTATTTTAAGATTAAATCATTAAATGAATTACCAAGAATGACAGAATTTAATTTCATTGATGTTGAAGAAGAGACAAATGAAGAATTCAACTTATTTGATAGCCAAAGAAGCGAAAACAATGTTTAATAATTAGGTGCTTTTTGCACCTTTATTATTTTTAGGAGTTAGATGAGCGCAAATTGAAAACATTTTGTAGTTTCAAAAAACAATGATCAAAAAAAGCTTTTAAATTTTTTAAAAGATGTTTTTAACTCTTATCCTTTAAGCCTTATTTATAGACTTTTAAGACAAAGAGACGTCAAAATAAATGACAAAAGAGTTAGTGATGAAAAAATTAAGTTGAATGCCGGCGATAAAGTCTCAGTATTTTTTGCTAATGATATTGAAAAGAAAAATGAAGTTGATTTAGACAAAATAAATATCGAATTTAAAATTGTTTATGAAGATTCTAATATTCTTTTAGTTGATAAACCAAACGGAATATCAATGCATTCTGAAACTAATTGTTTAGATCATCAAGTTTTGAAATATTTTGCTTATCGTAACGATATTGATGAATTTAAACCTAGCCATGTAGGACGCTTAGACAAAGAAACAAGTGGTTTAGTGATATATGCTAAAAATTATTATGCTCTTGCTGAATTAAATCGTAAAACAGCTTTTTTCGACAAAATTTATGCTTTCAAATCCAACTATAATGGTAAAGATAGAGAAATAATTTTAGACATTAGTAAAAATACTGAAGGTTTTTTAAACGCCAAATTAACCAAACAACAAAAAATTGAACCAAACATTGCCAAAACTTTTATTTACAAAAAAAATAATGCTTGATTTGCCAAATTAGAAACAGGCAGAAAACATCAAATCAGGTTATCAATGAAAAGTATTGGTTATCCAATTTGGGGTGATAAAAAATATAGTGGTAAAGAAGCAGAAAGATTGTTTTTACACTGTAAAACAATTAGATTCGCAAAATTAGAAGGTAAATTAAAATACTTAAATAATAAAGAATTTAATGTTAAAGTACCATGAAAGGAATAAGATGCAAAAAATAGATAAAGAAAAGCTAAAATCAATAGTGGCTTCAATTATGCTTGAACCCAAAAACGAAGTTTTAGATGCGATCATTGAAGAATGACACATTATTGAAAATAATTTAAGATTCTTAGATAAATTAGATTTACAAGATGTTAAGCCTTTAACTCATTTGAATGAAATTCCATTAGTTGACTTTTTAAGAGAAGATGTTGTTGATAATTCATTTGCTATTTCCAAAATGGAAGCTTTAAATAATGCTAAAGAACATGATGCGGATTATATTATTACTAAAAAGGTGGTTAAATAATGCAAATTAAAAATAAAGGTAATTTTTCATTAGCTTTAAATGAATTAAAAAATGACCAAAACAACTGTGTTACACATCTTTTTGACAATAATCAAAGCTTAAATGCAAACGGTAATTTAGCTAATGCTATCTTTACAATTAAAGAAAATTACGCAACTAATGATGCTCCTTCAACTGCGTCAAGTAATATTTTAAAGAACTTTAGACCTTCATATAATGCAACTGTAATTGACAAATTAATTCAAGCCGGAGCAGTGAAAGTTGCTAAAGTAAATTGCGATGAATTAGCACTTGGTGGAACTGGAACATTTAGCGCTAATGGATTAATAAGAAACCCATTAGATAAAGAAAGATTAGCTGGCGGTTCATCATCTGGATCGGTTGCTACTTTAACTGAAAATATTAGTTTTGCTTTAGGTTCAGATACAGGAGATAGTGTTAGATTGCCTGCTAGTTATTGTGGCAAAGTTGGGTTTAAACCTTCATATGGAGCAATTAGTAGATATGGTTTATTTGCTTATGCTTCTTCTTTAGACACTGTGGCTTATTTTGCTCATAATGTTAATGATATTGTTGCGATTTCGCAAGTAGCATATGGCAAAGACAATAAAGATTTTACTTCACTAGATGTTAAAATTGACAATGTTATTTCCCAAAAGCCTAATAAAATAGGTGTTTTAGATATAGAATGCTTAAATGACGCTTTAAAAGCACAATACAAAAATTTAATTAATGATTTAAAACAAGCGAATATAGATATTGAAATTATTCAACCAAATGTTGATATTTTAAGAGCTATTAAACCTGTTTATGACATTATTTCTTATTCAGAAGCTTCTTCTAATTTATCTAATTTAAACGGAATTGCTTTTGGTAATAGACAAGATGGTGAAAATTGAGAATCAATAATGATCAATACTAGATCTAATGGTTTTGGTAATATGGTGCAAAGAAGATTGACATTAGGTAGCTTTTTCCTTTATTCACAAAACCAAAAAGAGTTATATGTTAAAGCACAAAAAGCCAGAAGAGTAATTAAAAATTATTTAAATGATTTACATTCGCAATATGATGTGTTGCTTTTTCCAGCTTATGCGGATGTCGCAACATATATTTTTAAAGAAAATCCAAATTATGATTACATGGAATACATTTTGACAGGTTCAAATTTAGCTGGTAATCCTTCATTAACTATTCCTTTTGCTTCAATTAACAATTTACCAATAAATTTAGCCTTAGAAGGCAAAATTTATGAAGATGAAAAATTATTATCACATGCTTTATGAATCGAAGAATTTTTAAGTAATAAAACATATAAAGGAGATGAATAATGAACAATTTTGAAGTTATCATTGGCATTGAAATTCATCTCGAATTAAAAACAAAAACTAAAATGTTTTCAAGTGCAGCTAACGATTTTAATGCTTTGCCAAATACATCAATTAATCAAATTGATTTAGGTTATCCAGGAACTTTACCATTATTAAATAAAGAAGCGGTAATTAGCGGAATTAAATTAGCCAAAGCATTACAAATGCAAATTGATGATGAATTACATTTTGATAGAAAGAATTATTTCTATACAGACTTACCCAAAGGTTTCCAAATTACACAGTTTTATAGACCAATTGGTTCAAATGGTAAATTAAGCATTAAGACAACTAAAGGTGAAAAAGATATATTAATTGAAAGAATTCATTTGGAAGAAGACACTGCTAGACAATATCATGAAAATGGTGAAACTAAGTTAGATTATAATCGTGCCGGTGTGCCATTAATTGAAATTGTTACTGAACCAGTAATTCGTTCAAGTGAAGAGGCAGTTGCTTACATTGATATGATTAGAAGAACTGCTTTAAGTTTAGGAATTTCGGATGCTAAAATGGAAAATGGTTCATTAAGAGCAGATGTTAATATTTCTTTAAGACCCTATGGCTATACTGGTTTTGGCACAAAAGTTGAAATTAAAAACATGAATACTTTTAGTAATGTTAAGGCTGCTATTGATTATGAGATTGCCTTACAAAGCAAGAAAATTTTGACCAATGAGCCTATTTTACAGCAAACCAAGCGTTTTGATGAGGCCTTAAAAGAAAACGTTGTAATGAGAACTAAAACAGGTGAAACTGATTATAAATATTTCCCAGAACCAAACATTCCTTTTATTAAATTAAGCCCAGAATTTATTAACTCTATTAAATTAAATGAACTTCCTTGAGAAAAGGAAGCCAGATATATAAGCGAAGAAATTAACCCGATTTATATTAATAGCTTAGTTAATAACTTAGAATTAGCTGCTTATTTTGATTCAATTAATTATAAAAATAGAGACAAGTTATCAAAATTATTCTTCGCTGAAGTTGTGTCATTAGCCAATTCACAAGGAGTTGAAGTTGTTGATTTAAACATTAAACAAGCTCATATGGAACAAGCAGTTGAATTATTAGACCAAGAAATTATTTCTGGTAAGTCGTTCAAAAAATTAATTACATTATTACCTAATTATCAAAAAGAAAATCTTGATGAATTAGTAGAAGAAAATAATTTAAAACAAATTGTTGATAAAGATTTAATCAACAATTGAATTAATGATATTTTTGCTAATAACGAAGCTTTATTAAGTGAATACCCAAACCGTCCTGAAAAAGTTGTTAAAATGATTTTAGGATCATTAATGAAAATTTCAGGCGGGCAAGTTAGTCCAACATTGGCAAATGATTTAGTTTTAGAAAGATTAAACGAAAAATTTAAATAAATCAAGATAACACCATAAACTAGGACAAGTTTTATAGACAATTTATAAAAAACTCAAAGCATCTCAATATTGTTGAGGTGTTTTTCAATTTAACACAGATTGAAATCTTTCATTGTTATATCATTCAATGTAATCTTTGATAATGTTTTTGAGTTTATCAAAGCAAATTGTTTTGTAATTTACAAAGTTTAAACACTCAGATTTGATGTTTGAAAAGAAATATTCAACTTCCCTATTATCTAATGAATTTCCGACCCTGCCCATAGATACATTTCCATTGTTTTTTGCAACTACATCGAGATATTTAGATGATGAATATTGAAATCCGTGATCTGAGTGAAGAATTCAAGGTTTTTTAAACTTTAT
>NZ_JNJW01000003.1 GCF_000701805.1 Mycoplasmopsis iners ATCC 19705 | reverse complement strand
AGAGAATATTAACAAAATTGCTAAACCATACAATGAAATTATTAACAATATGCTAAGTTTTTCAAATAACATTCTTGAACATTTACACACTAATTATTTAACTGTAGCTCAATCAAGCGCACAAAACAATAGCTCATTTAATGCTTTAATCGATTTAGCTTATGGAATAGGTAATGAAATTATCGCGATAACAAACGATGAAGAATTAACAAGCGAACAAATGCAAGCTAAATTCACAGAATTAAGCAATAATTACAACGAAAAATTATACTCGTTCCATAAAACTACTTACATGCAAATGCTTGCTATTGCCAATGCTAAATTCGTAAATGTTGAACTTCTTGCTAAACAAAGCAATAAACCAGAAGTGCAAAAAATGCTTGAACAAGCACAAATTTATTTAACATTGCTAAACAACACCATTAAATATAACGATCCATACTCACAATATTTAAATGTTGTAAATTACATTTCAAATATTGAAAGATTAACTGCGAATATCAACCAAATGTTAAGCGCTTAAAAAAGATAAATGAAAAAGAAACAGCTTTGAACTGTTTCTTTTTTAACTGTTTTATAGCCCTTTTAGGCAAATTACTCTTTGACTTTTAAAAATAAATCATCAAGCTGCTTAGCATCAACTTCACTTGGCGCATCCATTAAAACATCTTGCCCTTTTGCATTTTTAGGAAAGGCAATGACATCTCTAATCGATTCTTCTTTGGTTAAGATCATTAATAATCTTTCAATACCTAAACCAATTCCGCAGTGTGGTGGAACTCCATATTCGAAAGCCCTTAAGAATCAACCGAATTGTGAATTTTGTTTATTTTTGTCCATACCAATTAAATCAAACATTTTTTCTTGGGTTTGCTTATCAAAAATTCTTGCTGAACCAGAACCTAATTCAAAACCGTTAAGCACAACATCATATGATTTGGCTCTAATGTCTTCCATTTTCATTTTGTCTAATTCGTCTAATTTATGGTCAAATTGGGTAAATGGATGGTGTGCTGCCATTCATGAATTATTTTCCTCATCATACTCGAACATTGGTCAATCAGTAATTCAAGAAAAATGATATTCATTAGGATTAGCATAATGAAACTTATCATTTAAAGCCACTCTAACTGCTCCTAAAGCCTTTGAAGCATTTTCATATGAATTAGCAACTATGAAATAACTACCATCCTTGTTTTGATTATTAGTTATTAATTGAAGCGCTTCATCTTTAACTTTGTTAGCAAAATTAGTATGTTTAATTTCGCCATTTTCCACTACAAAATAGAATAAAATGTTTGCTTTGTTTTTAAGTGCTATTTCTTCTAAGTCTTTAAAATCTTTTTTAGTAATTAAGCTATCAACAAATAATAATCTTTTAGCAGGTGCATTTTTAATGATGGCAAAATCACTATTTGCGCAAAAATCATTGATATCTTGAATTTTGTAACCATACCTAAAGTCCGGCTTATCAGTTCCATAGTCTCTTAAAGCATCAAAATATTTATATCTTGGTCAATTATTTTTTTGAATCTCGATCCCTAATGATTGAAAAGCATAGTAAAACATTTCTTCAATTAGTAATTGAAAATCTTTAACTTCCATAAATGAAACTTCCATATCTAATTGAATAAATTCAGGTTGTCTATCTTTACGTCCGTCTTCATCTCTAAAACATTTGGCAAATTGGAAATATTTTTCAATTCCAGAAATCATTAAAAGTTGTTTAAATAACTGTGGACTTTGTGGCAAGGCTCAAAATTGGCCTTTATTTCTTGTGGCAACTAAATAATCACGTGCGCCTTCAGGTGTGCTTTTTGCCAAAATTGGTGTATCAACATTTAAAAAACCTTTGTCATATAAATAATTTCTAATTGAATGCATTAATTTGTTTTTAAGCATTAAATTACTTAACATTTTAGGTCTTCTTAAGTCTAAAAATCTGTGTTTTAGTCTTGTTTCTTCCTTAACTTCAATGTCATCTCTAACTGCAAAAGGTAATTCCTCTAAAGCTTGTGAAAAAATTTCATATTTTTGCACTTTAATTTCTACTGCTCCAGAAGCCAAATTAGGATTAGGTGTTTTTCTAGCAACAACTTCTCCTGTTATTTGCATTACGCTTTCTTTATTAACTTTTAAATCTTCAGCAAAAACACATTGAACAATTCCACTTCTATCTCTTAAATCAATAAAAGTTAATTCACCAAACCGTCTTTTGTTTGCTACTCAGCCGTGGACAGTAATAATTTGACCAATTAATTGTTCATTAACTTGTGCGTTATTTATTTGTTTACTAATCATTATTCCTCGTCTTCTATTTCTAAATTTTGTAATTGCACTAAATCATTAGCCAAAAATTCTAATAAATCAGCATAACCGTCTTCAGTAAAGGCGAATTTAATTTTGTCACCATTTTGCATATTTTTAACAGTTAAAATATTTGAATTATTAATTGGATCATCAAAAATCACAAATTTCGCATTTAATTTAGTTGCTTTATCAAAGATTTTTTTGCTTTTGTTGACTAATTCTTTATTAATTTCACATTGGATTTCATATTTTCTTAATTCATTAGCTAATGAAAATAGATTATTTAAGTTGCTTTCAGTTGTAGCTGCTAAATAAACATCTAATTTTTCAGCTAGTGCTTCTTGCATCATTGAATTTTTGTTAATTTCGCTCATGATTAAATCAGTACAGCGATCAACACCAAATCCTCAACCACATGCAGAAATATCAGGGCCACCTAATTCGCCTATTAATTTTGAGTATCTTCCGCCACCAATGATTGTTGATTGACTACCTGCTTCGCTTGAATTTGATACAAATTCAAAAACTACTTGATCATAGTAATCAAGACCTCTAACTAATGAGTAATCTATTTGATATTTAACATTGTTAGCTTTTAAAATTTGTAGCAATTGTTCAAAATAAACTTTTGATTTTTCATTCAAGTAGTGATTAATTTTTGGAGCTTGTTTCACAAAATCTTTTTGTGAATCTTCTTTATCATCAAGAATTCTTAAAACATTATTTTCTAAACGCTCTTGGCTTAGTGGTGTTAATTGATCTTTAAATGGCAAGAAATATTCTTTTAATTTTGCTTGGTAATTTAATCTTGATTCTAAATCGCCCAACGAATTAATCTTTAAAATAAAACCAACATTAAGTGAGTCTAAGATTTGCTTAGCTAAAATGATTATTTCTGCATCATTGTATGGATTTGCTTCACCTAAAAATTCAACACCCGCTTGGTTAAATTGTCTATAACGTCCCTTTTGTGGTTGTTCATATCTAAACATAGGACCAAAATAAGCGAATTTGCCAACTTTAGATTCAGCATATCATTTTTCTTCAACTAAAGCTCTAACAAAACCAGCAGTACCTTCTGGTCTAAGAGCAATATCACGATTGCCTTTGTCTTTGAATTCATACATTTCTTTTTTAACAATGTCGCTACCTTCTACACTACGACGGTACAATTGAGCATATTCCATTATTGGTGTATCAATTCAAGCAAAATTAAAAGCTCTAACTTTGTCTAAGAATTCTCTACGGATCATTTCTACTAATTTGGCTTCTTGTGGGCCTAAATCTCTTGTTCCTTTGACTTTATTAAACATTACTCCTCCAAATATAGCTACTAAATTATTATTTTTATATTATAAATAATCTATATATTATTAATATTAATAATTAAATAAAATTAGTGTTTTAATTTGAATTTTATTTTACAACTGGCAACAAAGCAAAGTTTAAAATAGTTTAATTATTCAAAAAAATTAATAATCAAAACGAAAATAGTCGAATAAGATATCATATTAATAAATAATTTATAGTTCGTTTTAATTAATTCTATGTGTGTAATTTTAAAACTTTAAAAAACAAATATGCCTTATTTATAGGTGTATTAGTTTTTTTATGCTTTCAAACTTGGAAAGCTTATTTGAAAAACATCGCTAATGCTATAAGGTTTTATAACACAAAAATATAAAATATTATTGGGTATAAAAATGAATACAAAAATAAAATTAGGTCAATTTTTCACTGTTAAAAGTTTATGATTAAAACCACAGATTAAAGATTTTATAAATCAACAAAATAGATCAATTGTTTATGATCCATTTGCAGGTAAAGGTGATTTACTAAATGTAGCTAAGACTATGCTAAATTTTAAAGAAATTATTGGTTTGGACATAGACAGTAATTTGAATTGAAACATCAATGATTCTTTGATTAAAATTCCAATTGTTAAAAATGCTTTAATTTTGACTAATCCGCCTTATCTTGCTAAACAATCAGCAAAAAGAAAAAATATAGACCATGATAATTATTTTTCTAATTCAATATATAACTATATTTATTTAATCTCATTAGAAAAAATGCTTGATACCGGCTTGCCTATTGTAGCAATCATTCCTGAATCATTTATCAACAGTAATTTTAAAAATAAACATTTATTGCATTCAATCACCATCATAGAAGATGACTTATTTGATGATACTGAAAACCCAGTTATTGTTGCTTGTTTTGATAATTTAAACAAAGATATGTCAAAAGTTAAAATTTTCAAAAATGACTTTTTTATAGGCTATTGAGAACAAATTTTCAGAAATAAATTAGTCCCTGTCAAGAATATTCAAATTACCTTTAATAGTAGTGAAGGCTGGCTAGGTCTAAAAGCAATTGACGGGATAAAAAATAGCGATTTGATTAGATTTGATTTTAAAAACAATTTTGATTATGATTGACAAAATAAAATTAAAGAAACATCAAGACACTTTACCTTAATTGATCTTGAAATAGACAATGAGAACAAAAGTTTATTTATCAATGAATGCAATCGAATTTTAAATAATTTAAGAAATGCTTCATTTGATGTAATTTTGACGCCGTTCAAGGGTAATAATAAGTCTGGCAAACGTAGAAGAAGATTAGATTTTAAATTGGCAAGAGCAATTATGGAGCAAGCGTATTTAAAAATAACAAAAAAGAAAAATAACTAGTTAGAAATGAGCTTAATTTCTTTTAATTAATTCTTTATAACTTCAACTATTTCAATCTTCATTCTTGTTTTTTAGTTTATTAATATTTAATATTAACTTTTAATATAAAATAAAATGTATGAGTGCTAAAAGTCAAAGAGAATTAAGAATAGAAATAATAAATATTATTTATGCTAATGAATTATTGAATAGACCAATTAATATAACAACAGTTTTTGAAGAAAATACTGATCTAAGTCCAAAACAATTTGATAGTTTGGAAAAATTAGTTGAAAATTATAGTTTTTATAAACAATTGATAGAAAAATACTTACATCAAAACTGAAAATGAGAACGTGTTTCACCGCTTCATAGAGCAATTTTATTAAATGCTATAAATGAAATAATGTTAGGATTAGCCCCTAAAATAGCAACAAATGAAGCAATTGAAATCACAAAATTGTTTTTTGATGATGCCACATACAAAATGATTAATGCAATAATTCAAAATATTTACAAACACCTTATTACAATTGAAGTTTTACAAAGAAAAGTAAATCAAAATGAGAAACAATAAAGTAAGCAACATTAAATTTAAAAGCAAAAAACTTTTGCAAAAACAAAAAATTTATAACAGTTATAAAAAAGCATTAACAATTCGCAAAACTAGATTTAGTGTTGAAAGAATTTTAATGATTTTTAAATGAAACTTTGATGCAAATAAACTTTTTCAGTTTAATCAAAAAATAGCTTCAGAAACTAATTGAGATTTGAAAATGTTTATTGAAAGCATATTAGAAATTTTTAATTTAGATGACGAAAAAGCCACTGAAAAAGACGTTTTGGTTAATTTTTGAAGCTTTTATTTTTATGCTTTATCTTCATATTATTTTAGAAAGAACAAAAACTTAAGATTTGTAAAATCTAATATTTATGAAACAAAAGACAAATTTGAATGTAATAACATTAAAAGAGCTTATTATTTAAACTTTTTAAAAAACTTTTCAAAGGTTGAAAAATATAATTCAAAGATTAGGTTGCTTTTTACCAAAATAACTTATTTACTAGGCAAATAATACAATTAATACTTAATTAACGTTCTACTTAGAACGTTTTTTATTACAAAAAAAAGCGCCTTAAATTAAAAGGGCTTTTTATAAAATTTTAAGATAAGACATCTCAAGGTTCAATAGTAATTGGTTGATTTTGCTCAACTTCTTTTAATACTGTTTCATTAACATATTTAGGATCAACAATTACACCAAAAACATATTCATCAAATCATTTATCACTCATTGAAAAATAACCTTTATTACCGACTTTGTCGCCTCAAGAATTTTCCACTTCTCATTTAATTGACTTACCGGTTTCATCTAAATCAACGCCAACAAATGTCATCGCATGTGTCGGAGCACTAATTCTGTAATTTACCCGATCTTGCTTTGTTAAAGTGTTAAATGGTCTTAAGGTTTCGTCAATTGAATAGATTTTTGTGTCCATAATTCCAGATTTTCTATCTGATGAAGCAGATACATCACAATCAAATCAAACAGGATTGTTATCTAAAAGTGATTTAATTGTTGCTTCTTTCAAAATTTGCATATCAACATTAATTGAACTTAATTTTTTGCCTTCAATTACAGAAGCAAAATATTTAGAAACCAACAAGGTATTTTTTGGATATTTTTTTCTTGGATCGTCTAATAAATTAACAAAATTTAAATAGTCTAATTTAGCATATTTTTCAACAAATTCTAATGGTGTTAAATTATTTAATTTATGGAATTTATCATCTTTATCTCTATATTCCAAAGAAAATGTTTGTGGTGGCAAACCTAAAACTTTAGCATTAATTTCAAAAATTCTTTCAATTGCTTTTTCTTTAATTTCTCTAATTTCATCTAGAGTTTTTTGTGCCGAAAAAGCCTGTTTGATAGTCTTAATAGTAGAAATTAAGTGTGTTTGTAAAACAACATTTAATTCATCTGTGTTGCCTGAGTTTGCAACTTCTTCCATGACACTTTTAGGCACGGCGCCATATTTTTTAATTAAGCTTTGCGCTCATTCTCAATAGCCACCATCGCTTGTTAAATGTTCCATAAACATAGCAAATAGCCTGTCGTCAAAATCTAAATTAGGCATTTCAATCATTAACTCTAAAATGTTGTTAGCTTTTTCTAATTTGTCTCAAAAAAGTAAATAATTTTGTGAAAATTCAAATTCTTTTAAGTTTAATGCTTCAACAACATTAGTTTTTAAAATGTTTAAGGCTGAAAAAATTCAGCATCTTCCTGAGTTTTTTTGGTTTGTAATCCCTGCTTTTTTAACTTGGTTAGAAAATTCAAAGTTATGAATTCTTTGCATGTCATTGTTATATGTGGCATTAAATACACCATTTTTAGTAATGGCATTTTCAATCACTTTATTGATTGGATTTCTTGAATATTTAAGATAATATTCATTAATTTTTGCTTGTTCTATTTTCATTATTCTCCTATTTCATAGTGTTTTTAGTCAATTTACAATTAATTTTATTATATATCTAATACTTAATATTAATCATATATATGATAAAATTAATAGTATGTTTATGTATTAATACTAATAATACATTAAAAATTAATGAAAGGAAAATATGCAAGAAATTTCAATTAAGAATATTATACAAAATGCGCAAGGTTTTAATGGGCAAAGCATCGATTTAAAAGGCTGAGTTGCCGGAAACAGAGGAAACAAAAAAATTAGATTTATTTCATTAAACGATGGTTCAACAGTTGAAAATTTACAAATGGTTATTAAAGCGGACAATGAATTTCAAATTGATTTAGAAAGCTTAGATGATAAAAACTTACATTTAGGTGCTGCAATAAGTGTTTCAGGAGTTCTTAAATATACTCCAAATTCTCAACAAGTTGCTGAATTAAGCTTAACTAAATTTGAACTTTTGAATGACACTGATTCATCTTATCCAATTCAAAAGCAACAAATTAACTTAGAAACTTTAAGAGAAATACCGCATGTAAGACATAGAACAAATTTATTAAGAAGCACATTTTTAATTAGATCAACATTAGCCTATGAAGTGCACAAATATTTCCAAGAACACGGATTTTTATATTTCAATGCGCCAATTATTACTAGCAATGATGGCGAAGGAGCTGGTGAAACATTTGTAGTTAACGATGAAAATTCTGAAAATCCATTTTTTGGCAACAAAAAAGCAACTTTAGGAGTTACTGGTCAATTACATGCTGAAAGTTATGCTTTAGGTTTTAAAAAAGTTTATACTTTTGCGCCAACTTTTAGAGCTGAACACTCAAACACTAAAAAACATGCTGCTGAATTTTGAATGATTGAGCCAGAAGTTGCTTTCTATGAGTTAAAAGACATAATTAAATTAGCTGATGACTTATTAAAAACAGTAATTGCCAACACAATTAAAAAGCACCCTGAAGAATTTAAGTTTTTAACCGAAAGTGTTGATAACAATTTAATGAACAAATTAAACGCTTTCTTAAACAAAGAATTAGCAATTATTGATTATCGTGATGCTATTGCTGAATTAGCCAAAGTTAAGGATCAATTTGAAGAACAAAACATTAATTTTGGTTTAGATTTAGCTACAGAACATGAAAGATATATTTCAGAAAAATTGTTTAATGGACCAGTTGCTGTAATTAATTTCCCAAAAGAATTCAAAGCTTTCTATATGCACCAAAATCCAGATGGCAACACTGTTGCAGCTTTTGACTTATTAGTGCCAGGAATTGGTGAATTAATTGGTGGTAGTCAAAGAGAAAACCGTGAAGAAAAATTATTAAGCAGAATTGAAGAAGTTGGTATTTCTAAAGAAGACTTGCAATGATATTTAGACTTAAGACGCTTTGGCAGTGCGGGCTCAAGTGGTTTTGGTATTGGTTTTGAAAGATTAGTTATGTATGTTACAGGAGTTGATAACATTCGTGATGTTATTCCTTATCCAAGAACTTCTGGCAATATTAAAATGTAGGTGAAAATGAAATTAAGTATTATTACCCCAAATGTGAATAATCACAAGCAATTAGACACATTTTTATATAACTTAAGAGAGCAAAATAACCAAGATTTTGAAATTATTTTAATTTTAGATGTCAATAATAAATCAATTTTTAGCGTAATTGAAAACCATTTAATTTTCTTTGGTTCAAGACTTAAATTTGTGCTTAATAGCAAAAAAAGAAGTGCACAAAGCGACATAGTAACCGCTTTCCACTTAGTTAAAGGCGATTATGCAACAATTTTGTTTGCTAACAGCCGTTTTAAAGACAATTTTGTTTATGAAGTTTCTTCATTAACTAATGAATATAATCCAGATATTTTAGAATTCTTGCCATATTTTACAAATTCAATTAAATGAAAATTAAAAAATCGAATTGAAGTTGGCTACTACAATGGAGAATATTTAAAAACCCATCCACAGATTTTAGCTTATACATTCCCTTTGATTTCCAACAAGCTTTATAGTAAAAAATTAATTTCGCGTTTTTGCAAATATCGTCCATTAGAATTGAATGATTATAAATTCTGCCTAGAATTACTTTACTTTATGATTTTAGATGCTAAATCATACCAATTTGTTAACAAGCATTTAGTTAAAGAAGACATGACTTTTGCTAATAACATGACTTTAAATGTTTATTTAGACGAATTTAAAAAGATTAAAGATTATATTAATATTAACAACATTAAGCTTTCATATGAAATCGAATATGCCGAATTGTACTTTGTACAAGTTTTTTTGGCAACAATTTTACGTTTACATAAATCAGCTACAATGGAATATTTTGAACTTTCACAAAATATAGTCAAAATTAAAAAAGAGAAAATTTTTGAACAAATCTTGAAATTTATTCAAAACAAACAAACAAATCATTTAGCTTTTTATAATACAAATGTTTATCTTAATCAATCAAGCCTTGAAGCTTTATTGCTTAAAGATTTTCCTAAAATTAAAACTTGAGAAAACATTAGTAACAAAATTTAACTTATGCAATTACATAAAAACGTTACTTTTTGAAGCCGGTTTTTAACCGTTTTGATTGATTTATTTTGTTTTGCTTTAGCAACTATTTTGCAATATTACTTTTTAGTTGTCAAATCAAACAATTTAAACCCCAATATTTATATTTTTATGATTTTAAGCATTTTAAGCGGATTAGTGCTTTTTGTTGCTTTACCATTTTGTTTAAATGGACGAACAATCGGAATGTTAATTTGTCGCAGTCAAATAATTGATGAAAAAGACACTTATGCTTCATTAACTAGCATTATTTTGAAGAAAAGCATTTTTAACATTGGGCTTTGATCAATCTTATGTTTATTGTTTATTAGTTTAATTTACCCACAAGACTTTCAACAATTTAAACAATATACAAGCAATCCGCAAGACACTAAAGATGTTAATTTTCGCTTTGTGCTTGTTTTGCGCTTAATTTCAACTTTTGTTTCATTAATTTTTATGATCGGAACAATTAATTTAATTATGGTTTTGGTTAAAAAAAATAAACGAGGATTTATTGACATTTTTACAAACAGCAGAATGGTTTATTTAAAACATTATTCAACTTCACAATTAACCAAAACAATTAAATTAGTACCATATCGAATTAAAAATCAACCAGTTAATTTTATTAATTAAAGGAGGTAATTATGACTAGTTTAAAAAAGGAAAAAATTTTAAAAGAATTGAATGCTGAACAACTTGAAGCATTAAATTACTTTGATGGGCCGCTTCGGATAATTGCTGGAGCAGGTAGTGGTAAAACCAGAGTGCTAACTAGAAAAATTGCTTATTTAATTAATATTTTAGGAATTGCACCAAGTGAAATTTTAGCTGTAACTTTTACAAATAAGGCAGCTAACGAAATGAATGAGCGTGTAATCCAATACACAATGGGTGCAACTAATGAAAAACCAGAAATTTCAACTTTTCACACCTTATGTGCCAAAATTTTAAGAATTGAAGCACATTATTTAGGCTTTAGAAGCGATTTCCAAATTATTGATGATACCGACAAGAAAGTTATTATTGATGCAATTTATAAAAAACATGGTTTATCAACACAAGAAATTAAATTTAGCCGTTTATTAACTTTATTTTCATTGGCTAAAAATTCAGATTTCACAGGTGATGAATTAGTTAGGTTTCTTAATGAAAAAGAAAAAGACCCTAAAATTACCACCAGCCACGATTTAATTGGCGAAATGTTTGAAGAATATAATCAATCATTGAAAGAAAAAGGTTGTTTTGATTTTGATGATTTAATCATCAAAGTTAATGAACTATTCAATAAATTTCCTAATGTCATTGAAAAATGAGCAAATAAATATTCATACATTTTAGTTGACGAATTCCAAGATACTTCAAGATTGCAATATGAAATAGTTAAAAAATTGGCTTCTGGCAAAGCTCAATTAACTATTGTTGGTGACCCTGATCAAACAATTTATTCTTGAAGGGGCGCTGATGTTAATTTAATTTTGAATTTTGACAAAGATTTTCCAGAGGTTAAAACTGTAATTTTGAAACATAATTATCGTTCAACAAATCAAATTCTTACAGCTGCTAATACTTTAATTCATCATAATCGCAATCGTTTTTCAAAAGATTTAGTTACTGACAATGAAGAAGGCGAAGAAATTGAATTCAATCACGCCTTTAGCGCTGAAGCAGAAGCAAGGTGAGTTGTTCAAAAAATTAATGAATTAAAGAAGAAAAAAATTCAGCTTAAAAATATCGCTATTTTTTATAGATCTAATTACTATTCAAGACCATTTGAAGAAGAGTTGATTAGAGAAAACATTAATTACAAAATTTTTAACGGTCAAAAATTCTTCCAAAGAAAAGAAATCAAAGACGTTTTAAGCTATTTAAGAGTTATTTATGATTTTAGTGATGTTTCGTTAATTAGAATAATCAACACTCCGGCACGTAAAATTGGCGAAGTTACTTTGAATAAATTACAAAATTTTGCTTTAGAAAAAGGTGAAACTTTATTTGATGCAATGGTTAATCATTATAAAGAATTGCCGGTTGGCAAAAGTGTTTTAGAAGAAATTGTTTATTTACTTAATGCAATTCGTAAGCATCATGCGGCATTGAAAAAATATTCAATTCATGACACATTAAATTCATTATTAAAAACCGTTGGTTATCTCGATTACATTAAAGCTGATCCAACTTTAAGGGGTGTTGGCAAAGAAAACATTGATGAATTGTTAGCATCAATTAGAAACTGAGAAAAAACTAATCCTGACAAAGGGATTAAAGAATATTTACAAGAAATTTCGCTTTATTCAGCTGGCGATGAGTTTGATAATGGCACAAATTATGTTACTTTAATGACAGTTCATGCTGCTAAAGGATTAGAATTTGATAATGTCTTTTTAGTTGGTATGAGCGATCAAATTTTCCCACATCGTAGATCACTTAAAGGTGGAAATGAAGAATTTCTTGAAGAAGAAAGAAGATTAGCTTATGTTGCCATAACTAGAGCTAAACATCGTTTATTTATTAGTGATAGCCGCGGATATTATGGCGATAACAATGTTAATAAAACCCCTTCACGCTTTTTAAAAGAAATGGGCATTGACATTGATTCAATCATTTTACACAGTGATGCCACTGACTTAGATTACTCAAATTTAAATGATGAAAAACAAATTAAAGAATTAAATAAACATATTATAGTAGGCGATATTATTAGCCACACAGTGTTTGGTGAAGGTACTGTTTTACAAGTAAATAATGATTCAATTGTTGTGCAATTTACTGGTAAGCATGGCATAAAAACTTTAAACAAAAATCATCAAGCCATTAGATTGCTAAAATAAAATGTCTAAAGAATTAATCATAATCCTCTGTTTTATAGTCTTTTTCGTCACTATAATCAGTTTAATTTCAATCATTACAATTTTGCTTAAAGTTAACAAATACAGTTCAAATGGTTTAGCTATTTATAGAATTGATAATGTAAAAAAGACAATTGTTAAAATAAGTTCAAAAACAATTGGTGGCTCATACAATCTTGATTTTTCTAAAAAGTACGCTTTAGAAACAAATAAGTATTACGATCTTGATAAATTTCTCAACTTATTCACCAAAGAAAGTCGTGATACCATTATTAATTTTTTAAATAAATCAAGCACTAAGGAAATATTCAGCTTGAATGTTTCATTTGACGAAAACATAATTAAAAAAGAAGTTTTAGGCAAATTAATGCCCAAACTTTTATTAAAAAAGAATTTACTTTATTGACTCAAAATTTTTCCCAGCAAACATTTGAATACTTTTTATTTCACACTTCATTGAAAAGATGATGCTGAAGATAATAAAAAAACACTTAAACTTAATACAGACCTCGATTTAATTAAAGATAAATTAAAACAGAAAAAAGTAATTGTTTATGCTTTTGAATTGTCTGAATTCGCTTTAATTAAAGGCTTAAACAAACAAAATTACACTCATTTATTGAAGTTAATCAAACAAAACCAAGATGTATTACATTATTTTAAAGATGGAATAATTTTTCTTTTTGTACCAATTAAACAATCTTTAAAATTCCATTTAAAACAAAAACAAGTTAATAAGATTTTTAACAAAATTAAAGAAAAAGTTATTTTCCGTAATTTAATTAACCGCTATGCTTTTTTAAGTTTTACCAAAATTAGTGAAAATAATTTTGTAAGCGAATTATTAACCAAAGCCAAATATCTATTTTTGCACCATGCAAATTGACCAATTTGACTATCAAACAATGAAAAACTAAATATTGCTCAATATAATTCTTTTGTTAATTTGATTAATGCTTATCAAAATAAATTGCAATATTCTGACTTTGTGCATGAAAACGTTTCAATTAATGAAGCAAATAATCCTTTAGCAAAAAAAGACAAAATTTCTTTCACCCGTGCTTCGGGTTTTACCAAAGAAGATTTAACACAGTTAAGAGCACTAATTTGAAACCGTATTTTAGCAACTGAGAAAGTTAATAGTTTTGCTTTAGATAATCAAGTGCCTGACAATAAACTTTATTTATTTACTAATCAATTTGATTTAAATAAAAATTTTGCTAAATACAATGATGCAAAGGTTTCATTAATCATTAAACAAATTGATCAAAGTTTTAGTTATAAACTATTACATGAAATTATTTCCAGAAATAAACACAATAATATTGAGTTAGGATTATATGTTTGAGAAATTGATTATGAGCTAATTAATTTCATTTACAATTCAGCTATTAAAACATTGATTATATCTGCCAACATCACCAGTGCAATTATTCAAAACCCAGATAATTATTTAAAATTGTTAAATTTATCAAAAATTATTGAAAAACAGAATATTAAAATGATTTATGAAAATTTACCAACTAATTTCCCCCAAAAATATGCAGATAGCTTGCATATTAAATTCACATACAAAAACTAGGAGCTAAAATGCAAAAAATTGGATTTATAGTAGATTCTTTTTCTTGCTTAACAGAAAAAGAAGCAAATCAATTAGGTTTTGGTTATTTACCATTCCGAATTGAATTAGATGATAAAACATATGATGACGGGATTGAAATAAGCAAAAAAGATTTATTAGAAAAAATTGGGCAAGCCAATAAAGTAAAAACTTCATTGCCGCGTTTAGATGTTGTTCAAGAAGTTTTAGAAAAAATGACCCAAGAATACGAAGTAGTAGTTTATTTACCAATTAGTGAAAAATTATCAGGCGCATATAACGCAGTAAATAACTTCAAAAGCGAGTATCCTAACTTATACATTATGCCCAACCGTTTTGTAGGTATTCAATACATAAAAGCTATTGAATTTATCAAAAGCGAATATGAAAAAGGTCAAACATTAGATCAAATTACTGGTTATATCAATGAAATACTTAACCAAACAGCGACATTCATTTTGCCACATTCACTTAATTTTGCTATTAATGGTGGTAGAATTTCAGGTCTAAAAAAATTTGCTTTAAAAGTGCTTTCAAAAATGAAATTAATGCCCTTTATCCGCTTCTATCTTGACGAAAATTCAATGGCAGGAATTGCTCGGGGAGTTAAAGGCGCAATTAAACAAATAATTGAAAAAGCTATCGGTTTAACTAAAACTAAAAGCATTCAAGAGTTAAATGAAAAATATTTCATTAACTTTATCTACGGAATTGATGAAACATTTAATCAAGATATCAAAAAAATAATTGACGAAAGTGGCTTAATCATAGAGCATTCTGAATTAAACACTTCAGTCATTGCTGCTCATACAGGGCCACAAGCAATTGCTATTAGTCTTATGCCTAAGGTTAAATAATTTAAATGAACAATGCGAATTATGCATTGTTTTTTTGTTTGTTTTCGAGCCATATATTAATTAATTAATGACAATGATAGTAAAATTAAAAAGTAAAAAAGGAAAATATGCAAAAACAAGCAAAGAAAAAGAAGACCAAATTAATTATTTCATTAGGTTTAGGTTTAACATTAGCAACCACTGTTGGTACAGCAGCCGGTATTGTTGCTTCTAAGATTTTAAAAGATAAAAAAACTGAACCAGTTAAAGATGAAAAACAAGTCGAAGTTGAAAGATTAAATCAATTGCTTGGTAATTTAGCATTTGATGAAAATAACATTGAAATAGACGAAAAAGGCAAAAAGCTTGCTTCATCTATCCATAAAAGCGATCTAAATTTAGCTTCATTATTTGAAGAATTAAAGGATAAAGAAACCAATTTAGAAATAGTTGAGTTATTAGCAAATGATCAAAAAGGCCAATTAACTATTTTTGTTAAATTAAATTCAAGCAAAGCTAATTTTTCAAATATTAAATCAAGCGATGTCAAAGAACTTATAATCAATGGTTTTAGAACAAGTCAAGAAGAGACTGATATTGAAATGGCTAAATTAGATTTCTCAATTTATTTAAATTCACTAAAGACTGAACTAGTAATTATTGATTTATTGATTAATGATGAAATTTACGTATATGATACTAATAAAGAACAAAACAACCAATTGATAAGCCAAATTCGTCATTTTGCAACACAAAAAAGCCAACAAAACTTAGATGAATTAGCTTTAATTGAAATAAGAGAATTAAATAAAGAAATTGTTTCTAAAACAACTCAATTGCAAAATTTAAGAACTAATTTAGATGGTATAAGAAAACATTTATTATACATAGTAACTCATTTAAAATTTACCAACGAAGAGCAAATTTCAACTTTATCTGAAAAAGTGAGAAATTTACCAGTTAATGTTACAAGAGAACAAAGAGCAGAATTGTTTAATCAAGCTTTAACATTAGAAAAACAATTTGTTTTACAAAGCTGAAAAGACAATTGCTATACATGGTTAACACCAACTGAAATTGCGGATTTTGAAGCAAAATTAGTACAATATGAATTTAATTTACAAAACATTGATGATATTGACAGTGAATTGGCTATATTGAATGCTTTAGTCTATGAAACAGCTAAAAATAACAAAAATAATAAAGAAATTTTGATTGAAAAAGTAAAGGAACTTGCTTGTTTATCGAATTATCAAAAAGATAAATTTAAAGAATTTATTTTGCGAGATTCAGTAGCAATTGCTAATAATCACTATAAAGAAGCCGAATCATTGAATGAAACAATTGTTAATTTACATTCAACTATTGAAGAACAAATGAGACTATTATCTCAAAAACCAGATTTAACTTATTCTGATGAAATTTATAATGAGCCTAAAACATCGCCTGATTATCTTTTAGCAGATGAAGAACTTAGAAGGGCGTATGATGAACATTTAGAGTTAATCAAAAACGGTATAAAAACTTGAATTATTGCAGAATCTAATAGCAGTAAATTGATACAAAAATTTAATGCTCTTAATGGGAATGAATTTATAGATGGAACAATGAACAGTATAAACTCAAATATTTCTGTATTTACCGACGTGCAAAAAGCAAAATTGAGATCAAAATTTACTCAATTAACAACTAGAAATGAAATTAGAAATATAGCTAATGAGATTACTAAATTAGGCAATGTAATCAAACAAATTCAAAAAGAGAAAGAAAAATTTGCTGAGTTAAAAACTTTAATAATTTTTGTTTATGAAACTGAAGAAAATAAAAATAGTATTGAACAATTATTTAACAATGCTTCGAATGGAAATGCTGAAATTGAAAGTCTTTTAAATGATTTAACTTTAGAAAATGCAAAACAAATTTTTGCGAACTTAAAAAATAAATTAAATGAACTTCAAGAAGCTCCAAAAACATTAAATGGTGAAAGATTACTACTAAAGAAAGATTTAACTCGTTTTACATATTTACCTTCAAATAAATTTGACGAATTGAACATTGAAATAGATAAATTAGACAGAGAAAGTGCTTCATCCCATGAAAGACAAATTGTAGAAAAAGCACAAAACTTTGCTAAAGCAAATGCCATCAGCCAAATTACTAAAGAAAAATATCCTAACTTAAGTAATAGTGAAATAAATCATTTTGTTAATGAAATAAGAACTCGTTCTTACTGACCAGAAACAGAAAATGATAACTTTGACAAATATATTTCTGACATTTTTGTAGAAATACAAAGTTTAAATGAAAGAAAAGAACAAGAAAAAAATGAAATTGATAATTTAGCCAATTTAAACATTTTGCAAAAAACTGAATTCAAAAATCAATTGTCTGAATCGGAATATTCAATGCATGAAACAATAGTTAGAGATGCTAAGACACTTGACTCGAACATTCAAAATTTAAAAGCAACTTTATTAAATCAACTTAAAACTTTAAGTAATAATAATGAATTAGTTTTTGACGAAAATATCTATGAAACAGCTAAAAAGGCAACATTATATGTTAATTCGAATGAACAAAAAAGAAATGCTTATGATGCTGTGCTTGCTGAAATTAAAGCTACATTAGATCCAAATGTTAAGTCTAATTATCAAACCATATCTGATTTAACTAACAAATTAATTAATAAATACTCGGATTTAGATGGCGAAGATAATAATGGATTTGATGAATGAATAAACAACAATGCAAAACTATTAAATTTAATTTGAGATAACAAAGAATTTTTAGATACTAAGTTAGGCTTAGATTTAACTAATTCTGAATTACAAAAATTAGCTACTATAAACGAACAAGATTCTAATACAAAATTAACATTTATGACCAATGTTGATGAATTATTACTCAATATTTCTACGGCAATTAATGATAAATTAAGTGAAATAATTAATGAAAATATAAATTTATTAAACCAATATAGGAATCAAAAATATTTCATGGATGAATTAATTGCTAAAAATGACTATTTTAGAGAGTTTTATGGATCAGCTAATGATTATTATGAACGTGTTAGTTCATTTATTCAACATTTTGAAGAATTATTAAATATTAAACAATTAGCCAATGAAATAGTTCAAAAAACTAATGAAATTAATATCAATGAATCTAATAAATATAACCAATTATTAACTTTTGATGCTCCGTTAGTTGATGGTTCATTTGTTATTGGTTCTGTGAATTCATATTCAATTAACTACAATTTAATTGACAAACATACAAATGATAGATACAAATTACTTCACTTCAAAAAATACTTTGATGATGATTTAATTGCTATTGAATATTCATATGAAAGAAGAGGCGGTTATACTAAACTAGATAAATCACAAATTAACTATTTAGAAAATTCCTTAACCCTGCCTTATGCTTTCTCAGATAATACTGACAGACCTTTAAAAATTAGAATTGTTAAAAACCAATCATTATTGTTTGTTTTAACAAACGAAACACAAATTGAAGAAGGTACACCAATAGCTAATATTTTTGTAAGAACAGGCGAAAATCCAGACTTAACTCCACTTGCTTCTTCAATAGTTGCCAATTCACTTGATGACTATTGATTGTTCCCAAAAGGTTATAAAATAAGCTTTAAAGAACAATTTTATCCTGAAGGCACAACCGCCACAAATAAAGCTTTATTCAATCAAAGAATTAATCAAAATAAAGGACAAAATTGAAATGTCAAAATTTCTGATCAAACACCTTTTTCATATCAAGCAACATTATGAGTGATGTTTTTAAAGATGTTTGAAAAGACCAATTTGCCTATAAACAAGTTTGATTACGATATAAATAATTCAATATTTACCAAACCATTTGATTCAAATGATTCATTTACTTATCAAATTAATTTAACTGCCAAAACAAATTCATCAACAAGCGAATTTTCAAACATAGGTGGAACTTTCTTTGAAAATATCTTAGATAGTTCATCATCAAAAAACTACAACTTTAATGCAGGTGATAAAATCAAATTTGTCTTTGATTTAGACAACACTAAGACATGAAGTAATAATTTCTCTGGAACAGATTATCCGAGCGTAATTTCTAACAACAGCGGCGATTTTCTTCAAACAGCTAAAGTTATGAATTGACAAGCTAAATTTCCTGTTTTAGCCAGCTATTATGGTAAATTAACTTTCCAAATGTATGTTAATGACAAATTAATTTGAAACTATTCAACACATGACAATAATCAAAGTCATATCTTACCTATTTTCATTTTAGACAAACGCCAATTGAATGACGGCAATTTTGTAACAGTTTATACAGTCGGTGGAAAAGTTGCTATTAATTAATAAACAATAATCTTAGAACCAAAATTATGGCACTAAAGACTGCTATTGTCTTTAACCAATAATTTTGGTTTTTTTGCACGATTTTGAGCACTAATTAAGGCGACAAAAAAGTCTATAAATAAGACATAATCTAAATTGTTTATAACAAAAATACTTTATTAAATTAGTATAGTTACGCAATTTAGACCGCCTATTATTTATAGAGCTTTATTTTGGAGTTGGCTTTATATTTTATTTAGAAGGCTTTTTAATGTCTTTTATTAAAAACATCTTTAAAAATTTCCAAAAGTTTAATTAATTGACTTTTGGACATTTTCTCTCATAATTTTTAGCAAATTCCATTTGTGTAATTTTCAATCTTTTTGTTGTGCTTGAGCCATTATTTTTTTATGTAATTTATCATTATCATTAGCTGTTTGATTATTAATAGCCAAATTATAAATTTACATTTGTCAATAAAACTATCTGATGAGTGCGGTTTCAAGATAGAGTGCTTATTATTTAAAAAATCCAATTCAAAAAAACTATTTTTGCCTTTAATTCATTTCAAATTATCATAATTTAATTTCAATATTTATAATTCTCAAGACAAAAACAACTTGTTTTTCACACTAAGCTCAAAACAAATATTTAACATATTTAATAATTAAATATAAATATTATTAATTAATTTATTAATTTAATGATATTAGATTAATAACAAATAATTAATTATTACCTTTTAAATTGGACAAACAAAAATATGGAATTTTTTCAATTTTTTTCACATTTTATATTAATTGGTGCGTTTCTTACACTCCTTTATATTTATATAAATTAAAATATAAATGCTATGTATCGAAAGAGCATAGTTATCAACTATATATCTTTTGATATATACAATTAAAAATTTCAAGCAATTTTTAGAAAGGCTTAATTTATGAATAAAATTAAAAAAACTTTATTTTCTTTAACAGCCGGAGCTGGATTAATTGCTCCTTTAGCATTGAGTGCTGGTTGTGCTCCACAAGAAGGTGGGAATGATGACCCATTTACTCCTCCAATTACTGGCGGATATCATGTTTTAGCAAATGATTTCCTTAAAAATGGTCGTTTCGACACAGAAACAGATAAGGTTAAAGTTGGTGTTACATTCGCACAAGGAAAAGATAAATGAAATGCTTTGGAAGGTGTTATAGCCAAATATAACTCTTTAGCTACTGCTAAAAAAGCTAGATTAGAAGAATTAAAAGCAAAAGCAGAAAAAACCGAAGAAGAAGAAAAAGAAATTGTTGAATTAACACAATTTGTAAATGTATATCAACCCGTTGAAATTACATCTTTAGGATCAGGTGGATATGACGCGGGTGCAGACTATATTAGAAATAACATTAAATCTAAAAATCAAAGCCAAATGATTAGTTTAATTTTTAACTATCCAACAGTTGCTTCATACTTAGCTAGTGAAGGAATGTTGCTAAACTTATCTACTGAAGAAGATGGAATGTTAAATGTTAAACTTGATGTATTTACTGACAGTTTTACTAAGTCAAATGCAAATACATCAAACATTGTTAATAATGGAACATGAGTTATTCCAGCTGCGGTCTCAACTAATGTTTTAGGTACAAATGCGCCAGTTCTTTCATACATTTTAGAAACAATGGAAGCTAATGGCGCAACTATTACTATTAGTGATTATGCGGCTATTAAAGAAGCGGGTAAAACTGATAGACAAACCGTTAGAACAAAATGAGGTGACCCAATTGCTGCCGAAGAAATTAAAGCAATTTTAGGTGAAGGTTATACAGTAACGGATGAGACACTAAGAGTTGGAAAAGATTTATTAGACTTTTCAATTAAAGCTAAAAAAATCTTTGCAAAAGCAAAAGATAGAAAATCTCCAGTTCACGTATTAGGTGTTGATGATGCTGCTGGTTTCATTCAAACTTTAGCTTATTCTGCGGTAGATGCTAAGGACAGAGATTTCTTTGTTTCAAAACAATATATTAAGGACAATGGCGTTCTTAACAGCAAAGCAAATTATGATGGAATTAAGGGAATTAATTCTAAAATTGGGCGTAAAATGACTGAAATTACCGAAAAAATTAGAGAAGCAATTGGAGTTGGTGCTCTTGTAATTCAAGGTAATGGTCAATATACATCATCAGAAGAAATTCTTCATAACTACGCTTTTGGTATTGGTTCAACATCAGGTTACAATTATAATTTTTCTGCCGGACAAACAAAAAAAGTTTATGTTGTTAAAGATGGTGACAATGAGTACTATGCAGCTAAAACTATAGCTAACTTGTATAAAAAAGACGATAAATCTATTAGATTTGAAACAAAAGATGATAGATTAATGAACGGTTTATACAAAACAACTAATGTGGATTCTGCTATTAATGACAGCAATGAAAAATACAGCTACTTCTCACTTGATACAACTACAGACGCTAATCTTGATGCAGCAGCTGAAAAAATTCAAGCAACAGAACAAGCAACAGAAGGTAATAAGAACGAATATCCAATGGTAATTATACTTAATGCTAATAACACAAAAGCTATTGAAAAATTAAAGGAAATAGCAACAAATGCTTCAGACAAGATGTTCCACATTGGTACACTATATAATTCTAGAACCCAAGGTGCCGATGGTGCTAAATTTGAAGCATTCTTACAACTAGACAAAAATCTAGGTGATACATATTCAAGTGTTGCTAGCTTAGAAACTAAAGGTTCAGAATCTATTTTGAATGAAAATGAATTATTCGCTCTTTCTGCTCCTAAAAAATGAACAAAAGAAGATTCTAAAGAAGTTGTTTACATTCAAGGTCCTTCGATCATTGGTGTTCATACAAATTCAGAAACAGATGACGCAACTAGATTGTTTATGAAATGATTCTTATCTAACCAAGAAGAAACATTCACAATTGGAGGAGAGGAATTAACCGGCACTCCATCTCAAGTATTTGGTAAAGCAGCATCATATATTGTTCCTGTTAAAGGTTTTGAAACAGCAGCGGGCGAACAAAAGAACAAATATCTTCAACGTCAATTGGATGATTTCATAGCATTATCAAATGGCGCAAGTACAAGTACAACTTACTCTGAAATTGCTGACTCTAGATCAAATGACTTTTGAAACGCTCTTAAAAATGTTTACATATCATTAAGCCAAGACATTTATAATAGTGCAAATGGTACAGTTCAAGGTAACTACAAAACATTAATTGTTGATAAAATTGTTAGCCTTGCTCAAACCATTTTCAAATAAAAATAAAATTTAATAATATAATTTAATTAAACATGATAGCGCTTGCGTTATCGTGTTTATTTATGAAATGAGGAGAAATGAAAATTAATTTTAAAAAATTATTTCTTTCTTCAGCCTTTGCAACTATGCCGGTTTCAGCGATATTATTAGCTGCTTCTTGCGGCAATTCACAACTAGAAATCGTTGAAAAAGATGATGTTTCAGAAAATGCAGTAATAAGTAGCAGATTTCTTGAATCAGAATTTAGTGCAAAAATAGAAGGTGTTCTAGGTATTGGAGCCACAACTCCTGAAAGTGTTGTTTTGGATTATAACAATGGAACAATCCAAAAAAAATATGTACTAGACTTAGTAGCACCATCAACAACTAACAAATTTAGTGATTCATCAATTAAAATTGGTGGATTATTAGATTCAAGTTATGAAGAAATAATTGATAAATATCAAATAAGTGAAATTAAAAACAACCAAAAAATTATTTACAAAAACTTGTATTACACAAATACCAAATACAAAATTGGAAATTATTATGAAAAACAAGTATTAGGTTTAGGCGAAAATGTTTCATCAGCTGAATCAAGTGAAATTAAGAGCAAATTTGCAAACTTAAGATTAGATGTTCAAACATCAGAAGGTTTTAGTATTAATGATTATTACTTGCCATCTTCAAAAGTTCAAAGTAAATTTGTTGTTTTTACCACAAACGAAAATGACAAAGCCAACAATACTTACATGGCTAAGTACATTTCAAATAAATTAGTAACAGATAGGGATATAAATGAAACAACCACTGAAGCTAATGAAACATTTTCTACACAAAGAAAATTCAAATATCAAACTTTTAAATTAATCGATGGAGCTTGAGTTCCTTTGCTTAGACCAGATTTATCTTTAACTAAAGATATTACAATCACTTGAACATTGCCAAGCACCATTAGTACAAAGTTTGATGAATCAATCGCAAAACAAGTTTATGTGGATTGAGAACTCAATAAAGGAATCTACGTTGATGCAATAATCGATTCTTGATCTGACGGAGATACTTTAAAATTCAGATTGGCTGATACAGTAACTCCAGACCACCCTAAATGAGAACAATTCCAATCAGACATTACTTCAGGCAAAACAGAACCTGATGACGAGGGACGTGCTTTATTTAAATTAAGAATCGAAGGCATGGATACTCCTGAAAAGAATGTTGGAGGAAAAAACTCAACACCATTCGAATACCAATACGCAGAATTACCTTCACAATTTGCCAAGAAAAACTTTAAAAAAGGTACACCTATTAGAATTTTCACTGTAGGTGGAACCGGCAAAGATTCATTTGGTAGATATTTAGGTGACTTCTTCTTTGGAGAAGGATGAAAATATTCATATACAGTGGAATTAGTTAATAGTGGTTTAACATTGCCATTAATTTCTAAGGATAAATTCTTAGCAGTAACACCGACTGATTCATTGTATTACACAATCCCAGGCATAGCAGATGCGTTTAATGATGCTATTGAAAACAAGAGAGGTTTCTACAAAAACTTTACTAACCCCAATGGAGTTTCAACTGGTATTTATATAGAAAAACCATCTAACTCATGAGATTTCTTATGAAAAGATAGTGAAGAAAACCTTTACAACCAAGGTATTTACAACCACTTGAAATCAAAACAAATACAATTGAAAGAAAAATTAACTAGAAACAATAGCAATTAAGCTATTCTTTAAAACAAAATACAAAAAACAATCAAAGGATAATATGAAACTTTTTAATAAAATTAACAGTTTAATTAAAAGTAATTATTCTAAATACAATAATGTTGATGAACAAGAATTACAAAGATTGATTGAAAAAATCAATGATGTTCAAAATAGAAAACATTATCCAGCTATCGAATTAAAAAACGTTTTTATCGACTTTGGTGAAACATTAGCTGTTGATGATGTTAGTTTCTCAATTCCAGAAGGATCATTAGTTACACTTTTAGGTCCGTCTGGTTCAGGTAAAACTACAACTTTGAACGCTATTTCTGGTTTATTAACTATTACTAGTGGGAATGTTTACTTTAGAGGAAAAGATGTTACAAAATTACCTCCTCAACAAAGAAAATTAGGTTTTGTGTTCCAAAACTATGCTCTTTACCCACACATGAGTGTTTATGCAAATATCGCATTTCCACTTAAAAACGATTTAGAATGACAAAACAAAGTTATTTTCAAAAGAAATACAGCCTTTAATGAAATTAAATATGTTTACTTAAAATCATTAGGCGCAAGTGATCAAGAAATTAATAATTTAAGATCATTATGAAATATTTATAAGAGAATTGGTCGTGAAACTTCATTAGAATTAACCAACAAGTTAATCGAAATGAAAAAAGACCTTGAAAAAGCAACTACTGAATACAAAATGTCAAAAGTTCACTATTCAGCTGCTTTATCATCAGTATCTAAAGAAGTTCTTAAAGGCTTAGAAAGTCTTAAAAAATCATATGCAGAAAAAAGAAATGGTTTAATGGAAGAAATGCAAATTCTTAAGAACAGCGGTGAATACGTTCGTTCAAATGGTGATGATTTAGATTTAAGCTTTATTTCAAAAGAAGACCTTAAGAGAATTAAACCTAAAAACCAAGAACATGCACAAGAATTAATCGATGTAGTACAAGCAAAAATTAATGAATTATCTTTAGTTAAATCAGCTCAAGCTTCAATTGAAGCAAGACTTAATTTATTGAGACTTGAAAACAAATTAATGAAAAACTTATTGTTCTACAAATACTACAATAACCAAGCCAAAGCTATTGCTAAGTATGGAACAATAATTAAAGAAAAAAAATTAGCTTTAGCTGAAGCTAAACAACAATATAATTCACAAAATCTTAAAGCTGCAAGTGATGAAAATTCACACGACAGTTTAGAACAATTAAAACGTAATAACAAATACTTCAGCCATTGAGCATTAAAGAACTTCAATAAAGCTTTAAAAGAAGTTGAAGTTAAATACAATTTAGCAAATGTTATGCTTGAAGATAAAAAACTTAAAAATGCTCCTTTATCAAATGAAGATAGAGATCAAATTGCTGAATTAAGTAAAGATTTAATTACTATTAGAAAAGCAATTCACGAAGAAGTTCTTGAAGTTGCTAAAAGAGTTGAAATTTTACCTATTTTACAAAAGAAACCAACAAGACTTTCTGGTGGACAACAACAACGTGTGGCTATCGCACGTGCTATAGTTAAGAAACCACAAATTCTTTTAATGGATGAACCATTATCTAACCTTGATGCTAAATTACGTATTTCTACTCGTCAATGAATCCGTGAAATTCAACAAAAACTTGGTATTACAACTGTTTTCGTTACTCACGATCAGGAAGAAGCTATGTCAATTAGTGACATTGTTGTATGTATGTCTATGGCAAAAGTACAACAAATTGGTTCACCAATGGAACTTTATAGACATCCAAAAAACAAATTTGTGGCTCGTTTCTTAGGTATGCCTGAAATGGCTATGTTACCAGGAACATACAAAAATGGTGAATTAAACATTTATGGTAACGTAATTAAAAATATTCAAATCGAAGGTAAAACTGAAGCAACATTCGCAGTGGGCGTACGTGCTGAAGACTTTATTGTTAGAGAAGATAACACCGGAAGATTTAGTGGAATTGTAAAAGCAGTTGAAAACTTTGGTAAAGAAAGTAAATTAATTGTTAAATTAGCAGACAACAACGATGCTAACTTCTTAATTGACAATCGTCTAAATTACAAAGTCGGCGATACTATTTACTTTGATGTTCCAAGTGACCGTCTTCACTTGTTTGACGAGTTAACTGAAAGAAGAGTAAATTACAATGAAATTAAGTAATAATTTATGAGCAAAAATTTCACTAAAATTACCATTTTTATACAAATATAGTGCTACAAAACAATCACAAAATAAAGCACAATCATTATCAGGCTCAATTATTGAGAAACCAGTTGCAGCCTACAAACCAATTTCAATGTTATTACCAATGATTTTGGTTATTTGTTTCTTTACATTGACACCTTTATTCCTTAATATTAAGAATGCCTTTTTTAAAGAAACACCATCAGGGTCATCTTATTTTACATTTGAAAACTTTAAAGATGTTTTAGCTGACCCAGCCTTTGCCGTAGGTTTTAGAAACTCTATTATTTACGGGCTAATTGTTTTACCATTTGTAATGATGATTTCTTTATTAATAAGTTCATTAATTGCTAATGTTATTAATAAAAGATTAAGAGGATTTTGACAAACAATTTTCTTCTTACCATATATGACCAGTGCTGTTGCTGTTTCGTTATTCTTTATGCAAGTTTACTCACCATCAGGTGTTGTTAACACAGTATTTAATTTAGGTACATATGGATGATTAGAATCTGGAGATCAATTCTCACTTAGAGCATTATTACCAATCATTACACAAGGTGTTTGAAGTGGTTTAGCATTTAATGTCTTAATCGCAACAACTGCTATGTTGTCAGTTGACAAAAACCTTTATCGTTCAGCTTCGATCGATGGTATTGGTAATGTAAAACAATTCTTTACAATTACCTTACCAGCAATTAAGCCAACAACAACATTCCTTATTACAATGGGTATCATTAATGGTATTAAAGTGTTCCCATTAGCTATCTTTAACAACCAACCAGACGCAGCTGTTATTAATGGTGCTTCATCATTAATGCTTTATGTGTATAAATTTACCAAAGGTGGTAATTATCCATATGCTGGTTCTGCTGCCTTAGCCTTATTCTTAATAGGAGTTTGTTACTCTTCATTAATTCGTGGTGGATTTAATACAATTCTAAAAGTATCATTAAACAAAGGAGAATTCAATGTTTGAAATCGGATTAAGAATTCGAAAGTGATGATCGAATATCAAGCTAAGAAAAAATAAAGAAAACACAGCTCAACAAGTCCACGAAACAAGAATATCATTAATGGTTTTAGGCTTTAGCCTTAAATTATTTGGTTTAGTACTTTTTGCATTAGTTATCTTATTCCCATTCTTCTTTATGGTTATGATTTCTTTAATGCCTAAAGAACAATCAGACTTACTTAAAACTTCATTCTCTTTAATACCGAAAGAATGAGTTTGAAAAAACTTTGTTACTGCGGCTAGCACATCTAACTCAGGAACAAAGTATGGCGATGCATTTGTTTTAACATTTATTAACGTTTTATTCTCAATAGTTGTTAAAACATTTATCACAATGTTAGGTGGTTATGCATTCTCACTTAAAAATTGAAAATTTAAAAATGTTATTTGAAGCTTTTTTATAGCACTTTTAGTATTACCGGAAGTTGCTTTATTATCAGGTCAATACAGAGTTATTTCAATTTTAAACAATACTACACATATCAATAATTACTTTACGGGTATGGTTACGATAATCTCCTTACCATTCATTGCTTCAATCTTTAGTGCTTTAATGTTTAGAAATGCTTTCTCAGCGATTCCTAATAGACTTAAAGAAGTTGCTACAGTTGATGGTGCTGTTGGTGCTAAATATTTCTTTAAAATCGCAGTGCCAATGATTTCGCCAACAACCTTAACAGTTGTTATTCTTACAGCATTAGCTTCATGAAACTCATACTTATGACCATCATTAGTTTCAAACGGAAACTTCCAAGTTCTTTCATTATGATTATTCTCGGTTGGTAAAGAAGAAATCGATGGTTCAGAGTACTTATTACAAAGTGTTAAAATGGCAGGTGCTTTACTAGCTATTGCGCCAATGTTTGGTTTCTACTTATTATTTAGAAAACGTATTATGGCATCAATTTCAAGACAAGGAAGCACAATTAAAGGATAGATATGAAAAAAGCCAATATCAAAACCAAAACAATTTTTTGATTAATTCTTTTAATTGCTGCCATCATCGCCTTAATACTTTGTTCAATTATTATTTCTAATGCTGAATTTATTTTAAGAGTTTATCGTGATTACGCCGTTTTACCACAAGAAATGTTAAGTAATGCTCGTGTAGAACGTTCATATGCAATTGGTGGTGTGGCATTATCAATAGTAATTATTTTAATGGGATCATATATTTGCTACGCTGGTTTCAAAAGTTGAAACTACAATGCAATCTTATAAGGGGGAGCGAATGAAAAAAATTAAAAAATTACTTATTCCAGTTGGCTTAGTTGCTTCAGCAACTACACCAATTATTGCTTCTTCTTGTTTATTAACTGTTGATCCAAACATTAAATACATTGCCAAATATGCCAAAACATTCCCTATTAAATTAAAAGCAGATTATTACACTGTTAATCCACAAGCCGATTCAGCACAAAGATATTTATCAGACTTAATTAAATATCACTCAATGTTTATTGACTATGATCCAAATAGCTATACAACATTAAAATGAGACAGTACTAAATTACAAACAACTGAATTAAATAAATTTAAATCAAGTAAAGATGGCTTAAAAGTGTTGAATTATTTCTTCAAAAATACACCATTTAATTATTTAGCCATCACAAATTACAATGTTTTACTTAAAGAAAATGCTAATGGTTCAATTACAGGTCAACCAATTTCTTTAATGTACAAATCAGATGACAAAATTTATTCATACTTCTTGAATAAATTTAACGAAAAATATAATGCTGGTAAGACAACCAGAGAAAAATTATTAAATATGTTTAATTATGCTTTAAACCACGGTTTAAAACTTAATTATCAACAAGAAAAAGGTATGCAATTAGCCATGCCATCAATCTTCTTACTTGAAAGAAAAAGCGAATTATTTAGCGATGTTTCATTAGAAACAGTCTTTAGCAAAGTGGTTGAAAAAGACAGCGAAAAATGAAATGAATTCCTTAATAGTCCAGCTACTTTCTTTGACAATGAAGAAAATGTTAAAAATTACTCACAATTAGAAAGTTTAGATGTCACAACAAGAACAGTAGTTGAAGAAAAAATTAACGATTTAGTAGATGAATGAATTGACAATTATGGTGCTCAACCACAAGATGTTGCTAGATTTTTTGCTACAATTCTTTATTACAATGGTTTAGAAAACGTTCAAGTTAATGTTGCTTACAGTAGAGCAAACCACAATTTAGTTTATTTCTTAGAAGTGTTTAACAAAGAAACAGATTCATATGATTACTACGATATTGCCAAAATTGTTAACGAATACAAAAAAGGTAAAAGAGACACAGATGCCAAAACATATGAATTTACTTTAGAAAATATGCCAGTTTACACTAAAGATATTTTCCAAAGTGATTGAACATACAACCCAACCTTGTTAGATGCTAATAAACAAGAAGTAAATTATGGAGATGCCAACTACAGCAGCTTAGAATCAAGCGCTAAAATTAAATGAGCAAGTAGCGATTCATCATGAATTAGATCAAATATCGCAAGGGACTTTATTGCTAACTCAGAACCAAACAACCAACACATTTTAGAACTTCTAAAATTATTCAAATTAAATGCTAATAACACAAATAGCGAGGCAAATAATGGATAATCGTAAAAATATTCATAAATTCTGAGCAGATAGCAATCATGGTCAAGACTACTTTGTTAATGAGCAATTAATTTTAGAACAACCAATTCAAAAAACAACAAAGCTAGACGAAGAACAAGGCACAAAAGAACAAGTAACTACACAATCTGTTCAAGAAACTTCTGTTAGTGAAAAACACAATAAAACAGCTTCTTTAGTTAAACCAGGTGTTCGTAATAAATACAATATTAGAGATTTAATTAAAGGAAACTTTTTCCCAATTGTCGCTCTTTTAATTACATTCTTAATCATGTTATTAGCGGCATGATTCCTTATGGAAAATGGTTCTAGATATGACCTTTATAAAGGCCTAGCTAAAACAGCTAAAGACCATACATTTTTAAGAGAAACAGGATATTATTTCTCAAAATTCTTTACTAACACAATTTATCTATTAATTGATAAAGCTAAAGAAAAAGAATTATCATATTTATTATTTGAAGTTAAATCATCAGCAATACTAGTTGCTTTCACAGCTTATATAGTATTCCTTGTTGTGTTCATGAGTTTAATTATCATTTCAATTTGAAAATTAATTTCATTATTTAAAGTTAACTTCATATATGGAATAGTAGCTACCGCCTTAACTTTGATAATTGTTGCTTTAACACTTTTAATTTTCACAGTCGCAAGAACTTCAAGTTTCTCATACATTCAAATGAAAAACATTGTTGATTCAAATTTAGACGCACCAAAAATCAAGAGTCAAGGCAGATGGTGAGCTTACTTCTTAATAGCAATCAACTTAATCGTTACTTCATCAACAGCTTTTGTATATGTAAAAAGCCAATCAAACCCTAAATTTGCTGCGTAATTTTAAAATCTCACATTTGTGAGATTTTTTTACATCTTTTGTGTCGCTAATAGGCCAAATTTCATTTAGCATTCGAAATAGATCCATTAATTCTATGTGTGTAATTTAAGAAAGCAAAAATGCCAAATATTACTATGAATAAGCAATATTAGGCATTTTCAATTTGCAAACTTGGAAAGTATTCGCCCCCAAAAGCAAAAATAAAAGCTCCATAAGGAGCTTTGATAATTATTAGAATTATTTCTTTTCTTTGTGATTTGTTTGTTTTCTACATGTGTTGCAGAATTTAGAAATTTCAATTTTTTCTGGATTATTCTTTTTGTTTTTTTTGCTGATGTAATTTTCATTTTTACATTCTGTGCAAGCTAATGTAAATCCTTCTCTTGGCATATTTCCTCCTCTAATTCATCGAAAAAAGTATCATTATTATATAGAAAAAAGTCAATTTTACAATTATTTTATTTGTGTTTTAATTTAGCTCCAATTTTTTTTAAGTTTTGAATTGCTTTCTTAACACTGTCATAAGCTGCGCTTCTTGTAGTAGCTGTTTCATTAGCTATTTCTTGATAAGACAAGTTTTCATAAAAGTAAAGCATAAATGCTTGTTTTTGAGTTTGTGTTAAGAAATCCTGATAGTTTTCAAATAAATCAATTAAATAATCAATTTCATCAATTTCATTGATTAAATTAATCTGCTTCATCGATTAAATCCTTTGTCATCGCGTAAATGAATTTATCTAAATCAAATTCTTCTAAATCATCTAAGCCTTCGCCTAAACCAATATATTTAACATTTAAATCGAATTCATCTTTAATTGATAAAACTATACCACCTTTTGAAGTTCCATCCATTTTGGTTAAAATAATGCCTGTTGGACTAGTAACTTCGCTGAATGCTTTGGCTTGACTAACACCATTTTGACCTGTGGTTGAATCTAAAACTAATAAACATTCATGTGGTGCATCTTCTTGGAATCTTTTAATGATTTGATACATTTTTTCCAATTCTTTCATCAAATTAACTTTGTTTTGCAATCTACCAGCAGTATCGATTAATAATAAATCATAATTTTCAGCTTTCGCTTTATCTAAAGCACTATAAACTACTGATGAAGGATCTGCACCTTCTTTAATTGGTTTAACAATATCAGCACCAACACGATTTGCTCAAACTTCTAATTGACTAACTGCTCCAGCTCTAAATGTGTCAGCGGCCGCAATTAAAACTTTTTTACCTTCTATGATAAATTTATGTGCTATTTTAGCAATTGAAGTGGTTTTTCCAGAACCATTAACCCCGATAAAAATAAAGGTATTTAAACGATCTTCATGATAATTTAAAGTTGTATCAACCACGCTTTTATTAGTATAAATAACAAACATTTGGTCTGCCACTAATTCGCCAATTGCTTTAGTTTCAGTTAAATTTCTTCTTTTAACTTCGTTTTGAATATGTGTAACAATTGCATAAACCAAAGAAGCATTAATGTCACTCATAATTAAAATTTCTTCAAGCTCTTCAAAAAATTCTTCATTAATTTTGGTATGTTTGTTTTGTAAGTCAAGAATTTTTTGACCAAGTGATGATTTAGCTAAACCAGCATTATATTTATCTAGTTTTTTAGATTCAACTAATTCTTTATCGATTTTGGCTTTTAATTCTTTTTCTTTTTCAGCTACATCTTTTTTATTTTTATTAAACAATTTATTCTTTAAATAACTAAAAAAACCCATCTTGTCTCCTAATTAATATATTAATAATAATATTACATATTATTAAATAATGGAAATATTAAAAAAACGCTTCAACTGTTTTTATTTTATATTATGATTGTTTAAGGAAACATACAGAGTTGTGGAGCTTAGTTAGCTTTGAAGCATGCCAACCTACTATTTAGCAAGGTGGATAACGAGGGGTAATAACCTAACATGTATAAACATCAACAAATCTCCGTGTGTTTCCATTAACAAGGAGATTTTTATTTTTATGATTAGTGAAAAAATTTATTTTACAAGCGAGTCTGTCGGTGCTGGACACCCAGATAAAATATGTGATCAAATTTCAGATGCAATTTTAGATGCATATTTAAAACAAGACCCATATGCACACGTTGCAGTTGAGGCTTTAATTAGTAGAAATGTTTTAACAATAGCCGGCGAAGCTTCTTCAACAGCCCATGTTGAAGTTGAGCCAATTTTGGAACAAATTTTTGCCAAATTAAATTTAACAAATTGATATCAAAAAGCCGCAAAAACAATTAGCATTAATGAACAAAGCCCTGACATTAAACAAGGTGTAATTTTAGCTGATGAAGAAATTGGTGCTGGTGATCAAGGGATAATGTTTGGTTATGCAACTAATGAAACCCCAAGTTATATGCCTTTACCAATTACTTTAGCCCATGAATTAGTTAAAAAAGCTGAAGAATTGAGAAATTTACCTGACAATGATCCATTAAAATTCAAATGAGCAGGCAGCGATATGAAAAGCCAGGTTTCAATCGACTATTCACATCAACCATATACTGTTGAAGCGATATTATTTTCAGTTCAACATTCAGAAGATTATAATGAACAAGAATTTAAAGATTTTATCAAAAACATCATAATCAAAGGTGTTTTAGATAAATATAACTTAGCCATGCCAAGCAAAATTTATATTAATCCAACTGGCAAATTTGTTATAGGCGGTCCTGTTGGTGATACCGGTTTAACAGGTAGAAAAATTATTGTTGATACTTACGGTGGAAGCGCAAGACATGGCGGTGGTGCTTTTAGTGGTAAAGACTGCACTAAAGTTGACCGTTCTGCTGCTTATGCTTGCAGATGAATTGCTAAAAATTTAGTTGCAGCTGGCATTTTGCCTAAAGTTGAAATCCAAGTTTCATATGCTATTGGTGTTACAGAACCAATGTCCATTTCAGTTAATACATTCAATTATGGCAACAAAGACTTAGAAAGAAAAATTGCTCAGTGTATTTATGAAGTTTTTGATCTTACACCAGCCGGTATTATTCGCGATTTAGATTTAAGAAAACCAATTTATCAACAAACAGCAACTTTTGGTCACTTCGGTAGAGACGATTTAGATTTACCTTGAGAAAGATTAAATAAAGTTGAAGAAATCAAAAACTATTTTAAAAATAGTTAATAAGACAAATTTAAGAGCTAATAATAGCTCTTTTATTTTGCCCAATTAACTTTTTCACAGCCAATTAAGTAAATGCAATATTTAAGTTAACTAATTAAATATTAAGAAATTTAATAAATATATTAAAATTATAACAATCATAAATGGAGGATATATTATGGATGTAATTAATGTTAATACATTTAAACCAGGAATTACTTTTGAAGATGATGGTGAAATTTTTGTAGTTTTAGATGCTCAACACTCAAAACAAGGTAGAGGGCAAGCTAATGTTAAGGCTAAAGTTAAAAACTTAAGAACTGGCAGCACAACAATTAAATCTTATACAGGTGGCGACAAAGTTAATAAAGCTCACATTGACAAAAGACCAATGAATTACTTATATTCAGATGGTGAAAATATTGTGTTAATGGACAATGAAACATATGAACAAATTGAAATCCCAGTTAAAAATGTTGAATGAGAACTCAACTTCCTAAAAGAAGGCTCAATTGTTAAAATTAGAAAATACAATGATGAAGTTCTTGATGTTGAATTAGATGCTAATGTTACTTTACAAGTTATTGAAGCGCCGGATGCTGTTAAAGGCAATACAACAACCAATCCACAGAAAAAAGTAAAAATTGAAACTGGTTTTGAATTAGAAACCCCAATGTTCATTAAAGAAAATGATTACATTATTGTTTCAACTGAAACAGGTAAATACGTTGGTAAAGGTAATAAAGAATAATGAATTACGTAACAGTAAATTATTCAGTAAATCAATCATATTCAATTACTGAAGATGCTTTTGTGCAATTGGTGCACAATTGCATTAGTGATGTGCCATACATTAAATTGGCAAATGAACCAAGAATCATTTTTACTAAAAGCCATGACAATGTTGGTTTTGTAATTGATGTAAAAATTAAAAAAGATAAAAACTTTCACACAGTAATTAATAATTTCGCTAAAGAATTGGAAAATAGGTTTGTTGCTTTACTTGATATCAAACCTGAAAGCTTAAAAATTTGTTTTACTGGACTTTATTAGAAACTCGCGAATTATGCGAGTTTTTTTAATTTTTAGCCCAATTTTATTAATTAAATTTTGAAGTTTTATTAACCCGAAAAATAAAAAAAATTTTTTTTGATACACACGGGTTAGTTGTTATATAATAGACACAACTATATTAATTTAAGTTATATTAACTATAGTGAATTTTGGACATTGAAAATTAAGAAAGGAAAAATATGCCAACAACAAATCAATTGGTTACAAGTGGTAGAGTTGACAAAGTGAGAAAATCTAAAGCTCCTGTTTTAAATTTATCTTACAACTCATTGCTTAAAAAACAATATAAAGCATCTGCCCCTTTTAAAAGAGGTGTATGTACAAGGGTTGCAACAATGACCCCTAAAAAACCTAACTCAGCTATGCGTAAATACGCTAGAGTTAAATTATCAAATGGAATGGAAGTTACAGCTTACATTGGTGGTGAAGGACACAACTTACAAGAACACTCAGTTGTTTTAATTAGAGGTGGTAGAGTTAAAGACTTACCTGGTGTTAGATATCATATCGTTCGTGGAACACAAGACTTAGCTGGTGTTAACAACCGTAAACAAGGTCGTTCATTATACGGTACAAAGAAAGAAAAGAAAAACTAATCTAGTTTATTTAAATTAAGGAGAAAATATGTCAAGAAAAAATAGTGCACCTATTAGAGAAGTATTAGCAGACCCAATTTTTAACTCAGTATTAGTTACCAAATTAATCAACACCATTATGTTAGACGGTAAAAAATCTATCGCTCAAGAAATCCTTTACAGCGCATTTGATATTGTTAAAAAAGAAACACAAAAAGATCCAATGGAAGTTTTCTTATTAGCTATTGAAAACATTACTCCACAATTGGAAGTTAGAACAAGAAGAATCGGTGGAACAAACTACCAAGTTCCTACAGAAGTTTCAGCTCGTCGTAAACAAACATTAAGTTTAAGATGATTAGTACAATATGCACGTCTTAGAAACGAAAAAACTATGGACGTTCGTTTAGCTAAAGAAATTATTGATGCATCAAACAAAACAGGTGGAGCAATCAAAAAACGTGAAGACACACACAAAATGGCTGAAGCCAACCGTGCTTTTGCTCACTTTAGATGATAGGATTAATTATTTAAGATACTATGGCTAGAGAATACGAATTAAAAGATTACCGTAATATCGGTATTATGGCTCACATTGATGCAGGAAAAACTACAACTACAGAAAGAATCCTTTTACACACAGGTAAAATTCACAAAATTGGTGAAACCCACGATGGTGCTTCACAAATGGACTGAATGGAACAAGAACAAGAAAGAGGTATCACAATTACCTCAGCTGCTACAACAGCTTACTGAAATGGTAAAAGAATTAACATTATTGACACACCAGGACACGTCGACTTTACAGTTGAAGTTGAACGTTCACTTCGTGTATTAGATGGTGCTGTTGCTGTTTTAGATGCCCAAAGTGGTGTTGAACCTCAAACTGAAACAGTTTGAAGACAAGCAACAAACTATAAAGTTCCAAGAATTGTTTACGTAAACAAAATGGATAAAGCAGGTGCTGATTTCTTCATGTCAGTTAGATCTGTTAGAGAAAGATTAAATGCAAATGCAGTAGCAATTCAAATTCCAATTGGTGCTGAAAGCTACTTCGAAGGTATTGTTGACCTTGTTGAAATGAAAGCATTTGTTTATGATGGAAAACCAGAAGAAATTGCTAAAGAAGTTGAAATTCCTAGTGATTTAGTTGAATTAGCAAAAACTAAACGTCAAGAATTAATTGAAGCAGTTGCCACTTTTGATGATGACTTCATGATGCAAGTGTTAGAAGGTTATGAACCAACAGTTGAAGAATTAAAAGCAATTATTAGAAAAGCAACTATTACTTCAGAATTCTTCCCAGTTGTTTGTGGAACAAGTTTCAAAAACAAAGCTGTTAAGAAAATGTTAGATGCTGTTGTTGATTACTTACCTTCACCATTGGATGTTCCAGCTATTAAAGCTGAATTAAATGGCGAAGAATTAGATGTTCCTGCAACAGATGATCACGATTTTGCAGCTCTTGCTTTCAAAATTATGACTGACCCTTATGTAGGTTCATTAACATTCTTCCGTGTGTATGCTGGTGTGCTTAAAAAAGGTAGCTATGTATACAACTCAACCAAAGATGTAAAAGAAAGAATTGGACGTATTATTCAAATGCATGCTAATAGCCGTCAAGAAATTGATGAATGTTATGCTGGTGATATCAATGCTGCTGTTGGTTTAAAATCAACCACAACAGGTGATACTTTAGTTGGCGAAAAATCTCCACGTTACATCTTAGAAAAAATGGTTTTCCCAGAACCAGTTATTTCACAAGCTCTTGAACCAGAATCAAAAGATGCTATGGAAAAACTTGCTTTAGGTCTTCAAAAATTAGCTGCTGAAGACCCTACATTTAGAACTTACACAGATGAAGAAACCGGTCAAACCATTATTGCTGGTATGGGTGAATTACACCTTGATATCATTGTTGACCGTTTAAGAAGAGAACACAATGTTAAAGCTAAAGTTGGTGCTCCTCAAGTTTCATACCGTGAAACAATTACCAAAGCTGCTGAAGTTGAAGGTAAACACGTTAAACAATCTGGTGGTAAAGGTCAATACGGTCACGTATGAATTAAATTTGAACCAAACCCAGACCAAGGTTTTGAATTTATTGACAAAATCGTTGGTGGTAAAATTCCTAAAGAATACATTAAACCAATTCAAAAAGGTCTTGAAGACAAAATGGCAGCAGGTATTTTAGCTGGTTACCCAATGATTGATGTTAAAGCGACATTATTTGATGGTTCATACCACGATGTCGACTCATCAGAAATGGCTTACAAAATAGCTGCTTCTAAAGCTTTAACTAAAGCTAAAGATCAATTAGGCACAGTACTTCTTGAACCAATTATGGACGTAGCAGTAGTTATTCCTGAAGATTACTTTGGTGATGTTATGGGTGATTTAACTCGTCGTAGAGGACAATTACAAGAAAACGAAACAAGAAACGATGGAGCAAGCATTATTCGTGCTTTAGTACCTCTTAGTGAAATGTTTGGTTATTCAACCGACTTACGTAGTATGACATCAGGACGTGGAACATACCAAATGCAATTCCACCACTATGAAAAATGTCCAAAAAACATTGCTGATGACATTATCAAACGTCGTAACATTCAAGTTAAAGACGAAGATTAATAATAAAAAAATCACAATTTAAACTTGTACACGGAATATGGACAATCCATATTTCGTGTTTTTTGTTTCATGAATTTCCAACTTGGAAAATCAGGAAAACAATGGAAACGTATTTATCTCGAGTTTCCAAGTTTGAAAGTCTAAAAAAACGAATATGCCTATAAATAAGACATATTCGTTTTTTTACGTTTTAAAATTACACACATAGAATTAACCTATACATGCTATAAAATCCTGAGCTTTTAACTTTGAAACTAAGGATTGATTGCTCATATACTTTTAGTTTTCTTGCTATAAAGTTTTTTTATATTCTTAATTCTTTGAGAATAAAACAGGAGATGCCATTCCCTTCTTGCAATATGTATCTGGGATTCTGGTATTGATATATTTCTTCCTTATTTCTTCTTCAGCGATTTCGCCGTTAAAAGCAAATCGTGATGAATTTTCATCTGGAGACCTATACCAATCTTTTATTTTATAGACTTCCTTTACTATTCCGTCAGTCGCAGAAAATACATATTTATATTCTTTTACTGATCTTGGTCTTATTTTCCACTCTCTTCTTGTTGCCTCATATCTATAAGTGGTTGGAAATTCAGATTCCAATTGTTCTAATCTCCACGAACGGACTTTTATAATTAGATACTTAAAATCAGTGGGTTCATCATAAGTTTTCATTGATAATCTCATTTGAAGTTCTTCAGCGTTTGTAACTCCAAAATCTGAATGATGTCCAGACTGGATATTTGACAACCCTTGATACGCATCAATCAAAGCAGATTCTACTTGGAATGCTTCACTTTCTGTCAGATTCCACCTTTGTATGATGTGTATAACTTCAAGCCCAGATTCTTTGATGCTTTGTATTATTTTGAACTTATTTGGATCTTCTTCATCGATTCCTTCAGCTCCGTCATAGTAATCGATTGCACACTTCACATGCTGAAACACTCTGTTGCCTTTTCCTTTTCCAACATAAAAGGTCTGCCCGTTTCGAGGATTGATTAATCTATAAACATAATATTTTAATTGTTCTGCAACTTCTTGTGAAAACTCACTAATCATATTTGCCTTCCTTCTATCGATTTTTATACCAGATAAAATGGTCAAATTTCCTCTTTCTAAAAGGAATAGTTATTCCAAGCTCATCAAGTTTATTTGTGATGAAATCATTATAAGATTTATAGTCATATGAATCCACTCAATGCTGGATATTCGATTTTTTTATATCTTTGAACACCTTAGGTAATGTCTCTTTCAACACAGTATCCAATATTGAATAATCATCCCTGCCATAAAGATTCTTGTTGTGGTAACAACAATACTTTGTTGCAAATGAGAACAGATTAATCTTTCCGTTAGCTCTAGCAATAGTCGCTACAACTTCTGGATCGCCTTTTTTAATCCTTTCATCAATATTTGGAATAGATGATATTATTTCCGCTAATTCAACAACACTGATAAATCTTTTATATCTAGAAATATTCGTAGAATTTGTGATATCAATCAAACCAATCTTCAAAGCTACAGTTTCGATATCTGTATTACTTGGATATTTTTTAAAACAATCAGTGATCAATCTGTTTTCACGTCCGTAGTTTTCTGTAGCCTCTACCTCCGCATCCACTTCTTCTATGGACTCATTTGTGATTTCTAAGAAGCATATTTTGTTTTTATCCGCATTAACATTGTGTTCTTCGTAGTTGTCGCTAGACAATGAGTAATAAGAAGGATGATCACCAGTTCTCTTTACCACCCCAGAGTCAAGAAGTTTTTTCAATGTACTATAAACGTTTGGCATGTGTTTATTATCACCATAAAGAGCGACAGAAATATCACCATGAGTCACCAGACCACGTTCTTTGATTAATGATATTATTTCCTCTCGTTGGTTTATCTTCACTTTACCCTCTCATCTGCTGCAAATTTAAATGCTAAAACTTGAAAAATTTAAATCATTCACATTCACTCTCTTTCTTTGTTTATATTTTTTGTACTTTTTTAGTACTTAACTTCATTGTATTGCACAAAAAAAGACGTCTGCTAAAGCACAATAAAAAATCTGGAAAAAATTTTCTTTTTTCCATATTAGTCAAATTTGTCATTAATAAAGCAATCCAAGTAGCCTACTTTTGAAATTAATTATTCCTCAGTTTCTTCTTTTTAGGTTCTTCAACAAGTTCTTTTTTGATTTCGTTTAACAATGCGTCAATTTTTTCATCCCTTTTTAACTTGGAAACTTGAGATTATACAAGGCTAATGTTGTAAAAATATTAAAAAATCAGCCTAAGCGGAATTTACAAAAACAACTATGAAACAGTTCAATTAGTTATTTTCTTTTATTAATTGCGAATGGCTAATTTTAATTACTTCGCCTTCTTTTAAATCATTTAAAGACAAGTTGCCAAATTTAATCCGATGCAGTTCGATAACTTCATAATTAAGTTTTTTGAACATTCTTTTAACTTGATGGTATTTGCCTTCTTGAATGGTTAATTCCACCATACCAGTATCTCTAATTATTAATTCTGCAGGTTTGGTTAAATCTTTTTCACCTATATCTATGCCTTTTTCAATAATTTCTTGATCAGTTTTTTTAAAATCTTGATCGAGTTTAACTAAATATGTTTTTTGAACATGATGTTTATCAGAAGTTAATTTATGATTAAGCTCACCATCATTGGAAATAATAATCAAGCCAGTTGTATCTTTATCTAGGCGCCCAAAAGTGTTGAGATTTTTAATATATTGATATTTTTCAGGTAATAGCGAATAAATTGTTTTACCTTCTTTAATATCATGTGAACAAACTACACCTTTTGGTTTATTCATAGCTAAATAAACAAATTTAGCTGTTTCATAGGCTTTCTCGTCAATTATTAATTTATCGTTATCAAGATCAAAATTTATTGATTCGGTAATTATTTGTTGATTAACTTTAACTTTGCCTTGTTTAATTAATTTTTTAATTTCTTTGCGACTATATTCAGTGTAATTGCTAATAACTCTTTCTATTTTCATTAAATTGGGCATTAATAATTACCGTCTCACTCAAATTCATAATCAAAAATTCTAACTGTATCACCAGTTTCAATTCCCATTTTTAAAAGCTCATCTCAAACGCCAAGGTTTTTTAATTTTTGATTAAATCTTAATAAGTTGTCATAAGTATTAATTGGGTTTTTATCATAAATGTATTGAATTTTAGGTCCACTAATTTCAAAGAAACCTTTGAATGGATTAACAATTTTATAATCCTCTTCAAGCTTAATTTCAACAACTTCATCATTTTCTTCTTCTTTAATTGGAGCTAATTTATTTTCTTCAATTAGATGTCAAAGTTTTGCTTTTAGTTCATCTAAATTTTCTCTTTCAAGCGCACTAATTTTAACAATTGGTACATTTGGGTATTTGGCTTGAAATTTAGCAAAGTTTTCAGCAAAATGTTCCATATCTTCTTTATTGGCAACAACTAATTGTGGTTTTTGTTCTAAATTCAAACTATACGATTTTAATTCATCATTGATTACTTCAAAATCTTCAATTGGTTTTTTGTATTCGCTACCAAAATCAATAATGTGCGCGATAACTCTACATCTTTCAATATGTTTTAAAAATTGAAAACCTAGACCTTTGCCCAATGAAGCACCTTTAATTAAACCTGGTAAGTCAGCAATGGTAAATGAATTTTCATGAAATCTTACTAAACCTAATTGTGGTACAAGAGTAGTAAATTCATAGTCGGCTATTTTGGCTTTGGCGTTTGATAAAGCTGATAATAAAGTGCTTTTACCAGCGCTTGGTTTTCCGACAACACCAACATCAGACATTACTTTTAATACTATGTTTGCTTCAAATTTTTCACCTTTAGTACCATTTTCACTAATTCTTGGGGCGGTGTTACGAGGCGTTTTGAATTTCATATTTCCCCTTCCACCTTGACCACCTTTGGCTACTAAATAGGCTTTTTCGTCAATTATATCTGCAACAACTTTGCCTTTGTTATAAACTATTGTGCCTAATGGAACTTTGATGTATGTGTCCTTGCCGGCAGCACCATAAAGGTTTTTAGGTCCACCATTAACGCCATCTTCAGCAACAATTTTTTTATTGCCGTAAAGTGAGAGCAAGGTGTTTTTGCCAGGATCACCAACAAAATAAATGTTGCCGCCACGACCACCATCACCGCCATCAGGACCACCTTTGTCAACATGCGCTTCACGTCTGAAAGAAATCATCCCGTCGCCACCTTTACCAGCTTGTAAAATAATATTAATTTGGTCAATAAAACGAGCCATAATTAACCTCCTACCTATAAGTGTTTTTCTAATTTTACTATATTAATTTATATATTAATATTTGATTAACTATCTAATTAACGGTCTAGTTAAAATAAAAACAACTAAGTGAATAAACAATTCACCAAAGTTGTTTCTAATTATGTTTGTTTAATTTTTCAAGATAATCTAAGATTGCATAGCCTAAACCATGTTCAACAACGTGTTTTGTAACATTGTTGGCTTTTTCTTTAACTTCATCTTTGGCATTGTCCATAACATATGAGTGATAGAAACGTTTAAACATTGAAAAGTCATTTTCGCTGTCTCCTATAACCATGACGTCATCCTCAGTTACATTTTCACCAAACACATGATCTAACATTCAAACAATTGCTCTACCTTTTGATGCGCCATATGAAAGAATTTCAATATTCATGTGAGTTTTAATAATTTTGCAATCAAGCGGTTCTAATAATTCCATTAATTGATCAACATTTTGAGTGCCTTCAAAATAAACTTCAATTTTTGCTACATTTTTAAGTTCAGTTTCATTACCTGTAACTAAGGTAAATTGATCAAAGCTTTCACTTCTAAAGTAAATTTTGTTAAGAAACTCTTTGTCTTCTTCTCTAAAAACATAAAATACTTCGCTTGATCAAGCAGCTGCTGAAACGTTGAAATCCTTAAAGATTTTAAAAATTGTTTTAACTGTTTCAGGGTCTAAATATTTTTCTTTAATAAATTTTGAGTTTTTGTAATCATAAATTTGTACACCAGATGAACCAATAATGTAATCAGCATCAGTTAATTTAGCTAATTTAAGCATTCTTGGGCAAATTGGGTTACCTGTAGCTATATTAAAACTAAGATCATCTCTTTTAATTACGCTTAAGTTGAAATTAGAAACATAAGCATCTCTTGTGTAGATTGTTCCATCTACATCACTAAAAACAATAGGCTTTTTCTTCATCGTGCCTCCTTAAATTTCTAAAATTGCCGTTAAAAATTTTAGATAAAAAAATAAAAAACGTAAGAAATATTTATATTTAATCCTCTCAAGGTCAAATATTTAATTTGTAGAAATAATGTAATTTCAAAAAAAAAAAAAAAAGAACGCTAAGATCAAACAATTCAATTTTTTCTTGTCTACCAATATCTAATTTTATCATTAAACAAACCAATATTAATTTAAATAATTAAAGAATTCTTTTAATTTCATTTAGCAACAAAATCGAATATTTAAAGATTACATTTTATTGTCTTATAAATTTGGTTATTTTTTACAAAAAAATGGATTTTTCATTAAATTTTTTTAAATTATTAAACTTTTTACATCAATTTTACCTGCCTATATAGTTATTTTTTCAAATTAAAACTAAACAATTAGGAGGATAAAAGAAAAGGAAAATATTTTATTTAGGCATTTTAAATTTCAAGGAATGTTAAAAGATTTTATAAAATTAAAACAAAGTTTTATTGAAAATAAGGAGTAAACATGTTAAGAATAATTTCAGGAATTCATAGATCAAGACAATTAGAACAACCAGATATGAGCATTTCAAGACCAACAATGGATAGAGTTAGAGAAGCAATTTTTAATTCAATTAGAATGAATATAAAAGATAAAATAGTGCTTGATCTTTTTGCTGGCAGCGGTGCTTTTGCCTTTGAAGCAATAAGTAACGGAGCAATGAAAGTATTTTGTGTTGAAAACAATAAAAATGCAATTAATGTTATTAGAAATAACAAAAATACTTTAAAAGCAAATAATGTTCAAATTGAATATACAGATGTTTTGAATTTCTTAAATAGTAATCAAGGTAAAGAGTTTGATTATATTTTTATCGATGCGCCTTATTTAATGTATGAAACAGTAAATCAAACATTAGAATTAATTAATGAATTTAAATATCTAAATAAGAATGGTCTAATAATTGTCGAAACAAATGATAGCAAACAAATTATGCTGCCAAAAGGCTTAACAATTCAAAACTACAAAAAATATGGCAAAGTAGATATTTTGTATATTAGTAATAATAATTAGACCAAAAAAGCTATTTCATAGGCTTTTAGTTAAAATTAATTTGCTTTTCGTTGGTTTTTTAAGACTAACATTTTTTAAACAAATTTAATAATGTTTTCAGAATATTTTTGGATTAATTAATCTACAAAATAGATAAATTCTAGCGTCTTTAGCATCATTATAAATATTGTTATAATTTTTATATCAAGTAATTATAAGGAGTAAATAATGTTCTATAAGGACCAATCTACTGAACAACAAAAGCAATATAAAAGAATGTTAACTATTCTTGGCAATTTAACATTACTTTTTTCAGAAAGCGATAGCCCTTATTTACCATATCGAGCGCATGAAAATATTTTTTGTAAATATTTTGAAGCAGAAAATCTTGCTAGAAAAGATTGCTCAGTTGATGCTAAAAAAGGTACAATCGGCATTGGTTTAAAAACTTTTACTGGGAATATTGATCAAAAAATAGCGGAATTTGGTAAATTAAAACCTTATTATTCTCACTTAAGTGGTTTAGAACTTATTAAAAAAATTGCCAAATATAGAAATATGCGTATACGTGTTACAAAAAACCTTTATAACATTGATAAAATGATATACCACATGGTTCGTAGAACTCCTGGAAGAATGGAAATTATTGAATATCCATTTGATTTTATTGATATTGACCAAATTACAATTATTGAAAACCGTGGGAACATCAATAACACATATTTCACTGATGGTAAACATAAATATCATTTTTCAACATCAAAAAATACTTTATACATGCTTTTTGAAAATTTTGAAGTTCTTGATAGTTTTGATGTTCCAATAATAAAAGACCCTTATTCATTTTTAATGAACTCAATAATTGAAGCAGAAATTTCAAAAACTAATGAACTTTTTGTATCTAATAAAAAATCATTAGACAAAACTAATACCCTTTGTTTAAGGCTTTATTCAGAAAAAAACGGTCAGAAATTTGTTCCTGAAAAAAGCGGATTAAACCAATGAAACGCTAATGGTCGCAAACGTGATTTCAATGAAATATATATTCCTTATAATACTATTGATAGACAAAGGAATCCTAATTTCTTTCCTCAACGTGACATCCCTTTTAAATTACACCTCCCTAATGGAACAACCATTTCAGCAAAAGTTTGTCAAAGTGCTGATAAGAATAATCCGAAAATTGGTAAGGCTATAATGAGTAACCCAAATAAAGTTTTAGGCAAATGGCTTTTAAGAGATGTTTTTGAAATACCAAAGGGAACAAAATTAACTTATGAAATGCTTCAAAAATATAATATTGATAGTGTTATTTTTACTAAAATTGGAGAAAATGAATATTCAATTGATTTTTCACCATCGGGAACTTATGAAGAATATTACTATAATGATTATTTAAATAATAAAAAATAGCAGAAGAATTTTGTTGTCTTCTGCTATTTTTTGCTAACAGCAATTTTGATTTGCTCAGCCAATCTTTCAATTACTGAAACAACAACTGAGTTGCCAGCTTGTTTGTATAAAGAACTTGCACTAAGGGAATTTGGTAAAATGAAATCTTTTGAAAATCCTTGTAAATTAAAACATTCACGAGGGGTTAATTTTCTAAATTTTCCATTAAATGTACGTATTAAAGGTACATTATGGCCGCCAGTTCCCATATTTGCTGTAAGAGTTGGGCAAAGATTGCTTTTATTTTCTCTTACATAAACCCTACGTCATTGATAACAAGTATCACTTTTAGTCATGTTATTTTTTAATTCTTTATAAAAGCTACAAAGTGTTGTGTAATAATATTTTTTATCAACATCATTTTCAAAATCTATAACATCATGTAATTTTGTGGTTAGTTTTATAGGTTTAGGAAATTCAAAATTACGGTATTGTTCATAATCTTTAAAACAAACAATATAAATTCTTTCTCTTGATTGTGGCACATTTCCATAATTGCTCGAATTAAGAACCATAGATTTTACATGATAACCTTCTTTTTCTAATGATTCGCTAATAACTTGAAAGGTATTGCCATTGTCATGAGATACTAAATTTTTAACATTTTCTAAAAAAATAATTTTTGGTTTTTTAGCCTTGACAATTCGCATTATTTCAAAAAATAAATTTCCTCTTCCTTTTTCGTCATGAAATCCTTGCTGATATCCAGCAATAGAAAATGCTTGACAAGGGAATCCTGCCAACATAACGTCAAAATTTGGTATATCTTTGTTTTCATCTAATTGACGAATATCTGAAATATCTAATTGAACATTTGGGAAATTTGCTTTAAATGTTTTGGCAGCGTTTTCATCAATTTCATTAGCATATATTGTCTTAAATCCAGCATTCTCAAAACCTTTATCTATTCCACCAACTCCAGCAAAAAAAGAAGCACATTTTAAATCCATATAACCCCCACTGCGGTGCGCCGCTTTTTTATATTATAAATTACTTTATGTCTTCCAAAATTGCATAAATTATTTTTTATATTTTGTTAATACTTCTCACATTTTTTTCAATTGAATTTTCTTATCAGAAAAAAATATGAAAAATTTGACTAAAAGGACTAATTCATAAGGGTTTAAAGAAAAATAAAAAAAATTAAAAACATGGACTAAATCGCTTATTTTACTTTATAATTTTTGGCATGAAAATAGCTAATTATTGAAAGAAAGATAAATACAGATCTAAGAAAATACTTTTAGATTTCAATGAAGACAAAAATCCTTCATTGCCTTTTTATGCTATTGAATACACACAGAATGTTTTTGATCTTGCCTCCACGATAGTTTTTGCTTAATGAAGCTATTTTCATTAACAAAAATTTAAGGAGAATTATGAAAAAACAAAATTCACAATACATTATTGAACTAAAAGAAGTTGTTAAAGAATTTGATGATAAATTGGTTTTGGATAATGTGGATTTAAAAATCAATAAAGGTGAATTTGTGACTTTACTTGGTCCTTCAGGTTCAGGTAAAACAACAATTTTACGTTTAATTGCTGGTTTTGAATGAGCAACCCGTGGTGAAATTAAGTTTAATGGTCTTGATATTAAAGACTTGCCCGCTCACTCACGTGATTTATCAACAATTTTTCAAGATTATGCTCTTTTCCCACATTTAAATGTTGAAGGAAACATTAAATATGGTTTAATGCTTAAAAGAAAACCAAAAGAAAAAGTAAATCCATATTACTTAGAATTATTAGAAAAACAAAAACAAGTTTGAAATAAAAAAGCCAAAGATAAAATGGCTGAATTAGACAAGCAACAAAATGAATATGAAGCAGAAATGGAAACTTTAAAACCAACAAGCAAAAAATTCAAGAAAATCCAAAAATGACTTGATGATTCTGACTTCAAATATTCATACTGAGAATATTACACAACTAAACAAATTGAAAAATTTGAAAAGAAACATTTAACTAGAAAATTAACTAGAGAAGAAATTCAAGAAGAAGTTAATAATATTGTTAAATTAGTTGGTTTAGAAGGTAATGAAAAGAAAGCAATCAGCGAATTATCTGGTGGTATGAAACAACGTGTTGCTTTGGCTCGTTCATTAGTTATTGAACCAGAAATTTTATTGCTTGATGAACCATTAAGTGCTTTAGATGCTAAAATTCGTCAAAAAATGCAAGTTTTATTAAGAACCATTCAACAAAAATTAGGTTTAACATTCATTTTTGTTACTCATGACCAAGATGAAGCTTTAGAATTATCTGATAGAGTAGCAGTTGTTAGAGACGGAAAAATTGAACAATATGATACACCAAAAGCTATTTATGACTATCCAGTTAATAAATGAGTAGCTTCATTTATTGGCGATTCAAACATTTATAATGGTACATTTAATAGTGATGCAACTGTTACCGTTTGAAACACAAATACCTATAAAACAGTTCATGAAGAAGATGACTTTGCTGATGGTGAAGATGTTGATGTATTAATTAGACCAGAAGATATTGATATTGTTGATACAGACAGAGAACAAGGAAATAAACTTTTAGGTACAATTATTAACTCAACATACAGAGGAAGTTATTACTATTTAACTGTTAAGTTAGCAAATAAACAAATTATGTATGTTGAAACAGCTAAAAAATTTGATTTAAATCAACAAGTATTCCTTAGTTGAACAATTGATTCAATTCATTTAATGAAAAAAGATAGTAAATGAGATTATTCTTCAGATGTTTTCAAAAATTAAAAACAAATTACAACTAAATAAACGGCTTAGTTTAGCCTTGCCGTTTGTTATTATTGCTATCTTTTTCATTTTATTACCAGTTATTTTAATTATTATTAGTGCTTTAACACCAAGAGAAGGCTTTGATCAATATGCACTTATTAAAGAAAAAAATACCTGAGTTCAAATTTGACGTAGTTTAAAAATAGGTGTAATTAGCTCTCTTTTATGTTTAATTATTGGTTATCCATATGCTTATTTAATAGCATTAAGTAAAAATAAATTTTTACCAATTTACGGAATGAGCTTAATTATTAGCCCTATGATCATTTTCACAATTGCTAGAATTTATGCGATTAGAGGACTTTTCATGTCAATAGTTGACACGCCGGAAACTCTTAATGCCGAATGATTTATGGTGCTTGCTTTAACATATTTAAACTTACCGTTAATGATTATGCCTTTATATTCAGTGCTTAGAGATATGCCAAAAAATATTTTAGAAGCTAGTGAAGACTTAGGTTATGGCAAAATTAGAACTTTATTTAAAGTCGTTATTCCATATAGCCTTAAAGCAATTATTAGTGGTTTCGGTTTAATTTTCTTGGCTTCAGCAACTAACTTTGTGATTAGTGATAAACTTTTACCAAACAAAAATCAATTACCATTAATTGGATCAATAATCAATGATTATACTAACCCTTCAAATCAATTTGCTTTATCAAGAGGCAGTTTAATTGTTATTGTTGTTTCAGCAATTTTTATCGGCACATACGCATTAATTCAATTTTTACCTAAATTGATTGCTAAACATAACAAGAAAGGGTGAATTTATGAATAAATTTGTTAATTTTTTAAGACATTCTTATATTTATTTAATTTTATTCCTTACTTATGTGCCATTAACATTCGCAATAATTTTTAGTTTTAATAAACCAAGTGATAAAGGTTTCTTAAGCTTTACTTGAAATAGATTTACTACTGAAGCTTGAACCAATTTCTGACAAAATGGGCGTGATTTAGCTTTAGTTAATTCATTAATAATTGCCTTATTTACAGCGCTTTTAGTTATTTCTATTTCTTTAGTTACTGTTTTTGCTATGTGAAGACAACGTAATAAAAAATATGGTTCAGCTATTCAAGCTGTTAATAATATTCCATTAATCAATCCTGATAACATTACTGCTATTGGTTTAGTATTAGTATTTGCTATTCTTTTTGGAACATTAGCTAACACAAGCGAAGGCTTAATCAGAGGTATTGTTGGACACACAATTATGGCTTTACCTTATGGAATTACAATGATGTATCCAAGAAGCGAAAAATTTAATAAATCATTATTAGAAGCTAGTCAAGATTTAGGATATTCATTATTTAGATCATGATTTAAAACCTATTTCATTTACATGATGCCTTCAATCATTTTTTCAGGCGCCATTGCTGCTTTCTTATCATTTGATGATTTCATTATTTTAAGAACTTTAAGCAACACAGCAACATTAGGAACAAAACTTTATGAAAGTGATTTTCAAGCTTGAGGTTTAGTTGTAGGAGCAGCATTGATGTTTGCAACATTAATTGGTAATGCTATTTATTTCTTACACAAATCAAAAGGGCTTCGTAAAGCAAGAAAGTTAAAATTAAAAGCCAAAAATACTCAAAAATTAAGCGAGGTGCAAAATGGCTAAGTCTAATTTTTGAAATAAATTAAAAGGTTTTTTCCTTAATAAAACTTTCTTATATTCAGCAGTAGGTGTTGCTGTTGTTGGGGTTCTAGCAGCTTCATTAACTTATAAATATTCACATAAATTCAAACCATCATTTTACAATTACAAACAATACATTAATGATGGTGATGATGTTTCACACAAAAGAAGAATTAATCAAGATTTCGATTTCAAAGAATTTGATACTTTAAATCAATTTACAAATGCTATCTTAACCAATAAAGCAGTAGCTGGTATTGGTTCAGATTCACAAGCTGTAACACTCATTAAAAAAGGTAAATTAGAAAAATTAGACTTTAAAAAATTATTCCCAAAAGCTTTTGAAAGTAATCCTGACGCTTCGCTTGAAGAAGTTTTAAAATCAATTTACACTGAAGGTGTTTGAAACCATTTAGCATCATATGATGATGAATTATTGACTGATGAAAATGGTAAAGCATATGAGCAACCTCTTCATTTATGAGAATACTTTTTACCATATTTTGCTCAAGATATGGTTGTTGCATATAATCCAGCCAAATTAAATTTAAAAAACCAAAAACACGGCGCTGAATATGATTTTAAAGCCACTTCAACTTTAGAAAAGAAAATTTATGACAAATTAATGGAAGAAAGACCTGAAGACAAATCATGAGAAGCAGGAAGTTTTAGTCTTTATTCAATTTTAAAAGTTTTAAAAGAAGAAGGTTTTGATAATTTAGAAGCCACAGACGCAGTACGTGACAATATGATTTATGGTTCTGCTTATCGTTTAGACAAGAATGCAAATAAATATGTGTCAATCTATGCGACAGGTAAAGGACAAAACTTTAACAAGGTCAATGATCCTAATAAATTAATAGAATTATTCAAAAAACATGTCGAAGATGAAAAAGCTAAAGGTAACAATTTTGAAACTTCAGACAAAATGATTGAAGAATTAGAAATGTTTGCTAATCAACAAACATCAGGAGCTTCAAATTACCAAGAATTAATTGATCAATTTGAAAGCTTAATCAAAAACGCAACTGGTTATGCTTTGAACAGTTCGAAAATCAACTTTATTGGAAATGGTTTAGAATTAGTTGACAAAATTATTAGCCCGCAGTCTGAAATTCAAATGGGTATTATTTATAATGGTGATACCGTTGACGCGTTTTTTGGTAATGACAATAACAGTAATGTTAGAGATGGTGAATTAAGATATTTAAGACCAAAAGACAATTTATTATTAGTTGACGGTTTAGTAATCGTTAAAGGCACTTCTGATGAAGTTAAAAACAAAGTTTATTCTGCTGCTAGAGATACATTTATTCAAGGTATAGGCGACGGAACTTGAGATTCGGTTGAAGACAAATTGGAATTAGGCTCTGTTTTAAACTTTGATTCAGTGGGGTATACTCCAGTTTTCAAAAAAGTTGTTGAATACGTTCGTGAAGAATACTTCAAATCAATTGAAGAATGAGAAAAACCTGATAACTTCACAGATGAAGAATGAGCTAAACATATTGAATATGAAATTAAATATGTAAATAATTTATTTGATATTAAAGATCATTACACTGTTTGAAATCCTTTAAATCCAGACGAAGAAATTACAGCTTATAATGTTCATCATTATGACATTAAGCCTGTTGATCAAAAAACTTTAACTGAGATTGAAACTTATTGAAATCTTAAAATTAAAAAATAATCGGGGAACCGATTATTTTTTCATGTTAAGCAATTCTAACACCCGAGTTTCCAAGTTTAATGCCATTTTCAATGATAAAGTGCTTATTTATAGGGTAATTCACTATTTTTTAATCATCATTACTTACATAAAAAAATCAAAATCAAAAATGAAAATTATTTTAAAAATTTTTTATTTTGTTCAAAAAAATTATTAAAAAAGAATAAAAAATTTCGTTTATGTAATAATTGTTTTGTTATTTTAAACCAAAAATCACTGTTTTTTAGTAAATTCAACTTGGAAACTCGGGATTTTATGTGTGTAATTTTGAAACATAAAAAACGAATATGTCTTTTTTATAGACATATTCGTTTTTTTAGACTTTCAAACTTGGAAACTCGGGATCATTACACTGTTTGAAATCCTTTAAATCCAGACGAAGAAATTACAGCTTATAATGTTCATCATTATGACATTAAGCCTGTTGATCAAAAAACTTTAACTGAGATTGAAACTTATTGAAATCTTAAAATTAAAAAATAATCGGGGAACCGATTATTTTTTCATGTTAAGCAATTCTAACAACATTAAATCCATCTTGGTCACTATCAGCCTCAACAATTTCAGGTCAAGAAAAACTTATATTACTACTTGCATTCGGATTAATATATTCTTTTGAATCTGAATTAATTATTGGTCGATCAGGCAATGGGTCAGTAAATTGCTTAATTAATTCGCTATTTTCTATTTGATTGTTATTATTAACATCTTCTCATAAATAAATATAACTACCTGTATAGTTCTTAATATCGAATTCATCTGTTTTATAGGCAATATAGTCATTTTTATTAGTTAAATTATTAATGTTATCCAACACATCGCTTGGTCTTAATATTTGATTTGAATGAATTTTTTCATCAATTTGTGGCTTATTAAATGAATTAAATCTTATTAAAGGCACATAATTGATATTAACTATTTTTTTAACATTATCTTTTACAAAAACAAGCGCCTTATATTTGCTTGAATCTAAATAACCTGTTAAAGAAACCTTGCCAATTACATTATTATCTGTATTGATGTTAATGTCTGTTCCATTTTCACCAGAGATAAATGATCATTCAGTTCTACTCTTCATTTGTGAAATCAATTTGCCAAATCCCATTGATTTTAAGAACATTTTGTAAAATTCTTTATAAACCGGTTCCTTACTTTCAGCAATAATATAATTTCAAATATTATTTTCAAATGTTTGAATATTTGTTGTTTTATCTGAAATTGGCATTCCATTATTGTTTGTTCTTGCTCAATCTTGTACATAAGTATTATTTGAAAAGTATGTTGACTTTTCTCCGTTTTTTAAATATGCTGTAGCAAAGTAATTTTGTGATAAATAGTAGCCTTTATCATTTAATGATGCCGCGGGCGTTTCATACATTACCGAATAATAAGGTTTATAAGCAAATTTTGTTCATTCTCTCGGAATTAATTCAACTATTGAATAGTAATAAGGCAGGTCTTGAGGCGAGTATTCAGAAATTACATATTTGTTTAGCTCATTTTTTTTATATTTAAATGTAATTTTTTCTTGATTGCCATATAAACTAGCAAAGCTAGAAATTTTGCTGTAAATACTTTGATATTCAGCTGCGTTATTTGAATTGCCTAAGGCAAACAATTCTTGAGTGGTTAAAATTCTACCTATAAAGTTTTTTTCTGAATCTAATCATTCGTTTTCATTAGCATTTATTGGTTTTTCAGCAAAATTTAAATAAGTTTTAAATCCATTATAGAATTCTTTATAAAAATAATTAATAGTTCTTGCTTTAGAATGGTTTTGTCTATAAGAAACAGGAATAAATTGATCGTTATAATCATAGTAATTAACATATGAATTAGCTCAATGGTGCATATATTCATGGAATAATACAGGAATTAAAAATTTTACTTTTTGATCTATTTCATAGCCTTTTTCAGCAACAAATGATCCATTCAAAAAAATTGTTTTTGTGCTTGGTGTATAAAGACCATTAGCATTGCTCGCGCTTACTCTCGCATCATTAATATTTATAGAATCTAAATACATTATTTCAGGTCCGAAAGTTTGTTTAGCATAAAAATGATTAGCTAAAAGAGCTAAACCTTCTTTGCCTAAAAGAAATCTAGGTTTTTGTTCAACTTCTTCATTTTTATCTGCTTCATTAGACAAGATTTCTTCACTTTCATTTTCAGAATCTAATGTTTTTTTATAAGTTCCATAAGAATGATCTTTGAATTTAACACCATTTATTGGGTCAGTATAGACCAACACTAAAACATTATTTTCCATTTTGTATGAAAAATATTCGTCTTTAATTCAATTAGCTGAATTTTTATTTAAATCATCAAGCAATTTTTTTGTTTTATCTTGAATTTGAAAATTAGGATCATAAGTTATTTCTTTAAATGACTTATTTGACACAGACATATTGTCTTCAATTTCTAAAATGTTAATGTCAAGATTGCCTTTGCTTCCTCTAATTATTATTGAACCTTTGCTTCAGTTAGAATAAATTAAATAAGCTACGCTAGATAAAGCACCAACTGTCACAAAAATTAAAGAACTAAGAATTAATCATAATTTTGAACTTTTTTTCATTTTGCCTCTTTACATTAGCCTATTTAATTATATTTTTAATTATTTTATATATTTTTAAAAGATTTTAAAGTGTTTTTTAATTAACTCCATTTTGTCTAATAAAACTTAAATAAAGTAATAAATGGCAAAATTACAGTATTCAAAAATAATTATTTTTTTAAATAATAAAATAATCTTTTTTATTATAATTAGTAAGAATTTATTACGCGTAAAAAATATAAAGGAGGACAGACATGGCTATAGTTCCAAAACGTAAAACATCTAAACAACGTAAACACAAAAGACGTACTCATGATGCTTTACCTGTTCAAAATTTAATCTCATGTAACAATTGTGCAAGCATGATTCAACAACACACAGTATGCTACTCATGTGGTTTTTACAAAGGCAAAAAAGTTGATGGTTACAAGAGTGCAGACTCTCGTGCTGAATAATAACAATGAAAAACAGCTTAGCGGCTGTTTTTTTATTGCGTTTACACATTTTGATTAATTAAGTAATCAATACCCTTTGTAGTTATAGTTCTGCCTCGCGGACTTTTTCTGATTAATTTCAGATTTAATAATAATGGTTCAATTTCATAAATTAAACTATCTTTTGGAAAATTTAATATTCCTGCTAATGATTCTAATGAAGCGTATTTAGTTTCAAAAACTTCATTTAAGGTCATTAAATAATCAATATGATCACGATTTAAACCTAAATCATATAAATCTAAATGTTGAAAAGTTTTTCTCACTGTTTGTTTAGTGATATATTCTTCTTTTTCAATTATTGAAAAATCAAAAACTCTTTTTAATAAATGATTTGCTACTCTTGGTGTATTTCTTGAATATCTAGCGATTAAATCTAACACTCCTTGTTCAACAGTAATCTCTAATTTTTGTTGATTATTTTGCAAAATTTTAATTATGTCTTCTTGTGAATATGGATTTAATTTCGCTTTAAAACCGAATCTATCTTTAAATGGCTGACTAATTAGATTAGGTTTAGTTGTAGCAGCTATTAAAGTAAAAGGTTTTAGATTCATTCTTAAAACTTTAGAATTTCCTTCTGGACCTATAATTAAGTCAATTTTGAAATCTTCCATTGCGTTATATATAAGCTCTTCAATATTATTGTTCACGCTATGAACCTCATCAATAAATACTATGTCATTATTATTTACATTGGCAAATACCGATAAAATATCTGACTTTTTCTCTAATAATGACCCTTGTAAATAATGAATCTTAACATTTAGTTCTTGAGCCAAAATTGTTGCTAAAGTAGTTTTACCCACCCCCGGCGGACCATAAAACAAAATATGATCAATGGCTTCTTTTCTATGTAATGCTCCACTAATCATTGTTTTCAAAGTAATTTTTAATTTTTCTTGACCAATAAATTCATTAAAATTAAGCGGTCTTAAGGTTTGTTTGTTCATAATCTTTAGAAATAAATTTGATAGCTGTTTCAACCATTTCTTCAATATCGTTAGTTACATTCAAATTATCAATTGCTTTTTCAATTTGATTATTTTTGAAACCAAGCATTTTTAAAGTTTCTTTAACTTCTAAAATATTGTTGTTCTTTTCTAAGTTAGCTTGAATTTCCTTTTTATTAGTTGAATTAGTTAGCATTTTGCTTCATTTACTTTGCAATTCATTCACTACTGATCTAGCAATTTTCGGCGATATATATTGAATGCCATTTAACTCTTCACTTTGACCATTGGCTATCAAATTTGCCACTGTTTCTCAACCTTTATTTAAAATACTGCATGCTACTCTTGGACCAATTCCTTGCATTGCAATTAAATCTAAAAATAAAAGTCTTTCTTTAAAATCTTTAAAACCATATGTGGCTTGTAGATAGTCATTTTTGATTTCATGTAAATATAATTTTAGCCTCATCTTTGGTTCAAATCTCTCACTACAAGGCACAATTATTGAATAACCCACTCCTTGACTTTCAAAAATTAAGTTATTTCCATTTTTATAAATGATTTCTCCAACTCTGTATAAAACCATCTTTTTTCTCCTTTCAATTCATCTAATCCATTTAGTTAAAAGTTGAAAAATTTAAACAAAAGTGGAAAAAATATAAAAAAAAGCTGGTTTTTTCCAGCTGGCGCATTGCAAATGGTGCGCAAGGAGGGACTCGAACCCTCACGCCGAAGCACTAGAGCCTAAATCTAGCGTGTATGCCAATTTCACCACTTGCGCTTGTATGCTTACTTGAGGAATCGAACCTCATTAAACCTTTTTTAAGCATATGGTGCCGCCTATAGGACTCGAACCTACGACCTACTGATTACAAGTCAGTTGCTCTACCAACTGAGCTAAGGCGGCTTATTGCTTGAATATTATAGCATTAAAATAATAACCAAACAAAAATTTTTTATTTTTTTATCACTCTTCTCTACGGAATGTATTTGTGGCTCTTTTATAATCGAAAAGTTTAATATTACTTTCGATTATATTAATTAAATAATCATTATATTTTTGGCAATTAGCAGTATTAAAATAAAGCAAATAAAAATAAGCTACTAAAATTTTTTGTTGAATTAAATACTCTTCTCAATATGTGTTATAAGAATCTAGAAAAATTTTTTCTTCCTTATCATTTAAATTATTAAGGACTATAAACGATGCTAAATCAAAATGCTTATCACCATTCATTAAGAATTGCGAGTCATTTAACTTAATTTGATCGTTATCTTCAATCAAGTTGCTATTAAATCAAAATAAATTAGTAATTCTTGTGTTATTTGACTTGCTTAAAATAGTATTTATTCTTTTGAAATATTTATCTAAAACTTCTATTTTATAGCCTAATTGATTAAATATCATCCGATATTTTTTTATAGCTCAAGCTAATTTATTTTTACCAACAGGCAATTTGCTTTCGTGAATTTCTAACATTAATTTTGCTGCTTTGATTAATGATTTTTCATTGTTAAACAAAACACTTTTATCTTCTAAATGTGCATTTAGTTTTACATAATTTATTGAATTTTCAAAGTCATTTTTATTTTTAAGTTGTTCATAAATATTTTTTCAGTCAGTCGACCGTTCATTAAAGTTGATATTTTTAATCATAAAAAAATTATATTAGAGCTTAAAATCAAAGAAAATTTATTTAAAAGATTTTTTTGTGCCCAAAAACGCTATAAAAAAGCATTTTTAATTAAAAACATAAAAAACTTATTTTTATTTTCAAAATTATTGTTTTATGGTAATATTTTTTTACATGCAATACATTAATATAATATAAATATATATTTAATTCATAAATTGAGCTTGATGATGATAACTGTCTGGCTCCTTTTTGTTTTTTATTGCATAAACAAAATATTAAGGAAGTGTAAAGTATGAATGTCAATGAAAACTTAAAACCCGCTTACAAATTGCGTAAATTTGGTCCTATCACAGAAAGACGTGATTATTCAACTACAAAACAAACTTTAAACATTCCTGATTTTCTCTCTACTAGCAAAGAATCATTCGAATGATTCAAGAAGAGTGGAATTGAAGAATCATTACGTGAGCACTACCCAATAGTTGCTTCAAATGGAAAATTAACTTTAGAGTATATTCATTCATCAGCTTATTTAGAAATGCCAAGTGGCAAAGAATATGAAGCTGTTGCTGATGCTAGAGTTAAAGGAATTAACTATGCAGCCAAACTTCATGCTAAATTTAAAGTAACCGCAACCGAAACTGGTGTCGTTCAAGAAGACACAGTGTTTTTAGGCGAAATTCCACTTATGACATCAGGTGGAAGCTTTATTATTAACGGAAGTGAAAAAGTTATCGTTAGCCAGTTAATCAGATCTCCAGGTGCATACTTTGGTCGTGGTGTTCGTAACAAACAATCAGATGACTTGTTTAACAAATTAGAAATCTTGCCAAGAATTGGTTCATGATTAGAAATTTCTCACAAAGTTACAACTAAAAATGTAGATCCAGTAAAAATTAAGATTGACAAAAACAAAAATGTTAATTTAACCACATTTTTAATGGCACTTGGTTTTTCAGTTGAAAACATGAAAGAATTGTTTGGTAATTCAAATGAATTAGCCGAAACAATCAAACGTGACAAAAAAATTAGTGAATATGGCGACACACTTGAAGAAAAAATCAGATATTGCCAAGAAGAATTATTTGGTGTAATTCGTCGTGGTGACCGTATTACTGATGATTCAGTAGCAAACTTAATTCCAGGTATTTTATTTAACAAGAAACGTTACAGCTTAAATCAAACTGGTCGTTACATGTTGAATAAAAAACTTAATTTAGTTGATCGTATTTCAGATACTATTCTTGCTCAACCATTAACAATTTTAAATGATGAAGGCCAGGAAGTTCATTTAGAACCAGGAATTGATATAACACACAAAATTGCTTTATTAATTCAAAAGAATTTTGATGATGGCTACTTAAAATCTGTTGAAATACCAGGCGTTAAGGCAGATATAGTTTATGGTAAATTGCTTAACAACACACAAAGCAAGCACCTTAAAAAGATGACTAAAATGATTTCATTGTTGGTTTATCCAAACCGTAAATGAAAAGATAGAGGTAAAGAGCCTGTTTTAGTAATTGGTACAGATCCAAAAGCAACTGAAACTCACTTAATAATTTCAGATATTGTTGCTGCAATTAATTACTACTTCAATCTTTTAAATGGTATAGGACACGACGATGATCCAGATTCATTAACAAACAAAAGAATTGTTTCTGTTGGTGAATTAATGCAAAATCAACTTAATGTTGTTTTAACTAAACTTGAAAAAACAACTCGTGAAAGAATGGGTGCTAAAGAACCTGATAAAGTTAATCCAAAGAATGTTACTAACAATAAATTAGTTTCAACACAAATGAAAACATTCTTTAACTCTTCAAAACTTTCACAATTCATGGACCAAATCAATCCATTAGCTGAAATTTCAAACGAAAGGCGTATTACTTCTTTAGGACCTGGTGGTCTTAACCGTGATACTGCTCAATTCGAAGTGCGGGATGTTCATGCTACTCACTATGGTAGAATTTGTCCAATTGAAACCCCAGAAGGACCTAACATTGGTTTAATTTTAAACTTTGCTACTTATGCCAAAGTTAATGAATATGGTTTCTTACAAACACCATATTATAAAGTTGAAAATGGTGTTGTTAACTATGAGAAAGTTGAATATTTAACAGCAACAGAAGAAATTGGTTTTTATATTGCTCAATCAACAGTTAAAGTTGACGAAAACAACCGTATTATTGACAAGCAAGTAACAATGCGTCACAATTACACTTACGTTTTAGGTGAGCCTACACAAATTGATTACATCGAAGTTGCTTCAAACCAAATGGTTTCAGTAGCTGCTGGATGTATTCCATTCTTGGAAAATGACGATGCTAACCGTGCACTTATGGGTTCTAACATGCAACGTCAAGCAGTTCCATTATTACAAACAGAAGCTCCATTTGTTGCTACAGGTTTAGAATCAGCAATTGCTAAATATTCATCAGCTAACTTTGTGGCTAAAAACGATGGTGTTGTTGAATATGTTGATGGAAGCAAAATTAAAATTAGAAATAATAATGGCAAATCAGATAGTTATTCATTAAGAAACTTCCAACGTTCAAACCAAGATACAGTTGTTCACCAAAGACCGCTTGTTAAAATTGGTCAAGAAGTTAAAAAAGGCGACTTATTGGTTGACGGATCAAGCTTTAAAAATGGAGAATTGTCATTAGGTAAAAACTTAGTTGTTGCCTTTACAACATACAAAGGTTATAACTATGAAGATGCCATTATTCTTAACGAAAGATTAGTTAAAGAAGATGTTTTAACTTCTATTCATATTGAAGAACATACAATTCAATTTAGAACTAGTCGTATGGGTGATGATGAATTAACCGCTGAAATTCCTAACGTTTCTAAATATTCAATTCGTCATTTAGATGAAAATGGTGTTGTTAGGGTTGGTTCAGAAGTTATGCCGGGTGATGTTTTAGTTGGTCGTGTTTCACCTAAAGGTGATGACAACCCTTCACAAGAAGAAAAATTATTATCATCAATCCTAGGTCAAAGATTAACCAATGTTAAAGACACATCATTAAAAGTTAAAAATGGACATGGCGGTACAGTTATTGGCGTTGAAGTATTGAGCCGTGACAGTAATGCACAATTTGAAGATGGCATTGACAAAATTGTTAAAGTATCAATAGCTGTTAAACGTAAAATTCGTGTTGGTGACAAAATGTCAGGACGTCATGGTAACAAAGGTGTTGTTTCAATCATTCTTCCAGAAGAAGATATGCCTTATTTAGAAGATGGTACACCAGTTGATGTTATGCTTAACCCACAAGGTGTTCCATCACGTATGAACATTGGTCAAGTTTTAGAAATCCATTTAGGTATGGCTGCTAGATCATTAAATTGCAAATTTGTTACACCAACATTTGATGGTATTAAGAAAGAAGAAATTTTCAATTTAATTAAAGAAGCTAAATTACCAGAAAGTGGAAAACAATATTTAATCGACCCAATTACAGGTAAGAGATTTGATAACCCAGTTTCTGTTGGTGTTATGTACATGCTTAAACTTAACCACATGGTTGATGATAAAATGCACGCTCGTTCAGTTGGTCCATACTCATTAATTACTCAACAACCACTTGGTGGTAAGAGTCAAAATGGTGGTCAAAGATTTGGTGAAATGGAAACTTGAGCTTTAGAATCATACGGTGCTACAAATGTTCTTCAAGAAATTCTTACTTACAAATCTGATGATATTAATGGACGTAACAAGTTATACGCTGCTTTAGCTTCTGGTAAAGAAATGCCAAAACCAGGCACACCAGAATCATTCAATGTTTTAAGTTATGAACTTAAAGGTTTAAAAATGAAATTTGATTTATCTTACGCAAATCAAGATGAGCTTGATGGCAAAGATTTTGATCAATTCTATGATGATAATATAGATATTCAAGGAGGTTTAGATGAATAATTTATTCAATAAGAAACTTCAGCCAAAAAGTGTAATTGAAAAAATTACATTATCATTAGCTACTCAAGAAGATGTTAGTTCATGATCTCATGGTGAAGTAACTAAACCAGAAACAATTAACTATAAAAGTTATAAACCTGAAAGAGAAGGGCTTTTTGATGAATTAATTTTTGGTCCAACCACTGACTATAAATGTCCTATTTGTGGTACCAAATACAAGAAAAGCGATGAAAACACAATATGCCATAGAACAGCAATGTGTGAAAAATATGAACCACAAATTTTACCTAAAATTACTCGTCGTAGTAGAATGGGACATATTCATTTAGAAAACCCTGTTGTTCACTTTTGATTCTTTAAAATTGATCACTCAATTATTGCAAAATTATTAGGTTTAAAAGTTGCTAATACAAATCGTCCTGTTTCAAAGGCAGATTTGGAAAAACTTATTTACTACAAAAGCCACATTGTTCTTGAAACTGGTGGTTTAGAATCATTGAAAAAGAATAGTATTATTGACATTTCAGATGCCGCTATCATTTATCAAGATGCTTTAATTGAATTAAAAAGCAAATTAGATAAAGACGATCCAGATTATGAAGAAAAATACGAAACTATTTCAGAAACTTTAGAAGAATTGCAAAATTTTGCTACTTCAAAAGTTGGTAAAGATTACGGTATTGATTTCTATGAATATAACGAAATCATTGAAGAATATAGTGATGCTAAAATTGGCACTGGTTCAAGAGCCATTGAACATTTACTTAAAAACCTTAATTTAGAAGAAGAATTAGCAAAAGTAAATGAAGAAATTAGAGAAATTAATGCTCATATTGCTAATAATCCAGCTTCAACCAAAACTCAAGAAAGAGCAAAACTTTACAAAAGATTAAATGTTATTAATTCATTTATCAATTCAGGTCAAAGCCCATTAGATATGCTAATCTATGACTTACCTGTTTTACCTGCTGACTTACGTCCTTTAATCCAATTGGATGGTGGTCGTCACTCAACTAGTGATGTCAACGAATTATATCGTCGTATCATTATTAGGAACAATCGTCTTAAAAAATGAGAAGAAGATGATGCTCCTATGCTAATTAAGCAAAATGAATATAGAATGATTCAAGAAGCAGTGGACTCATTAATTGATAATGCTCGTAAAAAACCAACTCCTGTTTCATCAAAAGATGGACGTCCATTGAAATCTATTTCTGATGCCTTAACAGGTAAAAAAGGTAGATTCCGTCAAAACTTACTTGGTAAACGTGTTGACTATTCAGGTCGTTCAGTTATTGTTGTTGGACCAGAATTAAAAATGCACCAAGTCGGTATTCCACGTGAAATGGCTGCTAAGTTATTTGAACCATGAATTATTCGTGAATTAATCAAAGGTGATAACAATATTAACTCAATTAAAGCTGGTAAAAAAGCAGTTGAAAACTTAGAGCCAATTATTTGACCATACGTAGAAAGAGCTATTGAAGGAAGACCGGTTCTTCTTAACCGTGCTCCTACATTACACCGTTTATCAATTCAAGCTTTTGAACCTGTTTTAATTCGTGGTAAAGCTATTAAATTACACCCATTAACATGTACTCCGTTTAACGCGGACTTCGACGGTGACCAAATGGCTGTTCACGTTCCAATTAGTGATGAAGCTGTTAGAGAAGCCAGAGAATTAATGCTTGCTTCAAAAAATATTCTTGGACCTAAAGATGGTGAACCAATCATCAACCCTGGTCAAGATATTATTCTTGGTTTATACTACTTAACCATGGAAAATCCAAACGCTATTGGTACAGGTTCATATTTTGGTTCATACAACGAAATGCTTACTGCTTATGAAAATGGTAAAGTTCACTTGCACACCAGAGTTGTATTGCCAATTGAAGCTATAAACAAGCTTTATTTGAACTACCCTTCAAAAATGAAATACATTATTTCAACAGTTGGTAAATTCATTTTTAACAGAGCTTTTCCTAACACATTTGAATTCATTTTTGGTAAATATGTAGACGAAAAAGAAGCTGTTCATACTTCAAAAAATGCTAAAGATTTTGAAAAATACTTATTACCTTATGGCGCAAATTTCGTAGAAGAAATTAACAAAAGACCTATTAATTTAGCTCTTGGTAAAAAAGATATTGCTAAAATTGTTCGTCGTGTATACAACGAATATGTTGCTACAGTTAACATCGAAAGTATTTCTACTGTAATTAATGACATTAAAGAAATTATGGAACAAGATAATTTAGCCTCAAGATTAAGTGAACTAAAAGATTACAAAGGCGAAAATATCACTGGTTCTCATATTCAAATTCTTGAATCAATCATTAATGATGAATACAAAATTATTGATGAAAAAGCTAAATTCTTAGCAAGAGGCATTGAAAGCCAATGAACAATTTATGATTACACTAAATTATTGGAAAAAGTGTGATTTAGATACACAAACAAAGTTGCTAATATTCTTGATGATATTAAACAATTAGGTTACCATTATTCAACAATTTCAGGTACAACTATAGCAGTTAGTGATGTTTTAACCCACTCAGCAACTAAAGAAAAAATTAAAGCTGGTGATGAATACATTGAACAATTAAGAGGTTACTTTGAAAGAGGTTGATTAACAGACGATGAAAGATATTCATTAACAATTGCTAAATGAACAGAAATTAAAGACCAAATTGAAAAAGATCTTAAAGCTTTAACTAAAGAACATCCTCACAACCCATTATTTATGATGTTTACATCAGGTGCCCGTGGTAATTCATCTAACTTTGTTCAATTAGCCGGTATGCGTGGTTTGATGAACAACAACACCAAAATTTTAAAAGCCGATGCTGAAAACGATCGTGTTGTTCGTTCAACTGTTGAAATTCCTGTTAAATCATCATTCCTTGACGGTTTAACAGCTTACGAATTCTATTCATCAACCCACGGTGCACGTAAAGGTCTTACCGATACAGCACTTAACACAGCTAAATCAGGTTACTTAACTCGTCGTTTAGTTGACGTTGCTCAAGGTATTGTAGTTAGAGAAGAAGATTGTGGAACTGACTATGGTTTTGAAGTTAAAGACATAATGGATACCAAAACAAACACAGTTATCGAAAGTCTAGCTGAAAGAATAGAAGGCCGTTTCTCAAACAAACCTATCTTAAACCCACAAACAGGTGCTTTAATTGTTAATGCTGATCAATTAATTACTCCTGAATTAGCTCAAGAAGTGGTTAATGCTGGAATTAAATCTGTAGAAATTCGTTCAGTATTATCTTGTTACACACGTAATGGTGTATGTAAAAAATGTTATGGTAAAGATTTAGCCTTTAACCGTGTTGTTAATATTGGTGAAGCAGTTGGTGTTGTTGCCGCTCAATCAATTGGTGAACCTGGTACACAGCTTACTATGCGTACATTCCATACAGGTGGTGTTGCTGGTGTTGAAGATATTACAGGTGGTTTCGGTCGTTTAATGGAATTGATCGATGCCTATGATTCACCATGAGGTAAACCAGCCATAATTGCCAATAAATATGGTAAAATCACCAAAATTGAAAAACTTAAAGATGTTCAAGGCACTAACGGAAACGATCTTCACATTTACTTAACTTCAGTCAATGCTGATGGTGTTGAACAAACTGAAATCATTGATACTAAGAGTGACAGACGTCTTAGAGTTAAAGAAGGCGATGAAGTTGTTCCTGGTCAAAAAATTATTGAAGGTCCAATTATTTTAAATGAATTATTAAAAGTAGCTGATACACGTGCTGTACAAAACTACTTATTAAAAGAAATTCAAAGATTGTACCGTCTTCAAGGTATTACAATTAGTGATAAATATATTGAAATTATCATCCGTCAATTATTGTCAAAAATTATTATTATTGAACCAGGAGATTCAAGATTCCATGCGGGTTCATTAATTGATATTTTCGCTTACCAAAAAGAAAGTGCGCGTTTAATTAGTGAAGGTAAAAAACCACCATTTGGTGAAGTAAAAATTAAAGGTGCAAAACAATCTCCATTGTTATCAGAATCATTCTTAGCTGCTGCTTCATACCAAGAAACTCCAAAAATTTTAGTTAATGCTTCGATTGCCAACAAGCAAGATAGACTTGAAGGCTTGAAAGAAAATATTATTTTAGGACGTAAAATCCCAGCGGGTACTAATTCAAATTACGAAGTTGGTGGAAAATATGATATTAGAGATCCTAAATCATACTTTGTTGGCAAATATGACCCAAATAATGTTGAAGAAATTCTTACAAATGAAGACATTGAAGACGAAGTAAATAATTTATTAAATAGTCTTGATTTCACAGCAACTCACGAAAGTGAAAATGCTAAAAATGAATATGCCGATAATGATGAAGATTCATTATATGATGATTCAGATATTAGTGATTCAGACTTTGGTTTCACAGATGAAGTTGAAGACGCTAACGATTACTTTGACTACGACAGTGAAAAAGAATAATTAAAAAACTCAAAAAATGCGTAAAAAATGCGCATTTTTTCTTTTTTTGCCCATTTTTTGCCTAATAGGCCGATAAATCTTTATAAATGTAAAGCGCGGTAGCCAAATTTACCAAAAACAATAAAAATAGTATAATTAAGTATATTTTTTTACCTTTAATTTATAAAACATAGTTTTATAAAGGAATGGAGCATATGAAAATCAAATTAAAAACAGCTATTGTGTTATTAAGCACAACTTTAATTGGAACTATAGGATTAGGTGTTGGTTTAAGTTTTATCCCAACAAAAGAAAAAAGTATTGAAAAAGGCAAAGATGCACCAATTCAACCAGGAGCAGATTATTCTAATGTCCCAGGTTTGCCAAGCGATGATGATAATCAACCGCTTAATCCTGGCAAAGAAGATGATAAAAACCATTTATCAATCCTAGACGAAGAAAAGCAATTAGCTAAAAACGCCATAACCAAAGGAGAAAAAGTAAGATATGTAGCCATCGGTGATTCTATTACCGCTGGTTTTGATGCTACTTTACCTAATGATTTTCAAGGCGAGTTAACCGCTGAAGGTGAAGTGACTGGAGCTTCTTATCCAGCTTATTTTGCTGCTTTAATTCAAAGTGCTGAAGCAAATAAACTAGAATCATTCAAAAACTTTGCGCGTTCAGGTGCCACAATGGAGCATTGAAATGCTTTATTTGCACATAAATATGATCATTTAGAACCAAAAACTTTAGCAAAAATGCACCGTTTATTTGGTCAAGATTTAGATGGTTATGCTGATCTAGTAATTGAAAGATTAAAAACAGCTAATTTACTTACTTTGTCTTTAGGTGCTAATGACACTATCGCTTTACTTAAAAAAGAAATTGCTAAATTGCCTTTTGCAGCTTTAATTCAACAAATTACTAATAAAAAATACAACTATGGCCAAATAGTTGAAATTTTAAATACAACTTTCCAAAATGTTTATGATGCTATTGAACAAAGAGAAGTTGAACTTATAAACCATTTAAAAGCTATTAATCCAAATTTAAACATTAACTTTGTTTCATACCCATTACCAATGTCATTTATTGGTAAATTAGTTGATCAATATTTAAAAGATAATTTTAATATTCCAATAGCAGCAAGCCAAATTTTAATTGGCTTACTTAATGACAAAATTAAATTTGTTGCTAATGCAAACGACGCTAACTTTGTTAATGTTTATAACGCTCCATATTGAATCCCAAAAGTTGAAAAATTAGCCCCTTCTTTATTCGATATTCACCCTTCGATTTTTGGTTATAAAAAAATGGCAATGGAATTATTCAGCAAATTAATTTTAAAAACTAAAAATCTTGCTGAAGTTCAAAGCCATGGTTTTGAATGAGGCAATGAATTTTTTGAAAACGATCAAACAACTTATTCAAGAACTATTGAGTTTAATGAAGAAAATCCATTTAATATAACCGATCGTTTATTTGGTTCAAATCAAACAAGTTATCTTTTTGATCAAGATGCATTAACTGCTAAAGTAATTGGCTTAAAAGATATTTCAAACTACTATAACAGAGTTATTAACGAAACCCGTTTTTCAAATATTGTTTTTGGAGATTTATTATTATCACTTTTCAAATCAAAAGGTTATTTAAAACTAGACCCTGAACAAAAATTGTTTAACTTTTTAACTAGAAACAATGAAGAAAACTTAAAATCATTACAACATTGAGCTGAAGAAAACCTAGTTTTCAGTGGAATTTTAAGAGATGCACAAACTAATTTCTATGAAACCGATTGAGATAATGACGGTGAGCCAGGAGCTAAAGAATACAAATTAAACTATTTATTAGAATCATTTAAAATCGCAGCAACTAACGAGTTTAAAATTATTCAAAATATTACTTCATTTTTAAGCTTGCCAATGTTTGCTGATGATGATAAACGTAATGAATTTAAAGAAATTGTTCAAGAAATTATTGGTAATTTAATTCAAAAAGAATTAGCTGATGAAACAATTAATAAATTAGTTGGCTTATTTTACAATAATGAAGTAGCTAAATACATTGATCGTGATGATTTAGTTAGAGCAATTTCTAAAATAATCAATAATGCTAATTTAAAAACTGCTTTAGGTAAAGTTATAAGTTCATTAATTGATGCTTTCCCATCATTTAGTGAAGCAAGATCGTTCAACGATTTACTTAATATTTTATTAAATAATTCAGGCATTAAAGAAGCTTTAGGAACTGCTTTAAATGACTTATTTATAGAGCTATTGAAAGATAATGAATTCAAACAAATAGTTGCTAGAGCAGTTAACAAAACCTTTACAACCTTAGGTTTAAATGCTGAAATTGATGATCAACAATTAACCAAATTTGCCTACGAGATTTTAAATGTTGCTTTAGATTTAAACAATAATTTAGAATTATTAAAAGTTTTATTTAATGGTTTAGCTTTAAGTATTAGCCCAGAATCAATCCGTAATTTTAGCCTTGATACAGTAATGAATAATGTTGTTGGCAAAGTTAAAGAATTATTTAATGAACAAAATGCTGAAAACACTATTTTTACTATTCTTAAAGCATTATTAACCAATAATTTAGGTGATTTCAAAGAAGAATTCAAGAAAATTATTAACAATGTATTTAATAGCACAAGCTTGGGTTTAAAAGACAAATTAGCTCGTATTTTAGCTCAATTGATTCAAAAAGCAACTCAAAGCGATGTTAATGTTGATGAATTAGAAAACACAATTAAAGAAATCATCGAATCAGATAGTTTCAAAGGTGTTTTCGACAAATTAATTGACTTTATTTTTGCTTTTGATAAAGAAACAATTAAAGCTAAAACAAGTTTAAATGAATTAATTAAATTATTCACAACCGATTTTGCTAATAGTGAACTTTACAATACTTTTGTTGGTTTAATTGACAACATTCTTAATAATGAAAAAATTCAAACTTTAATTAATAATGAAATTAATGCTAGAAGTGAAGTTATTGCTCAATACATCAATGCAGAATTATTAAAAAACACTGTTAAATTTGTTTTTGAAGATAGTGCGTTTAAAGCAATTTTAAACAACTTCTTAGACAAAGCCTTATTCAATAATGATGGAACATTAACAGATGTTTCAAGTTTTGAAGCAATTTTAAAACACTGATTAGCAGATGAAGAAAACAACAAAGTTTTAATTAATTATGTTAAACAATTCTTCAATAATGCTCTAGACAACGAACAATTATTAAGTTTTATTACTTCTAATTTATATACATTCTTGAAAAATAATTCTAATTTAGTTGTTAATGTAACTGAAGAACAATTTAACCAGTTAATAAATAGAGTCCTAAATGATTCTAAAACATTAATTGATGAAAATGATTTAATTGGCGCAATACTTAATGTGTTGATTCAAAACTTCCAAGCAAATGGTTTTGCTGATTTTAGTGCGAACTTAAGTTCAAGTTTTAAAGCAGTATTTACTAGTGAAAAAATTGACACATTATTACTTAACTTATACAAATTATTTGTAAAAAATAATACTTACACAGATAATAAAGCTGTTATTAAACAAATCTTTATCAATTTCTTCAATGAAAATAAATTGTTCAATACTAAAGAAACACTTAAAAATATCATTAAAAAATTAATTCCAATCGGAGAACAAGAAGAACAATTAAGTAATGCTATTGATGAAATTTTAGGCTCAGAAAAAATAGTTAATGTAATGATTGCTTTAATTGATCAAATTTTTGCCAAAAATTATGACGAAATTAAAGATTCAACTAATTTATTTACTATTTTAAAAGCTAATTTAAATAACATTGCTAACACAGAAGTTTATAACCAATTTGTTGAATTGGTTGAAGTTGTCTTGAATAATGAAAATGTTAAAACAATTGTTGAAACAAACTTATTAAGCAAAATTTCTTCAACTGTAGCTAACAGCATTACTTATACAGATATTAAATCAATCTTATTAATTATCTTAAAAGATGAGAATGTTAAAGTGTTGCTCAATCAATTTACTAATAATGTTATTTTAGGAGCTAATTCAGTAAGTGATTTTGCTAATTTCACTGTTTTATTGGACAAATGGTTAAAAAATGAAGACAATGCAGCCGAAATTAAAACATCAGCAACAGCATTGATTAAGAGTTTATTAAGCAATGCCTCATTTAGAAAAATAGTCAATAATATTGTTTATCCTATTTTGCAAAACTTCGAAGGTATTACAACTAACATTACTAATGACGAAGTTAGCTCATTAATCAATGATTTACTTGATTTATTATTAAGATATGAAAATGACTTTAATTTAATTACCAATTTAATTGGTGCTTTTGTTGAACAATTAAAAACCAATGGTGTTTCAAACTTTAGTTTAAATGGTTTCATTGAAACATTCAAAAATTACTTTGACAAAGAAAGAATTGAATCGCTTGTTATTAGTGCTTTCAAAACAACAATTAAACAAGGCTTTATTACTAAACATAAAGCAGTAATTAAAAAATTAGTTCAAAATCTTTTAAGATCTAAATACTTTAATTCAGTAAATGATAAATTGGCTACACTTCTAGTTAATTTGGCTAGTTCGCCTGAAGAAAAAGAAAATGTTTTACAAGCAATTAAAAACATTTATGTTTCTGACAAATTTAACAGTTTTATAGATGTTTTCTTCAATAAGCTTTCTGAATTACAAGATCAAGATCTTGATTCAATTACAAAATATTCTGACATTATCAAATTATTCTTAAGTAACTTTACTAGCGGTTCTATTTACTCAACTTTAACTGATTTATTCAATTCAATCTTGCAAAATGAAACTATTTCAAATGTGTTTAAGCAAGCAATGAATAATAAATTAGGTAATTTAGCAAATTACTTAACCTATGATTTAGCTAAAAAATTATTTAATTTAGGAATTCAAAATCAATCATTTAAAGTTATTATCGATAATTTCTTAAATAGAACTTTACTTGATGAAAACGTTGATGTTTTACAAGTTCTTAAAAGCATTGATTTCTTGATCAAAACTTGATTAGCAGATGAAGAAAATAATAAAACCATTATCAATAATGTTAAACAGTTTGCGTTAGATATTTTAACTAATGCAGAATTAAACAATGAGATACTTCATTCACTTTACAATTACTTTAAAGAAAACTCTAATATAGTAACTAACATTGATGAAAATGCCTTTAAAACAGCCTTAAGTGGCGTTTTAGGCAATATGACTGACACCTTACAAAATACAACACTTGTTAACAAAGTTGTTGGTGCAATTATTAATAAATTAAGAGTTGATGGAATTAGTGGTAAATCTCTTGATTTTGGCGCTGAAATTAAGAAAGCGCTCGGTCAAAATGAATTAGAAAACTTCATTTTAGCTGTTTATAAACTATTTATCAAAAATCAAACATATGTTAATAATAAACAAACAATTAAACAATTGATTACTAATGTGTTTAATGAAACACAATTGTTTAATCTTAAAAATGCAGTTGCTCAAATTTTAAGCAATGTATTTGGAGTTGACAATACAAATGAACAATTAAATCAAATTATCAACAAAGTAATTTCATCTGAACAATTAATGAATTTAATTTTAACTTTCGCTGATAAATTACTTAACTTTGATTATGAAACAGTTAAAGACATTGACAATATTTTTGATTTATTAAAAATCAATTTAACTGACTTAACAAGTGGTGGAATATACACTAAATTAGTTGAATTAGTCAATTTTGTACTTCAAGATTCACAAGTTGAAACTTTCGTAAATGAACAATTAATTACCAAAATTCCAGAAAGCACAAGACCTTATATTACTTATGATAAAGTAAAATACATTATTAATTTTGTGCTTAAAAACAAGAATTTCAAAACAATCATTGATAAATTTGTTAATGATGCAATTCTTTCTGCAACAAACTTTGATTCAATTAAAAATCTTAACAACTTATTAAACAATTGATTGACTGTTGAAGAACATAGAACAGCAATTAATGAGCCACTAATTAATTTCTTTAAAGATGTTTTAAAAGACACTCAACTTAAAACTTATGTTCAAGATATCATTTACGCATTGCTTTCGAGATATGAAGGCATGTTAAATAACATAACTAAAGCGGAATTTAGTAATTTCTTTAACAATTTAACAGGCTTGTTAAATAGTTTTGAAGAAGAATTTGGCTTAATTTCTAAACTTGTTCAAGCATTGACACAACAATTGGCTAATGGCACAAATAACTTCAATATTGCTAATTTATTAGCATCGATTAGAGAACAATTTACCAACGAAACACTTGAAACTTCAATGATTAAGTTGCTTAAAATATTAATTAAAGAAGATCATTTAACCAACAATAAAGAGATTATTAAGAAATTAATTACTAACTTCTTAACTTCTGCACTAGGAGCAAATACTAGAAATAGTATTAGTTCAATTTTAAGCTCAATAACTAATGGTCAAATTATAGTTAAACAATTTGATGGTTTTATCAAAAACCTATTTAAAACAGCTGAATTCGGCAAATTTATCGACGCTTTATTTGAAACATTTACTAGTCTAAAAGACCAACTTGATGAAATTAATACATCAATGGATTTAGCTAAGAAAATCTTAGAAAACTTTGCTAATTCTAAACTTTATTTAGCTTTTGTTGATTTCGTAACAACATTACTAAACAAAGATCAAATTAATTCATTAATTCCGCTTAATTTAGTTGAAACAATTAAGCCAATTATTGATGGTGTTGATCAAAATACTTTAAATATTACACTTAAATTCGCGCTAACCAATGAACCATTTAAGGCTTTATTACAGCACTTTATTGACCATGCGCTATTAGAAAATGTTAATACAACCGAAGATTTATTAAGTTTCAAACAAATTATCAAAACTTACTTAAGTAATCAAGAATACATTGAATTTATTACCGAAAAAGTTTCTGCTTGAGTGAAATTAATTATTACTAATGCGCCATTTAGCGATGTTGTTAGTCAGTTAGTTGCTGGAACAATAAGCCAATACCCAGTAATTAAAGGTGATTTAACCACAGAACAAATTGTTAAATTAGTTAAAGATAAATTAGTGGCTATTGACAAAATAGACACAGAATTAGGTTTTGTTAAAACTTTTGTTGGTTTAGCGCTTCAAGAAGCTAAAGATAATTTTGACAATTTCAACTTCAAAAATGTTCTAAACAACTTTACTAATAAATACTTTAGTCAAGCCAATTTAGAAACCACGGTAGTTAAAATTATTAAAATTTTAATTAACAATACAACTGCAAATGAAGATAAAGTAACTGTTCAAAAATTAATTATTAATACCATTAAATACTTTGCGTTAACTGGTGAAAATGCCTTTGTTAATAAACTTTGAGCAAATGTTCCGCAAAAAATCAAAGATATTAGTACTTCATTCTTTACTTTAGATGATTTAAAAGCTTTAACAGCCGATGTAATAGTTTCTCAAGAAGTGAATGATATTATTTCACATATTTTTGATGGATTATTAAACAATCCAGCTGAATATAATAGTGCAACAACTTTTGCTCAATTAATTGGTATTTTTGGTAGCGATGAAACTAGAAGAAATCAATTAGCTGCTGATATTGAAAACTTAATTATTAAAGTGCTTAATTCACCACAAGTTAAAGCAATTATAGCTGGCGTATTTAACTATAATACAGCCAAATACGGTGTGGACATTAACTCGCCAGAAAACAGACAATTTGTTAGTGACTTACACACTGAATTACCAACAATTCTTAAACAATTAAATATTATTCAACCAATTATTAAAGGCATTTTAAGCAACGCTGAAAAACTCTTTACTTCAGATTCTTTTGTTGGCGATTTATTTGCAACTGTAATTAATTCATTCAATGTTAAAGACTACAACTTAGTTAAAATTATTTTAAATAGCAACACTTTAAATAGAAATAAAGAAGTTTTAAAAGACGATTTAGGCAAAGTAATTACAGGAATTACAAGCGATAAAACATTAGTAAAAAAATTCTTAGACGACTTTAAAATAGCTGAATTGTTAAAAAACCAAGGCTTAACTGATGAAGCTGCTTTAAAAACTTTAATCTCTGTTTTCCAAAGCCCTGACTTAAAAGAATTATTAATTTTACTTGTTAATGAAGTTATTGATCACTCTGCTGATTATGCTTCAGATAATAGATGAATTGATGCTTTAGCTAGATTCTTCAATTCAAATTCAGCAACTAGAATTCAAGAATTATTGAAAAAATGATTGAAAGAAATTTTAGCCGCTAAAGAAGATTTAGGTAGCACAATTGGGTTACTTTTAGCCAAAGCTTTAACTGGAGCTGGTTTCAACATTACTGAAGCACACTACCCAAGTTTTGCTAAATTTATTCAAGAAATCTTAAAAGGTGTAGCTAATTCAAGAATCATGAATGATGTTGTGAATTCAATTTTCGCTGTCTTGAAGAAAATTAACACTTACCCTGACAATTCAAACTGATTTGGTTTACTTAAAAACGCTGCCCTTGATGGTGCATTGAAATTTATGAAAAACCCAGAAAATGGCAACATTTCAATGAAATACATTATTCAGAATAAGGCTGTTTTAAAGGAAATTACACAAAATGTTGATGGCCAAGCAATGACTGATGTAATTAATATATTATTTTCTACATCGCCTGCTGATCGTTCAAAAGGTATCTTCCAATTCTTATTTGGCCCATTAAAAGATTCATCAGGTTCTTCAACAAGTTCATCAAGCAGTAGTTCAACTTCATCAAATCGTCCTGGTGATACTTGAAATGCTCCTGGTTTTGAAGTTGGTGGTTTAGGAACAATATTGAACTTGTTACAAAATGGACTAAGCGAATTAATTCAAGCTTTATTAGGCCCTGTATTTAAAAATTACTTCACAGAATTAATAGCTAAAGATAAATTCACTTCGCCAGATGCTGTTAAGCAAAATGTTTCATCATACCAAGCATTATGAAGAATTTACACATCATTATTAATTTTTGCCAAAAGTAATGTTACTCAATTACCATTCTGAAATAATACAAACACAACAGTCGAAGCAACAATTTATAACCATTGAATCAAAACTTTTGACGCTTTCAAAAATGAATTTAAAACACCAATTTATGCTAAATATGGCCAAAGCGGTAAATTTAACGCTTTATGAGTAGCAGGTTTTAACCCTGATTATTCAGTTAACACCAGATATTGAGCTGGAACCCTTAAGATTAAAAACTTCTGAGGCGACAAATCAAGTAGATCTGGTTCATTACACCAAACATGATATGCAAGTGATTTTGTTTTAATTTACATTTATTATGCCGATCAATATAAAGATGTTAAGTTCAATTCAACAAAAACCTTTACACAGGCTTTAATGGATTACTTAATTCAAGGTTATATGCCTGCTAGAACTTCAAATGATGTCGTTTATAATGATCCAAACAGTGGCGGTTTCTGATAGAAAAATTACACACAAAGAAATTTGTGTGTTTTTTCATAATTAATTGAAATAGAAAAAAGTATAATAGCAAAGTTAATTAAATGTTAATTAAATATATTGTTTATAAATAATAAGGATAATTTATGAAAGAAACCTTTATTAAGCTATTCAGCGACCAAGGTATGTGAGGCGCTGTAATAGCAACGATGACATTCATCTTATTAGGTTATTTTGCAACTAAAACTAAACTTTTTAGTGCTGAAATGAATAATCGTTTAGCCAAATTTGGAATTAGCTTTCTTCTACCATTCTTAACTTTTTCAGCATTGATGGTTGACACAAACCGTGAAAATACTGCTGAAATCGGTATTGTTTTAGGAATGAGTATTGGTTTTTATGTATTATTTGCCATCTTTACTTGATTAGTTGTTAATTATTGACCAAAACTTTTACCAAAATGAGTAGAAAGAAAAACCGCTGAACATTTCAAAAAACTTGAAGCAGCTAATCCAGAACTAGTTTTAACTAAAACTAGAGATGCATATGTTAGAAATTATCAAGCCAAATTAACTACTTCATGATTAATGATTGGTTATGGATCACTTTTAGTTTTTGCTAGCCCACTAGTTTCAAATATGAAAGGTAGTGTATTTTCAGATTTTACTAATGCGCTATTACAAATTTGAAATATTCCATTTACTTTTGCTTTATTTTCATACAAAATAATGCAATATTCTGGGGAAAAATTAACTAAAGAAAACATCAAGCCAATTATTAAAAGAATTTGTAGCCCAATGATGATTTTATTATTTGTTTCATTATTTTTATGAAGCTTACAATGAATTCCAGGTTTAAATAACTGATATTGAACAGGCAAGGGATCACAACCATATGCCTTGTCAATTAGTGATGCTCAATATATTCAATGAAAAACTTCAGGCACTATTAGTGCTAACAATGTAACTAAAGCAATGAATTTAAGTGATTTTCACCAATTTTGAGGCGCGTTCAAATTAGCTTTACCTGCTTTTGGTACTGTTCTTACTCTTGGAGCCAAAATTGTTTCGCCTGTTATTTGATTGGTTATTGGTGGTTCGCTTGCGTTATCAAATATCAAAGAAGCTGTTAAAGACAAAGCTGTATGAATGACAGTGGGTACAAAATTAATTATTTTACCCGCTATTATGTTAGGTATAGTTCTATTATTTGTATACCCATATGGCGGCAAAGGTCTTATTACTAAAGAAACCGGGACATTAATTATTTTATTAATGGTTACTCCGCCCGCTACAACTTGTGTTATGTATGCTGTCGCTTATAAACATGACTATGCTCATTACACTTCACAAGCTTCTGCTTTAGGAACATTGCTTTCAATAATTGCTATGCCAATTTGAATTGTTATTGCTAATTTAACCTATACAGCAATTGCTGGTTAAAAGGACGCTTTGGGTGTCTTTTTTAATATTCTCATTTTGGGCAAGTTACGAGTTTTATTGGCTATTTACTTTATTTAATAATTAATATCTAATTTAATATATAATAGCGATATGAAATATGATGTTAAATTAGTAAAATTACCAGCAAAAATTTTGCGTGAAAAATCGCAAGAAGTTTCATTACCTCTTTCTGCTGAAGATCAAGAATTAGCAGAAAAAATGATTTGACACGTTGACATTAGTCAAAGTCCAGATAATTTAGGCTTTCAACCCGCAGTTGGTGTAGCAGCAATTCAATATGGCATTCCCAAAAGAATGTTCTATATTAACGGAGCTAACTATAAAAAAGGCTCAAACGTTCCCACAGCCATTTTAAGAGATGTTTTAATTAACCCTCAAATTATTTCAACTAGCGCTAATAAATTAGCTTTAGATAGCGGCGAAGGTTGTTTAAGTGTAGGTCATAATTGACATGGACAAGAAGGCTTTGTGTATCGTCAAAGTAGAGTTTTGGCTAAAGCTTATTCATACTTTCAAAAGAAAGAAATTACATTAGATTTAACAGGTTATTTAGCCATTGTGTTTCAACATGAATTTGATCACTTAGAAGGCAAATTATTTGTTGATCGTATCAATAAAAAAGATCCTTGAAAAGCAGAATTAAATTCAAGATTAATCGATGTAGAGGAGGCATAATGTCGGAAACTGTAAAAGAATATTGAAACTTTGCCTCAAATCCAAGTCACTTTTGAATTCCATTAATTGTTTTTGGTTTTTTTTCAATTTTTAGCCTTTTAATTGGACTTAAAAGAGGTTGAATTCCTTCGTTAATTTCTTTAGGCTTTAATTTCTTAGCTTTAGTAATTTCAGTTTTAGCCACTATACCTTTAATCAAAGTGGTTGAAGGATTCAGTACAGATAAAGATGTTACATTACTTTTAGCTAAAACTCATAAAATTGATCCATTGCTCAGAGGTATTTGAATTTTAAGTTTCACCTTTGGTTTAATGTGTATCTTTAAATTAATTTATTGAATAGTAATTCATAGATTTATTAAAAAGAGATACAAAGCAAAAGGTAAACCTAAAGTATTAAGTAGATTACTTGGTGCTGGAATTAGTGTTGTTGGAATTATGCCATTAACTGTTTTATCAACAAATTTAACCGGAGCAGCCAATTATGCTAACGGCTTTATTAAGTTTAATGATGCAATGCTTTATGGAATGACATTCGGAACATCAAAAGGTATGTCTAAATATATGCCAGGTATTAGAGGAACAGCTAATTTAGTAACTGAAGAGAAAATAGCAGATGGTGCTGAACGAATTTTCGAACAATTTACAAAACAGGAATCTTATGCTAAACCTGATGTAAACACTATAGCTGCCGCTCTGCTCAATCCTGGAAGCAAAGTTAATTTCGAATTTACACCATTTTTAACTTCAAATCCAACAGATGATTATGCAGATGTTAAAGTAGCTTTATCAAACTTCGAATATTATGCTGAGTCAATCGAGTCAACTAACATACTTGAATTTGCTTTAAATGTGGCTCTAACAGAATCGTCAGATAGTGAAAACTTTAAAACAAGATTTAAGAACCAAGTTAAATTATTTGCTTCTGCTTTAGAAGCTACAGGTTTAGATCTTAGTCAAATTAATTTAGTTTATCGTTCAAATGATCAAGACAAAACTCGTCCTAACATTGCGCTTAAAATGTTCACTGGTGAAAAAAGAGAAAGTTTAAAACAATCATTATTAGAATCATTAGGTTACAAAGACGTCAAAGTTCCTTCAAATAATGAAAAATTAGCTGGTAAAACAGATGAAGAAAAATACATGTATGTTTTAAACATGATTGTTAATAATGTTATTTTATCTCAAGATTAATAAGTAAACTATTGCCATTATTAGGCAATGGTTTTTTATATTTTAAAATTGTAAGCAAGCTTCAAACATACTAATTGATTTGTTAATATTACGAAAATTAATTAACCAATATACCTATAAAAAAGTAATAATGGTTTTTTAACCTATCTTGCTTATTAATTAAACTATTAAACTTTCAGACAAACCAATAAAATAGTTTAAAATAATTCATAATTAATTTTTAATAAGGAAAGAGCGAAATGAAAAGTAAGAAGAATACAAAAGTTAAAAACATAATTTCAGGTTTAGCTGCCTTAATTGGTGCTTCGGTTATTGGTGCTGGCTCATATTTCGGTTATAAAAATTTTCAAAATAGAAATACAAATAAAAACAGCGACAGCGTTCAAGCGCGTGAATTAGTTAAGTTAGAGAATATTGCCAATGATCAAGTTTTGCGTTTTGCTCATTGAAACATTCTCAATTTTGGTGGCAGCGATAGCACAATTAATTCTGTCAAAGTTCAAGCAATCGCACAATTGATTTACAAATATAATATTGATGCAATCGGTTTAACCGAAGTTAATGAAGATGATGGACCAAAAGTTGAAAGAATAGTAAAAACACTTAATTCATTCATGAACAACCAGCCAATTTATAAATTTGCCTACAATAACTTTAATAAGGCACAATATACAATTTCTGATATGAGTGTTTACAAAACACAAGCTGAAGCAAATGCTATTATTTATCGAAGTGATAAATTAGATTTAATAAGTCACCAATCGATTACCCCAAGAAAACTTGAAACTTATAATGATTTTAATTACTATTTTGTTCGTCCTTTTGGCTATTACAAATTATTGGATAAAGAAAACAGTAAATCAATTAATTTTGTTATTGGCCATTTGGATAGTCCTGGACAATCATCAAATGTGCTTCGTCAACCAAGAGATTTTTTAACAAATCAAATTCATAATATAAGCTTAAGTAAGCAACAAGGTTATCAAGAATTAGTTGAAAATTACTATGTAGCAGATGAATTGGCTAAATTAAACATAGAAAATGAAGTTGTTTTATTTGGTGGTGATACTAATTTAGCTACTACTAATAGCAAATTATGAACAAATCGTGCTAAAGCTTTTGGCTATGATCAATATTACGAAGATTCAATAGCTAAAAACTATAAAACATCAATCTGACATAATGATAAAACTGGCGAAACTTATTATGCAAATGCTTATGATAAGTGATTATGAAAAGAAGATGATTTTTATAATTTATTGTCTTATGACGAAAATAATCAATTGCAGAGAAACTTTGATATGAAAATTGACACAATAAATGGTTTTAATAATGGTATATGAGATCGTGTTGAAATGCAAAAACTTTATGCCGCCATACATAAAAATTCATCATATATAACAGATGGCGAAATGGTGTTTAAAGAAATAAGTGATCATGCTCCAATAATTATTGATTTTATTAAAAAAGAAAGCTCAAATTAATTGCTAATTCGAGCTTTTATTTTACTAAAAAGGCTGTAAAAATGCCTTATTAGACAATTATTTAAAATCAACTATAGTATAAACTAATTCTTTGCCACCATATTTATCGGTAAATAAAACTGCTTCAGTGTTTGAAGAATAAAGATTGTAGTTCTCAAAACTTTGTGTGGCTAAAACATATTTTTTTAAATCAAAATCTTTTAATTTGTTATTGCTTTTGAGTAATTTAGGATAAGTATAAACATAACCGAAAACTTCAGCTTTTCTTTCTATAATTTTTTCATTTTCTTTAGCAAAACTTAAAACAATTTTAAAAATAAAGCCTTCTTCATTTAAAAAGTAAACTTGTTTAATGTTTTCATATTCGTCATTTGAATATTCTTGAATTACAAAATCAATGATTTTATTGCTTTTTGGTTGATAAAAGTTTTGATAAAGCAACATATTTTCTTCAGCTTCCGATCTTTTTTCAACACTTTGATAGTCGCTTCCGCCTTCTAATTGATCTTGAACAAAAGTGAAACGATGTAAATTATAAAGGAAGAAAAGTCAATTTTTTTCTCTTAAATTGTCAATGATTTCATTAGCAACATTTAAAATGCTTGCTTTACCACTTGTTCAAGCCACACGATTTAAATTTAAAGAATAAGTTAAATGATTAGCATATTTTAAAGCTGCTTGAATTTTATTTGTGTATGTTTCATTATTCAACTTATTTTGTTCCTGAATATATGTATTTTTTTCTTCTTCATTTGGAAATAATTGGCTTAATACTTCTTGAATTAAATTATTTTGCACAAAATCTTCATATGAATTATCCATAACTGAAAAGTGTTCATAAGCTTCTTGTTTATTCAAGGTATTAATTGGCGAATTAACGCATGAAACAGGCAAAAACGGCACAGAAAGCACACTAGATAATAAAAGTTTTTTAATTTTCATTAGTCTCTCCTGCAATTATAGGTAGCACATAAACTGGTTCGCCATAACGCTGTTTTACAACCATATCGTTAGTAAATTGCCCATAACCTTCTAGATAAGCATGTATGAATGCGTAGTGATAAATTGAAGAAATCAACTTTAAAGAAATTTCAGGAGTTTTTAAAGAAGCAAAATATCAAATGTAAGGTTGTAAGCTCAATTCTTTAACCATTGAATTAGTATTGCCGTTTTCTATTTGAATCCTCATTACCAATTTACCTGTGTTTAAGTAATAATAAGTACCTTCCGAATCTTTAGATTCATCACCTAAAGCAATTGAATTTAAATGATTATCACTTAATTTATATGTAGCAGTTAATGGAGCATTTTCAATTTTTTGAAGATATTCGTCTGTTAAATACTTTTTAAAGTTTTCAGGGATTTCGCCATTATTTTGACTTTTAATTCTATTAATTAAATCGCTGGCGATATATTGAAAATAGTCAAATTTAAATTTATCAATGTTAGTTAAAAATCAATACCAATTCTCACTAGCTAATTGACCAAAATCACTTAAATATTGTTGAAAACGTTCATTTAAATTAGTCAATTTACTTTTTGCTTCAACAATTTTTGCTTTGGTATTTTTGATTTGTTGCGAGTACACACTAGGTAAGAAATTGTAGTTCTCTAAATCTTTATTTAATTGAATTAATTCTTGATCGATTGCATCTTTTTCACTAAATGTACTTGAATATCTATTGCTTAATTCAATAAACTTATTCTTTATTTGTTCATTGTTTTGTTGGTTTAAAAACAAAATTTTTGCAGCATTATCATTTTTATAAACAACATCTAACAAAGTGTTTAAAATGGCTAAAGTTTTTAATTGTTCATTAGATTGTTTATTTTCATTAAAATCCAATTCATGATCAATGTTTTTTTCAAAATTACTTATTGATACATAATTAGCACATGATAAAGTTGTTGTCAAAGAACCAAAAGTTGTTAAAGTTAATAAACTTAAAATTTTATTTTTCATTTACATAACCTCATGTGTATCTTTCAATTAAATTATTTTGTGTTTTTAATGCATCAATAGTGTTTTTGAATAATTCTGAGTAATTATTGCTTTGATAAAGTTTTCAAATAGTTGAATCATTATTATTTCGTAAATAAGCATGATAATCAAAATCTTCATAATCAGAATTATATGCTTTTTCTTTTTCATATTTTGCTCACTTACTTTTTTCGAATTCGGCTATAAATAAGTTAAATAAGTTTTCTGGATCGCTGTTATCAATTACTAATAAGTCGGGAATGATCATAAGATGTTTTTGAATTGCATCATTTTCTTTTCTTTCATTGTATGAAAGGAAAAGCGCAAATGTTTTGGAATTAAGTTGTACAAAGTTTAATTTTTTGTCTAATCAATTATCAAACTCTTCATCTTTTAATGCTAGTGAATACATCTTATTAATTTTTGGATTTTTAATATTTAAAATTGCTTTACCATTTGTAAACTTTTCATTGATAAGTTCATCCATAGTTGACGATGATTCGCTAAAAGCAGAACCATCATAATATTCGCCATATGGATTAAAAACAAAAGTTAATTTATTTAAATTATTCAAATATCAAAATCAATTATTTGATAAAAAATTACGGATATTAATTATTGCTTGTCTTGTTCTTTTTGCTTTATCTCCAGCATTAGCCAAAACATTAACATCTCAAAGCGGAGCTAAAACTAATGAAGCATTTAACTCATTAGCTATATCATTGCTAAATTGAGCTTGTTGAGTGTAAAATGATTCAATTTGAGAAGTGTCTTGATTAAAAAAATCATTTACTATTTGTTTAATTAAAGGGTTAATTCTTTCTTCAAAACTTGGTTGATGTTGAATTGTTACCTTTGAGCTTTCTGTACAACTTGCTGAAGCAACAATTATTGAAGAACCAAAAATAAGTGAACTAATTTTGAATAATTTTTTCATAAAAAATATTTTCTAAATTTTGATATTTTTTGCCTGAATAAATAATTTGACCTTGATGAATCAAAGTTAAAGAATCAACATATTTATCAATTTCACTTAAAACATGAGAAGAAATGAAAATTGTTGTGCCTTTTTCATTCAATTCTTTAAGTAATTTAAATAAGTTAAAACGGGCTGTTGGATCTAAGTTTGCAGCCGGTTCATCTAAGATTAAAATTTTTGGTTCGAACATTAAGGCTTGAATTAAAAGAATTTTTTTCTTTTGTCCCGAAGAAAAAGAATAAGGTTTAGCATTTTTTAAATTTAAAATATTAAAGTCTGTTAAAAATTGATTAATTTTACTTTCAATGTCTGCTTTTGGAGTATTTGTTAATTTAGCTAAAGAGTACAAATATTGATAAACGGTAATATCTTTGGGGAAAAGTGCATTTTCTGGCACATAACCAAGAAAATTTTTACTTTTTGCCAAACGATTGTTAATGTTATTAATTAAAATCTCGCCTTTAAATTTTTCATAAGCACCAACAATACTTTTAATAGTGGTAGTTTTACCAGCGCCGTTTTCACCTATAAAAGCATGAAATTCACCATTTTTGACATTAAAACTAATGTCAAAAACGCCTCTTTTTTCACCTTTAGCAGTTTGGTAAATTTTGCTTAAATTTCTGACTTTTAAAATTTCTTCCATAATTATTTGTAATCTTTCTTCATGTATTTGTAGGCATTTAATAACATAAGTGCTGAAATCAAACTAATTCATATTGCAACATAACCAATTTTAGAAATGATTTGGCTTGATCTTTGTAATTCATAAACTTGATCAATATTTTGAAATAAGTAATTATCGCTTTCATGAAGATTATATCTTATGATAATTTTGTTGTTTCCATCAATTTCTCTAACTTCTTGAATAGGCGTGTATGATGAATAACCACCTATTAAATAGTTGTTTTCGTTAATTTGTATATTAAATTGTTGCGGATTAAAAGTATTTGTTTTAACAGAGCTTGTTATATCTTTTTCATTCAATAAAATAGCATCTAATAAATTTGAACCAAAACTGTTAAAGTAAATTGAATAAATTAAAGCGGTTGCTAAATAAACTTTCTTTTCAATAATTGTCTTAATTTTTTTACTTTCAATTGCACTTGAATCAAAAACAGTGATTAATGAATTGCTATAAGTATTTAAAAAACTAGTCGGATTATTTAATTCATTGCCAATTAAGTTTAAAATTTGATTTTTTAAGTTAATTAATTGACCATAATTACCTTTTTCGATTGTTTTATAGTCAATTTGGGCAAATAATTGTTGTGAATAATTAACAAAATTGTTATCTTCTAAAACTTCTTTTAAATATTTTCAGTCTAATTCACCAACTAAATTATCACTTGAAGAAAAAGTATAAGAATCCTCAGGGAATGATAATGTAAAATCATCAGCGCCTTGTCTTGCATAGATTATTTTAGTATTAATCACATTGTCTTTTTAGCTCTGGTTTTTTAAAGCGCTTGGCACAATATATTGTTTACTAATTTCATCATTGTTAATTACTTCAAATTTTCTCAAATTTGCTTCAGCTAATTTATATTTATATAAATACGAATCTTGTTTTGGATAATATAAATAATTATTTAAATTATTTGTTGAATTATTACTAAAAATATTTTTGTTGTTAACATTAAAAATATCTAAAAATTGATAAGGAATAATTGTTCATGAATAGGCTAAAAGTTCAGTGGCAGAATTATTAGCCATCTTATAAAATTCTTTTAACATTTCAGATTGTTTTTGACTAAAAGACCTATTTTGAAAGCCATTTGGTAAAATATAGTAATTATCTTGCGCATTATTTAAATAAAACTTTTCGCTGTTGCTAATATTACCTGATAGATTATTTGCATAATTTAAATTCAAGAAATAAGCCATATTGTTTGCGCTACTTGTTGATTGTTGATTGATTATTGATCCGCCAATCATTAATGGTGCTGAAACAATAAATGGCACAGTCATAGCAAACTTAGTATTCAATTTATAAGCTAATAGAGAAGCTATTACACCAAAAAAGTTGAAAATTAAAGTAAAAGCCACTAAGTTTATTAATAAATAAATTAATGTTAAATTAAATTGTCTTAAACCTAGAATCAAACTTAAGTTAATTAGCATTAAACTTAAAGCATAAAAAACACTATAAATAAGGCAATAAAGGCTTTTGGCTATATAAATGTGTTTTCTACTAATCGGCTTACTCAATGATAATATTTCAATTCCTTCTTCTTCTAATTCTTTAAAAATGTTAATGTAAATAAAAGAACTGAAAAATATCGAAAATAAAATTTGAACAAATGCAATAATAAAAATAATTAAATTTTTATCAACTTGCGGATTGATAATGCCAATTGTTATATTAATAATTAAATTTAAGGCTAAGAAAGTTAATCAAGTGATTCAAGTAATCTTTTTAGCAAAGATATTAATGTTTAAGAAATTTAAATAATTTCTTATTGAATTTTTCATTTTTCCTTTCTTAATTAAGTTTACATTTTAAAAATTATTGTTAAAAATGAAAAGATCTCTTATATATTAGTTCTATTATATAGAAAAAAAGTTGCTTTATTGTTAATTAACTAATTTAGTTTGTTAAAGGAACTGATAAGAGCAAAATGTTAAAAA
>NZ_JNJW01000002.1 GCF_000701805.1 Mycoplasmopsis iners ATCC 19705 | reverse complement strand
CATCTGTTTCAATAGTTTTCTTTTTGGGTCTTCCACAACCCTTCCCTTTTTTAGGGGCTGTTCCTGTTTTTGAAAATATTACAGTTTCGTCTTTTTGATATTCTCTAAATTTATTTCAAATTCTACGTCTAATATTTTCTTTAAAGTAATCCTTATTATATTTTTCTGAAATATAAGATGCAAATTTGTATTCATATTCATTTGTGTATTCTCAATTTTCTAGTCATCTAAATAGATCTAATCATTCATAATGTTTCAATTGTTTAGCCATTTGTAAACTCCTTTCTCTTATTGTAAACGAAAAGTAGACAGTTTTTATTTTCTGTCTACTTTTCTTGTCCTAGTTTAGCAAGTGGCAAAAGTTTTAATTGTGTTTTTTTGGAAGATTTTTCCTACTAAGCGGGAAACTAATATCTTTAAAAATAAGTTTTAATTTTTATACTAGCAAGTGGGAAACATTAAAAAACAAAAGTATTTTTATACTAGCAAGTGAAAAACGCACAATTATAAAAATTTATACTAGCAAGTGGGAAATATAAATTTCTAAACAACTAAATATAGAGCAAATTGAATAACAGATAAATGTAATTAGTTAACTTTAAAAGTAAAACAATTTTTCCTAATTATTATTTCTATCATTGTAATTTGAAAATAACAAAAAACAAATTTAACTATTTTACAGGCAAATTAAGTTTTGTTAATTCTTAACTTGGAAACTTATATTAAAAAGTTTACAAAAATAAGCAAATGTTACAACCAGGATTTTTGCCCTTATAAATTTTAACTTGCCCTTATTTTGGCATATAATTTAAGGGAAAGAAAGCAAAAATAATGAAAAGATTTAATTATTCAAACATTAAAAATAAAAAGTGAAGTTCAGAAATAATAAGTTTAATTGCTGCTGTTTACAAAGAAGTTGGTAAACAAGAGTTGTATTTTAAAAAGCATGCTTATGAGTTTGAAAAACTAGTTGAATTAGCAAAAATACAAAGCACTGAGTCGTCTAATGCCATTGAAGGTATTCTGACCACTAATATAAGAATCAAACAATTAGTAAAAGAAAAAATAGCACCTAGAAATAGAGATGAACAGGAAATTGCGGGTTATCGCGATGTGTTAACTTTGATTCATGAAAACTTTGACGTTATTTCAATTACAAAAAATAACATTTTACATTTACATAAAATTTTATATAGCCACCAAAATAACCTTATGGCTGGAAAAACCAAAAGTGTGCAAAATTATATAACTGCATTTTTACCTAATAGCAAAGAACAAACAATATTTACGCCTCTTGCTCCATATGAAACAGCAGAAGCTTTAGAGCGATTATGCGTAGAATATAATAAAGCAATTAGTAATAATCAATTAGATCCATTGTTGCTTATCCCTAACTTTATTCATGATTTTCTTTGTATTCATCCATTTAATGATGGAAACGGTAGAATTAGCCGCTTGTTAACTACTCTTTTGTTATATCAAAACGGATTTTACGTTGGCAAATATATTTCACTAGAATCTAAAATATCTAAAAACAAAGACTTATACTATGAAGCACTTAAAGATGCACAAAACGGCTGACACGAAAACACTCACGACAACGAAGCCTTTATTAAATATTTTCTTAAAATAGTTTTAGCTGCTTATAAAGACCTAGATGAACGTTTTAACTTAATAGAAATCAAAGTGCCAGTGATTGAGATGGTTCAAAAAGCAATTAATACAAAATTAGGTAGATTTACAAAACAAAATATTGTTGAACTTTGTCCGTCAATTAGTATTAGTTCTATTGAAGGAGCGCTTCGTAAACTTGTAGCTTCTGGCATATTGATAAAAGAAGGAGTAGGGAAAAATATTTGCTATTATAAAAACGAAAAGATTTGATAATAATTCATTAATATTTTGCTAATTGCCTAATTAAGCTGTTTCATAGCCTAATTAGGCATTTTTATTTGCAAAATAAAATAGCCCTAAGGCTATTAAAATAATGACATTTGATTAGTTTTATCTAAATTGTTTAACACACCCATGTCTTTAAGTTTTTGTTCGAGCGTATTATTTAATTGTGTTCTTTTTCTTAAATCTTCAATCGATAAAAACGTTTTGTCTTCTCTTGCAGAAGTTATTGAAGTGGCAACAGCTAAGCCAAGAGAGTTAATTGCATTAAATGGAGGAATTAAACATTTATTTTCATGATCTACTAATCATTCACTAGCATGTGATTTTTCTAAAGAAACATTAGCAATGTTATAACCCCTTGCATAAAGTTCTTGAGCTATTTCCATAATCGGGATTAGTTTTTTCTCAGTCGAGCTAATGATATTTTTATTGTTTAAGATTATTAATTCTCTTAATCTGTTTTTAACTTTTGTGCCAGCTTTAAAATCGATCATATGATCTAAATCAAACACATCAGCATGTGCTGTGAAGTATGTTGCATAAAATTCAAGTGGGTGATATACCTTATAATATGCAATTCATCAAGCCATAAGTACATATGCTACAGCATGGGCTTTTGGGAACATATACTTAATTTTTTTCATACTGTCAATTTGTCAGTCTGGGACATTATATTTATTAAGTAATGCTTCTTCCTCAGGTTTAAGACCCTTACCTTTACGAACATTTTCCATTATTGAAAACGCTTCGGTTCTTGGAACGCCTTGTGCCATAAGTTTTACCAAAATATCATCACGATAAGAAATAACATCGCTTAATGTAAAACCTCTTTTAACAACTAAGTCTTCGGCATTATCTGTTCAAACATTTGTACCATGTGAAAGACCAGAAAGAGAAACCAAATCAGCAAAAGATTGTGGATTAGATGTACTAAGCATTCTTCTAACGAAGTCCGTTCCAAATTCAGGCAACCCAAGAGCACCGGTGGTCTCGCCACCTATATCTTCTGGCGAAATTCCAAGTTCTTTTGTGCTACTAAAAATAGAAATAACTTTTTTATCTTTTTTAGGAATTTGATCTGTTTTTATACCTGTTGTATCTTCTAACAATTTGATTATTGTAGGGTTATCATGACCCAGAATATCTAATTTAAGCAAATTATCATGGATTGCTTTGTAATCAAAGTGTGTCGTTTTTCAATCTGCTCCAATATCACCTGCTGGATAATTAATAGGAGTAATATCAAACAAATCAAAGTCTTGTGGAACAATTATTATTCCACCAGGGTGTTGAGAAGTTGTTCTCTTAATGCCATCAATTTTATTTGATAGATAATTCATATATACATCATCAAGCTCTGTTTTTGTTTCTTCACAATAATTTTTTACATAACCAAAAGCAGTTTTAGCAGCCACTGTTTGTACAGTTCCGGCCTTAAAAGTTTTATTAACACCAAAAAGATTTCTAACCTCTTTATGAATTTCACCCTGAACAATACCTGAGAAGTTAAGATCAATATCAGGAACTTTATCAGCGTTAAAACCTAAGAAAGTTTCAAATGGAATTGTTTGACCATCAGTTTCCATTAAGGTTCCGCAATCCGGACAATTAATAGGATCTAAATCAAAACCAGAAGTTATATTTTTGTCATCTGACAAAATGAATTTTTTACATTTTGGGCAAAGATAATGTGAAGGCAATGGATTAACCTGACTAACACCAGATAAATAAGCAACAATAGACGAACCAACTGAACCACGGCTACCTACAATAAATCCATTTTCAACCGATTTTTTAATTAAAACATGACTAATTCAATAAATAACGGAGAAACCGTGTTCAATAATTGGATCAAGCTCTGACTGAATTCTTTTCTCAATAAATTCTGGCAATATCTCACCATATTTTTCATGTGCTGTTTTGTAAACTAAATCTTTTAATTTAACAGGCGAATTGTCGAATTCAGGTTTAAATAAACCTTTTTTGATAACCTCTATGTTTTCACACATGTTAGCAATTTTATTAGTGTTATCAATAACGATTTCTTTAATTAATTGCTCATCTTTCAAGAAGCTAAATTGTTCTAGCATTTCATTAGTTGAAAGAAAATGTTGTTTAGGAACTTTTAAAGTATTGTTTCTTGCTTTCTCATAATTGTATAAATAATGACGAGAGTTACCAATTCCTTTAGCATAAACGACTATTTCATAGGCTTTATGGTCAATTTCACTTTGGTATTTTACATCTGCTGTAGCAACAACAATTTTGTTTTTGGCTTTTGCTATAGAAATTATTTCGGCTAATGAATTTAACAATTCTTCTTGTGTGATATCTCCATAAGTTATTCAGTGGTCGAACACTTGAGGTGCCGGAATTTCTACGTAATCATAATTATCAATTGTTTGTAAAAACAACTCATGCGAACCATAAAAATAATCATCTAGTAATTTACTTTTAAGTGTTCCTGAGCCAACTAAGATGTTTGATTTTTCTTTCAATTGGTCTCAATATAATTTGGGTTGTGAATAATATTGATCTGTAGAAGCTAAACTAACTAATTCAAATTGCTCTCTTAATCCTTGATTATTTTTAGCAATAGTGCTTGCTTCATATGAAAATTCCCGTTTGTATAAAGCGTCAGAAGTATAAGAAGCTAATTTAGCTAAATCATCTATGCCTTGTGCTTCAAGCAAACTGATTAATTGTAATCAAACATTAGCTAGAACATCAGCATCATAATCACCACGGTGTGCTTCTTCATCATTATAATTTATGCCAACTTTATTAGCGAGATCTTTGAGTCTGTGTTTTGAATCATTAGGGAATAATAGCCTTGAAACTTTAAGCGTGTCAATTACCGCCACATTTGGAAATTCCATCTGATTTTCATAAAATTTTTGTTTTAAAAAATGATAATCAAACCGAGCATTATGAGCTAAAGCAATTTTGTTGTTCAAGGATTCATAGATTTTTTGTAAAGCTTCTTTAGTGTTGATTCCAGAACTATTAAGCATTTCATTTGTAATTCCAGTTAAGTTTGTTGTAAATGAACTAATAGGCTTTCTAGCTTTAACAAAGAATTGTTCTGGATTATTTATTCTTAATGATTCGCTGATTGAAACAGCACCATATTCAATCAAATCACCAAATCTAGGGAAAAGAGATGAAGTTTCAATATCGAAAGAAAGATAACCAGTGTCTCTTAGTTTAACATTCTGAAAATTACCTAAAACAATATTAACATTTCTATTTATTACACTAAAAGCAGTGCCATAAATTGGTTTTACTCCTTCTTTTTTTGAAGCTAAATAGAACGCAGGATAACCTTGACAACCATTTGCATCCATTATAGCAACTGCTGGCATGTTGAACTTTTTAGCAGTTTTAAGAATTTCTTCAGGTTCTAATAAACCATCCATTGTGTTCATTTTTGAACTAACATGCAATTCAACACGTTTAACTGTGGCAGTATCTACCGATTCTTTGGCTTGACTCGCTATTTGATTATATGAATCAATATAAATATTAATATCTGTCCTACCCATATGCAATCTATGAACAAGACGACCTTTAGCAGAAATTCAGTTTCCTTTAGCTAAGATTTTTTGATCTTCTTCAGTTAATTCGTTTGGACTAAATAATTGCAACTTGGCCCCATTTTTAAGATCAGTAATAGAAAAAATATATAAATGTTTGTTTTTTTCAGCTTTTGGAATGTATTTATACTCTTGATCAAAAATCATGCCTTGAACTTCAATGTCTGTTTTGTCGGGGGCATCTTTTAATTCGTTTAGAGGAACAAATTGATATTCCATTTTTTTACTTCTTCTGAAAAAATTGTTATTAGATGATTCAATAGGTCTGTTAATCTTTGGTTTATTTTCTTTATTTTTAAGATATTGGTCAATTATTTCATTTTGTTTTATTATTTGCTCTTCTTCAACATTAACAATTTCATTGTTTTTAAAATTGCAAAAAATATTTAAATTTTTATAGCCATAATTTTTTAATTTTTCAACAAGCAAATTCAACTTATCAATAACATCTTCTTTTTCATCATTTTCAGGCAAAATTACTTCATAAGAACAATCATTAACTTGGTTTAAATAGTTCGTTAAGTTGTATTTCTTCAATAAAGAATATTTAGTTTTTTGCAATAAATTAACAATATATTCTTCTAAGCTTGACATTTCATACATTGAAGTTGGAAATATAAATGTACAATCAAAGTTTTCCCTTCCTTCTTTTTTAGTAAAGAAAGCTTTGAAAAATTTAAATTGTGCCAATGAAACATTGTTATTAAATTTGAAAACCATTTTTAATTTATCTGTCGAAGGATCAAAACTAATTTCTAAAATTTCCGTATTCTTTAGCGAATCAGGCACCGGGATTTTTAAACGATCACATAATTGTAAAAAACTGTTATTTTGAATCATAGTTTTATTATTATAAACAATAAATGTTAAGCATTTTTATTATTAATTATTTTATTTAAATAATGAAAATATATTTTCCTAATATGCCTATAAAATAGGTAAAAAGAAAAAATGTGGCTAAACCACACTTTTTTAATTCATTATGTAATAAGATAAAAATTCGTCAATCGCCTCAATTCGCTTTTTGTAGTATGTTGTTTTTGAAAAATATTCAGAATATCAATACTTATTAGTGTTTTTTGTCAAAAATTGATTTGTAATAATTAAACTACTAACTGACGATAAACAATTGAGTGTTTTAGCAAAAGCTTCTGAATAAAAATTAGATAACTTCTTTTCTATACAATTTTTGTTCTTTTGATAATAAGAATATAAAGAATCATATCTCAATGATTTTGCCTTTGCAATTTCTAAGTTGCAAATGCTTTGAACATATTTATACTTTTCCGAATTTGGAAGCGAATTAATGTAATTTAACTTAAGAATTTTTCACCTACTTCTTACAATGTTTAGTATGCCCTAGCAAACACAACATATCTCTTGGTTTTTGCGTTACATTTTGGATAAATGCATTTAACTGATTTATTTTGTTTGTCATATTTTTTAGGGATACATCTAGTAGAAGCGCCAGTTTCTTCTTTAATTAATTCTTCAACTTTAGATGAGCAACAAAATGGAGCAATAACAAATTTACGATTTTCAATCTCTTTTTTAAATTCTTCATAATCATAAACAGTTACAGTGTTTTGTTCAAGTCTTTGTTTAGCATTTTCATATAAATTGTCATGAATTGCATCTAACAATTGTTCAATGTAATTTTTAATTTCATTGATTTTGACTGTGGTTTTTTCCAATGTGTCTCTTCGAACAACTGTTACAACGTTGTTTTCTAGATCTTTTGGTCCAATTTCCACTCTAACCGGAATACCTTGTATTTCAGCATTCGAAGCTTTAAAACCTGGTGTTTTATCACTATCATCTAAAAATACACGGAATTTTCTTGCTAATTCTCTTTGTATTTCTTCAGCTGCTTTATGAACTAAAGGATTTTTATTAGCAAATAATTCTAAAATAGCAACTTGAACAGGAGCAACTCTTGGAGGAATAATAATACCTCTATTGTCGCCATGTGTCATAATTATTGCTCCTAATAAACGTGTTGACACGCCTCATGAAGTTTGATAAACAAATTCAGACTGATTGTTTTTATTTTTAAAACTAATGTCGAATTGTTTTGAAAAATTTTGTGCTAAATAATGGCTTGTTCCTGACTGTAGCGCTCTACCATCTTTCATCATTGCCTCAACTGTATATGTTGAACAAGCCCCTGCAAATTTTTCATGTGGAGTTTTTTTACCAATTATTGTTGGTAAGGCCAAAAAGTTTTTTAAAAATCTTGAATAAGAAGAAATCATACCTTTGGTAAATTGTCTTGCTTCTTTTGGGTCGGCATGACAGGTATGACCTTCTTGTCATAAGAACTCTCTACTTCTTAAAAAAGGATTAGTAGTTTTTTCTCATCTTACAACATTTGCCCATTGATTGTATATCATTGGCAAGTCTTTATGCGATTCAATTGAATTTTTGAATAAATCAGCAAAAAGAACTTCGGAAGTTGGTCTAACAAAAATCTTTTCTTCAAGTTTTTTATCACCAACCATAGTAATTGTTGCTAATTCGGGGTTAAAACCTTTAATGTGGTCTTTTTCTTTATTGAATAATTTTTCAGGAATAAACAATGGTAAGTAAACATTTTGAACGCCTTTCTCTTTAAAAACAGCATTCAAGTTTTGTTGAATTTGTTCTCAAATTCCATAGGCATTAGGTTTAAAAACTAATGTGCCCTTCACAGGGCCATAAGCAATAAGATTTCCTTGTTTAACTACATCTGTATATCACTTTGAAAAATCTTCTTCCATAGGTGTAATTTTTTCTAATAATCTCATAAGTCTTATTATATAAAAATTAACTTTCAATAAAATCAAAAAGCCCCTTTTTACTCGAAAAATAGGGCTTTTTTATTGAAAACTAATTTTTTTCGTTTGGTTGTGAAAGCACTCAACGACCTGTTTCTGTAACTAGTACATCATCTTCATTTCTTGATCCGCCAAGTCCTTCAATATATATACCAGGTTCAACTGTTATAACCATTCCTGGTTCTAAAACTGTTGGACGTAATCTTGAAACATAAGGTAATTCATGCACATCAATACCCAAACCGTGACCGGTTGAATGAACAAAGTATTTGCCATAACCTTTTGCTTCAATATAGTCTCTACAAATTTTATCAATCTCTTGTGTTGTAATACCGGGTCTAACAGCATCTCTACCTGCCTTGGCTGCTTCTTCAACTATTTTCATAATTTTTAAAGCTTCTAGAGAATTAGCTTTGTCAACACCACCTAAAATTGTAGTTCTAGTTATGTCAGCGCTATAACCTTTATATAATGCACCAAAATCAACTTTAAGTAAATCACCTTCTTTTAATTTTGCATCTGTTGGGTGATGGTGAGGTTCGGCAGAATTAGCTCCTGTAGCTATAATTTCATCAAAACTTTCTTTATCTGCTCCATTAAGTTTTAATAAATAGTTTAATTTTGCAGCAACTTCTTTTTCAGTCATCCCTGGTTTTACTCATTCCATAAGTTGTCTGTAAGACTCTAAAGAAATATCAATTGCTTTTTTCATTATTTGAATTTCTTCTTCAGATTTAATAATTCTTAAAGCTTGTCCATTGATAGTTTCAACGCTTATTGGATTTATTATATTTTTAAGCATTTTGTAGTTTTCTACTGTTAAATAATCTTCTTCAAAAGCAACATTTTTGTATTGTTTTTGTGCAAAAAATTCTTTTAAGGTATTTAAACCATTAAGTAAAATAACTTCTACATTTTTAGCATTATTTCTTGCATATTCTATGTATCTTCCATCAACAAACAAGTATGCTTCGTCTTTTTCCACAACTAAATAGCCGTCTGATGTTTGTACTTTAGAATATCACAACCTTGTTTGAGGCGCCATAGACACAAGAGCATCTATATTTTTTTCTTCGAAAAGTTTATTTAATATTTTTTTATTCATTTCTTTATCCTTTTACAAATAACCAAATTTTTTCAGTGATTTAGAATCTTCAATTCATTTTTTTGCAACCTTAATTTTTGTATTTAAATGAATATTACATCCAAATTGAGCTTGCATTTTCTTTCTTGCTATTGTTCCAATTTGTTTAATCATTGAACCATTTTTGCCTATTAACATGCCTTTTTGGGAATCTTTTTTCACATAAACAATTGCATTAATTTCAATATTGTCATTGTTTTCAATAAAATCATTGATTTCTACAGCTATTGAATGTGGCAATTCATCTCTTAATAAATTAATAGCTGATTCTCTAATAATTTCTTTAGCAATAAAACGCATTGATTTATCAGTGATAAATTCTGGATCATATAAAGGCTCACCTTCATATGAGTATTCTTTTAAAATTTCAATTAAAGCATCAACTGACTTTTGATTTTTAGTTGAAACTGAAACAATTTTTTCAAAATTGAACTCTTCCAACTGTTTTATTTTTTCTTGTATTTCTACAGGGGATTTTGCCAAATCAAGTTTTGTAATTACTGCTACTTTATGTTTAACACTTTTAATTTTGTCCAAAATTGCTAAATCGCCACCGGCGATTTTCTCATTAATAGGAGTTAAAAATAATAAGCAATCTATTTCATCAATTGTTTCATATGCGAATTTATTTAATTGTTCGCCTAACAAATTAACAGGTTTATGAATCCCAGGAGTGTCAATGAATACAATTTGGTATTCATCGTCATTGTAAATTCCAGTTATTTGATCTCTTGTTGTTTGTGCTACATTTGAAACAATCGAAACATTGTAATTCAAAATTGCATTTAATAAGGAAGACTTTCCTACATTTGGTCTTCCTATAATAGTAACCATAGAAATTTTCATTATTTAATTTGTTCTGCTCTAATAGGCATTGGTACTAATTCAGCAACTGTAAATTTAACAGATTTGTCACCTTTTTGGCTATAAAGAGTAACAATTGCGTCATCTGGCATAAATTCAGTAATTACTTGACGGCAACCAGCACAAGGTGATGTAACTTGATCTGTTGAAGCCATAATATAAAGTTCCTTAAATTTGCCAACTTGTCCGCCATATGCAACAGAACCAAATAATGCTGATCTTTCGGCACAAAGCCCTGATGGAAAAGCAGCGTTTTCAACATTTACTCCATAGTATTCTTTACCATTTTCGTCTACTGCGATAGCTGAAACGTGAAAGTTTGATCAAAGGCAATATGCCTTTGCTAATAATTCTTGTAATTTTTCAATCTTAGTCATTTTTCCTCGTAATTCCTAGAGGATTAAAGATATCATCAACCATTTTGTTCATTTCAATTCTTTCGTTTTCTTCTTCATGGTCATAACCCATTAAATGAATTAATCCATGAGCAAATAAATAACAATATTCCCTTTTTAAAGAATGCCCAAATTCATTAGCTTGGCTTTCTACTTTTTCGTGACTAATAACTAGCTCGCCAAGTGGTAAAAAAGGCATTTCGTTATAAAAGTCTTGTTCTCCAAAATCAAAAGACAAAATGTCGGTTGGATAATCTTTTCCCCTATATTCCTTGTTTAGAGATTGAATTGTTTGATTATCTACTATTGAAACATCAACAGAAACTATTTTGTCAATTTCAAAATAATTTCTGAGATTTTCTAAAATTTGCCTAAATTCATTTTCATACTTGAATGAATTTCCTGCATTAATTTCTATATTTAATTCAACCATATTACTATTATAAAATATATTATTTAACTATTAAACAAATGGGCGAATATGGTTATTTTCTCAGTAATTATTTTTCCTATTATTGTTGAATTAGGAATAAGTTTAAAGTTAGAAGGCAATTCATAAAAATGTAATTCAACTTCACCTAAATTATTAATAAAAATATTTTTAATTTTTAAATTGAAATAATGATTATCAATATTAATTTTTATCATTTGATTGTTGTCTAATTTATAAATTAAATTATTTTGCCCTAAAACCTTAATTTGTTTTTTTTCATCAATTTTCAAAACTATATTTTCAATTTGGTCTATTTTATAGCAAAATAAAGAAATTATCATAATTAGTGTTAGCACTGCTATTAAAGCTAAAAATAAATAAAAAAGTTTATTAATGCTTATTAATTTCTTCAAAACCCACCTCATTGTTAGTAAAAATATAGTTTTTTGAATGACTAATTTCAATGAACAAAGATTCTTTTTGAAATTTTTTAATTAATGTTTTAAGTTCATTCGCGCTTTTTGCGTCGATATTTTCAAATGCTTCATCAAGCAAAATAACATCAAATTTTTGTGAAAACAAACGCAACAGTGACAAAAATTGTTTTTGTCCTGTCGATAAAGTTTGTCCATTATTAGTAATGTTTGAATTTAAGTTAATATCAAAATATTTAATAAGTGAAGTTAATTCGGAATTTTTCAGATTTTCGTTTAAGTTTAATATATTTGCTCTTTTGCCATTTGTAATGTATTCTAAAAAAGCAATATTGGGAAAATAGTTTGTTGGGCTAATTAAAATAATTTTGTCTTGTAAATCATAAAAATCTAGATTTTTAGCATCAACATCATTGAAACTCAATTCTCCCTTAAAAGTACCTAAATTTCCAAAAATTAAATTTAAAAGCGTACTTTTCCCACAACCATTTTTACCTTTAATTTGTATGTTTTTAGCAATATTCAAATTGTCAATTTTTAGTATGTTTTTGCCTATTTCATAGGCAAATTCGATATTTTGCAATTGTATTGAATTTATTTTATCTGTTTTTATTAAACTTTGTCTTGTGGTAGGTGTTTCAATGTTTAAAACAAAATTTATACTATCAAAATATTTTTTGTATAAAACCGTCTCAGTTGCTAAACTAGATAAATTATTGAAAGGCGAAACGAAAAAATTAGAAACGATTAAAAACATAATAATGTCGCCTGAAGAATTTTTATTATTTAAAATAAATAAAGCAAAAGTGAAGATTATAATATTGCCTAAATTACCTATAAAAAAGCTAAAAAAGAAACTTTTAAAATTCATTAGCTTATTCATTTGATAATCAACATCTTTTTCATTTATTCAGTTAATTAAAACTTTATTAAATAAATAATTTTTAAAGTTAATTGAAAAAGAACCAAAATTAGATTCAATTAGATCAATTGTTGAGATTAATGTTGTAGTATTCTTATCAACAAAAATATCATGATGTTTTTCAATCATTTTTCTGATAAGCCAATCTATCAAACTAATGATGAAAACAAAAATAAATAATATCCCAAACAAGATGTAATTAAGGTAAATCATTAATAAACCCGATGCGAGCAAAGAAAGAGAATCAAAAACTATTGAATGTGCCAAATTTGCTTGATAGTTAGCAATTAATTTTATAAAGGCCATTCTTTTTATATATTCTCCTTTTTTCAATTTGTTGATTTTATCTATTGGTAATGAATTTAATTTAGTTAAAAATAAATTATTTAAGTTGTATTCAATTGAATTACTTATTTTCTTAGTTACAAAATTTTTAATAACTAAATTTATAGATTTAAGCAAATTCAGCCATATAAAAATAATAAATAATAATATTAGATTTCTAATGGACTGGTTTGGTAATATATAATCAAAAACAATTTTAGAAAAGAACGATGTTCCAAAAATCAGCGCTAAATTAATTAGCGCTATAAAAAACAACAATCCAGAATGTTTTTTAAAATAAATTAGATTTTTTAATGGAGAAGCTTTAGTTGTTATAGGGGCTTTTTTAACTATAAATAAGGCGATTTCTAAAAAAATCTTTTTTAATTCTTCATCACTATAAATACATAATTTACCAGTTTTAGAATCTTTAATATAGTATTTTTTACCCACTATCTTTTCTAAAATGACAAAGTGTTTCAAATTATCTTGATTAACCAGCAAGACAATTGGCAAATCTTCTTTACTAAGAGTTTCAAGAGCACTAAAGGCGCAATTGTAACTTTCGATATTTAAGCCAAATTCATTGGCTAGCGAATTTAGCGAATTTATATTTATCCCTTCATTTCCATAAGAAGCTTTTAATTTTAAATAATCTAAATCAACATTGGTATTTTGTCTAAGTTTTACAAAATATTGCAAAACACACAATCCACAATCTTTTTGATCCATTTGTTTTGATATTTTCATATACTCATTTAGTTAATAAAAGTAAAATATTTATATAAAAGGAAAAATAAAAACTTTTCTATAATTTTTACATATTTATTTATTAAGGAGAATTTATGGACAAAAAGAAAGTGGCATTGGCTAGTGATCATGCCGGTGCAATATTAAAAAATGAATTAAGAGATTATTTAGCTGAAAAAGGCTATGAAATAGTTGATTTAGGACCAGCAGATGATAGTGTTTCTGTTTCATACGCGGCTCAAGGACACAAATTAGCTGACTATGTAAATGAACACAAAGATGTTACATTTGGTCTTGGTTTTTGTGGAACTGGTTTAGGTATTTCATATGCATTAAATAGACATCATGGAATTAGAGCGGCTAGAATTTCAACTGTTAATGATGCGAAATTGGCTAAATTACACAATGATGCTAACGTTTTAGTTATTGGTGGTAGAGTAACACCTTTTGCCGAAGCCAAAGAAATGGTAGATGAATATCTTAAAACAGATTATGAAGGTGGCAGACACCAAGCAAGAATTGAAGAAATTGAAAAATATTAAAAATGTTTAATAAAAAAAATAAATCCACAATTTATACTGGATTTAATACCAATAAAATTCGTAAAGCTTATAAAAATAAGCTGAGAAAATCTTGATTTTCAAAAAACATAACACCAATAGTAAGGAATGATTCTTCATTTTTTGGAAAAATAATTAAATTTTTCGTTAAATTAATTTTAAAAATTACCACACCGAGAATAAATTGAAAAAATAAAACTAAAACAAGCGAATTGATTAATCGGGCATATGAGAAATTTGTTAGCAAGGAAATTGTCTTTATTCCAATTTCATTGTCATTTTATTTCTAGGTCTCATTTGTGCCGATTATTACTATGATATTGGTCTTATTGTCATTTATAAGTGATTATAATACTGCTTTTATTGAAATAATTTTGGCTAGAATTATCCCTGGTATTAACACTGTTTTAGCGATGCCTGATATTTTTGGCGAAAATAAAGCTTTGCAGTATGTTGCTATAATTTTGCTATCGTTATCTACTTTGTGATTGAGTTCTAGCGGATTTGCGCAACTTGTTTACAGTCAAAATTACATTTACAATCATGAATATTTAGGCAATTGATTCATTAACCGCCTTAAAGGTTTAGTTATTGTTATTGCCATTACAGTTTATTTATTTTTGGGTATCACCATTTATTTATGGTTTTACAAGCTGTTTGAAATTAATTTAAACACTGAAGAAGCTAAAAAAATATTTTTCTATGTTTCTTTCACAATTTATTTATTTTTCTTCATTTTCCTTGGTATTGGCTTGTTATTTAAATTAACCCCAAGTTTCAAAATCCCTTTTAACACAATTTTTTCTGGGGTGTTAGTAGTTACAATTCCAATGGTTATTTTTACATCAACATTTGGTTATTTAACTTCTTTAATTAATTATTCAAAATATGGTTTGTTTGGAACTTTCATGTATATCGCTTTATTTGTTTTCACTTTCAGTTATTGTTTAACTTTGGGTGTTATTGTTAATGAAGCATATTATAAAACTTATTTTTCAACATATACAATTTCCAAAAAATCTTGATTATTTTGAAAAATCAAATTTTAAAAAAAGCACTATAAAACAGCGCTTTTGGTTAATTATTGACAGAGCTCAAAGCTCTGTTTTTTATTTATTTTTTGTGACATGCGCGGCATCTAGCTTCATAAATATCATCGCCTATTACAGTTCTTTCTTTAGACTCAATTTTTCTAAATGACATTCCAGCGGGCGAATAACAAACCATACATACTGCTTTTAATTTATCAACTTTATCAGCAATTGCCATCAATTTGGCAACAATAAGGAAAGGATTGCCCTTAAAGTCCATGTCTAAACCAGACGCAATTATTTTCATACCTTTGCTTGCTAATTTTTCAATAATATCAATAATTTTTTCGTCAAAAAATTGGATTTCGTCAAAAGCTATAACTTCAGTTTTTTCATTTATATAATTCAAGATTTCTTTTGAATCGTTAACTGAAATAGCCGGAAATGACGAACCTGTTCGACTAACAATTTTCGAATCCGAAAAACGATTATCTAAAGCAGGCTTAAAAATAATAGGTTCAAATTTTGCAATTTTATATAAAGTTAAACGTTTAATTAGCTCATCACTTTTTCCGGCAAACATTGGACCTGTAATAATTTCAATTGTTCCATTTTCTACATTTTTTCTCATGTGTTCTCTCTTTATCTTTTTTTATTTGTTATGTTTATTGTAAAGAATTTACAAGCAATTGTTAAAAATAAAGCAAGTTTTTCATAAGTTTGATTTTTTTCTGTAAAAAAACACAAAACAAATAAACTGGAACACGAAAATTGGACAAAAGTTTACTTTTCGCGCCCCGGTTAAAACAGGCTGCTTGACTTACTTTTTTAATAACACATTTTGTCATTATGGAAAAAAAAAAATTTTTTCCACATTTTTTATTGCTTTAGCGGGCGTCTTTTTTTTTTTTTTTTTGTGGTTTAAAATGAAGTTTAACTGGGACATGAAATGTGGATTGGCGATGTTTTTGTACCGGTTGAAACAGATATAGATATTGGTTTCTAATAAAAAAATCATTTAAACGGAACGATATTTATGTGAGGGCCAAAGAAAATCAAGATTAATAGTTTTCTTTATTTTCTTTGGATTCCCTGCAATAATCACGGGTTCAGTAATTGGATAAATCGGAGGAAAAATGAAAAAAATTAAAATTTTATCATTACTAACACTTTTAATTCCACTATTATTTTTTGTTTTAGCTTTAATTTTTGACTATATTGTTTACAAATCTTTTGTATCTTTTTTATTGGAACAAGCAGAGTCAGCATCGGAAGAAGAAAAAGACGCAATAAAAAACACAGTATACTATGTAGGAACAATTTTCATTAGTTCGCTTCCACGTATCAGCGAAATATTGAGGTCGCCAGATACTGAAATGGGATCACTTATTATTATGGAAATTTTATTTTTAATAGGTATGGGTGTTTCTTTTGTTAGTTTATCAATCGCAAATACTATTGTTATTTTTCACTTTCTAAAATACTACTAAGGGAATTGAATAAACGATTATGTGCAATCTTTTTTAACGAAGATTGCACATTTTTATAATAAAAATTTAAAATTTATTTCAATATATATTTCGTCATTGTTAATAAATTAATTATTAATTTTTATTATTAAATATTTTATAAACAAACTTCCAAGCTCAACGTTTCACATTATTAAAAAATAAAAGAAAAAACTATATAAACTTAAACTTGGAAACCCAGGAATCGCTTCTCAAAAGAACTATAAAAAACCAAAAAGCCTGTTTTATAGACTTTTTGGTAAATGAATTTAAAAGCTAATTGAAATTCATTGTTTAGTTTTTTTCTTTAAATGCAAGACTAATTTATAAGTGGCTAATGCAATGACAATTGACATGGACGGTTCTAAAACTAAATTAAGAACGTGTGTTACAATTCATTCAGGTATGCCCCAAACACCTTTTAAAGGTCAAAAAGCGTTGTGTAAATGTTGAAATGACAAAACAAATATAACATTGAATTCAACGGCTATCAAAGTGAGAATTAAAAATTTTCACATTTTAGGTTTATTGTTGAAGTTGAAAATTTTATAAAAAGCATAAACTAATAAAGCCATGAGCACACGCGGTAAAATTGAAATGTCAGGGTATTGATATTTTATTGAACCAAAAAGAAAAGCGGCAATTAACGAACTGACACCGAAGCCCAACCCGCTTACTAAAGCCCCTTTAAAACCCAAATGACAAGTGGCAATCACTACAAAAATCGGTAAATAAGTTATAGTTGTACCCGCTATTGGAATATAACCAATGTATATAGTAAAACCGGAAGCCAGAAAAAAAGAAAAGTAAACTGCCAACAAAACAATATTTTTTGTTACTACAGAATTACTTTTCTTATTTTTGTCTCGTTTTTGTTTTGTTATTTTTGAATTTTTCAAAGTATCTAATTTAACTTGTTTATAGAATTTTTGGTAATTTTTATGCTCTTAATATTTAAGCAACGAATGAACTTCAACGCCTTCATTAATCAATAATTGTCTGCCATTTAATTTTTCAAGTTCAAGTAATAAAATTACTTTTTTAACAACAGCACCTTGATCACGAAGCAATTTAATTATTGCTTTAGTTGTGCCACCTGTTGCCAAAACATCATCAACAATAGCGACTGTTTGTCCTTTTTGAATGAAGCCGTCTTGAATTTCTAAAACATTTTGACCATATTCAAGATCATAAGAAAGTGCTTGAACCTTGCCAGGTAATTTACCTGGTTTTCTAACCATAACAAATGGTTTTGATAAAAATGCTGCTGTTGGCGTTCCAAATAAGAAACCTCTTGCGTCTGGACCAACAATAATGTCACAATCTTTAGCTAAATCGGCCATTTGAATAATTGTGTAATTTAAAGCTTGACCATTTGCTAATAAAGGAGAAATATCTTTAAATACAATTCCTTTTTTTGGGAAATCAACTATATCTCTAATATATTTGTTTAATTCCATTGTTTTCACCTATTTTTAAGACTTAAATGGTACAGCCACATCTTCATAAAATTCTAAAATGTCATCAACTTTGATGTCATCATATTTTCTAATATGTGTACCGAAGTCTTTACCGTTATTAACTTCTTTAACTTCGTTCTTTTCTCTTTGAAGAGTTTCAATAATGCCTTCATGAACAATTTTTCTATTACGAACAACTTTAACCTTGCAACCTAATTTAACAAGGCCTTCATCCATAATACTTCCTGCGATTACACCAAGTTTTGAATAACGGAATAATTTGACAACACGCGCTTGTCCAATTTTCTTTTCTTCATAAATAACTGTTCTTTCAGCATCTAATAATTTTTCTACTACATCAATAGCATCATAAATAACTGTGTGATAACTTAATTTAACACCTTGTTGTTTTGCGCTTTGTTTAATGGTTGATGATGGTTTGTTGTTAAACACTATAATTAAGGCATTTGAGGTATGAGCTAATAATAAATCATTGTTTGAAACTTGACCTGCTTGTGCACTAATTATTTTAACCATTGCATCATCATTTTGCATATCTTTAAGTTGAGATTCTAAAGCTTCTGCTGTTCCTTGAACATCAGATCTAATGATAATGTTAATTACTTTTTTACCATTATCATTTGCCACAAGATTCATTGTTTTATTGAATAATGTTTGGCTTTTATCAATAGCAGCTTTTTCTTGAGCTAATTTTTTGGCTAACTTTTCATCACTAATGCAAATGAATCTTTCGCCAGCTAATGGAGGATTATTTAAACCACTAATAATAACAGGCATTCCCGGAGTTGCTTCACTAATTGGTTTCATTGTTGAAGGATCAATTAACATTTTGACTCTTCCATAAGATGAGCCAGCAACAATAAAGTCGCCTTTTTCAATTCTTCCGTTTTCAATAATTAAGGTTGCTGAAGTTCCAAGACCTTTATCAATTTTACTTTCAATAACAGTTCCAAATGGTTCTCTATTAAAGTTGGCTTTTAATTCCATGATGTCAGTCATCAATAAAATTTGCTCTAATAATTGATCAATACCTTCACCGGTTTTTGCTGAGCCCTTAACAACAGGAACGTCTCCGCCATATTCTTCTAAAATTAAGTCATTTTCAGACAATTCACGCATAATTTTTTCAACATTTTTGTTGGGTTTATCCATCTTGTTGACAAATACAACAACAGGCACATTTGAACTTTGAGCGTGTTTAATTGCTTCTTTTGTTTGAGGCATAACACCATCATCAGCAGCCACAACTAAGATAATAACATCAGTTATTTTAGCACCTCTAGAACGCATTTCACTAAATGCTTCATGTCCAGGAGTGTCAATAAAGGTAATTTTAGCTCCTTTATGTTCAGCTTGATATGCTCCAGTGTGTTGTGTAATTCCTGAACTTTCGCTTAAAGCTACTTTAGTTTCCCTAATATAGTCAATTAAAGTAGTTTTTCCATGGTCAACATGCCCCATAACAGTTACAACAGGTGGTCTTTTACTTAATAATTTTTCATCATCATTAAAGACAATTTCATTTAAAAAGTTTCCCGCGTCAACATTAACTTCTTTTTTGAAATCTAAACCATAATCCATACATAATTCGGCTATTTGTTCCTCATCTAAAATGTGATTAATGGTGAATAATTGACCTTTAAGAAAGAATTTTTTAATTAAATCATTAGCATTTACACCAATTTTTTTAGCAAATTCATTAAGAGGCATTTTATTTGTGAAAATAAATACACCATCTTTAATTTCAGTTTTAACGTCTGATAAAACTGCTCTAATTTGTTCATTATTACTTAATCTTTTTACTTTAGCCATTTCAACTCCTCCAGTTTATTATTTATTTCGAGATATGTCTCTTTTGAAACATTGGTTCTAAAAGCTCTATTTAAGCCTTTGTTGCGCATAATTAAGTTTCAATTTTCCCTAGTAGGAATAAAATATGCTCCTCGACCTTTAAGTTCTTTATTTACATCGAGAATAATTCTTTGATTTTGTTTGTCATAATCAAATCTTACTAATTGTTCAACAGGAACAATTGCTCCTGTAATGATACATTTACGAGTTACCAAATTAATCCCAGTCCTCGTCATTAAATTCATCAAGATCAATCGAGACATCTAAACCAAAGTTTGCTAAATCAGTATCAACTTTAAAGTCTTGAATTACTTTTTTAGCTTTTTTATAGTCTTCTAACTCATTTTTAACATCAACAATTTCCTCTTTGACTTCTTCAGGAATTTCTTGTTCAGCATTTTCTCTGGCATGTTGTTCAAATAATTCTTCGAAGTTTAAGTCATAGAATTTATCATTTGACTCTTGTTCTTCTAATTCGAAAGCAGCAACATCACTGTCAAATGTGTCCATGCTAATTGGTGCATTAGAAATTCTATTAATTCTTGGTTTTCTTTCAATTCTGTTAATTGGTTTGATTTTGATTGTTTCTTTAACTTCATTGAATAAATTATTTTTGTTATATTCTAGGCCTAATTCATCAGCTTGTTTAACATCAATAATTTCTAAAACTGCTTTAGTTAATTGAGAAGCCAAGGTTGAATTAATACCTTTAGCGCCAATAGCAGGAGTGATTCCGTCATTAGGCACAATAACAAAGAATTGATTCTTATTTTCACCTTTGTCTTTAGCCACAACATCTACAACTTTTGCTGGTGACATTGCGTTGGCAATATAAGTTTTTAAATCATCACTATATTCAATAACATCAATTCTTTCATTATCTAACTTACGGCTTATAGCACCAATTCTTGAGCCTCTCATACCAATAACTGCTCCATGTAAATCAAAGTCACTATTTGGATCAGTCTTTTTCACAGCCACTTTTGAACGTTCGCCTGCTTGTCTTTGAATTTCAACAATCTCAATTAAGCCATCATTAATTTCAGGAATTGATTGAATTAATTCATTTTTCAATGCAGCTGGATTATCAAGTGAAACAATAATTTGGCTTAAACTTGATTCTTCTTGAACTGATTCAATAACCACAGAATGTCTTTCACCTAAATTGATTTTTCTCTTATTGCTTATTGAATTTTTTGGCAAGTAACCAGTAATACCATTTTGATTATTTTCATCAATAATTTTTACATTTCAAGAATTGTTTTTATTTTTTGAAATAAATTCAACTAAAACATTTTGCCCAATTAATTGTGAATATTTTTCATAAACCATTCTTTTTTGTAAGATTTTCATTCCTTGCACAATGGTTGAAAAAATGGTTCTTAAATAATTTTTATATTGAATGTCAGCATTCATTAAAACACTTAAATCAATAGGTGCTTTAATAATGTCACCTTCTTTTGCGCCTGTTTGATAAAGTTGTGCTTCACTAACACCGATGTTATAAAGTCTAACAATACCTGAGTTAACCTCATCAGCTTCGTTGTCTTCATCTTCAACAACCATCATTTCGGTGTTATACATTTTGGCAATTTTACTTCTTTTGTCTAATTCAATAACAATGTTAGCTTCTGGATCAATGTTTTTTCTAATAACATTAGTTATACTGTTTTGAAAAACTTCAACAACGCTTTCAATTGGGCAATTGTAAGCAGAAGCATATTCAGCAATAGTTTTGAAATAGTTTTTTTCTTGATCTAAACTTTTATTTATTTCAGCATTTTTAGTTTTTGACATCTTAACTCCTAAAATTTAATGTGTTTTTTAATTGCTTTGATATTGTTTTTTGCTATTTCTATTTTTCTAATTTGTCCCTTGTTGTTTCATTGGACTAAAATTTTGTCTTCTTGGTTCTCTAATAATTTGACAATTAGTTTGTCATTTTTTTCGACATTTTTAAGTAAATTAATTTCTAAAGTTTCATTGATTAATTTATCTAATTCGGCTATTTCATAGTCCATTTGCTCACCCCGAGTACCAATAGTTAATGCATCAAAATTAAGATTTTGACCAAATTTTTCATCAATAAAATCATTGATTTTTTGGCTATATTCATTAACTACTTTTTCTTCAGCAGTGTCCAAATATACATCTAGACTTTTTACTCCTGCGAAATTGTCAATTTTGGCTTTAAGAATAATATTGCCAAATTGTTCTTTTAAAATTTGTTCTCAATTCATTTAGCTCCTTATAAAACAACAAAGAGTTGCATGGCTGCAACTCGTATATTAATATTCGACTTGTTGCTTATAGTATAACATTAAAAAAGCAAAAAAGTTATATACATTTATATTTTTACATTATAATAATAAAGATTTTTCACGTTAGAACAAACTAACAAAATAAGAAAAAGGAGGCAAAAATGGCAAATATTAAATCAAAAGTTAGAAGCATTGCTAAAATGGAAGAATTCAGACTTCGTAACAATGCTATGAAAACTCGTGTTCGTAAAGCTATTAGAGCTGCTAGAGAAGCAGTTTTAGCTAATGAAGCAAACGCTGCTGAATTAGTTGCTAAAGCACACTCAATGATTGCTACAGCCGTTCAAAAAGGTACTTTCCACGCAAACAAAGGTGCTAGAAAATCATCACGTTTAGATGGTTTTGTGAACGCTCAAAAAGCAAAACAAGAAGCTTAATAAGCCTCTGCTTACAAAACTTAAAAGCCAACAGTAATTGTTGGTTTTTTTAATTGTTTAACGGGTTTAGTAAATCATGCAAAAAAGTATTAAACATTCCTGAGTTTCCAACTTGGAAACTCAAGGTTTCTAAAATTTACAAAAAACCAACCAATGCCAGAACATCGCTTTATGTAAATGATGAAACATTAGACAAAATAAGAGAAAAATACAGAAAAAGCCTAGGTTAATTGAGTTTTTTTCTAACACAATTATTAAACAAAGCCATTAGTTTGCTAGCTCACTATATTTATATTTTTATTAATAATAGTTTTTTTAGCTTTTCACTTATCATTTACTAGTTTGAAAGATTATTTAATTCTCGCCCATTGCGATTGAAGTTCAATAAATTACAACATTCATTGCTATAAAAAACACCAAATTCACAAATTGAATTTTTATTTTTGCCTTTTTTATAGCCATTTTCACGCTTACAAGCAATTATTATTTCTTCTAGAAATTATCCACACACCATTGTTTGAGTTAATGATAAAAAATCTAAAAGCCTATATTTGTCATTATAAAAAAGAGTGTGTGGAGGTTGATGATTAGAATTCTGCTCTTTTACTGCAAACGCTTTTTTGTAAAAAACACTTAAATGACCTAACAAATGTATTCTTAGGACTTTTTCAATTTCGTTAATTTTCATGTTTTTATTTTAGATTTTTTCTATGCCAATTTTTTCACATTTTTTACATATGTAATTTATGTGGAAAACATCAAATTAATCAACGTTAGAGCCATTATGACTTAAACAATCCTATTAAAAATTTAATATTAATATATAATAAAGAAACTTATGTGAAGAGCTATTAAAAAATTTTTTATAAATGCATTTTCATTAACAAATTGAAAAAGACTTCTAATAATTTTTGTGACATTGATTTCATCAATTTGCGCAATTGTGTTCGGAAGTTTATTTTATGTTTCAAAAAATGTGAATAAATCTGTTGAATATGGCGGCGGGGTTGAGTTTTTAGTACAAGTTAAAAACCAAACCGGTGATGAAACTGATGAGTTTACTAAAAATGTTGCCGATTCAATTGACAAAAGATTAACTGGTGGGGTTTCATTTAATGGAACTAAAGTTGAAACTCAGGGCGAAGGTAAAATTTTAATTACTAGAAATGGTTCATTAACTGATGATGAAAGAAAACGTTTTGAAAAAACCATTACTGATAAACCAAATTTGATTTTAACTGATATCAATATGGTGCCATTGTTTGTGGATAATCAATTTAACTCAAATCATGATGCTATTGATTATAAAAATATTACAAGATATATTCCGCCTCTTAAGCCTAACGGAGCAAGTTTAGATTACCAACAAAATGGTTCTGCTTCATACGCTATTAAAGTTGACTTAGTTGATAAAGCAGCAGAAGTTCAATGAACAGAAGCTACAGATTATGTTTCATCAACAACAAGAACTATTTTAATGTGATTGGATTTAGACAAACTTGTTGATATGGCTGAAACAATGTATCCTGACAAATGAGAAAAAGCAGGCAAGAATCCATATAACTTTGTTTATGTTGATGAAACTCCTTATGACACAACTAATAAGCAAGCAAACACTTTAAAGGTTTATCAATTTGATGCAAAAAACTTTTTAGTAAGTAATGCTGGTGTTTCACAAGCTTTAACTGGTTCTTCATTTACTATTAGCGGTAGATTTACTGAAGAAGAAGCCAAAAAATTAACTGAATCGATTAATTTTGGTACAGCCAAGTATGATTTAACTTTCTTATCTTCTAACTATGTTGATGCTAGCTCAGTTTCTGGTTCATTTGACAAAGCTTTATTAGCCGGAGTTGTAGTATTTTCATTAATATCAGTCTTTATGATTGTTAATTATGGACTTTTAGGTGCATTAAGCACAATATCAATTGCTCTTTATATGTTCTTAACTTTATTAATGTTCACAGTGTTGCGTGGAGAATATTCACCAGTAACTATTGCGGCTTTAATTATTGGTATTGGTATAAGTGTTGATGCTAATATTATTACTTTTGAGCGTCTGAAATCAGAAGTTTATGCGGGCGAGAAAATCAAAAAAGCAATTAAGAATTCCAACCGGATGTCAATGTCTTCGATTATCGATGCTAACTTAACAACTTTGATTGTTTCATTTATCTTGTTCTACTTTGGAACAAGTGCTGTTAAAGGATTTAGTCTTTCATTAGTCTTCTCAGTTATTTTTACCTTATTAGTTATGCTTGTCTTTACTAAATCAATTAGTTCATTAATTGTGGGTACAGGTTATTTTGACAAACGTTTATGACTATTGGGTATTAGATATAGAAAAATTAATAATTTAAATGCTCAAATTTTCTATCGTAAATTTGATTATGTTAAAAATTCTAAATGATTTGCCTTAGGTTCATTGATTTTTGTTGTTATTGCTTTAATAGTCTTTTCTTCAATTGCCGGAGTGCAAAAAGAATTTTGAGCAGGTTTTAATCGTTCATTAGAATTCCAAGGTGGTATTAATATATCAATTGAAGGCAAAAACAACAATATTATTGACATTGTTCAAGCAGAGCAAATTAAAGCCTTTTTAATTAGTAAACAAGCTGAATTGGGAATTAATAATGTATCAGAATTTGTAAAAATCTTACCTGTTAATTCAGATCGAACAATTTTTAAAGTTGTTATTGAAACACCACAAGATTTAAATAATAGCATGGACAATATTAAAAATATTATTAATGAAAATATTGCTTCGGTTCAAGTTTGAAATTATGGTATTTCTTCAATTGAAGCCCAAAATCTAGTTAAAAACGCTTTATTAGCCGTGTCAATTTCATTCGTTGGTATTATTGTTTATACCTTAATTAGACTAAAATGAACATTCTCATTTGCTGCTATTATCGGCTTGCTTCATGATGTTATCTTAACTATTGGTTTCATTATTGTAACTAGATTACAATTGTCACCAATCATTGTGGCTGCTATATTATCAATTATTGCCTTTTCAATCAATGACACTATTGTTGTCTTTGACAGAATTAGAGAAAAAATTAATTCAAATTACTACCACGAATTTTTAACTTATCAACAAATCAAACAAATAGCAAACAGTTCGATTGCTGACACAATCAAACGTAGTATATACACTTCACTAACAACAATTTTAGCTGTTTTAGTCTTATTAATGTTTAAAGATGCAACTAATTTAGCATTTAACTTAGTAATGATTTTTGGTTTAGCAATTGGTGCTTATAGTTCAATTTTCATATGTGCTTGAATTTGAGTTAAATTAGAAACCATCAGACAATTAGGCATTAAAAAACGTCAAGATAAAAAATATTGAGTTATGCCAGGTCCAGAAGAACAAATTTTCCCTGGAATTAATGATTTTATAGCTTAATATATGTAAAATATGTAAAGGAAACTTTGCATATTTTTATTAACTTTTAAGGACTAAAATGACTATTTACAAAATTAATAATCAACCAACATTTAATAAACCAATCTATATATTAGGCAGTTTTGAATCTTTTCATAAAGGTCATAATGAATTATTGCAAACTGCTAAAGCATTAAAAGAAAATGAGCCATCAAGAGAAATAGTTCTAGTTTATTTTGAAGATGTTGAATATTTACCTAAAAACCATGGCAAAATTTTTACTAACAATGAATATAGAATTCAACAATTTGCCAACCTAGGTTTCAAAAATTGTATTCGGCTATTTTATAGAGAAATTAGGAATTGATCACCAGCTGAATTTATTGAGAATTTAGTTAAAAATCAAACTGATTATACTTTTATAGCGGGAACAGACTTTAAATTCGGCGCTAAAGCATCAGGCGATGTTAAATGATTATTGACTAATTATGGAACTAACGTTTTGATAGTTGAGCCATTGAAACTAGCAAATGGTAATAAATTATCAACAAGTTTTTTAAAAGAGTGTTTGATTGCTGGCGAAATAGAATTAGTTAACAACTTAAATACCTTTAATTATGGTTTTTTGGGCGAATTATCATATTCAACTGAAAGTGTTAAATTTGAAATAGCTGACGCTGAAAAAATTGAAAGTTTAACCAATGGTATTTATATTTGCAATGTAATTGTCAATGATTATGTTTATTATGCTGCTGCTTCAATTGTTGATAAATCAATTACTTTAGAATTTATTGATTATATTTTGAATCAAGGTGAATATCAAAAAGTAGAAATACAATTATTGCAATTAGTTCGTCCATTTTTAAATAATGAAACACCAAAAATTAATGAAAAAGACTTATTTATAGGCAAAAACTATTTTGTTAAAATTAGCAAAAACTAAAATAATTATGCTATTATAATAACGCATCCAGAAATGCAATTTTATTCTTGGTTTTAATTAATAATTAAGGCTAGGATAAAACATATTTATTTTACAAGGAGTAAAAATATGATTACTAAAACACAAAAAGCTCAATTAGTAGCAAAATACGGAAAAAATGCTAAAGACACAGGAAACACATTTGTACAAATCGCAATTTTAACAGCTGAAATTGAAGATTTAAAACCACACTTCCAAAACAACCCTAAAGACAACCACTCAAGAAGAGGTTTCTTAGCAAAAATTACTAAACGTCGTCTTTTATTACAACACTTAAAAAATACAGATTTCGACACATACCAAAGAGCTTTAGCAGAACTTAACTTAAGAAAATAATTTACATTAAGCAAAAAACACGGTTATTTTGACCGTGTTTTTTTGTCTTATAATTCAATAATGAAGTAAGGATGACTTGTTTCAGTAGGATCAACATAAAGTTGATATTGAGAATTTTTAGCATCATAGTTAATGTAAAAAACAGAGTTTTCATTTACAGTAACATTTTGCCCGCTTAATAAGTCTTGTATATTATTTCCCTTAATTTTTAAAATTGTAGTTTTGTTATTTTGAATGGCTAAAACTATTCAAGAATTGTTAATATAAATTCCGCTAGGTAATAATTTGATATGGTTTTGTTCAAGAAGATTATTTAATTCATTGTGCTCTTGAATGTTTGTATAATCATTAACATTGTAATAATAACTTTTTACTGTTTCGCCTTTTTTACCTATGAAATAGACTTTTTGGTCATTAAATGAAAGAGATGACATTTTGTCAAATTTTTCTTTTAAAGAATTAATGTAATAAACAAAATTATTTTTATATTCAGAATCGCTTAATCAATTAGTTAATGAGTCGTCATTTGGCTCTAAATTAAACAATCTACCAGTTGTTTCTATAAAATGTTGCTTTCTTATATAAAGGCGCATTTCATAGTCTAAGGAAAGAATTGATGATTCTCCAACTGGATGATATTTTTCAGGTTGCCCGTCATCTGAATGTGTTGGATCAACAAAGAATCATTTTCCATCATCATTTTGAATTGATAATCAGGTATGTTGTTCACCAGTAAGAATTTTGTATCTAAGTCTTGCTTTAGAAAGTAGCATTGCAAATTGTTCAACATATTCTTTGCAAACACCTAATCATTTTTCATAAGCAGTCTTTAAAGACGTTTCATTAGAATTAGTTGCTGATTTATAAACTAATTCTTGCATGACGAATTTACCTAAAATATAGGCTTTTTCAATCACACTCATTTCATCATTAATTAAACTCGTAGCGCGATTTACATAATTATTAATAGTTGTTTCTAAGTTTTCTGCTACAAAATTAATCATGTTAAATTTAAAATTAGTAACATATTTTATGCCATCAATTTCTTTTGTATTAAACATTACTTCGCCATTTGCTACTAGAGATAATTCAAAATAATTTTTGTAATCATTTTGAAGAAAATCCATCATTGCTTCATAATAAGTTGATTCTTTTATTAATTTAGCTTTACGGTCATAAACAACGTTTTTGGAATACATTTTTAGTTCTGGATTGTCAATAAAAGCTCTTTTTCCAATGTCCAAAACATCTTTAATATGAGCAATAACTTGAGCTTTGTTTAACTCAGTTTCAAATGAATATGTTGGTGGAAATTGTCTAGCGAAAAAGTCATCTCATTCAGAATATAATTTTTGAATTTTAGTTTCAGCTTCTTGATTTTTTTCTTTAATAACAGCAATATCACTAATATTATTTAAAGATTCTTTTTCACTATTCAATTCATTTTTTAATTCATTAGTTTTAGCTTCAAACATCATCATGTAATAAAACGAAGTTGTAGCGTCAGTTTTTAGTTCATTCGCTCATCTTTCAAAATCATTGATTTTTTCGCCATAATTTTGAATTAAATATTCTGCTGTTAAAACATTTTTATCTTCATCAATTGGTTTAGGACTTTCATCAACAGGCGGAATTGGTTGTGGATTTGGCTCTTTTATAGGCTTTTTAGCATTATCTCCAGTTTCATTGCAAGAAGCAGATAACCAGATCAAAGGAGCTGCTAAAGCTAAAGTATTTAAAGCCAAGAATTTTCATTTACGTTTCATTTTTAAGTTACCTTTCTAAAAAAAGCGGTCTTTGCACCGCTTTTTTCTACATGTTGTGTGGAATTGAAATGTCAATTAATTTCATTCCGTTTTCAAGAGTTATGTTTACAGCCTTAACAATTGCTAATAAACTTTCTTCATTTTCATTGCCAATGATTCTGTCACCATTTGAGTATCATGAATTAAACTCTTTTGCTAATTTAATTAAATATTGTGTTAATAAATTAGTCATGTATTTTTCAGCAGATTTTTCAATAATTTCAGGGAATTCTAAAATTGTAGAAATTAACTTTTCGTCTCTTTCTGATTCAAATTTAGTTGCTTTAATTGAGTTTATATCATAATTTGATTTAGTTAACAAGGTATGTGCACGGGCATTTGCGTATTGAACTAAAACAGCTGGGTTATCATTTGATTTGCTAGTAGCAATATTAATATCAAAATCAAGTTTTGAGTTATATGTTCTATCTAATAAAAGGAATCTAGCACTATCTTTTCCAACTAAGTCAATAAATTCTCTTAATCAGAATGATGTACCTTTTCTTTTTGACATCTTGAATTCTTCACCATTTTTCATTAATCTCACAAGTTGCATGCAAAGAATTACTAAATCATCACCCTTATGACCTAAGTCCATCATGGCAGTTTGCATTCTTTTAATGTAGCCTGAGTGGTCTCCGCCTCAAACGTCCATTATGATTGAACCTTTGCCTGTTCTTTCAAATTTAATGTTGTGGTAAGTAATATCGGGTGTAAAGTAAGTGTATTCGCCATTACTTTTAACTATAACACGGTCTTTATCATCGCCATAACGAGTTGTTTCTAATCATAAAGCGCCATCTTTTTCATATTTGTTTGGTAATTTAGCAATAGCAGCTTTAATTTGAGCAGCATCATTATCATAAAGTGATTTTTCGCTAAATCAAATATCAATTGGCGCGCCAAATCTATCTAAGTCAGCTTTAATTTGACCTAAAAATAGCTTTGTGCTTTCAAGTTTTCATTTTTCTAAAATTTCGCCTTCTAATTTAGCACCTTTATATTGTTCACCATATGTTTTATAAAATTCGTTAGCAGCTCAAATAATATCTTCGCCTCTATAAGCTTCTTCAGGCATTTCATATTCTGGATCAAAAATTTGTTGATATCTTGCAAACACACTTTCGGCAAGCATATTAATTTGGTTTCCGGCATCATTGATGTAGTATTCACGAACAACTTCTAAGCCAGCAAATTCAACAATGTTAGCTACTGTTGAACCAATAGCTGCATTTCTAGCATGACCAACATGTAAATAACCTGTTGGGTTGGCTGAAACATATTCAATATTAATTTTGCCTTTTTTATTCCCTTTACCATAATCATTGCCTTTTTTAAGCACTTCATTAATACCCTCAACTAATGATTGTTGGCTTAAAAAGAAATTGATAAATCCAGGCCCAGCAATTTCAATTTTTTTAAGGTAAAGTTCTTCTTTTTTAGCATTTAACTTTTCAACAATTTGGTTGGCTAATTCAAGTGGATTTTTTCCTTTATTACCCATAGCAACATTTGTTGCTAAGTCAGAATAAGATTTAGGTTCAATTAAAAACGGCTCTTTTTCAATACCAAGTTCTTTTGCAACTTGTTTTAATTCTTTTAATAGATTTTCTTTAACAATTATCATATTCATAATGTTTATATTATACTTAATTTGTATATTAAATTGTTATGAGATTAACAAAATAACATTATTTTAAGCTTGAAAATGATTTTTAATGAACTAGTCGAATGCCAAAAGTAATTTGAATGTGATTTGGTATAATATAACAGAATTAAGAATGTAGGAGAATTTATGAAAACATTTACAGCAAAAATTATTGATCCAATCGGTCTTCACGCTCGTCCAGCTAGTCAAATTGTTGCTTTGGCTTCTCAATTCAAAAGCGATATTACTATTGTTTCAAATCAAACAGGTAAATCAGCCAACTTGAAATCATTAATGATGGCAATCGCTTTAAATTTACGTAACAAAGATTCATTTACAGTTAAAGCCAACGGAGAAGACGAAGAACAAGCAATTGAAGTATTACAAAAGGCATTTGCAGATAACGACTTAATTTAGTTATTTTTCTTATTTGCCTAGTAGAAAGGCAAAAACATGCGCTTTATTAATTATTTTTCTAAAAAAATATTTTTTTCAATAGGTACATTCGCCTTAGTAATAATATGTGCCTATGTTTTTTTATATTCTTCAATTGCTAACAGCAACAAACCAATAATTAGCGAACTATTTAATTTTCTTAAAAACGTATTCAATGGTTTTGGAGAGCTATATACAAAATCTTTAAAACTAACATTTAATAGTGCTTTTGATTTGTTTTGAAGTTATTTCTATCATAGTCTTTTATTTCTAATATTAACAATTTGCTTTTCAATAATTTTAGGTATATCAATTGGCATTTTTATCGGCTATAAACACAATAGCATTTCTGAAAAATTTGTATCAATTTTTGTTTTTGCTGCCATTTCAATTCCAACATTCATATTAGCTCCAATAATGATAGTAATTGCGCAAAATAATGACATTCCAATAATGTATTTAAAACCAGATGAATATGGCATTTGGTGAAATATTGCGTCATTAATAATACCTGTTTGCTTGCTTTCTCTTTTACCAATTAGTTATATTTCAACGGTAACCAAAAACACTATTTTACAGACGTTATCAGAAAATTATGTTGTGCAAATGAAAGCAATTGGTATGTCAAATTATGATATTTTTAACAAAACAGTCTTTAAAAAAATAATTGCTAATTTAGTGTCACAAAGCATAACAATTTTAGCAATCACATTAAGCATAAGTTTTATTTTAGAAAGAGTATTTCAAATACCAGGTCAATCATTATTAATTATTAGTATGTTCCAAATGAAAGAAATTAATGTTTTAATGTGTTTTATAACTATTAATTTGTTAATTTTTCTAACTTTAAATTTGATTAGCGAAACAACTTATATTGCCTTAAATAACTTATTTATAGGTCAAAGCGCTAAAAGTCATTTAATTTTAAACTTAAAATCGATGTTGAAAAGAAAGGGGCTAACTAATGAATAAATTTAATTTATTTAGCTTTGCCAAAAGCAAAATTCAGCCTTTTTCTTTAACAAACAAACAAAGTACTTTTGTCAGATATTGAAAGAGATTTTTTGCTTTAAAAATCAATTGATTAATTGTCGGATTAATAATTGCTTTCTTACTATTTATTTATTTATCAATAATTTTTTATCCTTATCAACCTTATACAAAAATTGAAAATAATATTTTATTTAACGGGTTGCCTAATTATTCAAGTCCGTTAGTGTTTCAAAAGTTTACTTTTGATAGTCCTATTTATGAACTAATTAAGCAACAAAATGCTATTGATCCAAGAATTATAATTAGCGAAACACAAGCGGTTGATAAAGTTAATGTTGTGTATGACGCTTATTTATTGTTGGAAACAATTTATCATAAAAAATTTATTTTATTTTTTGGCACAAATGCTAATGGATTTAGCAGATTTAGCAATTTAATTCATTCACTTGGTTGAACAATTTGATTTACTATTAGCATATCAATTTTGCAAATGTTATTAGGAGTGCTTTTAGGCACAATTTTTGGTTATTTTTCTAAGAAAAAAGCAATTCAAATTAGTTATTTTTTGTTTAATACTTTTACAATAATTCCTTTTTTGATCATTATAATTTTGATTTTTCAAGCCACAGCTTACACCAACTTAAAAGCAGTTTTATTTTTAACTTTATTCGGCTTTATTAATTTCTTTTATTTAGCTTATAATAAAACAATCTCAATTTGCAATCAAGAATACATATTAAGCTATAAAACAGTTGGTTTGGGTAATTTTAGAATTATTTGTAAGTATATTTTGCCACAAGTTTTAATGTTGGCTATTAGCTTGATAACTGAAAATATTTCATTAAACATTTTGGTTTTAAGTTCGTTAGCATTCTTTAATGTTAAAGGACTTGAAAATACTTTAAACATAGGCAATATTTTCAAACAAATAATTATTGATTATTCCAATGTTAGTTATGTTGTATTTGCAATTGTTTTAATTTCTGGTTTTGTTTTATTAACAAAACTATTTGGTATTAATCTTTATGTTGCTTATAATCCAAAAGAGGAAAAAAGGAGAGCTTAAATGAACAAGATCTTTAAATTATCATTAATTTCTTCTTTAACAACCTTGCCATTAATTGCAACAGCATGTAATATTAGAGAAGCAAGTTCAAGCAAAACATATATTAAAGAATTTAATAGTGCCAATCCAATTACCAATAATTATTTAATTAATAAAGTTAAAAGAGTAGAAACTGATTATGAAGCTTTATTGCACTCGCCATTGATTCGTTGAGAATTTAATGGGAAAGCAAAATATGATTCATTAAATAAAACATTTTTTAAAGTAAGCACAAAACATTTATCTTTTGGTCTAGCAAGCAGAATAACATTAACTTTAAAAGATAACTCAGTTTATGTTTATGACAGTGATGAAGTTGATAATTTTGTTTTATCAGCAAATGATAGAACGGGCATTAAACAAATTTATTCGGAGAATGAAAGAAATATTAATTCACAAAGTTTTTTCAATAATTTATCAAAAGCTAAAAGTATTTCTTTTTCTTTAAAGCAAGCTTTTTATGTACATAATAATAGCGAAAGATCAGGTGATTTTATAGCTTATTCAGACTATTGGCGTTCTTTGCAAAATGATTGAGATAATTCACAAAATTTATTTGCTAATTACGCTATAAAACAGCCAAATATAACAAATTTTGCTACAGGGATAACATTTGAATTACTTGAAAATTCAAACACAAATTTAGCTAGTTTCACTTTAGAAGAAATACCAAATAATTTAATTTTTAACCCTATGCCTTTTTATGAAAGTTCAGAAAATTTAAGGCTTGAAGATATCAAATTTGCCAGCCCTTATTTATTGGCTTACAATTCGTTTGACAAACAAATTTTTCATAAAAATGAAGACTATCCTGTAGTTAATTTTAAAATAAGTGATTATAAACTTGAAGAAGTTATTTTAAAATACAATCCTGTTCCAATAGATATAAGCACTTACCAATTGCAATTAGTAGAAGCTTTTAAACAAAATTTGATTTCTGAAGCAGATTTCAATTTGCTTAATTCAACACAACAAAATGAGATCAATAATAATACTGTTATTTACGGATTAAATTATTTCAGTCAAAACAATAGTTTTACCAATGGTAATAAATATTTAATTAATTTAGAAAGTTTACAAACAAACAATCCAAAATACAATAACGCCTTTAAAAAAGCTTTTTTTGGCGATTTAATTAATGGCGAAATAAATCAATTAAACCTTAATTTTAGAAATTTACTTTCTATGTTGATTAACCCTTACGCATTACAAAAAATTAATAATTTTGATAATTATTGAAATAGTTTGAGTCCGCAAAATTTAGTTTTTGATGCAATCGATTCTTATCAATACAAAAGTGCTAAAATAGCAGAATTTGAAGATTATATTAATAACTTATATTTTGAAAATACAAGTACCAATGACTTGATTTTTGTTAATAAATACGATTTTGAAAAGCAATATCAAGCAAATGTTTTAAATTTAGAAAAAGCTTTACAAAACCCTAAAATAGCTGTTTTAAAGGCTAAAATGAAAAATATTTTAGATCAGTTATATACCATTTATTCTTTAGATTCATCAGAAATCCTTGAATGAGAAATTCCAGTATTTGAAGAAGAAAGTTATCAATTGAAACAATTGTTTGATTGAATAACGAATATTTACAGGAATTTAGATTCAAGATTAAAGCCAACGTTTAAATTTGTTGAAAAAAACGACAATTCATATTATTTAAAATATTTTGAAGAAACTTTTTATAACTCTTCATTTAGCAACTATATATTTTCACTTTTAAGTAATAAAAATATTCCATTATTAACTGTTTTAAAGGTTAATATGAAACAAGACGCAAATAGTATTTTGTTTGATAAGACTTTTACTTCAATTCAAATGTTAATTGACATTTTAAGCAAAACGACACACAAAAACATAAAAGAAATAACAATTGAAGACATAACTAACTATAAAAATGAGTTAGTCAATATTTTACAAAGTTTAAAACTTCAAGATCAACTATCATTAATAAAAGCAATTGATCTAATTTTTTCAGTTCAAGCAAACACTTCTGCATATTCATTAATAAACCAATATTCAAAACAAATTGTACAAATTCAATTTGAAAAACCTTTGAACGATGTGGGTTACACGCAATATCAAGACATTAATGTTTTGATATAACCAATTTCTTAAAATGCTTTTTCATAGGTAATTTAGGCGAAAAAAAACAAGCTATTTTGCTTGTTTTTTTAGAGCGTTAAGCTAATTCTTGTTCATAGATGGTTTCAATTCTTTCGCCACTTCCTGTTAGAAGAACGAATTTACCTGAGTTTCCAAGTTAAAAAGGGCTAAAAAACGAAAACACCTATAAATAAGGCGCTTTCGTTTTTTTGTTATTTTTAACTACAATGATAGATTTTCTATAACAAATGAAAAATCTTTATATATTTTGTTTAATTCGTAATGGTTTGGATCTAAATTATTAATAATTTCACCAACAACTTTACCATTTACAGTTTTAGTTGTTATTGTTATAAGTTTTAAGGCATCTATAAACATATTCATAGTTACTTTTTGAATTTCGCCGTTATCTTCATAGAACTTTTTAAGTTTGTATATTGAGTATTTTAAGACAATCAACGCTAAGAAACACAAGAAAACATGCGCTTGAATGTGAGAATCTTTATGAACAAACATTGGTCTAACTTCAAGCGAAGATTTCAATGTTCTAAAACCTTCTTCAATTTTTCATTGTTGTCTATAAATTTCATTAGCTCTTTGCGCTGTTAAATCTGGTATGTTGGTTTCAATCATATAGAAACCATCTTGATCAGCTATTTTTTTAATTTTAGAGTAATTTAATTTTGCAATTGTTTTGCCCTCAACATCCATATATTTTTTCTTATATTCTGGAATAAGATCACTTAAGCAAATTACATTATTTATTGATTTTTTCTCATATTTCGCTATCGAAAAAGCTCTTTTTATTCTGTCAAGCTTTTCTTTTGCTGGGCTAAAATAAACTATTTGTTTTCTAAGAGTTTGATTAAATCTTTTCTTTTTTCTATTGTTTGCTCAAACAGATTCCACAAATCTGCTTTTTGAAAAAATTTCATGTTCCAACATATAATCTTTATCTTCAATTATGAATTTTTTGTCTGTTTCGCTAAGGTTATCGATGCGTTTTTGAACAATGTATTTATAGCCTTTTTGTTCTAAAAATCTTAAGTTAGCATTTTGACTAATTCCTCTGTCGGCAATAATGGTTACGTCTTTAATCTTGTAAATTCTTTCCATTTCAATTAAAAACTTAATTAAAGTTTGTGAATCGGCAGTATTTCCTTCAAAAATTTTGTAATGAAAAGGTATTCCATTATTGTCTGTTGCCATTGCTATTACTATTTGGTCTTCATCATGCTTGCCATCTTTTGAAAAACCTTTTTGTCTTACGCCTTTTCTTGAAAAACTTTCAAAATAAACAGTTGTATTGTCGAAGTGTAATTGTTTACTGTTTCTATTAGTTAATTCTTGTAATTTATTGTAAAGATTGAACAAAATAGTTTCTTTGTTTGTTAAAAAAGTATCAAAATAGTTATAAATTGATGATTTTTTGATTTCAATATTGTGCAAAAAATCATTTTTGTTTTTATATTGACAAATGTAGCTTCTTGGAAAAATAATTCTGGTTCCAATGATAAATTCAAGAACTTCTTCTAATGATTTGTGCTTGCTTTTCAGCAATGAACTGAATAAGTTTAGTTCTTTGATAATTTTGTAAATTAAATCAATTCCAACATTTTTAACATTAGTTTCAACAGATGTTGGCTCTAACAATTCGAAAAATTTGCTCTTTGCTTCAATTTTGTTGTTTGTAAATGGAACTAATTTTGCAATTGCCTTTAGATCATCAATGTTTTGCAAAGAATATTTATCTTTGATTTCATCTCAATATCCTAAACCAACTAAATCACCAATTCCTTTACCATAACCTTTTGAAATTCCGATTGCTAAATAGATACCTTTTGGGTTGTTTCTTTTATATAAAATGTAATTGCTCATGCCCTAATTATACACTATTATCATTGTAATCATTGTAAAAAATAAAAATTTTTTGATTTTTTACTTATATACGTAGTATATAAGTAGGGTTTAAAAATTATAAAAAATGAGCTTCCAACTTGGAAACTCAGGTAGGTAATTTAGGCGAAAAAAAACAAGCTATTTTGCTTGTTTTTTTAGAGCGTTAAGCTAATTCTTGTTCATAGATGGTTTCAATTCTTTCGCCACTTCCTGTTAGAAGAACGAATTTAATAACAACTTTGTCTTCAATTAAATATAAACCAACACCCTTAGTAGTTCCTTTTAGTTTTGTAGCATTAGAAATTGTCATTCCTTCTCTACCGTGAGTGTTAATTGCTTGACCATCAACTGATGTTTGAGCTTGAATTGCTTCTGGATTGATTTTAATTTTTAAATCAATGTTTTTATCTTTTTTGCTTTGAGGCTTAATTACATTTGCATCAATTCTAATTAGGTACATACCATCTTTCAATTTTCCTGACACATGTTCTTTAAGAGCTGCTTTATCAGATTCATCAATTACGAACAAGTTCTTGTTTTTAGCAAATGGAACTGCTCAATCAGCAAGAGCTAGTTGGAATCCATCAATTGTAATTTCTTTAGTTGTTGAATTTGATGAATCTTCTTTGTTTGCTACTGTAACTGGAACAACCACAACTCCTGTTTCAGCATTAATTTTTAATTCACCCATTGTTAAATCAACTTTTTCTTTTTGATCGCTATCAAGAGCTAAAGTAATATTTTCATTTGTTACTCTATAAGCATTAGTTGATTCTTTATCACCATTAAATGTTGCTGTTAAATGTGTTGCTATTTCTTCAACATCTAAAGGATTGCCTTGTTTAAAGCCACTTAACTCATATTTTTTAACAAATTTGTCATCATCTTTTGTTAAAGTTACGACAAATGTTAATGTTCCAAGTGAATCGTTTGCATCTTCAATTGATTTTGTAACAGTAATGCCTTCTTCAATTACTAATTCGGCATTGTCTTTCATAATCTTGATATTGTTAGCCTCAACATTGGTTGGTAGCACTTCGCTTTTGTTTTCTAATTCTGCTGTTGTGTCATCTAAAACATTTGTTAATGCACCTTGTTTAAAACCGTTAATTGTTTTGTTTTTAATAACTTCAACAGTCATGCCAGTTTGTTCTTGGCTTAATTTGTAGGTAATATTAATTTCGCCTTGGTTTTGGTTTGGAATTCATGAAGTGATTTCAAATGTTAAGCCATTTAATTCACCTTTGGTTAAATTAGCTTGTTCTGCATTAACAGCCAATGTAGTTTCCTTGTTTGGATAATCAATAGTTTCATTGAATTCTGTTGCTTTTGCTTCAAGTTCGCTTTGTGTATATATTGTGTTTAATTTAGCAGGAGTAGTTGTGGTTACTTTGTTGTCCATACGTCTAAGGCTTTCATCAAAGTTATATCTACCAATAGTGAAAGTTAATGAATATTCTTTATCATTACCTTCACCATTTACTACTAATTGAACTTTACCATTAACCATTTTTTCGCCATCACTAGCATATGTAGTTACATTAGAACTCTTGATAGGTACTCCGCTTTCTCCTAATGTGAACAACACAATGTCATTTTCCATAACAGCTGCTTCTCTATAGTTATATGCCAAGATAGCGCCATTTTCTTTAGTGCTTAAAATTTCTTTAACCTTAGCGTTTTGAACCAAAGTAAAGCCTCTCATTATTTCACGCTTATCTAATATGTATTCTTTACTTGTTTTGTGTGTTTCAAGTCTTCTAGTAATGAAATTTTCTGAAACTGTTTCATCTTTTTGAAGTTTGAATTTTACTTCTCTATAGCCATTATCAAGCTCATCAGTTGTAGCTTGTTCATTAACAAAAGCTTTTTCTATTGCCATATAGCCTTCTGTTGTAGTAACAGTAACTTTAGCAATTTCTAATTCATTTGCATCAAGGTTAGCAATATCTCCTTCATAACCCGCTGTTGCGATTTTTTCAGCATTAGCTAAGTCTTTTTTAGCTTTAGAAATAAGGCCTGTAATTTCAACAGTAATTTCTTGGCTTTCTCCACTTTCAGCAAACTTATCAGTTAATTTATACTTAACATTAACTATATTTGAATCTTCTTGTTTTTCAGCTGATAAGATAGTAACGGCAACATAGTCGCTATATTCATTTACAACTGTTGTTCATTCAGCTGGATTTTCTACAAGCTCTTCAATTGAAGGAACTTCTTCGCCTTTTAATGCTTTAATTGTGATTAATTGGCTAATTGCTTCATACTCTTCATCTGTTAAAGCTTCATTAGCTGGCATTACTTCAACTGTAATAATTTCTGAATAATTTTGTGTTTGTTTTTGTTTAGCTTTATAACTAAATTGAACTTTTTTAGCTTCAGTTAATACAAAACTGCTATCATCAATTTCTATTTCAATTGCGCTATTTGGAATTGTGATATTAAGACCATCAGCAAAGTAAACATTCATTAAATTGTATGCATTATAAGTTGTTCCAAAAGTTACTTCTCTAGCTGCCTCATTCAATTTTTCAACTGGCATTGCATCAATAGTGAATGTTCTAATAAATTCTTTTTTATTATCTTCATAACGTTTGTCAGTAATAACAAATGTAGCTTGTAACAACCCTTGTTCATTACGCATATAATTTTTTGAAGAAATTGTTACATATTGATCAAATTCGCCGTTGTATTGTTTGTTAACTCCATTTTCACCTTGACTTTGGAATATTTCTTCAGTTACATATGGATCTTTTAAAGTTAATACTAAACCAGCATTAACTTCATCAAAAACACTTTCAGCTAATTTTAAATTAGTAAATTCAAAAGTTCTTGATTTTGGTGAAATTGCCCCACTTGAAATTTCTTTTATAGAAACATTAATGGTTGCTTTACCGAATTTTTCATGTTTAATTTTAAGTTCATCAGTAGGATCAACTTTATTAAACGCTATTGTGTATTGTTTTGTGTCAATACCCAAGACATTGTATTTGCTCAAATCAGTATCAAGTGAAGAATCTAGATGTTCTGCTTTTGGTGAAATTTCCAATTTATCTAATTCTTCATTTAATAGCCTTTCTTTTGAATTGTCTATTTGTTCTTCGCTAGTACACTGTGCAGCCATCAATGTAATTGATGAAATAGTTCCAGCTCCTAATAAAATAGATAATTTCTTAATTCTCATTACTACTCCCTATTTATTAATAATATTAATCTACACTTTTATATTATCAATACACTAATGAATAGGCAATGAAATAGAAGGTTATTATTAAAAAATTATAAAAATAACTTATTTTTTTCCATAAATTAAAATATATATAGCTAAAAAACCATTTAAAAAATAACAAAGCAAACTAAAAATATTTGAATATCATTTTTTTAATTTAATATAAAATATTAATCATATAAACGGCGCATTGGACAGGATGCAGATGAAAGGCTGCACTTAGGTTGGTTTTAGCGCTAAAACAAACAAAAATATGAAAGGATTAACATGGCAAAATTAGATTTTAATCGTAATAAAGATCACGTTAATATTGGTACAATTGGACACGTTGACCACGGTAAAACTACTTTAACAGCAGCTATTGCTACTGTATTAGCTAAAAAAGGTTTAGCAGAAGCTCGTGACTATGCGTCAATCGACAATGCACCTGAAGAACAAAAACGTGGTATTACAATTAATACCTCACACATCGAATATGAAACAGAAAAACGTCACTATGCACACGTTGACTGTCCTGGTCACGCCGACTACATCAAAAACATGATTACCGGTGCTGCTCAAATGGATGGTGCTATCTTAGTTGTTGCTGCAACAGATGGTCCTATGCCTCAAACACGTGAACACATTCTTCTTTCAAAACAAGTTGGTGTTCCTCGTATCGTTGTTTTCTTAAACAAATGTGATATGGTTGATGACGAAGAAATGCTTGAATTAGTTGAAATGGAAGTTAGAGAATTATTAAGCAAATACGGTTTTGATGGTGACAACGCTCCTATCATCCGTGGTTCAGCTAAATTAGCTAGCGAAGGCAATGCAGAATACGAAGCAAAAATTATGGAACTTATGGACGCTGTAGATACATACATCGAAACTCCAGTTAAAGAATTCGACAAACCATTCTTAATGGCTGTTGAAGACGTTTTCACAATTACAGGTCGTGGTACAGTTGCTACAGGTCGTGTAGAACGTGGAAAATTAACACTTAACGAAGAAGTTGAAATCGTTGGTTTAAAACCTACTAAAAAAACTGTTGTTACAGGTATGGAAATGTTCCGTAAAAACCTTAAAGAAGTTCAAGCTGGTGACAACGCTGGTTTATTACTTCGTGGTATTGAAAAATCACAAATCGAACGTGGACAAGTTATTGCTAAACCAGGTTCAATCATTCCTCACACAGAATTCAAAGCTGCTATCTATGTATTAACAAAAGAAGAAGGTGGACGTCACACTCCATTCTTCAAAAACTACAAACCTCAATTCTACTTCCGTACAACAGACGTTACAGGTGGAGTTGAATTTGAAGCAGGACGTGAAATGGTTACACCAGGTGAAAACGTTGACTTAGTGGTTAAATTAATTGCTCCTATCGCTGTTGAAGAAGGTACAAAATTCTCTATCCGTGAAGGTGGACACACCGTTGGTTACGGTAGTGTTACAAGCATTATTAAATAATAAACAAATTAATTATTAAAAAACAAGGCATTGGGCTTTGTTTTTTATTATAATTTTGCTTATCAAGGTAAATAAATATGAAAAAAGAAAAAATAATAGTTAGAACTTTGGATGATTTATCCCAAGTCGCTAAATTTACATTAGACAATTTAACAAGTTCCAAAAAAGTCTTATTAAATGGCGATTTGGGAGCAGGAAAGACAGCTTTAGTTAAAAAAATAGCAGAACAAATAGGCATTAAACAACCTATTACATCGCCTACTTTCAACTACATGAAAGTTTATGATGGTTTAGTTCATATCGATGCTTACAATTTAACTGAAGATTTAAGTGAATTTGAAGATTTTTTTGATAACAATATTGTTGCTATTGAATGAGCAAACAATATTACAATTTATGACAAAAATTATCTTGAGATAAATATTGAAGTAGATACAGAAAACAATCGCATATACACTATAACGAAAGAGGAATAATGAAACTATATTTGGATACTGCCGATAACGATTTTGTACTTGCTTTATTTGACAAAAATTATAAATTTATTGACAAAATCGTCTTATCACAAGAACAAAAAAAAGTTGAATTAATAGACAAATACATTAGAAATCTTTTAAACAAAAACAACTATAAAATAGACCAAATCGATGAATATTATGTCAATATTGGCCCCGGTTCATTTACCGGAGTTAGAATTAGTTTGGTTTATTTAAGAACTCTTGCTTTATATTTACAAAAACCAATTTTTACAATAAGCACTATGCAAATTTTGCATAATCAATATCCTGATAAAGCAAAATTAGAAATTAAATCAGGAGGAAATAAAGTTTACTCTTGATTAGCTAATGATACTTTTTCACCTGAACAAATCAAAATTGAAGTTAATGAAAATCCTAATCTTTTAAATGTTGATTATGATTTAATGATTAACAATTTTGCTCAATATATCAATTTGTTTAAATCATATGATGATTTGATGGATATTGAACCATATTATTTAAAAATGCCACAAATTGGCACGAAAAAACATTAAGCTAAATTTGAAATCAAGAACAAAAACATAATTAATGTGGAAATTTCCACATTTTTTATTTCTAAAAGGCGCTAAATAGTTTTGACATCATAAAAAATACTATAATTTAGACATACATAATAAATATTAATATGTATATAAATTAAATTTAAGGAGATTTTCTTAATGAAAAAATTTAAAAAAAGTTTGTTATTAACAATGGCAGGAGGTACATCATTATTTAGTGCTTCAGTTATTGCCGCTTCATGTGGAAGCGAAGCAACTGAACACCCATTAAAACCAAAACAAATGATGACCAATGTTGTTAAACTAGAAGAAAGAAAATTAACTGCTGAAGAGCTTCAAAATGTTCCTAAAATAGCAGTTGTTACTGACACTGGTGATTTAAATGACAAATCATTTAACCAATTATCATGAGAAGGTATTATTCACTTTGCGGAATTCAATGGAATTCCTGTTTCAAAATATAATGCTTACCAAGTTCACAATGGAAATTTTAATGAACAATATGACGCGGCTATTAATGATGGAGCAAAAATAATTGTTGTTCCTGGCTTTAGCCACCAAGACAAATTGGCTGAATACTATGAAACAAATAAAGAAAAAATTAATAAAGCCGGAATAGTATTTATTGGAATTGACTACTCATTAACAAATGAACAAATAGGCGGACGTGGAATATTCTTGAACTTCAATACAAAAGAAGGTGGTTTCTTAGCAGGTTATGCTGCTGCCGAATTCTTTAAAGATGAAGCAAACAAGACATATAACGCATTCGGTGGTATGGCCATTGATGCTGTTACAGATTTTATCGAAGGTTTTGCTAAAGGTGTTTACAAACACAACTTGACTAATACAACAAATCCTTTATTATCTGTAAGCAATAACAGTTCGTTCTATTTAGATAGTGGTTTTAAGACACATCTTGCTTCAAAACAAACAGATGTTTCAAGAAATTCAATCGCCTTGAACCCATCAATTCTTTTACCAGTTGCAGGTGCGTGAACAACAGACTATGCATCTAAACAACCAAATATTAAATATATCGTTGGTGTTGACACTGACCAAGCAATGGCTGATAAAGCTAATGAAGCAAAATACTTTACATCAATTCTAAAAAATATGGCACAGGGTATTTTTGACTTATTAACAGCTTACGCTAAAAATGAAACATCGAAATTAGGCGGATACGTTGCTGGTCAACAAGTTGGTAACTTAAGAGATGGTGTTGATGCTAACTGAGTAGACTTATCTGAAACACACTTAGCAGGTGATGACACAGCTAAAGCGAAAGCTGCTATTGATAAAGCAAGAGAAGTATTTAAAGCTATGTCAAGTGAAGACAAAGCATGATTAAACAGCAATAAACCTACTCCTGATGCCGAAGCAATAGAAGGCAACCAAGCAAGAATTGATGCATTAGTTGTTGCAACCAAAACAGCTCCTACTGCTTCAACAGATTCAGCTGCAATCTCAACTCCAAGATCAAATTAATAACTAAATTGTTATAAATTATGTCTCAAGTTCCAAACGCAATTGAATTTAGACATATAACTAAAGAATTCCCTGGTATTAAAGCTAACGATAATGTTAGCTTTAATGTTAAAAAAGGTACTATTCACGCCCTTATAGGAGAAAATGGGGCTGGAAAAAGTACTTTAATGAGTATTCTTTTTGGTTTATATGAACCGACATCAGGCGAGATTTTAATTAATGGAAACAAAGTTTTCTTTCAAAGTCCTAATGATGCTGCTAACTATGGAATTGGTATGGTACACCAGCACTTCAAATTAGTGAAGGTGTATTCTAATTTAGACAACGTTATTTTAGGTGATGAGTTTACTAAACATCACTTATTAGACAAAAAGACAGCTGAAATTAAAATTAAAGCGTTGCAGGACGCATATAACCTATTTTTTGATTTAAATCAAAAAAGTGGACAAGCAACTGTTTCAACCCAACAAAAGGTTGAAATTATGAAAATGCTTTATAGAGATAATGATATTTTAGTTTTTGATGAACCTACAGCGGTTTTAACCGATGAAGAAATACAAGGTTTGCTAAAATCATTTGAAATTTTTAAAGCAGCGGGTAAAACAATTATTTTTATCTCTCATAAATTAAATGAAATTGAACAGGTAGCAGACTATGCGACTGTTTTAAGACACGGAAAATCAATTGGAACTTACAATGTCAAAGAAACCCCTATGGATGAATTGGTCAAAGCTATGGTTGGTACTAACGTTGTATTATCTAAAAACGATACTCCTGCTCTTAGAGAAGAAGTGGTTTTTGAGTTGCAAAATATTACAACAAAAAAACTTACTAAAAACTTACACGATCTTTCACTAAAAGTTCACAAAGGTGAAATAGTGGCTATTGCTGGAGTTGAAGGTAATGGTCAAAGAGAAATTGAAAGAATATGTTCAGGATTAGTTTTACCTGCTACTGGTAAAATCTTGTTAAGAAACGCAAAGGGCGAACTAGAAGATATTACCCATAAAAGAGTAAAAGCGAGATCACAAATGAACATTTCACACATTCCAACCGACCGTCATGCTCATGGTCTAGTCTTGGATTATTCAATTAAAGAAAACGCAATTTTAAGAAGATTATGAGATCCTAAATTTGCTAAATTCACCTTTATTAAAGGTAATAAAGTTAACGAATCAACTAAAAAAATTATTGAAAAATATGATGTTCGTGGTAGCTTAAAAGGAAACGCATTATCACGTTCATTGTCAGGTGGTAACCAACAAAAATTTATAGTTGGGCGTGAAATTGAAACACCACATGATTTTATTATTATTATGCAACCAACACGTGGCCTTGATGTTGGTGCTATTAAAAATATTCACAACCAAATATTAAAGGAAAAGGCGAACGGCAAAGGTATATTACTTATATCTTACGAACTTGACGAAATTTTAGCCTTAGCGGATACTATAGCAGTTTTAACAGAAGGAAAAATTGCTACTATTAAAGATGCTAAATCAATTACTAGAAAAGAAATTGGTGATTATATGGCGAACAAGAAAGGAGTTAATAAATAATGTCAACTAAATTTTCTTCTTTCAAAGAACAATATCAAAAATTTAATAGACAATTAAGCGATTTTGTTAGATTAGATAGAACTAAATCTACTGCTAGAAAGATCATTTCGTCAATTTGAGCTTTAGTATTTGGTATAGCTATAGCCTTAGTTTTTATAGGCTTTAATGCAAAATCTAATCCATTTGTTCTATTTTCTAAATTAGGAAATGCTTTTAATGATCTTTATGAAAATAAACTTATAACATATTTTGTAATTTTTGGTTTCTCAGGATTGGCCTGTGCAATAGCATTTAAATCAGGATTATTCAACATTGGTATAAGTGGGCAAATGATGATAACTTCTACTATCATCTTCTCTCTTTACATGGGTCTAGGTTTACAAAAAATAACTATAGGCTACTTAATCCTTGGTTTTGTTTTAGCTATTTTAGCTTCAACATTAATTGGTGCTCTTTCAGGTATTTTGAAAGCATATTTAAATGTTCACGAAGTTATTTCTACAATTTTACTAAACTGAATCGTTGCTAAATTAAACACATTCTTATTTAAATACACTAACTCACCTTTTGGTGATGACAAAGCCAAAATCTTTATCGATGGTGAAACAGGTAGTGGTATTTCTTCTGGGGCCTTTAAAATAGTTAATAATGGTGGAACAAACATTTTTGATTCAACACAGCACATAATGGGCTACATTTTCTTAGTATTGTTTATTGTTGTGGCTATTGGTTTATTTGTTATGTACAAATGAACAACAACAGGTTATAAACTAAAAATGTTAGGTATCTCAAAAAGTAATGGAGAATACGTAGGTATTAATGAAAAAGCATCAACAGTTTATGTAATGATGCTATCTGGTGCTTTCGCTGGAATTGCTGGTTTCTTCTATTATGTATTTAATAATGAAATTAGAAATGTAGATGGTGCCGTACCAATCGCAATTGGTTTCGAAGCAATAGCCATTTCTTTATTAGCGCTCAATTCATCAATAGGTATTATTTTAACAAGTCTATTCTATGCGGTGCTTTATACAGCAAGACCAAGTTTACAAAGTTATCCTCTTTACATTAGAGAAGATGAATTGCAAATCATTACTTCGTTAATTCTTTACTTAGCCGCTTTAGCTCAAATTTTCTTACAATTTAAACCAATTAAATTTAGTGTTCAATCTTCAATAAAACTTTCTTCGAGGGTTTATTGAGCAATTCAATTAAATTATTGACTACAAAGAAGAAAAATTAATTTAATTAAACGTTATAGCAGAATCAAAAACCGGATTGAAAAAACTATAAAAGCAGAAAACAGTGAAGTTAAAATTAACAAATATAAAACTGCAAAAACTAAATATTTTAAAGCAATTGCTGTAATTGATGCAAAAATAGAATACGCTGAACAAAAATTATCTATTGTTAAAGAATTGCAAAAAATCAAAGCAAATATTTTCTTTGATAAATTAATTATTAATAGACAAATAAGACTTTTAAATCAAAAAAACATTTTATTCTTACCAAATCACCCATACAGTGTGGCTGAAATGGTTGAATTAAATCAAAAAATTCATGAACTTAAACAAGATAAAAACAACAAATCTCAAGTTGCAGAATTGAAGCAAAAATTGACAGAATTAAATAATTCAAATTTACCTAAATTTAAAGATGTATTTGCTGAAAAAATTGCTGAATTAAATAGCAAAAAACTTGAAAATAAAGATGTTTATAAATCTAAATTAGCAGAATACAAGACAACAGTTCAAACTATGAAACAAAATCTTAAGAATCAAATTATTTCGGCACAAAAAACTAGTCTTGAATTTGATTTAAATCAATTTAATAAAGATTCAAAATCATTTGCTGAAAAAATAAGAGAACTTAAGAAAGCTTACAAAGCACAACAAAACAAAGTTTTATCTGTTGATAAAAACTTACCAAGCAATGAAATTTTAAACATCTTTAATCAACACGCTGAACACAAAAAACACTTTAATAACCAAATGCTTTTATTTAAAGCAGACGCTATTAAACAAATCAAAATGCAGTATCGTTCTGATTTAACAGTGTTAAAACAAGAAACAAACAAGCAAATAGATGAAAATAATAAATTTATTGTAAAACACTATTTTAAAGAATTTTTAGGTAAAAAACACTTACTTAAAGGAGGAATAATATGGTAGCATTTGCCAACTCTTATAACTGAATATTATTATTCTTCTGTATTTTAAGTATTGCTGCTATTTCAGGTATGTTTACCGAAAGAGCAGGAATTGTTAATATTGCCGTAAATGGTATGATGATATTTGGAGCGTTGGGATATTTAATGTTTTCACATCACTTTCTTGGCGAAACTAACCCATGATTAGTTATCCCTGCAACATTGGCAGGAGTGTTGTTTGGTGCTGTTGCTTCCTTGATTTTTGGTTTTGCTGTTATTAAGTTAAAGAGTTCGCAAACAATTTCAGGTTTCGCCTTTAACTTATTAGCCGTAGGTATTGCATTAATTTTCTTAACAATCTTTGGTGATGCTAAGAAATTACAAAATACATTCCACAACTTAGAATTTGCTATTGCGGAAAAAAATCAAATTTGAAGTGTTCCAATAATTTCTTTCCCATTAGTATGCACTATTTTAGTAATTGTATTAAGCTACTTATTCTTATATAAAACTCCTTGAGGGTTAAGATTTAGAAGTATCGGTGAAAATCCACAAGCAGCTGACGTGGCAGGAATTAAAGTTAATAATATTAAATGACAATCTGTAATCATTTCAGGAGCATTATCAGGTTTAGCAGGAGCGTTCTTTGCTCAATCAACTACCACCGGAAAAATCAATTTCAACGGTGATGTAGCTGGATTTGGTTACTTGGCTTTATCAATAATGATTATGGGTCAATGAAACGTATTATTAATAGCTCTTTCTACATTGTTATTCTCAGTGTTACTTGGAATTTCATATTCTGTCGCTTTCTTTGGCGAAAATTTAGCTAAAATAAGTGACTTATTTGAAGTTGCTCCTTACTTCTTAACATTGTTGATAGTTATAGCAATGTCAAAACGTTCCAAAGCGCCAGCCGCCGCCGGAATACCTTATGACAAATCAACGCGTTAAAAATGCCTTAATTGGCATTTTTTCCTTGCCTTTTAAGCTAAAATGCCTGCCAATTATTTTAAAAAGTGTTAAAATATTAAAGCATGCATCCTTAGCTCAGCAGGCAGAGCAAGGGACTCTTAATCCCTGGGTCGTGGGTTCGATCCCCACAGGATGTACCAAATCAAAAAACGAAGGCTTAAACCTTCGTTTTTCTATTAAAATTCAGAATAAAAAAATGGCAGGAGTGACAGGATTCGAACCCATAACACACGGGGTTGAAGCCCGTTGTTCTACCGTTGAACTACACTCCTACAAGCTTGATAATTATAGCATAAATAGCCATAAAATAATAAAAAAGGCAGAAAAGCCTTTATTATATTTTTGCCATTTCATTCTCAGTTAAAGTAATGAAATCTTGAACTGTTTTTAATTTTCCTAAGTCTTCGTCTTTATATCTTATTTTGAATGACACTTCAGCTTCGTAAATCATTTCAGCTAGATCTAATGAATCGATATTTATTTCTGTCAATAACATTTCTGGTTTAATAGAATGTTTTGACATTCTTTCCAAATCTTTGATTATTTTGTCTTGAATATTCATATATTCATTATATTAGAAACCATTTTTTATGAAAACAAAACGTCATTTACCATTAATATCTTTTAGTATTTCACAATTGGGAATTTTTTGCCATTTATCATAATGATAAGGATTAATTTCTAAGATTAATAAACCATTTTTATTTAGATGCTTATGATACTGTTCTAAGATCATTCGATAAATTTTTCAACCGTTTTCACCTGTAAACAAGGCAATATGGGGTTCGTTATTTCTCACACTTATATCCACTGTTTCATCTTTTTTATCAAGATATGGCGGATTGGAAATAATAACATCATATTTCTTGTTTTTTAAGCCTTTAAATAAGTTAGAATGAACTATTTTAATATCTTTGTTTCTAATTAGTTTGTTGAAATTAATTTTGCTATTTTGTTTTGCTATTTTTAACGCTTTATAACTAATATCAGACATTGTTAATTTAATTTTAGGTAAGTGTTTTTTAAGAGCTAAGCCTATAAATCCCGAGCCTGTACATAAATCTAATATTTTATATTCTTTTTCTTTATCAAGCTGTTTTATAGTCAAATACACTAATTCTTCGGTCTCATATCTAGGTATTAAAACATTTTGATTCACTATGATTTTAGTATCTAAATATTCAACATAACCCATAATATGTTGGATTGGTTTATTCTGTTTTAAAGCCTCTTTTTCTTTGTAAGTTAAAAAAAGAGGCAAATTATATTTGCGTTTTTCAGCTAATAAAATTTGCTCTTTATTATTCATTAAAATAAACCTGCTTCTTTGATTTTTTGATTTTGTTCTTCTGTTAATAAAGCATCAACAATTGGCTGTAATTTGCCTTCGATTACTTGTTTTAAAGAAGTAGAAAAGCCAATTCTATGATCTGTTACTCTATCTTGTGGGTAATTATAAGTTCTAATTTTTTCACTTCTGTCACCTTGGCCAGCAAGTTTTCTATAACCAGCTTCTTCTTCTTGTTTTTTAGCCATTTCTAAGTCATAAAGTTTAGATTTAAGAACCATTAAGGCAGTTTCTCTATTGGCAATCTGGCTTCTTTCATCTTGTGAAGAAACTACAATTCCAGTTGGAATGTGAGTAATTCTAACCGCTGAATCCGTTGTGTTAACTGATTGACCACCTGCGCCACTTGACCTATATGTATCAATTTTGATGTCAGCTGGTTTAATATCAATATCAACAGAATCGTCTATTTCAGGCATAACCGTTACTGTTGCTGTTGATGTATGAATTCTTCCAGCGCTTTCTGTAACAGGTACACGTTGAACACGATGCACTCCACTTTCAAATTTAAGTTTAGAGTAGGCATTTTCGCCTCTAACTGAAAAAACAATTTGTGAAAATCCACCATTAGAAGCAACAGAAGACGATAAGGTTTTTACTTTAAAATCTAATTCATCAGCATATTTGGTATACATGCGGTAAAGATCTCCAGCAAAAATATTTGCTTCGTCTCCACCAGCAGCACCTCTAATTTCAATGATCACGTTTTTGTCATCATTTTCATCTTTTGGCAAAATTAAAATTTTAAGTTCGTCTTCTAAAACATCTATTTTAGAGTTGTTTTCGTCTAAAATACTTTTAGCGAACATAACTTCTTCTTCATTTTTTGAATTCAATAATAATTTAGCTTCTTCTATTTCTGAAAGAACATTTTCATATTCAACAAATTTGCTTACAATGTCTTTGATTTTGTTGATTTCTTTGTTAATTTTGGCATATTCCTTAATATTTGAAATAACAGCTTCATCTGATAATTTTTCATTCAATTGATTATAAGTATTCTTAATATCTGTTAATGATTTAAACATTGCTTTTTCCATAGTTTTGTTATTATATAACAAAAAGCGTTTAAATTTACCTAAGACATCTATTTCATTAAGAAATTGGTAAAATATAAACATTATTAATTAAGGAGACTTATGAACTATATTAAATATTTCGCTGAAAAAGCAAACAATTCTAGCGTGGAAGCTACAAGTGATTTTCAACATTTTAGCTATATGTCATACATTTTTGTATCTGTCATGTTTATTGCTTTTTTAATTTATGGTATTTACAAGTACCATATGAATTATTATTTAAAACTAATTAAAAAATATGAGAAGGTGAATACTTTAACTATAAACAAGCTAAAAAAGATTAATTTTGTCTTCTTTGCTATTTGTATTTCATTGCCAATAATTGCCATGATTGTACTAGGCTCGGTATATGCTGCTGGCCTATTGGAACAACTAAGTTGATTAGCTATTTTACTTATTGGTGTACTAAACTTAATAGAAATAGGTTTTTCAGTATACCAACTATGATCAACATTAATAACAATTAGATCATTTACAGTAGATAATAACATCGATTTTGATGAATTAAAATCTGTAAACATTATGAATTTAGATCCGGATAATATTTCAATAAAAGATGTGATGTTTGCCAATCAAGCAAGTTTTAAAACAGTCCCATTTAGCGTATTTTTTTACAAGAAATTTAAAAACATTGCTAAATTAGACAATAATAAAGTATTAACTAAAATTCTTACCAATGCTCATTTTTGAGGAGCTAATTTAGAAATTGAACAATCTACTGATACTCCAGTGCAAAAATATCCATTATTTATTCTAGGCATGAGTTTTCAATTATTAGTCAAACTAAATAGATTTAAATCATATGAAGAATGTCTTGAATCTTTTCAAGCAAAATTTCCAAACAAATAATATTTATCGTGTTTAGCACGATTTTTATTTTGCCAGAATTTATTATTATGGCTATTTTATAGCACTTTTAGGTATTTTTAAATGAAAAAGCACTCTTATACAAGAATGCTTTTTGAATTATTTTTCTAATTTTACTTTAACACCAGGAGCCATTGTTGCTGTAACAACAACGTTTTGTACATATGTACCTTTAACAGCTGCTGGTTTAAGTTTTTTGATTAAATTAATTACTGTATTTGCATTTTCAACTAATTTATCAGTGTCCATACTTACTTTACCAATCATGGTGTGTACGATACCTGCTTTGTCAGTTCTATAGTTTGCTTTACCTTTTTTAAGTTCTTCAACAGCTTTTTCAGGTGTTGGAGTAACTGTACCGGTTTTAGGGTTTGGCATAAGACCTTTAGGTCCTAATTTTTTACCATATTTACCTAATAAAGGCATCATAGCTGGGTCAGCAACCATAACATCAAAATCAAAGTTATCTTCTTTAATTTTGCCTTCTAATTCTAAACCGTCAACAACTTGGTCAGCACCAGCTGCCTTAGCTAATTTTTGTTTTTCTGGGTTGTTTGTAACTACTAAAACTCTAATTGATTTACCTGTACCATTAGGTAATAATACTGATCCACGTAATTGTTGATCTGCTTTACGAACATCAAGGTTTAATTTAAGAACAAGTTCAACTGAACCATCAAATTTTGTATATGAAGTTCTTTTAACTAATTCTAAAGCTTCGTTTAAATCATAAGCAATTGTTTTGTCAAATGATTCTCTAGCAGCTCTAATTTTCTTTCCGCCTTTGAAAGCCATTATTTATCTCCTTCTAAGCCTTCAACTGTAATACCCATTTGTTTTGCAGTTCCAGCAATAGTTCTCATAGCAGCTTCAATATTGTCAGTGTTTAAATCAGGTAATTTGTATTCAGCAATTTCTCTTAATTGATCAAGTGAAATTGAAGCAATTTTTGTAGTTTTAGCGTTTGAACTACCTTTAGCAGCTTTGACAGCTTGCTTTAATTTGTAACTTGCAGGTGCTGTAAATAATTTGAATTCGAATGATTTGTCTTTGTAAACAGTAATTTGTACAGGAACAGGTTCATTTCCTCTTTCCCTTGTTGCGTCGTTAAATGCTCTTGTAAAGTCTGGCATGTTAATACCAACACCGGCTAAAGCAGGTCCTGGTTTAGCTTGTCCAGCTAAAAATTGCAATTTACGAACACGAACGATATCAGCTTTTGATTTTGCCATATTCGTTATCCTTTCGATATTGTGGTACTAGCGATACTTTTGAATTTTCTCTCCCACTAGCAAGAGGCAATATTAAATTGCACTTGGTATTATATATTAAATTTAAATATTAAGTTTTAAAATTTAGTCTTAATATTTTCAAGTCAAATTTAATCCATTCAAATACTTAAATTATTTACTTTATCAGCCTCATATATTTCTTGAATATGTTGATAATCAGACCACAAACCTAGCTTATTCTTGAAAGCATAACCCTCGATTTTTTTAAGTTTATAATACAAATCTTTTAAATTTTCATTAGCCACATAAAACATATCATTTGCTTTATTTAACTCGACATATGAAACTATAGCATAGCCATTTTTAACTAATTCATAGGCTAATTCGTTATTGTCATTATCACAAACGCAACAAACTTTTCTTTGATAAACATCATCAGTAAAATAAGTTATTTTAAAAGCTTTTTCTTCTAATCACTTAGCAGTAAATTGTTTTGCTAAATTTGCTCATTTTTGTGCATAAAAATTCTGCCGATTCATTTCAGGGCAGTCCACCCCGAATAAGCGAATGCTATAAATTTGACTAGCTAATTTAACTTTAAAAGTGTCGCCATCATAAACACTATGTGCTTTTACATTAGCAATGTTTTCTAAAGGAATAAACTCTCTGGCTGAACAGCTTGTTAAAAATCAAGAAAACATAGTTATTAAACTGATTAATCATTTGTTCTTCATAGCTCATTTAATAACTTAATTTACAAAAAATAAAAAAGCGTACTTTTTATGAAAAAATACGCTAATTGTTCTTATTTAAAGCCAATTCTGGTTGATCAATTACCTTGTTCGTTTCTTACAAAACGCGAATCTACTGTTAATAAACGATATAATTCACCAATTTTGTTAAGTCTAATTTGTTCATATGAAAGGCTTTTTTCTTCTGCTTCAAGTTCTCATTTTGCTTTTAATTCACTTTCAACTGATCCAAAAAATTCGTCAAATGTAATAAATACATGACCATTGCAATGAACTTTAGCATAATCTAAAATAATATCTAACATTGTTTTCATATCCACTCCTATACAATGAATGTAATTAAAGTATAATTATTTAAATAATTTTACTATTATATTAGAATATTGAAAAATACAAATAAGGGGAAGTATGCTAAATATTGTTTTATTCGAACCAGAAATTTCACCAAACACAGGTAATATTATTAGAACTTGTTATGCCTTAGGTGCTAAATTACACATTATTAAACCGATTGCTTTTGATTTAGATCCAAAACATTTATCTCGTCCTGCAGCGGGTAGATTATTAAGCGATATTAGACATGAAGTTCATGCTTCTTATGCTGATTTTCATAAACTATATGGCGATAAACACATATATTATTTAACAAGATATGGCGAAATAACTTATTCAGACATTGACTACAAGCAACATTATGAACAAAATGGTGAAATTTGAGTAATGTTTGGTAAAGAATCAACTGGAATTGACAAAGAAATCTTATTCAAACATTTAGATAGATGCTTAAGAATCCCTATGGTTTCAAGCATGAGATCAATTAATTTAGCAAATACAGTGGCAATTGTTGGCTATGAAATTATGAAACAATTAGATTTCAAGGATTTAAGCAAATATGAAGTTCAAAAAGGCAAAGACTTCTTGAAGGAATTAAAGGAACATGCGCAATAACCTCATTTCTAGTGTGCAAAATGACAAAGTTAAAAAACTTAAAGCCATTAAAAGAGACAATAAATCAGAATTCTTTTTAGTTGAAAATTACCATTTGGTCGAAGAAGCACTTAAACAGAATTTAGTAATTGAAATTTATGAATTAGATAGCAAAAACACTTATTCTCAAGCTACTAAAATTACTGACAATGTTTTAAAGTCTTTAACAACTTTGCAAAATCCCGAAGGTGTTATTGCACTTTGCCATAAGCCTCAAAAAGTCGAAATAGGCAATAAAATAGTCTTTTTGGACAACGTACAAGATCCTGGTAATGTTGGCACAATTATCAGGAATATGCGTGCTTTTGGTTTTGATACTTTATTTACTAATGTTAATGTTTATAATGACAAAATCATTAGATCAACCCAAGGAGCGCTTTTTGATCTTAATATTATTAAAATTCAAGATAGTTATGCGCCCTTAAAAGAACTTAAGCAAAAAGGTTATTGTTTATTAGCAACATCATTAGATAAAGATAGTATTAATTTTAGCCAATATAACTATAAAAAAGATAAATTGGTAATTATTTTAGGTAATGAAGGTCAAGGTATAAACAAACAATTATATGAACTTTGTGATGCTAAAATTTATATTCCAATTGATTTTGAAAGTTTAAATGTAGCTGTTGCTAGCGGCATTATTTTAAATAAAATTTATAATGGGTAGGTCATTTATGAAAGACAAGTTTCACAAGCTAATTACAACAAATAATTTTAGTCGCGAATTTAATGGTTATTCTGCTCATGATGTTGATATTTTACTCAATGAACTAGCAAAACTATATGACGAATTAGCCAATGAATTTAGTAGTTATAAAAAAAGCACCAAAGAAATTCAAATTCAATATAACAACAAAATTAATGAACTTGAAAAAACAGTTTTAGAACTCAAAATTAAAATAGGAGAATAAAATGGCTGAAGAACAAACTTTAATTAATTGATATCCTGGTCATATGGCTAAGGCAACTAGAGAAATCAAAGAAAATGTTTCAATAGCTGACTTATTCATTATTGTTCTTGATGCTAGATGCCCAATTAGTTCATACAATGAAGATTTTGATAGTATTGCACCACAAAAACCTAGATTATTTGTGATTACTAAAGTTGATTTAATGGATAAGAGCAAAAAAGAACTTATTCAAAAAAGATTTGCGGGTTCTAAAGTGCTTTGATTAGACTTAAAACAACACAAAGCAAGGTTGCAAATTATTAAAGCTGTCAAAGACTTAATGAAAAATAAGATTGCTAGAGAAAGAGAAAAAGGCTTTTTATTAACCAAAATAAGAGTATTTGTCATGGGTGTGCCAAATGCTGGCAAAAGCACCTTAATCAATTTAGTTTCACAAAAGAAAAGCTTAAAAGTGGCTAATCAGCCCGGTGTAACAAGGGTTAAAAAATGAGTAGCTGTCGATGATATTTATTTTATGGACACCCCTGGAATTTTGCTTCCTAAATTAACAGATCAAGAAGCGGCCGTTAAATTGGCAATGATAGGCTCGATTGAAACAAGCATTTTTCCACTTAGATTTTTAGCTGATAATTACTTAAAAATCATTTGTCAATATTATTTAGACAAATTAAATAGTCATTTTAATGTTGCCGTTACTGATAGAGAAATTGACGAGGCTAAAGCTTACAATATTTTTGCTGAAATAGCTATAAAAAAGGGTTATCGGATAAATAATAAACCCGACTTTACAAGAATTTATAAAGAATTTATTACCTGAGTTAGAGATTTAAAAGGAGTTACATATGATTAAAAATAAATATTCATTAAACGAAAAAGTTGAAGCTTGAAACAAAGTTTATCATTCTAACTTAAGTTTTTTTAAATCAAGATTATTTACATTATTCAGAATAGGTTTTGTAAGCTTATTTTTTGGTTTGATAATAACCATAGTAGGCATTGTAGCTTTAGTTAGAAGATCAAGTGTGCAAAATGATAATAACTTAGTATTAGTTATAGTTTTTTTAGCTATATTCTCATTAGTTACAATTTTAAGTATTTATTATCTTATTGGAATAATATTTAATATGTTAGCCTTAAGAGCTATTGAAAAAGAACAAAACGAAGCTAATATTAAAAAGAAAATTAAAGTTTGAGCAATAATGTTTTTTGTTAGATATCCTATTAAATACTTGGAATTATTAGAAGAGCCAAGTAGTGAAGATTTAAAATAATTTATTAAAAATGGACAAGGAAACTTGTTCATTTTTTTGCAATTTGTTTAATATTAAGAGTCCAAAAAGACAAATTTATTAATTGTGAACAAAGCGAGTTTTTTTTCATATTTTTTCCTTTTTTTAATTTTTTCCTAAATATTAGCTTAGTTGAAATGAAAGGAGGAAAAGACGAACAACGATTATTGGAATCGGAGTTATATGTTTAAAATTTTTTAGATTGTTTAATATATTGCATTATTAAAGAAGCCGACTTGCTCTTAAAGGACTTAGCGGCCTAATTAACCAAAATGCAAATAAAAAAGCCGAAAACGGCTTTCTTATTCTTTATAAAAGTTATCCGGATGTAATGGTTTTTCATTTGTCTCGATTTTTTGAATTTTACCTTCGGCAATTGTAATAATTTTATTTGCCATTGGCTTAATTTTAGGGTCGTGACTAACCATTATAACTGTTGTGTTATTAGTTTGATTAATATCAAATAATGTTTTAAGAACGATTTGAGAAGTTCCAGTATCTAAAGCACCTGTTGGTTCGTCGGCAAACACTATTGGAGCGTTTTTTGCTAAAGCACGAATAATTGAAACACGTTGTTGTTGACCACCAGATAATTGTGCTGGGAACTTATTCATTTCTTCAGTTAATTCAAAGTTTTTGAATAATTCTACTATATTAACTCGGCGATTTAGGTCTTTTTGTAAATATGCTCCTGTTTCAGCATTATCATAGGCACTTAAATTATCAAGAAGATTATAGCTTTGGAAAATGAAGCTTACAAATCTTCTTCTAAACATAGTTAATTTACTATTTGATAAATAAGGCAAATTATAATCACAAACAATTATGTCACCTGAACTTGGCCTATCTAGACCAGAAATTAAATTTAAAAGCGTTGATTTTCCGCCTCCGGAAACACCAAAAATTAAAATAATTTCACCTGTTTTAATTTCTACAGAAACATTATCTAAAACTTTGCTTACTTCATTGCCGTTAACATAATATTTTGAAACATTTTTAACTTCAATAATATTATTTTCAGCATTGGAGAATTTAGCATTTTTAGGTTTAGGGCGTTTTTTGTTTCCGATTTTATTTAAAAGCTTACTTATTTTTTTAGGAACAATGACATTTTTTCTAATTTCAGGGAACTTAGACAAAAATTGAACTACATTTTTTCTAGTTATTTTTTCTTTTTTAAATTCTTTAGGTAGTTCTCATTCTTTAGTATGCGATTCAACTATTTGTTCTTGTTTAAAAACAGAAACTTTATTCTTTTTGTTTTTTGTATTGTTATTTGTTTGTTTTTTCATAATTAACCTTTCAATAATTGAACTGCTTTCATTTTACTAATTGAGAATCATGTAATTAAAGTTGTTGAGAAGAATACTAATAGCACAACAAGTGAAATACCTAAAACATGTGTTCATTTGAGCGAAAGCATTAAGACAATCGAACCAACTGATAACATAAAGGTATTAAATGCATAAATTAAGAATAACACCATTGGTATTGAAATAGCAATAGCAAGCGCAATAAATGGAATAAAGATAGAGAAGAACATTCTAAGTCTTTCTTTTTCTGTGTAACCTAGTATAGATCACACAGCAATGTTTCTTCTGTTTTCAGCAATCATAATTGTAGAAATAATTATTAATATTGTTAATGATATCAATAACGTAATAGCAATTATACCTATTGTTATGTTGTTTACTGTTTCACCAATTTGAACAGTGAAGCCAACTTCAATATCTTTCGAATCAATTGATGTAACTACTAATGAGTAAAGAGTGTTATTGTGAATTTTGGCAAAATTATTAATTATGTCTCCAGCAGTACTTTTACCATTTTCATAGACTGCTTCAATTGTGTCGTTAGGATTTTTAATTCCGTTGCTAATGAAATCACTTAATATTTCAAGAGCTTTTTCACTTGATATTCCAGCATTAATTAAATTATTTATAAATAAACCATTGAATTTACCATTTTCATCTTTTTTATAGTCAAATAATTGTTGATAAATATTTTCTCTTTCAGCTTCTGTTCCGCCTTCAAATGAGGTAATAATTGGTCAATAATTACTTGTTGAGTATAAAGCTGTTGATGATAAAAGTTGGCTTGGTATTTCATTGTTAGTTAATATACCATTGAATGGTACATAACCATTATTTTTAAGCTCAGTAGGAACAATGTTATTGATACCAATCATTTCATTAACTATTTCTTGAGTTGTTAATAATTCTTGATTAATATAAGTTGAGTTTATTCCAATAACTTTAAATTTATATTCTTGTGCGCTTTGTTCGCCAGTTATTTTATCAATATATCTATTTACATGATTTTGAGGGGTAAATGTCACTAAATCATTAACTTTAAGTTTATATTTATTTGCTGCAACATGGTTTATAACTAATGGATAAACAGGATCGATAGGATCAATTTCAAATTTAGACATAGCTTCCACTAAGTCAATGTTATTTAAATCTTTTAACTTAATAAATTTACTATCAGATTTGAACCCGTAAAGGTTTCCTTTTTCAGTTTTAGCATATGAATAAGTTTCATCAGTTGAATCATCAAATAAAACACCACTAAAACTAATGTAGTAATCGTTTACTGTTTTTTCAAAGAATTTACTTTTTTGAACTTGAACTTTTTCGCCACGAGTTGACAATAAACTTCTTTCCATATATTTGGCATAATCTTCATCAGTGATGCCGTGAAGTTTTTCATTTTCAACCATATTAAAGATTTGTCTATAACCTTCAACTAAGAATTGACGATATTTATCTCTATCTTCTGTTGTTATGTTTACAATATTATAGTTTTCACCGTCATATTTAGCATATCTAAAATGACCTTGTGATTCTAATGCGCCTTGTTTATAGACAAAGTAGTCGAGTTTATCATTAGGATTATCAATATTTTCAAGTAAATATTCATGAGTCGATGGATAGTAAACAAATTTATAAGTCTTACCGTCTACTACTTGATTATTTTGTGTTCATTGTAGTTCGAAACCAACTGCATTTCTAATAGTGTTTATTCTACCTTTTTGAGTGTCAGGCATTGAATTATAAGATACCTCTCATGGATTAATAGAAATAGCGCTATTAATATTAATATCCAATGAGAATTGAGAGGTTACATGTGGATCTAACACACTTGGATTTCCATTTGCATTATTAAAGTTAATAATTGATGAATAACCTGGTTTTAAATAATCTTGTTTGGTTGCAAGAGTTTCATTAAGTGTACCTATAGGAGTATAAATAAGATTTTCTAAATGAGATGCATTATAAGTTTTGAATACTCCAGCTTCAGTAGTTGGTGTCTCTAAATCCATTTTAAATTTATAATTTCTATTTTCATATGTTGCATTAATCGTATCATTGAACACGCCTCTGTTGGCTAAACCGAATAGCGATGCAGATGTAACCAGAACAATAGAAACCATAAATGAAATTAATTTTCAAATACCAATATATGACAAAATATATGAGAATCTAGTTTTTACACCAAATTTTCTAATCATTTTATTGTAGACTGTAAAGAATTTACTTTTTGGTAGTGATGAACTATCATTTATTAAGTTCAATGGCTTAATTCTAAGAGTGATAATTGTTACTAAATAAATAATAATAGACATTATTAATCAAGGCGTGGTTACTGTAAAGAAGGCAACTATAGGATTAAACATCAATGTGTTTTTAGGTAGCGTTCAATACGCAGAGAATGTATCTAAAACAACAAATTGAAGCTTGTTACCAACAACATAACCTAGTATGCCACCGATAATTGCAGTTACTATTGCAAAAACAGTTAATGAAGCTGCGATTTGTGTTGGTGAATAACCTTGAGCAATCAAAATACCAAGAGCTTTATTTTTAGATGCAATATATCTTTTAATAATGAAAATAATAGAAACAATAACTAAGAAGCTAAATAATAGAACAAGAGCTGAAGTAGTTAAACTTATACCTTCAATTACTTTAGTAATAGCCGTAATTCTAATTGATCTTTCAGGGTTAATTGTGTCAATTTCATCTGTTAAAAACACTCTTTCTAAATTGTTATTATTAGGAATAGCATTTTCGACGATTTCTTTAATTTCATTTTTAAATGTATTAATGTTTTTAATGTTGCTTGGCTTTTTAAGTAATAATGCTTCTTTAACAACATTGGTTGCATAAGCATTTTTAACTCTTTGGAAACCTTGTTCGTTTACATATACCAATGCTTGGTTTGTAGTATTAACTTGAAGATTGTTTTCATCAAGTACAGGATACATATAATCAACTGTAGTTTCAACACCAATAATTACAAATTTAATACCATTAATATTTATTGTGTATTTGTCATCTAATGAATTAATGAACTTGGCAACAGTGGCCGGATTATTTGGAATCTCACCGCTAAATATTGATTTATTATTGTTTGCTAAGTAAGCAAAATTTACTTTAGCCAAGTATGAACGAGGGTTATCGAAAACAACTCCATTAATTACAGATTCTTCTAGAATTGAAGTTATAGCATCATATTGTAATTTAAGCAAGTTAATATCAAAAACTGATGGAACATTTAAACTATTTAAATAATTAAAATAATTTGCATCAATTACAAGGTTTCTTGTTTCACTTCAGTTAATTGGCTTGCTTACTGAAGGTATGCTTTGGAAACTGTCTAATAATTGTTTAAATAATATGTTTTGGCTTGAATTACGAGTACCTAATTGTTCTAAATTAGCCAATTTATCCATAACCAAGTATGCTAAATTACCATTTATTAAATCAGCTTGATTATTATTAGGTCTTTGTACTGCTAAATAAGCAATAGCTATTTCAGGGAATGATAATCTTAGCACAGGGTTAAGAAGTGAACTTGAAATGCCAACGAATTCTAATGGTAAGAAACGATTAATTGAGTTAGCAATTAAAACAGAATCTTCTCTTATTGCAAAAAATTCAGAAGATGATAAATAATTTTCATAAAAACTGTTAATAGCAACATAATAAGAAGCTGTTGCAGGGTTTTCAGAACTAATGGCACTATATTTAGCACTTTGACCAATATAACCGAGTTGTACAATTAACTGAATTTTATTATTCTCAACATATTTTTTAAATTTAGGGTTGTTTTCAACAAATTGAGCAATTAATGGATTTATAAAATTGCCATTTTCATCTTGATTAAATAAAGTAACATCATTAGGATTTGATAAAAATTTATTTAAATAAAATTCTGTTGATGTATTAAATGGAATATTAGCATTTACGTCTGCTTCTTGACTTAATTTTAACATTTCAGCACTGATAGATAAGTCCAAGAAATCTCTTACAAATTTATTTGTTTCAGTTTGATTAGCGTCAAGAACTTGATACATACTTAAATAAGGAGTGTAAATAGAGAATGCTTGATCACCAATAATGAATGGATCAGAAACAGTGAAAGGAATCAATTGATTAATTAATGTCTTAAGTGTTAATTTAAATGCCGAACCACCATAAAACATTCTTAAGTCATTAATTAAGTCTGCACCAGTTTTTTTGCTTTGATCTTCAACTTTATTAAAACCACCAATTGTTTGCATAATAAATTTATTTAAATTAGTAGTTTTGGTTATTAGAAGATTTTTATCAATTGTTTTTTCTTTTGTAATGAAATTATTAATAAAGCTATACTCTTCATTATTGAATAAATCTATCGAAACTATAGAGTCATTAATGTTTTTAGCTTTTGTCAAAATATTTTCAGTTATTAAAGCCAATTTATAGTTTTGATAACCATAAGTTGGTGTGTTAACACCATTGGTTTCTTCGGCGCTATTTGCACTAGTAGTTGTTATTCCACCACCGCTTATTGCATTGACAATGTCAAATAATGATAATTTTTCATCATCATTTGCCGGAATTCAAATGGTTTGGTTGTCGTAAGTTATTTCAGTAGTTTTATCTGAAAGGTTGAATAATTTAATAATGTTGTTTTTAAAACTTTTACTTGAACCTGAAACATTGAACATTGATTCAACTAGTAAAACGATAAGAGCATTTTTATTAAATGTTGGTAAAACGAAATGTTGTGTATTTTCTACAAGTCCATTTTCAGATTCAACAGTATATTTATAATCTGTTTTGTTTCTTTCAATCACTGATGAGAAATTGCCATTGAAATAATTGAAATCAAAACTAGTAATAAGAGAAGATAAAGCTTCTTTTACATTTGTAAATTGACCATCTTTATCTCTATCGATCTTAGGCAATAGTTTTTGAACAATATTGTAAACTTGTGAATTATTACCTAATATTTTATTTAGTAGTGATCCACTTTCTATTGATAGCAATTTATTTAAATTGAGATTATTTATTAAATAAACTAATGAATTTTGAAGTGATTTTCCATCAATGCTATTTACTAAATATTCAATTAAAACACTAGTTGTAATTTTTTCTTTATAAACTTCTGTTGAATTTTCATTATTTATGAATCATTCATTTAATAAATTAGCGAATTTTTTAGTATCGATTGAGTCAATTACTTTTAGTAAAAATTCTGTTATAACAGCAGGTTCTTTAAATATATTTACTATAGCAGGAGCGAGCGTCGTATCGTATTCATTTTTGCCATCTAATTTGGCAAAAGTTAATAATAAGTTATTAATTTGTTTGATTAAATAATCTTTTTGTCCCTCTAAAGTAGGATGTTCTAAAATTGTGTCTCTTACTTTAGTAATTAAATTTTTAAGAATACTTTCAAGCAAGTTTCCATAGCTATCATTAACCATTAAATTCAATAATTTAGCAACAAATTTAAATATAACTCCATTGTCTGTTTTTCCGGTTGTAACTAATGAAGTAATATTGCTTTCTATTGCTGCTTTTTCTACTAAAGGAGTTAAACGATAAATTGATTCGCTTGTTAAATAACCTTTTTTAACAAAATCAAAACTAAGTAAAATTTTTTCAACTTCTTGAACTAAAGGGGCAATTGATGCGTTTTGAGCTACAAATTTATTTATATCTGATCTAATTGATCAATAATAAAATGGTATATACGATGTAAAGTTATTTCTTTTTACTCACCCGTCACCACTAGTTTTAATAAATTTGGTGGCCACAGTTACATTGTTTTTCAATAATCAGGCAAAGAAATCTGACTGTCTCATTGGTGCAATATTATTTTTATCGAGATATATTGTTTGATATGTTACTTCGCCATTGTCTTGTATCATTTTTCTAACTAATCTAAAAGTGTTTGCTATTCCATAAACCCCAATGTTAAATTCTTCATAATTTGGTAATTGTGTTTCATTTTCTATTGAGCTTTGATCTTCAACATACTTATTTAATCATATTATCTTAGTGTTTGGACGATCAAAGTAAGTTTTAGTTATGTTGTTATAATCCCTAACATTTTCATAAGAAATAACAGGAGATATATATTTTGGACTTGGGTAAGTATTATATAGAGAACGCACTAATATTCCAGGAGCAACAAAAGGAGGAATTTGGTAATCTGTATAGAATAGTGCCGCATGTGGATAAGTATTTAATAATGTTGGATCAAAATTCTCATTGTATAATCTACCAACATTTTGTTTTACACCGCCCACTACATATTCTTCATTTCCTGTGTTAATAAAGTGAAAGGCGTTTTTTACACCATTATCATTAACGGCATCAACAGTAAAACTTTGTCTTAGCCCCATGTTGTTTTCACCAATTTTTTCTTTGATATTGTTGATTATGGTATTTTTTGTTAAATTAAGGGCATTATTTTTAATAATGTCAAATCTTTTGTTTTTAATTTCTTGATCACTTATTGAATTGTAAAAATCTTCAGAATTATTTAGTAAGTCTTGAGATAAACGAGGATTAGTGGTTTTTTCAATTTCTTTAATTGATAAAGCATTGTTTTCGTCAATAGCATAAAAAGAACCATCTCTTTCAACTGGAAGAGAACGAGTGTCAGAAGTGAATAATTTAATATATTCACTTTCCATGAAATTATAATTAGGATTTAATTGTACTTCTTGTGCTTTTACTAAAACCGGATTCACTTTATTTATTACTCATTCGCCATTTGAAGCTGTATATGTATACACTTTTTCCACCATTTTCTTCTTTCAGTAAGAAAATGTTTCTAATCGATCCCATAATTCATTTCTTTCTGAACCGTCTTGTGGATCAATTGGACCTAAAGAATTAATAAAAGTTTTATATGAACCAGTTCATCTGCCTTTTGCAAAATTTTTTTCTAAATTGTCACTTGGTTTTCCAGTTAAAGGAGCAATTCTTTTATCAACATAAGAAATGTAGTAATTAAATCTTAAAAAACTTATTTCTTTTTGTTGATTAGCAATTCATGATTGTGGTATTAAATAATTTTCAGTTCTGAAAGTGTAAAAAATGTTTTTATCAACAGTTTGAGCTTCATTAAAAAAGAATGAAGCTAAAAATGAACTATTTAAATCAAGATTTTCATGTAAAGTTTGTGTTTCGTCAAAATTTATAAAAGTTGATAAATCTTTGTTAGTGTCATTTTGAACAAAAATATAATCAGAGCTATCACTTTTTACAAATCCTAAAGAATTAGCTATTTGTTCAGGTTCAATTTTGATTCCAACCTTTTCATTTATTCAGCCTATACCTTTAGCAAAATCTAAGGTCGCTTGTTTGCTTTCAACATTAATGAAAATAGGACTAATTCTAGAAATTAATTTTTGCTCTCCATCAAAAGATAAATGTAATAAATTACCCAACTTGTAATTAGCATCAAAAATAACATTAGAATCGGTGGTTAATTCTAAATTTTCAACTTTGTTAACGTATTTTCCGTTTTCATATTTATAAACAGGAATTTTGTAGCTTTCATTATTAAATGTAAAATATGGGTTATTTATGTTTTCTAAATTTCAAACAACATTGGTATTGTCATTTTGTGAAAAACGATAAAGACTAATTAAATCTTCTTTTTTGAAAAATGAATTATTGTCGTTTAAAGAACTATTTAATTCAGCATTTTTAATTAAATTAGTTGAAATAAAATCAGTTGTAATCCCTTCAGGATAAAGTATGTTTGTACCTAAAGGATTATTTTCATATTCTTTAATTGAACCATCTATTGTTTTGTATAAAGAAACATTTAAAAAATTCTTTCAATCATCAAATTCAGAAGTTTTGAAAGATTTATTGTAATTAATTTTGTATTCTATTGGTGCGTATTTTCTTTCTTCAATTGGCTTTTCTGATAATTCATAATTAGATTCACCGTTGATGTAATAACCTTGATTATAGGCAGAACCAGTTGTTGGTAAATTCATATCAACTGTTAAATCATGCAATTTTGAAACATTTTTATAATTATCAAAACTTCTTACCATTGAACTTTTAACACTAGTTAGAAGTGTAAAAACTGTTGCGGTTAAAAATATTAAAATGCTTAAACCAATTACCATTACCTTGTTTTTTGATAAAGATTTAAAAACTTCTTTAAATAATCTTCACATAATACCCTCTTATAAATTTAGAAATATATTTATATATTAATATCAATATGCCTTAAATTTTATACTAAAAGTGTTAAAAAATAAGCGATACAAGCAAACTGGGCTTTATAACGCTTCTTTATATAATTTTTTTTAATTTTTGATCAAGCGCATTTTTTAGTCAAAAATTTTATTTTTGATATAATGAAAATTACAAACGCCGTCATAGCTCAGCAGGTAGAGCACATCCATGGTAAGGATGGGGTCGCAGGTTCAAGTCCTGTTGTCGGCACCATTTGTTTTAAACACCAGCAAAAGCATGTTATGCTTTTGCTTTTAATTTATAGAAAGGAGAGAAAGATGAATTCAAAAACTAAGGATAGTTCAAGAGCAGAACAGCTTTTTGCCAAAACCCCTGTAAAAAAAGCAATTTGAATAGTTGCGATACCTTCATTAATGATTACTTTAATGATTGGTTTGTATTCTTTTGCTGATCAAGTTTTCATTCAGCAATTTGTTCCGAGAACAAGAATAGTTTTAAGCAACAATCAAATTGGAGAAATAATGCCATTCTTATCGTTTGGTAATACCGCTTCATTTGATGAATATTTTGCACTTTTACAAAAATACAATTCGATTGAAGGCATAACGAAGCTAACAACTATAACGTCTAATACAGTTGTTTCTACTACAAACGCGGCATTTCAGCCTTTAATAATTTTTTCAAACTCAATAGTATTTTTAATCCCTGTCGGAGCTTCTGTTTATTACACAAAATGTTTGTCTAAAAAGTTAGAATGAGCTGCTAAAAATCTTTGAGCAACAATGTTTTGATGTACTTTTACATTGTCATTAATTGCCACAATTTGTTCATTGATTTTTACTGCTGCAGGATTTCAAGCTTTATTAGCTGGTAAGACAGTTTTGGAAAATTCAAAAGCACTTTCAGGCGGAATGAATCAATTAGAATTAAATCATTTACAAGATTACTATAATGCGGCTTATCAATTGAGTATTCAATGAGCTAACCATTATGTTTACATATATGCTGCCGGAACAGTTTTACAAGGTTTAGTATCATTATTTTCATACTTCATAAGAGCTGAAGGATTTAACTTTTACGTCATGTTTATAGGTATTTTGGCTAATTTTATAAACATTGGTTTAGATGCTTTATTGATAATTGTATTTAAAATGGGAGTGCTAGGCGGAGTAGTTGCCACAATAATAGGTTGAGCATTTAATTTAACAGCATATGTAATATATGTTCAAATCAAACACCGTAAAAAACAGATATGAATGTCATTGGGCAAATTATTCAATTTCCAATTTAATAAATCATTGCTTGGACCAACTTTTTTACTTGGTTTAAGTGGCTTCATTAGATCATTTGGTGTCGCTTTTTCATTTGCTATGATAAACATTGTTTTAAGTAAGCCTGCGTTTGCTGACCCTGGACATTTCCAATTTTATTGAGCAAAATCAACACCAATAATTACTTTATTTATTATTTCTATTTTTGGTATTAGTGATGGAGCAAGAAGTTTACTTTCATATAACTATACCCAAAGAAACTTTGAAAGATGTAAGCAAGTTTATTTATGAGCTTTAATTGTTTCGCTTACTTATTCATTAGTTGTTTATATTTTTGTTGCTTTAACTGCAGGAAATTTATGAACCTTAGCACTTAATGTTTCAGACGAAATGAAAGCAGAAACTGCAAACTTTATCAGAGTTCTAACTATAAGATTAGTCATTATGTCATTAACTGTAACTTCATTATTAGTTTTCCAAGGCACAAACGACATTGAAAAATCTTTAATTGCTACAACATTAGAAAATTTCATTAGTTTTGCAATAATAATTCCTATTGGTTTAGGACTTGCTTATTGAGCATATCATTCAACCGACAACAAATATTTAGCTAATTGAATAGTGGTTGGATCATTTATCTTAAACTCAGTAATTGCTTCAACTATTTTATTAGTCTTTTCATACAATTATGTAACTAAAAAACTTGTAAAAATAGATCAAACTAAATTGTCTTGAAGCAGAAAAATAGAACACAAATTTTTTGACAACGTAGCAAAACTAGAACAAGAATATTATTTGAAACACCCTAAAGCAAGCCATTAATTAAAAAATGCAGATTATTTTTTCTGCATTTTTTAATTTTAAAAATCTATTATTACTCTCTTTTTGCTTTCTACATGATAATCCGTTGCATAAACAAAACCGTCTTTGAATTCAAGCTTTAAAGCCTGTTTTACAGGTGTTTTAGTAGCAAAATAGATTTTAATTCTTTTACCATTTTCAATAATGTAAGCACCAGGATTAAGAGCAAAAGCCTTAATTTTGTTGATTGCTTCTTTGTAACTTAATTCTTTTGTGAGTTGTGCATCTTCCTTATTTAATTTTGGTGAAAAAGTAACCAATTCTGGATTTTGCTTTTCTCTTATTAATAAGCCTTTATCCAATTTGTTGATTAAGTCAACAATATTTTTGGCAGTTAAATTACTTAATTTTTCAAAGAGTGTTGAGGAAATATCTTTTTCATCTATTTTATAGGTTAATTGAGCAAAAACATCACCCGCATCCATTTCTTTAACCATTTCCATTAAGCTAATTCCAGTGATTTTATCCCCATTTAGAAGTGAATATTGGATTGGCGCAGCACCTCTATATTTTGGCAATAAAGAACCATGAACGTTTAAATTTAATTTTTTAGCTATTTGTAAAACGCTTGTCGGTATGTACTGACCAAATGCTGCAGTAATCAAATAGTCATAATCTAATTCTTTTAATTCTTCTTTTATTTCGCTTATTTTTTCTGGTTGAAAACATTTAATATTATATTTTTCAGCCAAAACTTTGGTAGGAGTTGGTTCAATTTTATGACCTCTATTTGCAGGTCTATCAGGTTGTGAAATAATTGCCTTTACTTCAAAATTCTTTATTAATTCTTCAAATATAGGAACAGCAAATTCAGGAGTTCCAGCTAAAACTAATTTAATCATAGACTTATTATAAAGCAATAGAGCTTGATTAAAATACACTAATTTTTAATTAGCAAATATATTTTATGAGTTTGTTTTTGATTACTAATTTTCAATAAATGCTTAAAAACGTTAAAAAATGCCAAAAATAGCCTTAATTTATACATAAATATATATATTAATAATATAAAATACTATTATGATAAATGACACAATAGCAGCAATTAGCTCTGGCGGAAAAACAAATCAAGCGATTTCAATTATTAGAGTTAGTGGACCAGAGAGCACTTTGATTGTTCAAAAAATTTTTACTGGCAAAGTTGGTAAAAATCGAGAGATAACTTATGGAAATATTATTAATAATTTTAAAAATAACGAACTTGTTGATGAAGTTTTAATAGCATGATTTATTGGAAACAACACTTTCACAGGCGAGGATACTGTTGAAATTAATTGCCATGGTGGTATTGTAATTACTAATTACATTTTGGAATTGTTATTGGCTAATGGCGCTAGATTAGCCCAACCTGGAGAATTTAGTCGGAGAGCTTTTTTAAATGGCAAAATGGACTTAATTAAAGCAGAGGCTATTAATGATTTAATTCATGCTCAAACAATTAAGCAAACTCAGTTAGCAGTTAGAAAATTTGATGGCAGAACCTCTCAACTTATCAATGATTTAATAAAACAATTAATGTATTTGATTGGCGCAATAGAGGTTAATATTGATTACCCAGAATATGATGATGTTGAAGATGCATTAGGTGCAGAATTGCTTAATAAATTAGTCAAATTCAATGAAAAATTAGACGAAATCATTCAAAAGAGTGAGAGTTCAAGATTAATTTTTGAAGGTATTAAAGTTGCTATTTTAGGTAAACCTAATGTTGGAAAATCTTCAATTTTAAATTGCTTATTACAAGAAGATAAAGCAATTGTTACTGATGAAGCAGGAACAACAAGGGACATTATTGAAGCTTCATATCAGATTGATGGAATTTTATTCAAATTAATTGATACTGCCGGAATCAGAGAAACTGATCGAAAAATCGAGAAAATTGGTATTGAAAAGTCATTTGAACAAATTGATAAAGCAGATCTAATTATTCATGTTGAAGATCCAACCCAAGACAACAATAATTTTGATGCTTTAGTAGACCAAAAAGCCTATGAAAAAGGCAAAAAATTAATTAAAGTTATTAATAAAACTGATTTAATAAATCCAAAACAACATATCGATGATTATGTTTATGTTAGTGCTAAAAACGGTGATATTAACGAGTTAGAAGAGGCTTTAAGAGACAATTACAATTTAGCCTCTTTAAATAATGATGATTATGTAAATAATGCACGTCAATTATCATTAATCAAACAAGCTAAACTAAATATTGTTGAAGCAATTAACACTTTAGAAAGTGGTTTACACCCCGATCTTACTATAGTTGACATTAGAAGAGCATGGGCAAACTTAGTTGATATTTCGGGAAGAGCAGACAATGAAGATTTATTAGATGAAATGTTTAAGAACTTTTGTCTAGGAAAGTAGAAAAATGAGTATTAAATATGTTGATGCACACGTTCATCCGATTAAGCATTATTACAAAGATAATTTTCATGTAATTGAAAAAGCTAAAGCTAAAGGCGTTGCTGTGATGATGGTTACAGGATGTAGCCTTGAAGAAAATGAAGAAGTTAAAAAAATATGTAAACAATTTGATTTCACTTTTCCTGTAATTGGTATTCACCCAACAGAAATTTCAGGAGCACAAGACGGTGAATTACTTGAAAAACAAATTGATGAAAATGTCAAAGCAATTGGTGAGATTGGTTTAGATTATTATTGAGACATAGACAAGCAATTGCAAAAAGAATCATTTATTAGCCAAATTGAAATAGCAAAAAAACACAATTTACCTGTTGTTATTCATATGAGAGATGCTTATGAAGATCTTTATGAAATAATCAAAAACTATCCAACTGTTAAATTTATGATTCATACCTTTAGTGGTGATTTACATTGAGCTAAAAAATTTTATGAATTAGGTTGTTATTTTAGTTTTAGTGGAATAGTAACATATAAAAATGCTACCAAAACAATAGAAGTTTTAGAATGAATGCCTGTTGAAAGAATTTTAACAGAAACAGACGCCCCATATCTAACACCAGCAACCAAAAGAGGGCAAAAGAATTTCTCAAATTATGTAATTCATACAGCTATTTATATTGCCGGTTTAAAGAAAATGCCTTTAGAAAAATTTGCTGATCAAGTTTTAAAGAATGCAAAGGAATTGTTTAATCTAAATGTTTCTAGAAAAAAATAAAATGCATGATGCTAAAAAGAAATATGGTCAAAATTTTTTAAATAATCAGGGCATAATAAACAAAATTGTTGATGTTATTGAACCAAAAGGTAAAAAAATATTGGAAATTGGTCCCGGACTAGGAGCTATAACTCAATTAATTGCCAACCAAGCCGAAAAATTTATAGCTTTTGAAATAGATCCAGACATGAAAAATTATTTAATTGAAAATAAGATCCTCCAAGAAAGCCAAATTCAATTACAAGATTTTTTAGATGCCAATTTAACCAGTTATTCAAATTATGATGTTGTTGGCAATATTCCTTATTACATAACTAGTGACATAATTTTAAAACTCTTAGATCACAGATATTTGTTCAATTCGGCTATTTTAATGGTTCAAGCGGAAGTTGCTGATAGATTAATCGCCCAACCCAATCAAGCTGACTATTCAAAATTATCAATAACAACACAATATGTTGCTAATGTTGAAAAAGTATTTAAAGTTAAGAAAACTCAATTTACTCCGCAACCTAAAGTTGATTCGGCTATTGTCAAATTAACCTTTAAAAAAGAACAAAACGACAATTTCGAACAATTAAAAGAATTCTTCAAATTATGCTTTTTAGCAAGAAGAAAAAAATTAAAGTTTTCACTTAAACAAAAATATAGTAATGAGCAAATTGAGAAAGCTTATCAAAAAATGAACTTTGGCGAATTAGTGCGAATACAAGAATTGTCATTAAAGCAAATTGTTGATTTGTATAATTGTTTAAATACAATGAAGGAGAATAATGTACATTAAACATATTTATGAAGCAAACTTTTATGAACTTTATGAACTTTATGAAAAAAGACATGAGAAAAAAAGCGTTTATAAAAGAAAAAACATTTTTAAGATATTTTCAATAATTATGCTTTATGGTGTAGCAATATCATATGCAATTTCAACACCGATTTATTGTGTTTTACAAGGGATAAAGTGAGATAACTCCTTTTTGTTTTCTACATTAACAACTGGTATCTTAGGTGTTATGTGTTTGATTTTAGCAACTTTATTAACAGCAAATCATGTTTTGACTGTTTTAGCTTTAAAACAGGCGGAAAGGGCAAATGATAAAAAACAAGGTTTGCCAAAATATAAACTAGCAAATAAATTAATATTGAATTTTTCAGCATTAAAACCATTAGAGAAAAAAGACAAGAAAATCAAATAAGGTGAGGTAAATTAAAATGAGTAAAATAACATTTATTGGAACAGGCGCATTTGCCAGTGCTTTAGCTTCAACGTTGAGCAACAATGGTCATAAAGTGACAATGTGAGGCATTAACGAACAAGAAATAGATGACATTAACAAAGGTTTTAATTCAAAATATTTTGGCGAGCGAAGGTTTAATAAACCAAGAAACGTAAGAGCTACATTAAACTTAGAAGATGCATTATATGATTCGAGATATATTATTTTGGCTGTGCCATCGGCAGCTTTTTCAATGGTAATTCCACAAATTAAAGCAGTTTTAAAAGATAGAAAAATGAATGTAATTAATGTTGCCAAAGGTATTGATGCAAAAAGCAAAAAATTCTATTCTGATGTTTTAAAAGAAGAATTCGGCAACAATTTAAAAAATGTTTGTACATTAGTTGGTCCATCATTCGCAATTGAAGTATTTGATAATCAATTAACCATGGTTAATATAGTTGGCGAAAAAGAAACATACTTGGAAAAAGTAGCAGGATTGTTCAAAAACAACTATTTTATAGCCACTCCATGTAGAGATGTATATGGTGCACAATTATTTGCGGCATTAAAAAATACCTTTGCAATTGGATTAGGAATTGCCAAAAATATTTTTCCATACAAAAATCCAGAAGCAGCCTTATTAACATTAGCAATTAGAGAAATTAATGAAATCAAAAATAAATATTATCCAATCAATAAAAAAGTTCAATCAGCAACAATTGATTTTTCAGGCATTGGCGACACATTTTTAACATGTACATCAACCAAAAGTAGAAACTTTTCATTCGGTATGAAAATTTACGAATTAGGCATTGATAAAGCCTTAAATGAAAACACAACCACAATTGAAGGTTATCGCAGTGCAACAATTTTTTACGAATACTTGAAAGATGATAATGAAATTCAAATTCCATTCTTAAAAAATATTTTCAAAGTTCTTTTTGAGAATAAATGCCCACTTGAATTATTAGACTTCTTAGAAACTGCTTTTTAGCACCTATATTTATATATAAATAAATAATTTAAATAAAATTAAATAAAAGTATAATATATAAAAAATATAAACAATTTTTAAACATCGAAAGGATGAGATATGCTTCTAAAATATCAACAATTCTTGGACGAAAAATATACAAAGTTTCAAAAAGCAGTTCCAAGAATTAATATTAAAAGAGATTGAGTATTAGCATTATTTATAGTTTTTGCTTTATTTGCCTTTGTCTGTGCATTGGGCGCATTACTTTTATTAGGCTTAGCAACATTCTATTACCCTAGAACTCAAAAAATGTATGACTTAAGGTGAATATTCTTTGCCATTGCAATGTGTTTTGCTTTATTGTCAATTTTAAATGGTGTTTTAGCCCTTTATAGATTAAAATGAGCTAAAAGTTTCCGTTTAATTGACAGCAATGATGACTTTTTAAAAGTTTTATACCAATTAAATGACATGAATTATGTAGGCAGAGGTGCTTACCGTGGCAAATTTAGTAAAGAATATCAAGAAAACCCAAAAGCATATTTACAAGAAAGTAAAAAATGAAGATCACTTGATTGAGTTACAGATTCATTAGCTTTATCACACATTGCTAAAGATCAAAAGATGAAATTTGTTTTGGGTCGTGTTTTTGCTAATAAAGATTTAAACAAGAATGACAACTGAAAAATTCAAAATATCAGAATGGGTTATTCAGCAGATGACATGAATTCTTATTTATTCATGGAAGGAAAAATTACTTCAAAACAATTTACACAAAGCTACTTATTTGGACCAAAATTCCCAATGAATTCAACTTTTGCTAAAGATCCAGAAGTTAAATATGATTTAGGTCAAAGATACCAAATCTTTTCTAACCAAAAGAGCTTAAATAAGGAAGGATACAACCAAATTGCTGAATTTGTAGATTATTTAGATTTATGAAACAGAGGATTTGGTTTCTACATTGATGCTGAAACACAAAAAGTTTATTCATGAATCAAAATGGATAGAGAATTATTCCAATGAAAATCAATTAAACACCCTGAAAATACCCTATTAAGAGATATTTACTTAATAGGAACTCTTCAAAATTTACCTTTATTACTTGATTAATATTAAAGTCGTTTCATACGGCTTTTTTATTTTGCCAATTTAAATTTATATTAAATAAATTAAATAATGTCATAATATAAATATTATGAATAATAAATATGATGCATCAAGTATTCAACAATTAAAAGGATTAGAGGCAGTTAGAAAACGTCCAGGTATGTACATAGGAAGTACCGACATTAACGGATTACACCACTTAGTTTGAGAAATAGTGGACAACTCAATAGACGAAGCTTTAGCTGGATTTGCTACCGAAATTAAAGTCACTTTAACCAAAGAGGGTTCTGTTAAAGTTGAAGACAATGGCCGTGGGATACCTGTCGGCAAAACTCCTTCTGGTAAATCAGCAGTCGAATTAGTCTTCACTGAATTACATGCCGGAGGTAAGTTTAACGAAGGAGCTTATAAAACTTCTGGTGGATTGCATGGAGTTGGATCATCCGTCGTTAATGCTTTAAGTACTAAATTAATAGCAACAGTTTATAGAGACAAAAAGGTTTATGAAACCATTTTTGAAAATGGTGACAATATTGTTCAAAAAACCAAGGAAATAGGCAAAACCAATAAACAAGGTACAGTCGTTGAATTTTGACCTAATTATGAAATATTTAAAAAAGCAAAATTCAATTTTGAAACAATAGCCGAAAGACTTAGAGAAAGTTGTTTTTTAATTAGCGGGTTAAAAATTATTTTTGAAGACCAAATTAAAAACAAAACTGTCGAATTTTGCTATGAAAATGGCTTAAATGCTTTTGTGGAGTTTATTAACGATTCAAAGGAACCAATAGGGAACATTTATTCTTTTAAAGATACCAAGAGAGAAATTGAAGTTGAATTCGGCTTTCAATATACTGAGAGTTACAATGAAACAATGTTGTCTTTTGTTAATAATGTTAAAACTAAAGATGGTGGAACTCATGAAGTGGGTTTAAAGACAGCTTTTACTAAAACATTCAACGAGTTCGCTTTAGAAGAAAAAGCAATTAAAGGCAAAAATACTTTTGATGGCGAAGACATTCGTGAAGGTTTGACAATTATTTTAAGTGTTAAAATACCAGAAAAATACTTAGAATTTGTCAGCCAAACAAAGGAAAAATTAGGAACTCCTGAAGCAAAAGGTGTTGTTGAAGATGTTGTTTCAAAATATTTAAAGACTTGAATAATTGAAAACAAACCATTAGCTAAAAAAATCTTAGGCAAAATTAAAAGAGCTGCCGAGTCAAGAGCAGCAGCTAGAAAAGCACGTCAAGAAGCCAGAAGCACAAAAAACGCTTTAAAAGAAAAACAAATTTTAAGTGGCAAATTAACTCCAGCACAATCTAAAAAACCTGAAGAAAAAGAACTGTTCTTAGTTGAAGGTGATTCAGCGGGAGGTAGTGCTAAGTCTGGAAGAGACAGAAGATATCAAGCCATCTTGCCTTTGAGAGGTAAGGTTATTAATACAGAAAAAGCTAGATTATTTGAAATATTAAAAAATGAAGAAATAGCTACAATTATTAACACAATTGGTGCTGGCATCGGAAACGATTTTGACATTAAAAAAGCTCAATATGGAAAAATTATAATCATGACAGATGCCGATACAGATGGTGCTCATATTCAAATTTTATTATTAACCTTTTTCTTTAGACATATGCGTGAATTAATTGAAAATGGTAAGGTTTATATAGCATTACCTCCATTATTCAAAATTAGTAGTTCAAAGGCAAAAAATGACATTTTGTATGCCTGAGATGAACAAGAATTAAAAGACATTTTAAAAGAGCCAAAATATAAAAATTCAGAGATCCAAAGATACAAAGGTTTAGGGGAAATGAATGCTGATCAGTTGTGAGAAACAACCATGAATCCTGAAAGTAGAACCCTAATTCAAGTGAAAATTGAAGACGCTGCTTTAGCAGAAAGAAGAGTTTCAACTTTAATGGGAGATAATGTAGAACCAAGAAAAGAATGAATTAACGCAAATGTGGAATTTACTTTAGAAGACGATTTCGAAATTTAATTGGAGAATTATGGATAAAAATAAGCAAAAAAAATTAGATAACATTTTAAGCAAAATTATTCAAGAAAATATTGATTCCATAATGAGTGACAGATTTAGTCGTTATTCTAAATACATTATTCAACAACGTGCTTTGCCTGACATTAGGGATGGTTTAAAACCTGTTCAAAGAAGAATTCTTTATTCAATGAATGATTTAGGTTTGCAAAATAATAAACCTTTTAAAAAATCAGCTAGAGTTGTTGGTGACGTAATTGGTAAATATCACCCACATGGCGATTCATCAATCTATGAAGCAATGATTAGAATGTCTCAAGATTGAAAAATGGGTCATACTTTATTAGAAATGCATGGAAATGTAGGTTCAATTGATGATGACCCCGCTGCTGCTATGCGTTATACTGAAGTTAGATTGGCTAAAATTAGTGAACTATTATTAGAAGATTTAAAGAAAAACACTGTTAAGTTTGCTCCTAACTTTGATGATTCGGAAAAAGAACCAGTTGTTTTACCGGCTATAATTCCTAACTTATTATTAAATGGAGCTAAAGGTATAGCATCTGGTTTTGCCACTGAAATGCCTCCGCACAATTTAATTGAAGTAATTGATGCAACAATTGCCAAAATTAAAGATCCATTTATTTCGCTAAATAAACTTTTAAAATATATTAAAGGACCTGACTTTCCTACTGGTGGGCAAATTTACGGGAAAGACGGTATTATAGAGGCTTTCGAAACAGGTAAAGGTAAATTAACACTAGTTTCTAAATATAAAATCTTTGAAGACAATAAAAACAAATATATTGAAATTTATGAAATTCCTTATGGCGTTATTAAATCAAAGCTTGTTAAAGATATCGATTTAATAATTATGAACGAAAGCATTAATGGTTTACTTGACATTAAGGATCAATCAGACCGTAATGGAATTAGTATTCTAATTACTTTAGATAAGAATGCTAATGAAGAAACAATTTTGAATTATCTTTTACAAAAAACAGAAATGCAAATTTATTACAATTACAACAATGTTGCAATTAAAGATAATTCTCCGCAATTACTTTCATTAAATGATTTACTAGATGGTTATTTAACCCATGTAAAAGATGTAAAAACCAAAACTTTAGAATTTGATTTAATCAAATATAAAGCACGTTTAGAAATAGTATTAGGTTTTATTAAAGTTTCAGAAATAACTGATGATGTAATTAAAGTTATTAGAGAAAGTGAAGATTCTAAACAAGGTGTAATTAACAATTTAGTTAAGGTTTTTGGTTTCACCTTAAACCAAGCTACTGCAATTGCTGAATTAAGATTATACAAATTAAGTAAAACTGATAAAGCCGCCTTTTTAGCTGAAAAAGAAGAATTAGAAGCTCAAATTAAAAGATGCGAAACTTTATTAAATGACGAGGATGCTTTTAATCAATGATTAATTGAGATTCTTAAACAAATTCAAAAAGAATATGGTATTCCAAGAAGAACATTAATTCATGAAGAAGCAATCAAAATAGCCTATAACGAAAGCGATTTGGTCAAAAGCGAAGATGTTTTCTTAGCAATTACTAAACATGGTTATTTAAAAAGAACTTCTTTAAAAGTTAAAGATACAAACGCTTTAATTACCTTTGCTTTAAAGGATGACGACAGAATAATTTACTTCCAAAATTCTAATACCAACGAAACATTACTTTTATTTACTAATTTTGGTAATTATGCTTTAATTCCAATTTATAAAATTGTTGAAAGCAAATGAAAAGAATATGGAATGCATTTAAGCGATTTTGTGGAATTATTACCAGGCGAAGAATTAGTTGGTGTAATAAAAGTTAATGATTTTAATGAAAAATTATATGTTGGTTTATTTACCAAACTTGGTCAAGGTAAAAGAGTTGCATTAAAAGACTTTGAAATAAGCAGAAACAATAAAACTTTTACAGCAATTAAATTGGCTCAAAATGATGTATTAATTGGTGCGAAATTAAGTGATGGTTTAAAAGATGTTTTATTAATTACCAAACGTGGGTTAGCGTCATTGTACAGTGAAAACGATGTGCAGGTTTATGGTACAAAAAGTAATGGTACTAAATCTTGTTATATGCCACCAATTGATGAAATAACAGCCTTTGCTTTTGTAAATAATGAAGATGTGGTTACATTAATTTCTGGTGGTAAGTATATTAAAAATATAAAAGTTAGCGAAATTGAAAAATCACCTAAGAAAAACTTAGGTAAAAGACTTTTCGAACAATTAAAATATAAAGAAACAATTGTTGATGAGTGTGAAGTTACCTATGCTAACAGCGAATTATTTGTAATAAATGATCAAGACGAATTAACCACAGAAAAAATTTCAAAATATTCATTAACTGACAGAGAAGAAGGTTTTAAGAAAATTAAAGTACCTAATTTAAAATTTGCCAATATAAAAATTGATGAAAACATCTATAATAAAGGCAATTTTGAAAAAATAACTTATGAAAAAGTTAATGAAAAAGAAGAAAAAATATTTAATAAAGCATTTAAAGATGTCGAAGATGTTTTAAATCTTGATGTTGATTCTATTTTGAAAAAATTAAAGATTTAAGTGTTTGTGAAAAAGCCTAATTTATAGGCTTTTTTTATCATTTTGATTGCTTTAATATAAAATATATATGTGATTTAAAATTAATTATTAAAAAATATTACTATTAAAGAATCAAATTTAGATAATTAAATTAGGAGAAAAATGGATTTAAATAAAGAAAAATTTTTATTTGCCATTGATTTAGACGGAACATTATTAGCTAAATCATCAACAGGCGAAATTCATGAAAAGACTTTTAACGCTATTTTAAGAGCAAAAGAAGAAGGGCATGTTGTATGTTTATTGACAGGCCGTCCATGAAGAAGTACAAAACCAATTTATGAAAAATTAGGTTTAGATACAGTTGTTGCTAACTACAATGGTGCTCAAATTCACAATCCAAAAGACGAAAACTTTATTCCTTACATTAAATATTTAGACTTAAATGAAATGTTATATGTTTTAGGAGATTCTAAAGTTAAACAAGAGATTTCAAACATAGCTATTGAAGGACCAGGATGAGTGCAAATCCAAAAAAGAGATAAAGACCTTGAAAGTGTTTTTGGTTTTAGAGAAAGCCAAAAATTTGTTGTTGGTTTAAATTTCAATAAATTACCACTTAAACCAACTGGAATTATTTTTGATGTTAAAGAAACAACAGATGTTGAAGAATTGCGTTCATATTTAAAGAGAAAATACGGAGACTTAGGTGAATTTTCATATTGATCAAAAGGAAAAGGTTTAACACCTGTGTTTGATATTACTAATGTTTCTGTTAATAAAGGACGTGCATTAAGTCTTTTATCGCGTTTCTACGGAATTGATTTAGATAGAACAGTTGCATTCGGAGACGGTTTCAATGATGTACCTATGTTTAAGGTAGCAAAAATTTCAGTTGCTGTTGGTAATGCTTCTAACGATGTTAAGAAATATGCCACAGTAAGAATGAAAACACAAAATGATCAAGGCGCTGTTGGTGAATTCATTAACAAGTTATTAGATAATCCAGAAAAAGTAATTCAAAAAAGCAATGCGTCATATGACAAAATTATGAAAACACGTAAGTCATATGAAGAAGATGATGAATAATGATTTTTATTGAATACAATAGTGAAATTGATTTAAAGGACAAAAAAATAATTGGAATTGATGAAACAGGTGTTGGTGATTTTTTTGGTTTTGTAGTTTCATGTGCTGCGATTGTACCTAAAAAAAATTTAGACAAAATAATTGAATTAGGTATTAAAGACAGTAAACAATTATCTGATTCAAGAATTTTACTTTTGTGTGAACAGATAAAGAACTTAGTTTATTATTCAATAAATTATTTGTCGCCATTAGAATACAACCGTTTGAATGAAAAACTAAATGCCAATGAGATAAAAATGTTTTCACATTTAAAAGCCTTAGAAAAACTTCAGAGTTTGGCTTCAAATATTGATTATGTTTTTATTGACCAATATTCAACACTAAAATCAATTGAAAAATACTATAAAAAAATGGTTTTAGACACAAACGAATGAGAATTGCCAAAAATTAAATTTGATACACTATTAAGCCATAAAGCAGAAAACATTGATATTAATGTAGCTGTTGCTTCGGTTTTGGCAAGAGGAATGTTTTTAAATCTCATGAAAAAACAAAGCAAAAAATTTGGTGTTGATCTGCCATTGGGAGCTGGTCCAAATGTCAAAGAGTTTGCTCAAAATCTTTTTAAAAATAAAGACGAAGATTTTAAAAAGACAATATCTAAAACACATTTTAAAATGTTCTAAATAGCAAAAACGGCAATAAATAGATTGTCGTTTTTTATTTGTGCGTTTTGCTTAATGAACGACTAAAAAACAATGATTTGAGTTTTTCCCAAAAAATGATTTTTTTTATTTAAAAAGTCTTAAAATTAAATAACTATGAATAATTTAGCCAATGAATTAAGGCCTCAAACATTAGAAGATGTTATAGGACAAAAAAATACAATAAATTTACTTAAAAAAATAGTTGAACATAAATTATCGACTAGCTTCATCTTTTTCGGAGAAAGCGGAACGGGTAAAACATCAACTGCTGTTGCTTTAGCAAACGATATGCAAAAATCTTATGGCATGTTTAATGCTTCAATCGGCAGTAAAAATGAATTAATTGATTTGCTTAAAAGTAAAGAGATTATTATAATTGATGAAATTCATAGGCTAAATAAAGATAAACAAGATATTTTGCTTTCTTATTTGGAATATGACAAGGTAATTGTTTATGCTACTACAACAGAAAACCCTTATTTTAGAGTTAATCCGGCAGTGCGAAGCAGAATGCAAATTTTACAATTCACAAAACTAGATGAAAAAGATGTTGCAGAAAGTTTAAGAAAAGTTATTGATAAGCATTTTCCAGATTTAATAATTCAAGATGATGTTTTACTTTCATTGATCAAACATTCTAATGGAGATTATCGGAATTCGCTAAATAATCTTCAAATGGTTGCTTTATTAAATAGAAATAAGGAAGTAAAAAACGAAGATCTAAAAAAACTAATTCCAAACATTAATTTTTATAGTGATATGAATTCAAGCGCGCATTACAACAATTTGTCTGCTTTTCATAAATCATTAAGAGGAAGCGATGTTGATGCCGCTTTGTATTATGGAACTTTAATTTTAAAATCGGGAGATTATCAAGGGTTATTTAGGCGATTAACTTGTGTTGCTTATGAAGACATTGGTTTAGCAGACCCTAATGTCTCATTAAGAGTTGAAGCAGCTTTTAATGCTGTTGAAAAATTAGGTTTTCCCGAAGCAAATTTACCCATATATTTTGCGATAATTACAACATCTCTAGCACCAAAAAGCAATAGTGTTTATATGGCTTTGAACAAAGTCCAAAACTTTATTGACCAAGGTAATGTTTATGAAATACCTAAACACTTAAGAGACTCACATTATTCTTCGGCAAGTAAATTAGGAGACGGATTAGGCTATTTATATCCACATGATTTTCCTAATTCTATTGTAAAACAGTCATATTTGCCAACTAAAATTAAAGACCAAACATTTTTAGAATTTCATGACAATGATTCACCAAAGATTAAAGAGTATTATGAATTAATTAAAAAAATTAATAGGAGCAAAAATGAATAATATAAATTGAGAAAAGATTGAAACATTAGAAGACTTAAAACAAGTTAAAAATAAAATATTCTCTGAAGATGGAGAATTATACGCATTACAACAACAAATTAGACAAGCTTCGCCTGAAGAAAAAAGAGAAATTGGTAAAAAAATTGCTGAATTAAGAGCAGTATATGACAAAAAAATTCAAGAAGCTGAACAAAAAATCGAAGAAATTAGAATTAATAAAATTATTGCCAACGAATATTATGATGTGGCTAAACCAATTCCTACAATTGGTGGCTTACATCCAATAACACTTATTGAGCAAAAATTAAGAGATTGATTTAATCAAAATGGCTATTTTGAATCAACCGCTGGTGAAATTACAAATGATTTATATAACTTTGAAAGATTAAACATTCCTAAAGAACACCCAGCAAGGGACATGCAAGATTCATTATATTTTAATAGCAATTTGTTATTAAGAACTCACAATACAGGAATTACAGCGCTTACTCTTGAAAAAAATGCTAATAAACCATTAAACACTTATTCAATTGGTAAGGTTTATAGAAATGATGAAGATGATGCAACTCACTCTCATCAATTTACTCAATTAGACTTTGTTAGTGTTGGAAAAGTTAGTTTCCCTAATTTAATTTGAACTTTAAAATCATTGTTAAGTTATATTTTCGAAACCGACTTAGAACTTAGACTAAGACCAAGTTATTTCCCATTTACAGAACCTAGCGTTGAAGTTGATATTTATTACAAAAATAGATGAATTGAAGTTTTAGGGGCGGGAATGTTACACCCAAATGTTTTAAAAATGGCAGGCTATGATATTAAAAAATACAATGGTTTTGCTGCCGGTTTAGGTTTAGAACGTTTAGCAATGATCAAATATGAAATAAAAGATATTAGAGAATTCTACAAAAACGATTTAAGAACATTAAGACAATTTAACAATGAAGAGTAGTTATCAAAAATTTCATAACATTGAATTGAAAAAAGATTATTTTAAACAGTTAATGGCTTTCTTAGAACAAGAATTAAAGACCAAGCAAATTTTTCCAGAAAAGAAAAATTGATATCGAGCCTTAGATTTTTGTGAAATTAAGGACTTAAAAGTAATCATTTTAGGACAAGATCCTTATTATTCAAAAAATTATGCGGATGGTTTAGCATTTAGTTCTAACAAAAATTGTCCAAGAAGTCTCGAAAATATTATTGATTTGGTTAAAAGAGATTACCCTGGATCAGTAATTGAAACTTTTAAATTAGACTCTTGAGCCCAGCAAGGTATTTTATTATTAAATACAGTTTTAACTGTTGAAGAAAATAAACCAAAAAGCCATAAAAACAAGGGTTGAGAATTATATGTTGCGAATTTAATTCAATATATTTTTGAAAATAATTCTGATGTAATTTTAGTTTTATGAGGCAATGAAGCATTAAATTTTATTAAGAAATTTTCGCCTAATTTACCTATAAACAAGCTTAAAACTATATTTACTTCTCATCCTTCGCCGCTTAGTTATAAAAAAGGTGCTAATCCTTTTTATAGTTCAAACTGTTTTAAAAAAATAAATTCAATGTTAAGCGAAGAAAAACAAATCGATTTTAGTCTTAGAAAGGATAGATTATGTTAATTTCATTAAAACAATTAAATAAATTTTTACCTAATATTAAACTTGATACAACCGTGGAAAAAGCAATTAATAATTTAGGCTATGAAGTAGAAAGCATTAAACCATTTACAAAAGCCAAAGGTATTAAATTTGCTAAAGTTCTTGATGTTTATAAAAACCCTAATTCTCAAACTCTAAATGTAGTTAAATTATTAACTAACACTGGTGAAATAACAATTCAAACAGTTGCACAAAATGCCAAAAAAGGCTATTTCACAGTTGCTTTCGTAGAAGGTGCACAATTAGGAGACATTACATTTGCTGCTAAAAAAATGGGTGGAATTGTTTCTCAAGGAATGCTTTCAGGTTTTCCTGAATTAGGTTTTGATATTACTAAATTACCATATTCAGAAGATGATTTAGTAATGATAAAAGGTGGGAAATTTAATTTAGACACAGATCCAATTGAATATTTTGAATTAGATGATTATATTATTGATATAACAACACCATCAAATAGAGCAGACATTAATTCATACTATGTTTTAGCACTGGAATTAGCTGCTTATTACAATACTGAATTCAAATGATTCAATTGAAATAGAAAACTTGATGCTGATTTTAGATCAAAAATTAAAGTTAACAAAAATGAAGCTAATGCTTTAGCATTCTTAGAAGTTAAGGTAAAAAATAATGAAACTAAGTTAGAAGATCAATTATTTTTAGCAAAACACAATATTGAAGCCAAAGGCATTTGAGCAATTGATATAACAAATGTGAATTTATTATTAACCGGAGCGCCAACACACGCTTATGATTCAAACAAGATCGGTCATAATATTACTTGCGAATATTATTCAGGCAAAGTGGAAATTTTAGGTAAAAAAGAAGTTGTATTAAACAATGCATTAGTTATTAAAGATGAGAATTCTCCTATATCTTTAGCTTCAGTAATGGGATTAGAAGCCACATCAGTAAATAAAAAAAGTAATGAAATTGCCTTTGAAATAGGTTCATTCGATAACAAAGCAGTTAGATTAACAGCTAAACAAATTAAATTAGATTCAAATTCTTCAATTCAAGGATCAAGAGGCATTAATAAAGAAATGGTAAGAATGGGAATGAAATACTTGGTTTATAAAGCACATGATGATAAACAAAGAATTAGCCAGTTTATTAATTTACCTAAAGCAAGTAAGCAAGTTAATATCATTCAAAACCGTCACAAATTAGCAACATATGCTAATATGGATGTAAAAGAATTAAATCAATTTAGTAGCGTTGAAACTCAATTAAGACAAATCGGCTTTTCAATTGATAAAAATAGAATTGTTGCTCCAGCTTACAGAAGCGACATTGCTAATTATGAAGATATTATTGAAGAATACTTTAGATTTTATGGTTACGATAACTTTAAACCAGTTGCCCCTATTTTGACCAATCCAACTGTTTTAAAGACAAAAAACATTAAAAACAATCTTAAAGCAATGGGTTATCAAGAAATTAGAACATTTAGTTTAATTAGCAAAGAAAAAAATATTTTCAATCCATTCGATTTTGAAGAAAATATTGAACTTGATACTTTTGTTTCATTAGAACGTGAAGTGGTAAGAAATTCATTAATAGCTTCATTGTTAGAAGTAGCTGAATACAACATAAAACGTAAAATGAACAAATTTAGCTTTTTTGAATCAGGAATGATTAATTTAAATCAATATGTATATGGTTTAATGTCGAATGCTAAATCATTTGATGAAATGAAAGCTAACATTGCTAATATTTTAAATACTGACAATTTAAGTTTCGTTCCTTTTAAAGACAATAAATTTATTCACCCAAATGTTTCAGCTAAAATTTACCAAAATAACAATTTCATAGGCTGAATAGGTAAAATTAATCCTGCTTATGACAAAACAGGTGTAATAATTGCTGAATTCAAAGCTCTTGAAAAAGAAGCATCAAAAACTCTATTTAAAGAATATATTAATGAACCATTAAAAAATATTGATTTAACTTTCGCTTTAGATCCACACGTAAGTATAAAAGACAAAATTGATGAAATAAAACAGGTTGCAAATGTCTTTTCAATTGAATGACTTGATGAATTTGAAAAAGAAAACAAAAACAACGTTACATTAAGAATTACTGCTGAAGCTGAAGAAATTAACAATCTTAATAATAAATACAATAAATAGGAGATTGATTATGAAGATGCATGACAAAATTATTCAAAAAGCAATCAATCAAGAAAATAAGAGACAAAAAGATCATATTGAATTAATAGCTAGCGAAAACTATGTAAGTCAAGATGTTTTAAAAGCAGTGGGATCAATTTTAACAAACAAATATGCTGAGGGTTATCCAACTAAAAGATACTACGGTGGTTGTGAATATGTTGATGTAGTTGAAGAAACTGCTAAAGAAAGACTAAAAGAATTATTTGGTGTTAAATATGTCAACGTTCAACCATATTCTGGCTCAACTGCAAATGCTGCTGCTTTAGCAACTATTTGTAATCCAGGCGACAAAATAATGGGTCTTTCATTAACTTCTGGCGGTCATTTAACTCATGGTTATAAGATTACATTTAGTGGAACATATTTTCACTCAGTTGCCTATGAAACAGATGAAAATGGTTATTTAGATTATGATGCAATTATGGAAATAGCAATGAGAGAAAAGCCAAAATTAATCATTACTGGTTATTCTGCTTATTCAAGATTAATAGACTTCAAAAAATTTAGAGAAATAGCAGATGCTTGTGGTGCAAAATTAATGGCTGATATTGCTCATATAGCTGGTTTAATTGTTGGTGGCGTTCATCCATCTCCTGTAAATTATGCTGATATCATAACTTCAACGACTCACAAAACACTTAGAGGTGCTAGAGGCGCTATCATTATGACTAATGATGAAGAAATTGCCAAAAAAATGAATCGTTGAGTATTCCCTGGTTTTCAAGGTGGTCCATTAGTTCACCAAATAGCCGGAAAAGCAGTTGCATTTGGCGAGGCATTAAAACCTTCATTTAAAGAATATGCCTATAAAATAGTTACAAATGCCAAAAGATTTTCTAATGCATTTATCAAAAAAGGAGCAGTTTTAGTTTCAGGCGGAACTGATAACCACCTTTTCACTATTGATGTTCATAAATCTTATAATTTAACAGGTAAAGAAGCAGCTAATTTATTGGCAAATTTCAATATTACCGTTAACAAAAATACAATTCCGAATGATCCATTAAGCCCTATGATTACTTCAGGTATTCGTTTAGGAACTCCAGCTATGACCTCAAGAAACTTTGAACCTTGAGAAGACTTAGCAAACATAATGCATGAAATCTTATCAAAAGGTTTTGCAATTCTCGAAGATACTAAGAGAGTAAGTAAAATAATGAAATTAATCAAAAAATGAACTAAAAAATTCCCTATTAAGAAAGCTTATTAAACTTAATGAGAATTTTAGGTATTGAAACCAGCCATGATGACACTTCAATTGCGGTTTTGGAAGATGGCAAGGTTTTAGAATTAATTTCTATTAGCCAAATAGATATTTTTAAAGAATTTGGCGGAACAATCCCGGAATTGTCTTCAAGAGAACATGTTAAAAATATTAGTCTAATTCAAAAAATGTTGATGAATAAAATCGACTTATCAACAATTGATTATATTGCTTATACACAAAAACCTGGATTAATAGGAACATTACAAATAGGTTATTTATTTGCTAGTGCGCTTTCACTTGCGCTTGATAAACCATTAATTCCTATTGATCATTTGGAAGGACATTTTTATTCAGCAGCAATTGATAATGAAATAAAATATCCTGCACTTTGTTTATTAGTTTCAGGCGGGCACACACAATTAATGTTGGCACAAAGTGCCTATGAAATAAGTGTTTTGGGACAAACACTAGACGATGCAGTTGGCGAAGCTTTTGACAAAGTTAGCACAAAATTAGGTCTTGGCTTTCCAGGCGGTCCAATAATAGATAAGATTTATCAACAATATCAAGATGATTTTTATAAATTAACAACACCTAAAACAGAAAATGAATTAGATTTTTCATTCAGCGGACTAAAATCACAAGTTATTAATTTGTATGCTAATTCAATTAGCAGAAATAATAAATTGGATGAAACAAAATTGGCAGTTTCATTCCAAAAAATTGCTGTTGAATATTTAATTTCTAAAGTTAAGATTGCCATGGAACAATTTTCGTTTAATTCTTTAGTACTAGCCGGAGGTGTTAGTGCTAACTCATTTTTAAGGTCAGAATTTCTTAAATTAAGCCCTAAAGCAATAATTCCAAATTTAAAGTATTCAACAGACAACGGCGCAATGATTGCCATGTGTGCATATAAACAGATTTTAGAAAGAAAAACAAGTGAAAAGGCACAAAAAAAATAAATTTTGTGCTTTTTTACATTATTTTTTCGCAATTTTATTTTTACATATTTATTTTTTAAATTGATTTTTTTAATAAAATTTATAAGAAAGCTTTTTCTAGCTATGCTAGAAATCACTTATTAATTATTCAATTATTAAAATAAGGAGAAAAATGAAAAAAATAGCTATTAATGGTTTTGGTAGAATTGGACGTTTAATTTTTCGTCAATTAATCGAAACAAATAACAAAGAAGTTGAAGTAGTTGCACTTAATGATTTATCTGACCCAAGTATGTTGGCTCATTTATTAAAATACGATACAGCATTTAGACCATTCCAAGGTGATGTAGAAGTTAAAGAAAATGCTATTGTTGTAAATGGTAAAGAAATTAAAATTTTAAGTGAAAAAGATCCTGAAAACTTACCATGAAAAGAATTAAACATTGATTTAGTAATCGAATGTACAGGTTTCTTCACCAAAAAAGAACTTGCAAACAAACACATTATTGCTGGAGCTAAAAAAGTTTTAATTTCAGCTCCTGCCGGTTCTGATGTTAAAACTATTGTTTACAATGTAAACCACAAAACATTAAATGTTGATGATGTAATTGTTTCAGCAGCATCATGTACAACTAACTGTTTAGCACCAGTTGTTAAAGTTTTAGTTGACAACTACGGTGTAAAAAATGGTTACACGACAACAGTTCACGCTTACACAGCTGACCAAATGCTTCAAGATGGCCCACACCGTAAAGGTGACAAAAGAAGAGCAAGAGCAGCAGCTCAAAACATTGTTCCTTCAACAACTGGAGCAGCTAAAGCAATTGGTTTAGTTATTCCTGAAGCTAAAGGTGTTCTTGATGGTTCAGCATTACGTGTTCCAACAATTACAGGTTCATTTGTTGATTTAACAGTTCAATTAGAAAAACAACCAACAGTTGAAGAATTAAATGCTACATTTGCTTCAGCAGCTAATGAAACATTAAAATATGAAACAGATGAAATTGTTTCATCAGACATCATTGGTTCACACTATGGTTCAATTTTTGATGCTACTTTAACTAAAATTCAAGAAGCAAATGGCGAAAAACTTTACAAATTATTCGCATGATATGACAACGAATCATCATATGTTTCACAATTAATTAGAACTTTAACATACATGGTTAAAATGAAATAATTTGAAAAATGCAGAAGTATTATCTGCATTTTTTATTTTTCTAATTCGCCTGTGAAAAAGGCTCAATGGTTAATTTTTGCATTCCCTATTTAGTAGCATAAAATTAAAAGATAAAATGTTATTAATATTACTTAAATAAAATGTAAATACTCCTGTAAATAAGTACTTTATCATTGAAAATGATATCCAACTTGGAAACATGGGAAACTTCCAGATGAAATTTAAAAATTGGGTTAACCCCAATTTTTTATATTTTAATCTGTGTTTGAATTTGCCATTGAAGCTTTAAGGTTTTTTACTTGTTTTATTAATTCTTTGAAGCTTGCAATAATCGCGTCAAGTTCTTCATCGTTAGCATTTTTAATCTTTTCTTTAGCAGCACTAAATACTGCCACATAAGGAGCTGCTGCATCTCCCCCCTATCTCTTTTAAAAGACTTTCAAATTCTTCAATTAAACTTTTAGCCTCTTTTTGTTTAGAATTTTCACAAGAAGCAACAAATGCCACAGGAATTAATGTCATACCTGAAATTGATGTCATTTTCAAAAAAGTTTTAATTTTTTTCATAATTTTCCCAATAATTAATTAATATATTAATAATTATATTTATAAAGTTAATAAGTAGAGTTTAAAATTATAAAAATGAGCTTCCAACTTGGAAAATTGGGATATTAAACGAACAAAATTGTTTCGTCAGGCATTATTGATCCACGCTATGTTTCAATTTTTGATGCCACTTAAACTAAAATTCAATAAACAAATAGCGAAAAACTTTACAAATTATTCACATGATATGACAACTAATCATCATATGTTTCACAATTAATTAGAACTTTAACACACATGGTTAAAATGAAATAATTTAAAAAATTCAGAAGTGTTATCTGCATTCTTTATTTTTCTAATTCGCCTGTGAAAAAGCTCAATCGTTAATTTTTACATTTCCCACTTAGTAGCATAAAATTAAAATCTTAAATGCAAACTTTTATTATAAGGAACAAAAAAACTTGGCGCATTTTAGATATCTCTAAAATACACCAAGTGTTATTTAAGCATATTATTTGCATATGGCGGGCGATAAGGGATTTGAACCCTTGAACGTCTTGCAACGTTAACGATTTTCGAGACCGTCCTTTTCAGCCACTCAAGCAATCGCCCAGCAATCATTTAAATTTTAACACATTAATTATTGATTGCTTTGGTTTGAATTTTTAGTGTTGTTAATATCGTTATTAGTTTGTTGTTTAATGATTAAATCAACTCTATTTTGAATTTCTTTTTCTATTAATTCTGCAATTTCTTTAGTTTGTTCACTTGAAAGCGCCACCTGTGCTGGCTGTTTTTTTCTGCTATTTAGAACATCTAAGACTGAAGCAGCAATAATACCACCAGGCATAGTAATTAAGGCGATTCCAATAATTGAAATTATAGGAATAACCATTTTAGTGGTTGGACTATGAGGCACAAAATCACCATAACCAATAGTTGTTAAAGTAATTGAAGTAAAGTAAACTGAATCTCAATATGTATGAACTAAATTACTATTTTGAGCATAATAATCTTCTAAAGTTATTAAATTATCTGGATGACTAGCGTTGTGTTGAGCAACCATTGCTTGAGCATAAGCTGTTTCACTATATCAAATAGTTAATGAGAAAACCAAAAGAATTAAGACAATAGCAATTGAAGCATAATAAAGAATGTATTTTTGTGTGCCTAATGATTTAGAAATGCTTTTGATTGTTGCAAACATATTTAGAAGCAAGAAAATTCTTAGAATTCTTACGACTTTGAAGTTTCTTAAATAATCGAAAAAACCAATAGTTTCATTCGAACCTGTTCAAACATTGATAACTGAAAAAGAAGGCAATAATGATAAAAATGAAATTCAAAACGGTGAAGTTATGAAAAATCTTAATTGGCTTGTTCATAACTTTTTATATTTAGGATCTCTTGTTGGAAAAGTTATTGCTCTAAGAACAATATCGACCAAAAGCACTATAAAAGTGATGATTTCGATAGTTACTGCTATTGATGAAGTTGCTATTGATGTGCTATTTTTCAATAAAAGAAATGTTGAAAAAGACAAGAGAATTATTGTGGCAATAAAAGCAGCATAAATATTTCTTAAAATATAAATAAATCATTTACGTTTTGGATTTTTAATTGGAATTTCAGCATCGGAAGTAACTATAATGCCAATTTCTTTAAATAAGTTTCAGGTTTCTTGTTTAATTTTTTCTTCAGTCTTAAGTTTATTCATAAGTCTTTCTCCATAATCAAAACATATTATAATTACATATTAATATATAATATAATAACTTAAAAATTTTAAAAATTTCTGGAGGGAATATGACCACATATTTTAACACCGCAACAACTGGCTCAACACAAACTCAATCATCAGGAGTTGCTGGTTATGGAACATGAATAATTTTAGGTGTTGTTGTTGCTTTAATTGTTATTTTTGTAATTTATTCAGCTGTCAAAGACAGAGTTAAGAAAAATAGAATTAAAAAGAACAAACTTATTTTTGAAAATAAAGCACAATACCACAAGAAAATTTTCGTTGCAAAACTTCATTATTTAATTAAAGAAAATGCAGAGAAGTTAAATGATTTTGAACCTTCAATTGGTAAATATACAATGGGTGAAATTACCAAAACAGCACATTTATACTTAGAATCAATTCAAAACGATAAAGATTTTAAAGAATATATTGTTGGCGCAGATTCATTAAACGAACTTTTGGATTGCTTTATTAATTTAAGGGACACAAGAAGCAATTTATGAGATAAAAAGCTAGTTGATACAATCAACAAAATTAGCACAATGTTTGCCGAATACGAAGATGTTGAAAACGATGAAGAAATTATTTCGGCAAAAAATGAAGCAGCTGAATTTTATGCGAAGGAGTTAAAATAATGAACAAAACTGTAAAAATTCCGCAGTATTTACCTAATTTATTAACTCTAATTCGTTTAGTATTGACAATTCCTTTATTCTGCCTTTTAATAGCAACATTTTTCAATGTTTATGGTATTAAAATAGATTTAAACAATTTAAATGGCATGGATTATAGAGATGTAGATAATGGATATGCAATTAACCAAACAGGAATAATTACAATGATTTCATTATTTATTGTTTTTTATAGTTTGGCTATGATCACCGACTTTGTGGATGGTTACTTAGCAAGAAAATACAATTTAGTGTCAAATTTCGGTAAATTATGAGACCCAATTGCCGATAAAGTAACTACAACAATTGGTTTACTTTTTGGTGCTGCTATTTTTACATCATTCCCTTTAACAGATCATGGTTATCCAAATAATTATAGTTTTCAATTAATACCTCTTTGATTAGTAGCTGGCTTTTTAATTAGAGACTTTATTGTTAGCGGTTTTAGAGCTTTAATGTCTAAACACAACATTGATGTTAGTGCAAAATTGCTAGGAAAAATTAAAACAATTTTAATGTCTGCTGGAACAATTTTAACTTTAATTATTGGCGTTTCGCTTTACAACAGCCCTGAAACAATGGCAAAAATGTTATTAACAGACTTGATGCCACTTTGAATAATTTTGATTAACTTACCATTGATTGTTGCGTTAGGCTTTAGCATTGCTAGCGGAGTTCAATACTTCATGGCAGTTAAACAATTCATTAAATTTAAATAAAAATATAGAAGCAATTTCTATATTTTTTATTTTCCAAAAAGCCTATTTTATAGGCAAAATTAACTAGGTAAAATTTGGTGAGTTCGATCTCAAATTAAAATTGTACAAATTAGAATAACACAAAGAGCAAGCAAAATAATAACAATTGATCAAAGCAAAACAGACGATAAAATCATTTTTCTTTTACTTTTCTTAATGTATGTTTTATCTGAAATTGCATCTTTAATGGCTGTTTCTAATAATTTTTCATGAAAGTCATCAGACAAACTATCAATTTCATCACGGTTGAATATTTTCATTGCTTCAGCATCCATTATTGAAGTTACGATTAAATCATCAGTTTTATTTTTATTTGGCACAGAAATTATTGTCACTGTGTCAGTGTTTTCATTTTTATTTTGTTCTTCAACAACGCTTTTATTTTCTTTTTTAGCTTTTTTGCTCTTTAGTAATCTCATGTCTTAATTTTACTAAATTGAACAAATGACAAAATTAAAATAATATATTAGCAAATAAATAGCTTCTGTGCTAAAATTTCTACATGTCAAAAAAAGATTTTTATGAAGTATTAGGTGTTAGCAAAACAGCAACAGAACAAGAAATTAAAGCTGCTTACCGTAAATTAGCAATGCAATATCACCCCGACAAATTGAAAGACGGCACAAGTGATCAAAAAATGCAAGAATTAAACGAAGCTTATGAAGTATTAAGCGACAAAGAAAAAAGAGCAAATTATGATCGTTTTGGTAATGCTGAAGGTCAACCAAATTTCGGTGGCATGAATTTTGGTGGGATGAATATTAATTTCGGTGACTTTAGTGAAGATTTAGGTGATATCTTCGGCAATTTCTTTAGCGGATTTGGCAATTTTGGTAGAAAAAAACAAAAACCAACAGGGCCAATCCGTGGTGAAGATATTGAAGCAGAAATGAGAATTGGTTTTCTTGACGCTGTTCATGGTAAAAAAATTCAAAGAACATTAACAAAATATGAACTTTGTGATGAATGTAATGGAACAGGAGCAAAAAATCCAAGCGATGTTGTAACTTGTCCAGACTGCAATGGTCAAGGAGTTATTAATCAAGTTTTAAATACTCCATTTGGCCAACAAATGGTTAGAAAACAATGTGCTAAATGTGGTGGTAAGGGTAAAATCATTAAAGATGTTTGTCCAAAATGCCATGGTTCAATTTATATAAAGAAAAGCAAAATTGTTACATTTAATATTAATCCGGGAACTCAAACCGGTGAAGGTATTAAATTAGATGGTTATGGTCAACCAGGTGAAAATGGTGGTCCTGCCGGTGACATGATTGTAAGATTTGTAGTTAGCGATCACCCTTATTTTAAACAACGTGGTTTAGATTTAATGATTGAACTTCCAGTTTCATTTTTAGATGTTATTAAAGAAAACACAATTAAAATTCCTTCTCCTTATGGTGCTTTTGATTTAAAACTAAAAAACAGTTACAATAATGGTGAAACATTAAACATTAAAGGCAAAGGTATAGTTAAAGGCAACCGCGCAGGAGACTTGATTATTAAATTGTCAATTGTAATGCCTAAATTATCAAGCAGAGAGATGAAAAAAATGGCTACATCACTAGAAGACTTTAATGATGACACCAACACAGAGTTCATAAAGAAAATTGATAAACTTAAATAATTTTGAAATGCGGAAATTAATATTTCGCATTTTTCTTTTATATTATTTTGCAATCTATAAAATTAAATTATGCAAAAAGAAAAAGAAAACAACAAAAATAATCAAGCATATTCTTTTGAAACATTGTTAGCTAGTTTATTAAAAGTTAAACCAGAGCTAAAAAAAGCTTGAGAAAAATTTGGTAAAATTGACGATTTAAGCAGTTTTATAGATAAATACGGTTTTGCTTTTGATGATGATTTTGGTAAATTGTTTAATTTGAAAACACCAGATTTAATTGGTAATAAACAAATAATTGACATTTTAAGTAAATATGAAGAGTTAGATAAACAAAGCCAAAAAAATAAACAAAACCCTTTTTCAAAATTAACTTTTTCTTCACAAGAATTGGATTTTTTATTAGACCAAATTAATAATAATGAATTAAATGACTCATCAATTTTGTCTGATGAAACAGTTTTTGATAAAACACAAGAAGATAATTTAGATCAAACAACGATTATTAAAATCCAAGATTTTGTTGATATTGATAATTAACTCATTTTTGATGTTTTTTAACTATTATTTAAACTTAATAATATAAAATTAAAAGAATATATAAATGTTTAATTCTTAGGAGTAAATTATGAAAAAAATTAATATTGCTATTGACGGACCTTCAGGTGCGGGAAAATCAACAGTTTCAAATGAATTAGCTAGAAGGCTTGGTTATATTTTTGTTAATACAGGGAGCTTTTATCGGGCAGTTGCTTATTATGCTTGTAACCAAAATGTTGATATAACAAATGAGGAAGCAGTTGTTAAATCATTAGAAACTTTAAAAAATAATCATTCAATTACTATTGATGATCAAGAACATATTTATTTAAATGGTGAAAATATTACATCAGAAATTAGAGCTGATGTTATTTCAAAGGCCGCTTCAAAAATAGCAACTTATAAACCTGTTCGTGAATATGTTGTTGATACAATTCAAGCTATAACAAAGGCAAATAAGGGTTATATTATGGATGGTAGAGATACAACATTCAGAATTATGCCTTATGCCGAAATTAAAATTTTCTTAACAGCTTCACCTGAAGAAAGAACCAAAAGAAGAATTAAACAAAATGAAGAATTAGGCTACAATACTGATTTTGATACAGTGTTAGCTGAAATCAAAGCACGCGATTATCAAGATACCCACAGATCGATGGATCCATTACACAAAGTTTCAGATGCAATCGAAATCGATTGTACTTTAATGGGCTTTGAAAAAGTTGTAGAAACAATCATCAATTTGGTTAAAGAAAAGGCTAATAATGCGTAATAACATTATTGCTATTATTGGTAAACCAAATGTGGGTAAAAGTACCTTATTTAACCGTTTAGTAGGTAAAAAAAGTTCGATCACTTATGATAGACCAGGTGTAACTAGAGATCGTCTTTATGAAACTTTCGAATGAAATGGCAAAGAAATTAAAGTTATTGATACCGGTGGTATCGAAGTTGAAAATAAACCATTTCAAGAGCAAATTAGAACTCAAGCTGAAATTGCTATTGATGAAGCAAACGTTATTATTTTCATGGTTGATGGGTCAAGCGAAATTACTAATGATGACATGATGATTATGAGCAAATTAAGACAAGCTCATAAACCAATAATTGTTGTTGCTAATAAACTCGAAGGTAGAATGTCAGAGTTCAATTATGATTGATATAAATTAGGTGCAGACCATATTTTTACCATTTCTGCTCAACATGGACATGGAATTGGTGATGTTTTAGATGAATGTTTAAAACATCTTAATCTTGATGATGAACACGAAGAGAAAAAATTCAAATTATCAATTATTGGTAGACCAAATGCTGGAAAAAGCTCTTTATTAAATCGTTTAACCAATGATAACCGTTCAATAGTTTCAGAAATTGCTGGAACTACAAGAGATAGTGTTAAAAGCATAGTTAAAATTAGAGGCGAAGAATTCGAAATAATTGATACAGCCGGAATTACCAGAAAAAGCAAAATCGAAGATAATGTTGAAAAATATGCTTTAATGAGAGCAATTACTTCATTAGATGATTCAGATTTATCATTGATTATGATTGATGCTTCACAAGATTTATCTCACTTTGATGCTAGAATAATTGGTTATGCTTTAGAAAATGATAAGCCAATTATTATAGTTGTTAATAAATGAGATTTAATTCATAAAGAAACTAATACTATGGCAGAATTTGAAAAGAAAATGCGTTTCAGATTCCATTTTGTGCCATGAGTTCCAGTTGTTTTTGTATCTGTTAAACACAATCAAAGAATGGACAAATTAATTGACATCATTTTAAAAGTTAGAAACAATTTATTAAGAGATGTTAAGCCTCAAGCTTTATCAACATTTATTCGTGAAACTCAAATTGTTCAACCAGCCGCTCCATATAATGGTGGTAGATTAAACATTTACTTTGTTAAAAAAGTTGAAGCTCCAATCCCAACATTTGTCTTTTTCGTGAATAATAAAAAATTTCTACACTTTAGTTATGAAAGACATTTAGAAAAAGAAATTAGAAAAGTGTTAGATTTTACTGGTTGTCCAATTAAATTAATTTTCAAAAACAAAAATGGTTTAGATTAACAAAAAAACACAAATAGCATATTTGTGTTTTTTTACTATAAAACAGCCTAATTAGGCAATTTACCTGTGTTGATATTAGGAAAACTCTCACCTAATTAATAAAATAAAAATCACCATAAGGTGATTTAAATTAATTACCTTTGAGAAGCATTACAACGTAATACACAACATAAATGTAATCAAAAGCAAATTTGAAACCGAAATAAATTCCGTGTGTCATTATAGCTTTTCAACTGTTTAATTCAGCAGGATCATAAATTTCATTTGACGAAACTTTATGTAATAATCATCAATCAATTGCCATATAGCAACCGCCTAAAGCAATTCCAGCAACAATAATAAGTGTGTTGATTTTTTTATTAAACACAAATATTGAAACTATTGATGTAATAATCATTATAGCTACTAAAGCAATTGTAATAAATCAAACAAATTTGATTTTAATTAAATTCATACTGCCTAATAAACCAATAATTATCATTAATGCAGCTGGCAATAAAAAGACCGCCGCTATTTTTTCTGGTTCTAAAGCTTTTGTGTAATACAAGATTGGAGTTACTAATTCAAAACCAATAATACCCATTAAAATTGTTGAACAAACAAACGACAAAATAGGATTCAGTTTTATCCAGAATTTATTTAATAATGTTGCTGCAACTATGAATATGACTGCTAAACTAATGGCAATTATCAAGCCTTTTAAAAAGTTTCTATTTGAAAATAAGTGATCTCAAACTTGGAATTTTAAACATAAGAAACCAACTAAAAAGGCTATAAATAAGTTGATTCCAAATCACATCATTGCTGAAGCAAACAATTTTGCTTTAGCACTCTTAAAGATTTTAGAGTTATTTGATTCTATATTTAATTGATTATCTACTGTATAATTCATGGACTAATTTTACCATATCATCAGGCTAAAAAGTTATTAAAAAATAATCCTTACGGATTATTCTTCATCATCTTCATCTAAAAAGTCATCTTCTAGTTCTTCTTTTGAACCAAAAATATCACTTTTAATTTGATTAAGCATTTTTAGTGTTTCTTTGTTTTCTTCTGCATTATCTCTACTGTTGAATTGAATTGGCACATTTACGAACATTGGTTCATCTTCTTCATCAGTAAATAAGATAACAGGAATAATAACTGGCCTTCTTCTTTTTTCCTTATAAAATAGATTTTCTAGTCTTTCGCTAATGATTTTTTTTAATTCTACAACGTTTCAATCAGGTGTATTTTTAATGTAATATAAAGTTGCTCCATGAGCTATTCTTTTTGCTTCTTCAACTAATTCAAGTGAATTTTTTACATAAAAACTACCACGACTAATTAATGATGGTCTGCCAATAATAGCGTTATCTTTTTTATCAATTGTTAAAATAATGCTTACGAAACCACTTTCAGCTAAATTAGCTCTTTCTTTCATGATGTTAGCATTCAAACTTAAAACATTATTACCATCAATATAAATTGGGCCAAAATCGATTTTTTCATCTGTTTCATAGACTTTTTGGTCAATCATATTATAAACTCTACCTAATGAAGGGATGATAATATTTTTGGGATTTACGCCATTTCTCACAGCACTTTCACCATGAACCATTGACATACGATATTCACCATGATAAGGTAAAAAATATTTAGGCTTAGTTAATTGGAAAATTTTATCATGCTCATGTTTATAAGCGTGTCCTGAAGTGTGTAAATAGCCATCAACTCCATTTTCTTTAATTATTGCGCCTAATTTTGCTAGTCTATTAACTAACAATTCAATCACCATTCTATTGCCAGGAATTGGTGATGAAGAGAAAATAATCATGTCATCTTTTTCAATTTTAACAATTTGATGCTTGCCATAGCTCATTCTTGATAAAGCAGCTAATTGTTCACCTTGACTACCAGTGGTTAAAATAACTAGATCTTTACCAGCAACATTTGGAATTTCTTTTTTATCAACAAAAATTTCAGGCGAAGCATTAATATAACCTAATTTACGACCTATTTTTACTCCCTGAACCATCGATCTACCAAATGTGGCTACTTTTTTACCTAATTTTTCAGCTAATTCAATAATTGCTTTTACACGTGTTAAGTTTGAAGCAAAAGCTGTAATAATAGTTTTTTTAGTTGCTTGACGCATGTATTTTTCAATGTCAGTTAAGATGTCATTTTCACTAGGTGAGTGCATTGGACGCATTGCGTTAGTTGAATCGCTTAATAAAACTGTTAAGCCTTCTTTACCAATTTGATCTAATTTTGAAAAATCAGTAAAGTGATTTCCGATTGGATTGTAATCAAATCTGAAATCACCTGTACACATTAATGAACCATTTGGGGTAGTAATTCTAATTCCAAAAGCATCTGGAATTGAGTGTTGAGCTGATCAAAAATCAACTTTACAGTCGCCAAATTGATGTACTGCTGTTTTTTCTGTTTCAATAAATTCAATTTTTTGACTAATTCTATGTTCATCAAATTTAAGCTTAAAATATTGAATTGTAATTCTTGGAGCAAAGATTTTTTTAATATTAACTTGTTTTAATAAATGAACTACTCCACCGATGTGATCTTCATGTCCGTGAGTAATAAAAAGACCTTCGATGTTTTTCTCTTTATCCTTTAAATAAGTGTAATCGGGAATAATACCTTTAATACCAGTTGTTGCAATATCAGCAAATTTAATACCAGCATCAATAATAAAAATATGTTCTCCGTGTTCAACAACTAAAGTAGATTTACCTATTTCTTGAACACCCCCGATTGGTATGATACGAGTTGGTGTCATACTTAACTCCTTTCAAAATTATTATTCTTATGTAATTACGTGTGGGAATTTAATATGTTAATTTTAATGTAAAACACATTATGTTATATAAAAAAATTAATTAAATTATAATAATTAAGTATATTAAGGCTAAATATGAATAAAAAAGTTATCAACGTTAAAAAAATTATTGAAAAGTTCAATATCCAAATTGCCAATGCAGAACATGAGCTTAGTTATCGTGACATTTTAGATCCAGCTGTTAAACAAGTTGGTTTAGAGTTAGCTGGTGAAATGGTAAGTTCAAGACACCATAAAAATGTTATTTGTTGAGGAACAGCGGAAAGTTTATTCTTTAAAAAAATTGGCAAAAGAAATGCTATTAAAGCAATTGATGAAGTTCTAAAAATCAAACCGCCTCTTTTAATTTTGTCAAAAGGGGTTAAAGAAATACATCAACAATGAATTGTAAAAATAGCAACAAAATACAAAATTCCAGTTTATTGTGCTAATGCAAGTACTGCTAGTGTTATGACAACAATTGGCACATATTTAACAGACTTCTTTTCAAAAGAAGAACAAGTTCATGGTTGTCTTGTTTCAATTGGTGGAACAGGTGTGCTAATTATTGGTAAAAGTGGAGTAGGTAAGTCAGAAGCAACTCTTGAATTAATTCAAAGAGGCCATGTATTTATTAGTGATGATGCTGTTTTAATTAAACACATCGGTGGAAATTTTTATGGAACATCGCCGGAGCTTACAAGAAATTATATTGAAGTTAGAGGTATTGGTTTAATCGATGTTAAATATACTTATGGTATTAAAGCTATAACTTCTGGAGCTGTCATTGATCTAGTTGTTGAATTAATTATTCCAGAAGGAAATAATCAATTTGATAGATTAGGTATTGAATATTTACGTTATCCAGTTTTAGATGGCTCAATTGTTAAAACACAGATTCCAGTGCGTAACGGTTTTTCTGCTGCATCATTAATAGAAGCGGCAGTTAGCACTTATTTGGCTCGTCGTGAAGGCTTTAGTGTTTTAGAACAATTAGAACAAAGAAAGGAGAAAATGTAATGAATGAAATTTGATATCCAAGCGCAGCTTATAAAGCTGGTCATGCAGGTGTGCTATTTAGTATTGGTTCATTTGAAATAAGAACTTACTCATTAACCTTGTTTATAGGTATAATGGCATCAATTTTAACTATTGCTATTTTTTGAGCAAGACAAAAATACAAATGAGAACACTTGATGTCTTTAATTTTAATTACTATTCCAACTGCTATTATTGGTGCGCGTTTATGAGACTTAGTTGAAGAATTTCTTTATAAAAGAGATACATTTGACTTTAGCCGTTGGTATGCTATCTGAGAAGGTGGTTTAAGTATTCAAGGTGGAGTTATTTTAGCCTTTCTTTGCGATTTTATTTATGTATATACCAAAAGAGATCAATTAGACATTCGTAAATGTGGAACAATAATCATTCCAACAATTTTAATTGGTCAAGTAATTGGTCGTTGAGGTAACTATGCCAACCATGAGTTATATGGAAAAGTTGATTGGAACGGTTCAAGTGTATTAATTTTTGGCAAAAGTTTTGCAAGTAATATGTATATTTCTGATTCTGTTTCTGATGCTTATAACCAAATTGGACTTTATAGATACCCATTATTCTTATATGAAGGTTTAGCTAACTTAGTTGGTTATTTAATTATTGTGTGAGTAATTGGTTGATTTGGTTTATTAAAACCAGGCGCTTCAGCCGGCTTGTATTTTGTTTGATATGGTATTGTACGTTTAGCAATGGAACCGCTACGTGAAACATCATATTCAATGTATGTGTTAGCATCTTTAGCCTTTATTGTTGGTGGCGCAATAGCCTTTATTTATTGACAATGATTCTCAAAAGTTCACTATTTCGTTGTTAAAAGAAAATACTATTTTGACTATAAATATGCTCATCCTGAACAATATGCCCAAATGATTAATAAAACAAGATTTTTCAGAACTAAAAGAACTAAAGAAAATCTAACTGCTTTAACATTAAAAGGATAAAATGAGTACAAAATACGATGTAATAATTATTGGTGCCGGACCCGGCGGCTTAAATGCAGCACTATATACTTCAAGAGCTAACTTAAAAGTTGCTCTGGTTGAAAAAGGTGCTCCTGGTGGCAAAATGACAGCTACTTCCAAAATTGAAAACTGATTAGGCTTTGATATTATCGATGGTTTTGATTTAGCTTTAAAAGCTTATAATCATGCAATTTCTTTTGGAGCAGAACATGTATTTGGAGAAGTGAATAAAATTGAAAAATCAGGCGAACTATTTATAGTTAGTTTAGCTTCAGGCGACCAATTAACCAGTAAAAAAGTCATTATTGCTACAGGGATGTTAAACAGAGAACCAAACTTTATTGAAAATTATCAAAAATATGTTAATCGCGGAATAAGTTATTGTGCTACCTGTGATGGTCCTTTATACAAAGGTCAAAATGTGTTAGTGTTAGGTGGCGGAAATAGTGCGGTTGAAGAATCGGCATACTTAGCAAGAATAGCAAGTAAAGTTTATTTAGTAGTTAGAGACAATCATTTCATCGCTGAACCAAGATTAGTTGATGATTTAAAAAAGCTGCCAAATGTTGAAATTTTCATGGAACACCAAATTAAGCAACTACAAGGCGAAAATGGTATTGAAAAAGCACAAATTATTGATTTAAAAAACAATGAACTTAAAGAAGTTGAGGTAAAAGCATTTTTCCCATTTATTGGTTTTATTCCAAACAATTCTTCATTCAAGCATTTAAATATAACTGATCAAGCTGGTTTTATCATTACAGATGACCATATGCAAACAAGTATTGAAGGGCTTTATGCAATTGGCGATATTCGTAAAAAAACAGTTCGCCAAATTGTTACAGCAGCATCTGACGGAGCTATTGCTGCTAAACATATAGCAGACACAATTTAACTAAAAACGCTATGAAACAGCCTTTTTAGGCTATTTGTAATCTTAAACATTAAATTAAAAAAAATCTTGTAATATATTTTTTTAATATATAATTAATATACTTTTTAAACTATAGTTTTAATTATGAAAGGAGACCCTATGTCAAGAGTTGACCAAATTACAGGAAAAGGTCCATTAGTTGGTAACCAACGTTCACACGCTATGAACGCTACAAAACGTAAATTTAACGTGAATTTACAAAAAATTACAGTTATGGTTAATGGCAGAAAAATGACTTTAAGAGTTAGTGCCAAAACAGCTAAAACTATTAAAAACAAAGGTGTTAGCCTTTCAGCTTAATTATTAATAATCAAAAAGATGCCGCAAGGCATTTTTTATTTAATTTTTCACAATATATAAAATTTACAAATTAATCATTTGTTTATAATTAAATTAACCTAGGAGAAAAATGAAAAGCAGAGCTGAAATATTAAAATCTAAAAGAGAAAAATTAGGCATAACAAGAAAAGAATTTGCAGATGCATTATCTTTATCTAAAAATCAGGAAAAAGAGATGAAAGACTGAGAATGTGAAAAAAAAGAAATTCCTGATGCAATTTTTGAAAAAATAAATGCTTTTCCAACCGAGCCAAAATTTAATTTTAAAAATAATAATCATTCTTTTACAATTATTGATTTGTTTGCTGGAATCGGAGGAATAAGACAGGGTTTTCAAAGACATGGAGGAAAAACTGTCTTTTCTTCTGAATGAGATAAATTCGCACAAAAAACTTATGAAATTAATTATGGAGAAAAACCTTCCGGCGATATTACTCAAATTGATCCACAAGATATTCCTGATCATGATATTTTATTAGCTGGTTTCCCTTGCCAACCTTTTTCACAAGCGGGACTAGGAAAAGGTTTTGACGACCATAGAGGAACATTATTTTTTAATATAGCTGAAATTTTGAGAGCAAAAAGACCAAAAGCTTTTATGCTAGAAAATGTTAAACGTCTAAGAACACATGATAAAGGCAATACACTAAAAGTTATTTTAAGAATCTTAAATGAACTAAATTATTATGTTCCAAGTCCAGAGGTATTAAATGCTTATCATTTTGGTGTGCCACAGAACAGAGAGAGAATAATAATTGTCGGTTTTGATAAACAATATCTTAAAAATAATTTTGATGAATTCATTTATCCTAAAGGCAAAATCGACGAAAAGATCAAAATTAAAGACATTTTAGAAAAAAATGTTGATGAAAAATACACAATAAGCGATCGTTTATATCAAAACCAAATCAAAAGAAAAGAACTACAAAAATTAAAAGGGAATGGTTTCGGTTTTTCTCTATTTAACGAAAATGACAAATATACAAACACAATTAGTGCTAGATATTACAAAGATGGAAGCGAAGCGTGAATTGAACAAAAAAACAAAAACCCTAGAATGCTTACACCGAGAGAATGTGCAAGGCTCCAAGGTTTTAGCGACGATTTTGTAATTCCTGTTTCAAATGCCCAAGCCTATAAACAATTTGGTAATTCTGTTTGCATAAATGTAATTGAAGCAGTTGCTAAATCGATGCTAGACTTTATGAAAAAAAATGGAATTTTATAGTTCCATTTTTTAATAACATTCTTCAATAAGAGCATTCCAAAATTTAGTCCCGCATTTCCCACTTGCGGGTTTTTTTATGCTTTTTTTACACATACATATTTATAAATAAATATGTAAAAAAACTAGTAATTTACTAGGTAAAGTATGGTATAATACAGTTATGAAAACCAAAAAAGAAGATAAAAGAAAATGAATATTATGTGTTTCAAACCAAAAATCAGGTAAATATATTCAGGTTGGTTATAGAAAACCCAAAGGTACAGGCTACGAAGTAAGATTTGGCATTGGTTATGAACATGACTTTGAAAAATATCAAAAAAATTCAATTGAAAAAATCAAAATGCTTATTAAAGACATACCGCT
>NZ_JNJW01000001.1 GCF_000701805.1 Mycoplasmopsis iners ATCC 19705 | reverse complement strand
TATAAAGTTTAAAAAACCTTGAATTCTTCACTCAGATCACGGATTTCAATATTCATCATCTAAATATCTCGATGTAGTTGCAAAAAACAATGGAAATGTATCTATGGGCAGGGTCGGAAATTCATTAGATAATAGGGAAGTTGAATATTTCTTTTCAAACATCAAATCTGAGTGTTTAAACTTTGTAAATTACAAAACAATTTGCTTTGATAAACTCAAAAACATTATCAAAGATTACATTGAATGATATAACAATGAAAGATTTCAATCTGTGTTAAATTGAAAAACACCTCAACAATATTGAGATGCTTTGAGTTTTTTATAAATTGTCTATAAAACTTGTCCTAGTTTAAACTAGGACAAAATAGCTATTTTAAGTTAAAAATATTAGGTTTTAACATTAAATATGTATATTATGAGTATTATTAAAAATATAAAACTAAAAAGGTGTATATAGTTAATTACATACATTGGTTTTTATTATGAATTTATGATTAAAATTTATATTAAAAAGCTTTTTAAAATAATAATATAAGGGGCAAAAATGATTGGTATAGTAGTTGAATATAATCCATTTCATAATGGTCATATTAGACAATTAGCATGAATTAAAAAAGAGTTTCCTAATGAAAAAATTGTCATTGTTATGAGTGATAAGTTTTCGCAAAGGGGCGAATTAATTGTGGCACCTTTTAAACAAAGAAAAAAAATAGCTAAGAAATATGGCGTAAATAAAGTTTTGAAACTTTCTTTACAAGAAGGTGTTCAAGCAGCTCATATTTTTGCTAAAAATGCTATAAATAAGCTTTATAAATATGGAATAAACAAATTAGTTTTTGGTTCTGAATCGAATAATCCTGAACAAATGATTAAATTAGCACAATTTTTAAACAATAATCAAACAAATTTTGATGAAAAAATCAGATATAACATTAAACAAGCTAAATTGGCTTATCCAAAGGCTTATCAAATGGCTCTTGAAAATCTTTCAGGTCAAAGTTTTATTAAACCAAATGATATATTGGGTTTTGAATATACTAAAGTAATAGTTAATAACAATTGACCAATAAAAATTTTTACACTCGCAAGAAATGTTGACTTTCACAGTCAAGAAACCAATCAAAACTATGCATCCGCCTCATTATTACGTAATATGCTTCTTAATAATCAAGATATTACTTATTTTTCACCAATGAAAATTAAGAAAATGCCTAATATGGAAAAGTTTTATAGCAAATTTAAAAAAATAATGAGTACATCTCCTTTAACCAAAATTAAAAAAATCCCTTTAGTTAGCGAAGGAATTGAAAATTTATTTTTAAAACATTTGAATTGCAGAACATATAATGAATTTATTGAAAATTGCACTTCTAAAAGATACACAGCTAGTCGAATTAAAAGAATAATGGCTTGGATTGTTACAAAACAATGAAAAAAGCTTTAGTTTTAAAAGAAATTTAGAGCTTAAAAAACATAATAGCTTTTTGTAATAAAATAGCATTAAGGAGAATTATGAAAATCAAAAGAAAACTTAGTACATTAATCATTCCTTCGTTAATTTTTACAGCGCCAATGGTAGCAAGTAGTTGTAATAATAATGTTAGTTTTTTGAATCAAAAATACAAAGAATTTAAGCAAAAATATAATCAAGCTTTAGAAGAATATGCCTATCAAATAGTCTTTAACAAAGAACAAATCGATAAAGACATTGAAACTTTAAGAGAAATGGCTTCTAATAATCAATTGCGCTATATTTACGGTGACAGAAATGAATTAGTACCAGATCAAATGAATAAAATTCCTAATTTACCATTTAATTTAGCTGATTTTACAGCTGAATATTTAGTTGCTAGACAATTAGTATCAATTAAATTTAATGATGAAACATTAAACCAAAACATAACAATTAAATATGCTCATATTCATGAGGATACTTCAAATGGAACATCAATCAGTTTTAAAATCATTGATCAACAATATGGTAAAAATTTTGCTGTTGCTTCAAATTTGATAAATATCAATAATCTTTATCCTCAATTAATTAGATATGGAATTACTCATACACACTATGTGTGAAACCCTGAGGCAAAAGATCCTATGCCACTTAAAGAAGCTTATTCGTATTTATTATCTACTGAATTAAAATACAAATTAAATGACTAAAACAACTATAAAATAGTCCTTTTGGATTATTTTTTATTTGTTAAATTTATATCTATATATAAATTAACTTTATGATAAAATAAAAAGGCAATTAGTTAATTGCAGAAAGTAGAAAATATTCTCACCTGATAGCCAAAGGTTATGGGTTCTTAGCTACAATTAAAGTCTTTAAAATTTTAATGTAGATTGAACAAATTATTTATCTATTTAAGGAGTTTATTATTCAAACAAATAAAAGTAAAAAACCTACACCTGAACATATGGTGAATGAAAACATTCCCTTTGGAAAAGTGTATGTAATTGATGCTGACGGAGAAAAGATGGGTGTTATGCCTACCCGTGAAGCTATTGAAAAAGCTAAGGAAAGAAAATTAGATTTAGTCTTAATTAGTGTTGAACCAAAACCAGTTGTTCGTATGTTAGATTATGGGAAATTTAAATATGAACGTAAGAAAAAAGAAAAAGCAGCTAAAGAAAAACAAACTTTTGTTCAAAATCGTCAAATCAGACTTACTCCAATGATTGGAGACCATGATTTACTTGTGAAAAGCAGAAAAGCTAGAGAATTCTTGCTTGATGGTGACAGAATTAAAGTTAGTTTAAAATTTAGAGGTCGTGAGTTAGCACGTAAAGAATTAGGTGAAAATAAATTAGCTGATTTCTTCAAAACATTAGAAGATATTGCTGAAATTACCAAAGAACCTACATTAGTTAATGAACGTTTCTTAGATATGTATTTACAACCTAATAAAGTTAAAGTAGCTAAATATAAAAAAGAAAATAACTTAGTAGATAAATCAACTACAACTAGAGAAGATAAAGTTGATGAACAAGTTGATAATTCTGATGAAGAATAATCACACTTTACTTCGTGAAAGGGGCTATTATGCCAAAAATGAAGACCAAGAGCGCTCTAAAAAAACGTATTAAAGTTACAGGAACCGGAAAAGTAATGCGTGAACAAGCATATCGTTCACATTTAGCACAAAATAAAACCACAAAACAAAAACGTCAATCTCGTAAACGTGCATTAATGCATGCCTCAGATCTTAAAAGATTTAAAGCAATGTTTTAATCACAACTTTTATTAAAGTTGACTAAATTAATATTATTTAAAATAAGTAAAGGAAGTAAACATGAGAGTAAAAGGTGGAACAGTTACTAGAGCAAGACGTAAAAAATGATTAAAGTTAGCTAAAGGTTACTTTGGTCACAAATCAATCGGTTACAAAGTTGCTAAACAAGCAGTTGTTAAATCATGAACATACGCTTTTAGAGACCGTAAACAAGTTAAACGTAATTTTAGAAAATTATGAATCGCTCGTATTAATGCAGCAACACGTATGGAAAACTTATCATACTCACAATTTATTAATGGCCTAAAGAAAGCTAACATTACAATTAACCGTAAAATGTTATCTGAATTAGCTATTAATGAACCACAAGTATTTTCACAACTTGTTGCTATTGTTAAAGCAGAAAAATAATAATTAAGCAAGGTTTAACCCTTGCTTTTTTAAATAAAATGGCAACAAATGCAAAACAAAAACAAGGTATCAAAGAGCTAATACCTTGTTTCAAATTATTCTTAATTTTGTAAGACGCATTATTTTGCGATTGTAAAAATAATAAAAAGAAAAGGAGGTTATGAATGAAAAAACAAAACAACTTTTCTAATTTCATGAATTATAAAAGAATGATTTTTTTGTTTTGAAACAGTGTTACCACTTGTTTATCACACTATAATTAACAACAAACATTTTTTATATAAGTATTTACGAGTTAAGAGTATTAAATAAATTAAACAAAGAGCAATGTTTGAATGCCTAACAAGGCATGAATAGTTAATTAATATAAAAAAAGATATAACAAAAAAATATAAGATTTACAAAATTTGATGTTTTTAGAATTTAACAACACTAATTATTTGACTGATTTTAAATGATAAAATGATTTGATTTATACCTTAAATTAAAGAAATGTAATAAATAAAAATTAATAAGGCGTTTTTAGCAAAGAGTTTAAAAATCTTTGAATAAGATTTCTTTGTTTAAGGGATTTAATAAAACATATATACGTGATCCGATAAAAAAATAAAAAACGTGACCTGATAATTAAAATATACAAAAATAAAAATATACGATTTTTAACTAAAAGATTTTAATAAATAATCCATAGAGGGGGATGACATTTCCCCCATCTAAATTATATTCTTTTTACTGTAGAGAAGGCAATTTTTCTAATGATTTAGCTAAGATCTTAGCAATTTCGCCAACAATTAAGGTAATTTTTTGCTGATTTAACATAATCCCAGAAACATATTTGAGATTTTTAATAGCTTCCACATCAATTTTCGCGCGATCTAAAAAACTAATTTTAACATTTGAAAAGGTGTGTGAAATTTCTGTTATATTGTCATTTCCCCCTAAAAAAGCAACTAATTCTGTTAAATTAACATAGTTTGGCAATTCAGCATCACCTTGCAAAATTGCTTGTTGTTTTTTAGCTTGTTTTTTTCAATATAATCAGCAAAAGCCTAGTGTACAAACGGTAATTAAACCAATTAAAAATTTATCTTTAACTTTCATTGCTTTATTATATTAAAATTAAGAAATAAAGTAAAATTTTAAAAGTTTAATAATAAAAAGAGGTGTTTTTATGAAGCAAAGATTAGTTAGCGGTATTAAACCAACTGGTGATTTAACTTTAGGCAATTATATTGGTGCTTTAAAAAATTTTGTGCAACTTCAAGAACAATATGATGCTTACTTTTTTGTGGCTGATTTACATGCTTTAACCACTGGCAAAGTTAATCCAGAAGAATTAAGAAAAGCTAGATATGAAATAGTAGCAATGTATTTAGCTTGTGGTTTGGATCCTAAAAAATCAACTATCTTTTTTCAAAGTGATGTAGTTGAGCATGCCGAAGCACAATGATTGATGACTAGTGAAGTATCAATTGGTGAATTAAATCGTATGACACAATTTAAAGATAAAGCTCAAAAAGTAATTAAGCAAGAAAACGGTACTGAAAAAATTCCTGTTGGCTTATTAATGTACCCTGTTTTAATGGCGGCCGATATTCTTATTTACAATGCTGATGTAGTGCCGGTTGGCGAAGATCAAAAACAACACCTTGAATTAACGCGGACTATTGGAAGTAGATTAAATAAAAATTACAAGATGAATCTTACTATTCCTAAGGGTATTATTCCACCAGTAGGAGCAAGAATTAAATCATTAACAGATCCAAACAATAAAATGTCAAAAAGCGAAAATAATTCTAAAGCAACAATTTATTTACATGATGACCCAGAGGTTGCTTACAAGAAGATTATTAAAGCAGTAACAGATTCAGAAAACAAAGTTTATATTTCTGAAGATAAAAAAGGTATTTTAAATTTATTACACATTTATGCTGCGCTAAAGAACACCAGCTTAAAAGAAGCTGAAAATACCTTTAAAACAGCTAATTATGGCGAATTTAAACAAGCAGTAGCTCAAGTAGTTAAAGATGAATTAATTAAAATTCAAAGTAATTATGAAGCTGCTAAAAAACTAGTTGATCAAGTTGTTAGCGAAGGTGCTAAAAAAGCTAAAGCAATTTGTTCACCGATTGTTAAAGAATTAAAAAACAAAATGGGTTTTAATTAGAGGTTAAAATGAAAATAAAAGTAGATAAACAATTAAACCACACCACAAGCCACCTTTTAGGGGCAGCAATTGAAAAACTTTATCCAAATGTTAAATTAGGTTTTGGACCAGCAACAGATGAAGGTTTTTATTATGATTTTGAATTTGAACAACCTTTTAGTGTTGATGAATTAGGTAAAGTTGAAAAATTAATGAAAAAATTAGCTTCACGCAATTTAGAAACAATTCAAATTCCAGAAAGTGAATATTCATTTGAAAACAAACCATATAAAAAAGAGTTATATGACGAATTAAAAGCACAAGGCAAAGAAATTACTTTCTATGCTTTAAAAGATCCGTTGAATGGCGAAATAGTTTTTAAAGATCTTTGCGCAGGCGGTCATGTGCCAAGTACTAAAGTTATTAAACATTTTAAATTACTTTCAATAGCTGGAGCTTATTGAAGGGGTAATAGCGACAACATTCAATTAACTAGAATTTACGGTACAGCTTGAGACACTAAAGAAGAATTAGACGCTTATTTAAATGTGCTTAAGGAAAGAAAAGAAAGAGATCACCGTAAAATTGGCAAAGAAATGAAAATTTTTGCTTTTGACTATTTAACAGGTCAAGGCTTTCCAATTTGATTAGAAAACGGGATGTACATTCATAATGAAATTCGTAATTTAGTGCTTAAATTAGACCGTAAATATGGCTTTACAGAAGTTTTAACTCCACACTTTGGTAATGAAGAGTTATATAAAATTAGTGGACACTTAGCACATTACAAAGACGATATGTTTAGCCCATTAATCGTTGAAAAAGAAAGATTAATTCCTCGTCCAATGACTTGCCCACACCACATTATTTGCTATGGTATGGAAAAAAGATCATACAGGGATTTACCAATTAGATATTCAGAACAAAGCCAACTTTATCGTTATGAAAAATCAGGTGCTTTAACAGGACTTGAAAGAGTTAGAGGTATGTTATTAACTGAAGGTCACTTATTTGTTAGAGAAGACCAAATTGAAGAAGAAATTAAATTAATGTACCAACTAATTGAAGAAACCTTAAAAATCTTCAAAATCAACATTAGCTACATTTCATTATCTTTAAGAGATAAAAATGAAAAAGATAAATATTTCAATGATGACAAAATGTGAGATTCAGCTGAAAGAATGCTTAAAAAAGCTCTTGATGATATGAAAGTAAATTATGAAATTGTTGAAGGCGAAGCTGCTTTCTATGGTCCAAAAATTGATATTCAAATTGATACTGCTTTAGGTCATGAAGTTACCGTTTCAACAATTCAATTAGACTTCTTACAACCTAAAAACTTTGACATTTCTTATGTTGATAAAAATGGCGAATTAGCTCGTCCGGTTATGATTCACAGAGGCTTAATCGGTACATATGAAAGATTTGTAGCTATTTTACTTGAACAAACTAAAGGTAATTTACCTTTCTGATTAGCCCCAAAACAAATTTCAGTTATCCCAGTTAATAACGAAGAAAACATGGCATATGCTAAAGAAGTTAGCGAAGCATTATTTAATTATGATTTCAGAGTTAAATTAGATGACAGAGATGAAAGATTAAGTAAAAAAATTCGTGATGCCCAAACTTCAAAAGTTAAATACCAAGTAATTTTAGGTGCAAAAGAAATGGAAAGTCAAACCATTTCATACCGTGAATATGGTAAAGAAGAAACAGTTAATTTAACCTTAGATGAATTCGTAATGATGCTTAATAAAAAGAAAGCAAATTATGAATAAAAAAAATGCCAAAACTAACAATAAAAAAACAAGCTATAAGGCTTTGTATAATACTTTATTTTTAAGTTTAGCAGTAATTATTCCGCAAGTATTAATTTATATTTTAGGAACAAAAGATTTACAAAACATTTTAATTAAACCAATGTGATTGGTTTTTATATTAACCTATGGAATAGGTGTTTTGGTAATAAACGCAAATCTTTTGCTTTGCAAATTTAAAGTCTTAACACTCCGCTCAATTAATTTTACTATTCCCATAATTATGCTGTTTTGATTCATGATTTCAACAGCTTATATTGATAAATTTCCATTATATGGCAGATTAATTGGAGCAGTAATAGTAACTGTAGTTTTCTCTCTTATTACTAATATAATTATTGGTAAAATGGAAGATAAACTAATTGAACAAAATACCAAAAAGCCTATAAAATAGCAAAAAAACAACTTTTGTGTAACATAAAAGTTGTTTTTATTTTACTTCATTGGTGCTCTTTAGATTGATAAAGTCTTTGTAAGCATTGTTCAAAATTTCTCTTACAGTTTTAAATTTAATTAAATTAAGCGCGCGTGAAATCGATATAAATTTAGCTTTTAATAATTCAGAAGCTTGAAATTTAGGTTGTTTGTTGTGTGAATATTGGGCTAAAAAATAGATAACTTGTTTATTATTGCCATTGGTCAAAACATATTCATTTGAATATTTATAATCGATGAAAAATTGAATTTTATCCAATTGAACTTCTTCTCATATTTCTCTTTGTGCTGTTTGAATTTCACTTTCGCCATTTTCAACATGGCCTTTTGGGAAACCTCAATTTTTATTAATTTGCTTAATTAATAAGACTTTTCATTCTTTCTTGAATTTTTTAAAGATTATTGCCCCACATGATTTTTCGTTTATTGTTCTCATATGTTAATTATAGTTTGAAAAAAACAAATAAAAAAGAATACCTGAAAGTATTCTTAAATAATTACAAATGCTTTGAAAATTCCGTATGAAAGACCTAGTAATAAAGCAATTGCGAATATGTTAGCTAAATTAGTAAGTAAAATAGTTGAAACGCTTGAAGGGTCTTTTTTCATTTTTAAGTAAATTAAAGGCATTAATGAACCAATTAAGTTGGCAATGATTAATGTAATTAAAAGCACTAATGAACTTAAACAAATCATTGTTCAAACAGTTTTAAGTTGAATATTAAAAGCCACATTTCAACTTGATTGTAATAAATCTTTGGTTGCTAAATAGTAAAGTGATAATCTAGCGAAGTTAGCAATGGCTATAATCGAACCAATGATTGAGGCAACAATAAATTCTTTCAAAATAACTTTTTTATAGTCTGTTTCATCAATTTCTTGTAAGGCTAAAGCCCGCGAAATTGTTACATTGGCTTGAATTGAACCACTAGCTATAACTGTAATTAAAACTGGAATTAATGAACCAAGCAAAATTGTTAATTTTTGATTTGAGTTAGCATCAACTTTTAATAAATTAAGTGTTATATTTACGACAATTTGTAGCACAGTTGCTAAAAGTAAAGAAATTAGCAATCAGAAAATTCTGTTTTTAACTAATGTGTATCAAGGTGTTTTTAGATATTCAGCATCATCTTTTTCACTTGTAGTTATACCTGCTATTTTATAAAGATCTTCAGTTGCTTCATCATTTATAACATCAATAACATCGTCGCTGGTAATCATTCCAATTAATTGCTTTTCGTTATTTGTAACTGGTAGAACTGACATGTCATGATCACTGAAAATTTGTGCAGCAAATTCTTTTTTATCATTAGCTGTCACTGAAGCAACTGGTGAATAAATATCTTCGATTTTGGTTTCTGGATTAGCAAATAAAATTTCTTCTAAAGTTAAAACACCTAATAAACGATCAGCGCCATCAACCACATAGTAGTAATGTACTAATTCAGCGCTACGTTTTTTGTAATCACGTCTAATTTTGTTTAAGGCTTGTTCACAGGTATATTCGTTAGAAATGCTTGAAATATCAATGCTCATGATACTGCCGACTTCATCGTCTTCATATCTAAGCAATTTGTTTAATTCTTCTCTTTTTTCTAAAGGTGTATAAGCCAAAATTTTTGAAGACACATTTTCTGGTAATTCATCTAAAACATCAGCTAATTCATCGCTTTGTAAGTTTTGTAAAAGCTTCATTCCTCAATCTTCGCTAAAGTTTTCAGCTAAATTTTTTTGTACTTCTTCGTCTAAATATGAAAATAATTCCGCTGCTTCTTCACTTTTAAGCAATTTTAAATAAGTTTGCTGTGATTCTAAATCTAGCTCATTTAATTGTTCAGCAATTTCAGCATTTGGAATTAAATCAATAATTTCTTGTGCTTGATCTTTATTTTTATTTTCAATACATTCTTGTAATTTTTTTAAAAGAATCTCATCACTATATTCACTCATTTTAGTCCTTCAAGTATTTAATTAATTGTTCTTGGAATTGTTCTAATCTAATATTGTAAAATGTTCCATTTTTAACAAATTTAACATCGCCAGTTTCTTCACTAACAATGATTGTTGCCGCATCACACAATTCACTAATTCCCATAGCAGCACGGTGGCGCGCGCCATACTGATTATCAATTGATTTTTTAGTAATTTTATAGAAAGTAGCTGCATAATAAATTTTGCTATCTCTAATAATTACAGCGCCATCATGAAGTGGGCTGTATTTGTTAAAAATAGAAATTAGCAAACTAGAACTTATGTTGGCATTTAAAATTATTCCATCAGTTCTTAAGTTATCAATATTATCATTGTTTTCAATGGTGATTAAAGCCCCGATTTTATTTTTTGATAAATATTCAACCGCTTCTCTTAATTGGTTAATTAATCTAATTTGACTACTTTTACCTAGCTTGTTATAGCGGTTTTTTAACAATTTTTCCTTAATTTTGTTAATAACAATTGGTAAAACAATCACCACAAAAATTAAAGATAAGAGTACTAAGATTGTTATTAAAATTGGTAAAACTGCTTCGTTCATTATTTTCCTAAATTACCTATTAACAAGGCTATTAAGATTAAAACCACGATAATTGAGCCTGCTAAAACCACTGATAAAATCTTAATAATTAATTTCTTTTTATATTCTTCTGGGTTGATTTTTTCAGCTTTTAATAAGCATTTTTCATCTTGGCATTCGCCATTTTCTTCTTCAACTTCAACCAAAGCTGGATGTTGTAATTCATAAAGATTTTCTTCATGAAGCTGAATTAATAATTCACGTCTTTTTTGAATTTTTTCTTCACAAATTGCTGGATCACGATCTTCAATTCTTGCCATTTTGCACCTCTAATTAATATATATTTTAATTATATATAAAATAAAACTAATTAAAATTTAATAATCAATTTAAAAAACTAATCAATAAATATGTTTATAATTCTTAAATAAACAAAAATGCAAAGGAGGCAAAAATGTTCCGCATTTTCAAAATGTTGTCTTGAAAACTAAAGTTATTTGGTATTTTGGCATTGATTTTATCTTTATTACAGCCAATTATAGCCACAACAATACCAAGTATTACAAGAGAAATTATTAATTTAGCAACTGAAAGTCAAGTTGATAAAATTAGTTTGCTTTTCTGAAATATTACAGTTAATAGTCATCAAGAAGCATTGACAATAATTATTGTTTCAACATTAATATTAGCTTTAACTTTAATGTTAGTTTCATATTTTGCCTCAATATTGGCTTGAAAAATGTCAATTTATGGGGTTTATGAACTAAGAAAAAAATTGTTTAATCATTTATTAACTTTGAGTCAAAGTAATTTTGATCAATATAGCGAAGGAACATTAATCACTCGTTTTACTGCTGACATGATGAAGTTAAAACAAGGCTTAAATACTATGGTTAGATTTTTATTTGTTTCACCTTGCTTTTTCATTTGAGGTTTAGTTTTTTCAATGTCAACTAACTTATATTTATCAATCAGCATTTTTGTAGTTGTGCCTTTTATTGCTTTAGGAGCATATTTGGTAATTCGTAAATTATTTCCGCTTTATCGTAGAGAAAATGTTACTTTAGATCGTTTAAATAATGCGGCTAAAGATGACTTAAACGGAATAGCAGTTATTAAATCTTACAACTTAGAGAAAAATAGATTTAATAACTATAAACAAATTAGTTTGGACTCAAGAAAAACTGCTATGGGGATTAACTTACTTTCAGCAACTGCTTGACCGATTATTGACTTAATTTCATTATTAGGCAATGTTGTATTATTCATAATTATAGGCATTTTAATCAAAAATGATAATGTACCAAACGCTAAAGAAATTAAAGGAATTATTTTCCAATTTTCTTCATATTTAGGCATGGTAACTAACTCAATTTTCTTTACTTTATTTACTGTAAATCGTTTATTGAGATCACAAACCGCTGCTAAAAGATATGTGGAATTATTAGAAAGCCAACCTGAAGTTAAGTCAAATAATTCAAGCAATTATTTAACTAATGGTGCAATTGAATTCAAAAATGTTTCATTTAAATATCCTCAAAATAGCCAAGATAATACTAATAATGATTTAGTTTTAAAAAACATTAATTTCAAAATAGCTAGTGGTCAATTAATTGGTATTATTGGCAAAACAGGCAGTGGAAAAAGTACTTTAGCTAAATTAATTGCTCATGAATACAATTTAAACGAAGGCCAAATTTTAATTGATAATATAAATATTAATGATTTAAATTCAAATGATTTTTACGCCAAAATTTCCTTAATTTTACAAAAGCCAAAACTACTAAGTGGCTCAATTAGACAAAATTTAACTTTTGTTAATGACAAAATTAATCTTGAAGAAATTAACTTGGCTATTGATATTTCCAACTCTGATTTTATTTATGATTTAGATTCCCAATTAGACTATGAATTAACGCAAAAAGGCAATAATTTATCTGGCGGTCAAAAGCAAAGATTGTCAATAGCCCAAGGGATTAATAAAGATTTAAAAATTTTAATAATTGATGATGCAACTTCAGCGCTTGATAATCAAACAGACTATCAAGTTAGACGAAAACTTAAACATAAATTTCAAAATACAACAATGTTAATCATTGCCCAAAGAATCAATGCTATTAAAGACGCTGACAAAATTATTGTTTTAGACAATGGCAAATTAGTCGGTTTTGATAATCATGAAAACTTATTAAAAAATAATCGTTATTATCAAGATCTTTATCAAAGCCAAATGGAGGTTGAAAATGCCTAGATTTAATGGAATGGTTTTTGGTAAAAACAAAGACAAACTTAAATTACGCGACTTTTTCCAGTTTTTAAAACGTTTTAGAATTAATCCTTTGGCTTGAATAATAATGTTTTTTATTGGAGCTTTAATTCCGCTAGCTTCAACATTAGCATCTTTATTAATTGGTTATATGGCAGATTACTTTTTTGATGCACAAATTTTGCAAAAAGGCGCTTTTGAATTTAAATATTTTGCTTTATGTGTTGCCGGTTTAGCCTTTTGTTATATTTTGAACAAAGTTTTAACTTTAATTCAAAGAAGATTTTTTGATAAAGCAATCATTGATATGATTTTTGAATTAAGAATTGAAACATATCAAAAAATTCAAAAAATGCCCTTAAGTTATTTTAGTGAGCAAAAAATTGGTAATTTAATGTCGAATTTAACTAATGATATTAATAACATTATGCAAGCTTTAATTGACATGCTCACTAACTTCATCGTAGTTATTTTTCAATTTGTAATTATTTTTATAATTCTTTTTATTTATGCGCCAATTTTGGCGGCTATTGCCATTGTAACAATTCCTTTGTCAACTTATATTCTTTATTTATTTATTAAAAATAATCAAAAATATTTCATTAAACAACAAGAATCATTAGGTGATTTTAATGCTTTTTTAGAAGAAGTTTTAGAAGCAATGCCGTTAGTGAGAATTCATAAACAACAAGACAAAATTAGCAAAATGTTTGATAAGTATAATGAGGCTTTAATAGCTCCCGATTATAAATCAGCTAGAAATATTGGTTTCACTTATCCTTTTATACATTTTTCAAAATTTGCTAATTTGTTAATTATTATTTCGGTTGGGTGTTATTTGATTTTTAGCAATATTAGTGGCGGTGGAATTCAACCTTTAAAACCAGGTTTATTAATTACTTTCTCAATTTATATTCTGAATTTAGCTGATACAACATCACAAATTTTAGAAATAACTAGCAATGTTCAGTTGGGCTTAGGTGGAATTGCTAGAATACAAAAAATTTTAGCTCTCAAACATAAAGAAGAAGCTAAATTAAACGAATTAGACTATAAAAAAGGCAAAATAGAGTTTAAAAATGTTAATTTCGCTTATCCTTCATTCCCAGAAAAAACTGTTTTACACAACATTAATTTCACAATTGAACCAGGTCAAACAATTGCTTTAGTCGGCAAAACAGGAAGCGGAAAAACAACAATTGCTAAATTATTATCACAGTTTTATTCGCCAACAAGTGGTCAAGTGTTAATTGATGACCAGCCCAGCGAAACAATTAGTGAAAAATCTTGAAGAAATTATATGGATACTATCTTACAAGATGTCTTTGTTTTTGAAGCTACACTTAGAGATAATTTAACCTTGTTTAATAAAGACATTAGTGACGAAAAGATCTATGAAATAGTTGAAAAAGTAGTTGGTATTGATTTTATTAAACAAATGCCAAAAGGTCTTGATACCTTTTTAAAATCAAATGCTAAACAATTAAGCCAAGGACAAAAACAACTTATTTCAATTATTCGTGCTTTAATTTCGGCAAGACCAATAATTATTCTCGATGAAGCAACAAGCGATATCGATACAATTACTGAACAAAGAATCAAAAACACAATGGATTATTTAATCAACAATTGTTCATCATTAGTTATTGCGCACCGTCTTAGTACAATTATTAATGCCGATAAAATTCTAGTAATTGATAATGGCCAAATAATCGAATCAGGAACTCATCAAGAATTAATGAAAAAAGAAGGCTATTATTTCAAACTTTACAATACAGGCTTTCAAGAATAATTAACTAGAATATGGTAAATTTCCATATTCTAGTTTTTTTATGCTTGATATAATTAAAAGGTTATGAAATTTAAGACAAAATTAAACAAAATGCTTTTATTAAGCACGATGTCATTTTCAGCTATTCCTTTCTTTATTTCAGCAGGTTGTTCTAATCAACAAGCTGCAAAAACAACAACACCTGCTGAACCAATTAAAGAAGATGAAAAAGACAAAAACGATTCGGGAAAGCAAAATAATGCTTTTGATTCAAGGTTAGTATATGATTCAACCAATAATTATTATGCTCCAGCTCAAGGCAAAAGAGGAGCTGAACTTTGAGAAGCGTTATTTGCTATTCAACAAGCTAAAAGAACTCAAATAGGTAATAATTATGGTCAATTGTACGATATTTACAAAAATGTTTATCTTGATAAGTTTTTTGAAAAAGATAACACTATTCTAGATATTTATAGTGAAATTCCTGATGGTCAAGATCCATATGAATTTGTTTTTGAAAATCATGAAGGAAATGCATCAGATGGTAGCGGAGTTGCTAGAGAAGGCAAAACTGCTAAAGAAGAAGGCTACATGTACAATAGAGAACACATGATTCCTCAATCTTGATTCAATAAAGAACCAATTACAAGAAGTGACCCTCATTTTGTTTTACCAACAGATAAATTAGTTAATAACAGAAGAGATAATAAACCACACTTTGTTGTTGAAAATCCAACATGAACTTCTTTAAATGGCACAAAAATTGATTCAACCTTTGCTGAACCCATCGATGTTTTTAAAGGCGATACTGCCAGAATTTATTTCTATTTCCAACTAACTCACAAAAACGCAAACAATCCAAAATCTGAAGCTAAAAATGTTTTCAAAGATGTTTTCCCATATTTTACAGATCAATTTTTAACAGTTTATAAACAATGAGATAAGCAAGATGAAGTTGATCAAATTGAAGTTTATAGAAATAAACAAATTGCTGCTTATTACACAACAAATGACAGAATTGGTTTAAGAAACCCATTTATCGATTATCCTAACTTGCCAGAATTAATTTGAGGCGAAGGTAATGAGACTTTTGTCGATAGAGGTGTTTTAATTGATATTAAATAGTCCGATAACACTCTTTAGAGTGTTATTTTTTATATATTTAATGCTTAAAATAGCATTTTTTTCTTTAAAAAGCTTCTTTTGAGATTATTTACAACATAATCAATTAATAAAAAATATAATTATAATGTTATGAAAATAAGTAAATTAGTTAAAAAAGTTCAATTATTAAGCGCACTTTCAGTGGTTTCTTTACCCATTGTTTTAAGTGCTGCATGTCAAAATGACAAAAAAGAAGTCACACCAACCCCGCAACCAGATCCAACACCTCAACCAGTACCTAACCCAGGTAATGGAAGCGGCAATGGTGAAACAGTAACACCAACAAATCCAAACCAACCTGTTAATGACAATCCATCAACATCTAACCCTAGCAATGGAAATAGTGAAGGAGAAACAGTAACACCAACAAATCCAAACCAACCTGTTAATGACAATCCATCAACACCTAACACAGGAAGCGAAGGCGGAGATGCAGAAAATAATCCTTCGGTTTCTCCAAATCCAGTTGTAAATCCTGCTGTTGATTCGGCTAATTTAACAGCTAATTTTGATATTAACGCGAATTTAGATAAAACTAATCTTAGACAAGCAATTGAAACAAATGCTTCAGCAACTAAAAAACCATACACTTTCATTTATGATAGACAAACAGGAAAAATTTCAATTGTTCAAGGAAAAATTAATTGAGCAGAAAAGGAAAATTGACCATTAATTGCTACTATTAAAACAAGTTATATTAACTATAACGATCAAAATGCTAAGCAATTAGTTCATTCTGATGAACCAACATATATTAGCAGAGGCAAAACTAAATTAAGCAACAAATTAAAAGTTGAATTAACAGGTAATATTGCCAAATTCTACTTTAAAACAGCTCTTTTCAACCCACAAGGAAATCATACTATCGATTCGAAAACTTGTTATTTTGAAGTTAATTTAGAAACTTCTCCAGCTACCGATGTAGAAAACAATCAGCCTAGTGCAGATAATTCAAATGTTTCAAATACTGGTTCAGGTAATGAATCGTCTGAAACCGCTGGCGAAAATAATGTAATCACAACTAATGATACCGAAGCAATGACTGCCTTTCAAAATGGTAAAGTTAATGTAACTAGCTCATTTTCTAAAGGCCAAAATTTTAATGTTGAAAAAATCAGAAATGCTATTGAAAGAAATGAAGCAACTGAAGGTAAGAAAAAACCATTTACATTTGGGTATGATAGAAATTCAAAAACTATTTTATTAAGTGAAGGTAATTGATCATGATCAAATGCCTCTTCATATGATAAGTTAGTAGTTGCAAGTGATTCATTTATTGGCAATAAACAATTAGCAAACGCTACAAAACCAACATATACAAGCAATGGAAAAACCAAACTAAGTAGTTTTTTAGAAGCAAAAATTATTGACAATTATCTTTACATAGTATTTAAAAAAGCAGTTTATCAACAAAATGGCAACCACATTGTTGATAATGAAGTAAATTATGTGAAGATTAATTTAAATAGCCCAGATGAAACATTTGATGGATCTACTTCAACTTCAACAAATACAACTGAAGACAATCCAACAGTTAATAATGATTCATCATCAACTGATTCATCAAGCAGCTCTATTACATTAACAAACTCTAATGTAAATTATATTTATGACGCAAATAATAACTATTATGCAGCAGCTGAAGGAAAAAGAGGGGCTGAACTTTGAGAAGCTCTATTAAAAATCCAAAAAAGTAAAACACAACAAATTGGTTCATATGCCGACTTATACAAAATTTATAGATACTCTGATATTGATAAATTCTATGAAAACGATGGAACAATATTAGATATTTATAGTGAAAATCCAAATGGAAGTGATCCATATAATTTTAAACCTAATCAATACGAAGGAACTGGCGGAAGTTCAACAGGCAATAATCTAAATGGTGGTGAAGCTTCAACTTTCAATAGAGAACACATGATTCCACAATCGTGATTTAGTAAAGTTGATCCTACGAGAAATGACCCACATTTTATCTTGCCAACTGATAAATATGTAAATAATAGACGTGGTAATTTACCACACTTTACAGTAAATAACCCAACTTGAACATCATTAAATGGTACAAAAGTTGATGGAACTCATGCAGAACCAATCGATATTTTTAAAGGTAATACTGCTAGAATGTATTTCTATTTCCAAATTACACATAAAAATGCAAAAAGTGGCAGTGGTCCGAGAGTTTTCCAAGATGCTTATCCTTATTTCAATGATCAATATTTAACAACATATAAAAATTGAGCAAACGCCGATCAAGTTGATATTGTAGAAGTAACAAGAAACAATGCAATTGCTAAATATTATGAAGACAATAACAGAGCAGCAACTGGCATGGGAATGAGAAATCCATTTATTGATTATCCTAACTTACCAGAATTAATTTGAGGTTCAGGAACTGAAGTATTCCACAACCAAGGTATTTTAGTAAACGTTGAGCCGGCTCAATAAACTTTACACACTAGCAATAGTGTGTTTTTTATAAAATGCTATTTTAAACATCAATTTGGCAAATATTTATTATTAACTATTTCAATGCTAACTAAATTAATATAATTAATTTAAAAATAAGCTTAATTAAAGGGGTGATTATGAAATTTAAAAAAGCCAAATTGCAATTCGCATTAAATTTATCTTTACTAACACCAATAGCAATCTTAAGTGCTAGTTGTATTAAAAATAATAAAGATAACTTTGATTACGAAAAATATTTCAATAATTTAACTGTCAAGTTTGATTACCCAAACAAATCTAACACTATTGTTGATGATGCCAAAATTGACCAATTAACTTATGAAATAGGCAAAAACGAAAAAAATGCTAAACTAATTAACTTATTAATTAAAGAGAGAAAAAATACATCTATTATTGTTATTTTCCAATATCAAATAGGCACAAAGACAAGCAAGGTTTATGAGGCTGAAATTAGCGGATTTGCTGATAAAAACCTCTTGGCAATTAAAGCTGAAAAAGATAGATTGTCAAACATTGAAGCAACTTTTATCTATCCAAACAAAGAAAACACACTTTTGAACGAAGTTAATGTTGAAAGCATAGAACATTCATTGCCAGAAAATAGTAATGCTCTAGTTGATAATTTACAAATTATTGAAAGAAATTTTGAAACAGGCACATTAACTTTTTCATATTCTTTAATAAGCAACAAAATAATTAATAATCAAAATATTAGTTTGGATAATAAAATTGCATCTTTAAATAAGTTTAAGGTCATTACCAAACCAACTGTTGAAGAAATTAATCAAGAAAAATTACGCTTAAAAAATCTTCCAGTAAACGCTCAAATAACTAATAATTCAATAATGGCCAATAATTTAAATGTTGAAAATATCTATGATTATGTAGTTTTTGGAACAGAACAAGCCAAATTACAAGTAATAAAAATCAAAAGCTTTGATGATTTAACAGGAACCGCTATTATTGAATATAAATTGATTTCTATAAAAGAGCAATTTGAAGGCGTTGAATCAGAAATTATGGAATTAACCATAGGCAACAATGATTCTTACTTTAAAAATGAAGCCGAACGTATTAATGAAATTGCTAATTTAGACTTGCTTTATAATGGATCTAACACTTTATTACCTTCAGAAGTGGATTTGAGCACTTTTACATTGAATGAAAACAATCAAAATATTGTTTTAAATAACATAGTTAAAAAAGAATTCGATGACAACACAGGTAATTTAATTCTTGAGTATAATATTGCTTCAAAAACTTACCCTAGTGTAATAAGTTCAAAGAAATTTACCAAAAGTTTCACTCTAGATTCATGAAATAATAGAAAAATAGCAGAAAAAGTTAGATTAAATAATTTGCTTGATGATGAAAATGTTGAAAAAAATATTAATTATAATGGGGCTAATAAAAATGAAGTTTTACCTTCATCTTTAAATATAAGCGATTTTTCTGCTTCGATTAATTCTAATACTGAGGCAAATATTGTTATTAACAATTTGGTCCAACAAAACGACACAAGAGGCTTAATTGAAATAGAATATCATTTAGTTTCAAACAAAAACCATTTAGAAAGTGTTCAAAGCAAAACTAAAACATTAATAATTACTGGTTTTATGACTGAAGATGAAGAAAAAGCTAAAAAAATAAATGAAGAGCAAGATAGAATAAATTCATTGAATCCGACTATTTCATATATAAATAAGGAAAATGAATTAGCTTCAAAAGCTATTGTAGCTAACTTTTTTATAACAAATAATGAAGAGTGTCAAGATGTACAAATTACAAATTTAAACATCTTAGAGGCAAATGATTTTGAACAATGAATTTTAATTACTTTTAACTTACAATCAACAAAAACTGATTTAGTTAATGAAAACATACAATCAAATTTATTGACTCAAAAAATTTTTGGATTTAAAAAGGGTTTATCTCCTGAAGAAATTCAAGCTAATGACAAAAGAGAGTTAAATAATTTAAATATTACTTATGAATATTTAAATAAAGAAGACATTATTGCTACACAAGCTATTGTTGAAAATATAACTTTCAATTTGCCGAATTCAACTATTTTATTTGAAAATGTGGAAATTATTGAAAGTGATGATTTGGAAAAAAGCATAACTTTTAAATATCAATTGGCAAAAATTAGTGCTAATAATAAAAAAGTTTATTCGGAAGAAAAATTTGGCAAAATCTTTAATTTCAGAGAAAAAACTTTATCAGAAAAAGAAGTTGAATTAAAAAATTCATTCGAAGAAAACTATGTTCCTGCTTTTAGCCCACTCTTAAAAAGCAATCCGAATATTAAAGTTTATGCAATAAGTTTAAATGAAAACAACTCAAAATATTATTTGAATTTATCAAATAATATTGGTGCAAATGTAAAAGTTAAAAAAGTGGCAATTAATCCTGATAATTTAAATCAAGCTTTTGTTAATTTAGTTGTTGAAAAAGAAGGTGTTGAAGTTGAATTACAACAAACTTTTAATTCTGAACTAAATATAAATGAAATTTTAGACAAGATTCAATTTACTAAATTAGATGATTTATTTATCATTGATTATCAATTATTAATTTCTCTGCCAAATGCAAAAGTTTTAGAAAATGAAACTATCCGTAATTTAGTTTTTAAACCCAAATTTGAAAAATTACAAAATTACTTTGATTATCATCTTGATCTTAATTCACTTGAGAATGTCTATACACAAGTTGCAAAAAATGTACCCTCAAATGAAGAAACAATGACTAGTGTTCAAACAAACACTTATGACATTAAATTGAAAGGGAATGTAAAAATAACTTTCAATGGCTATGAATTAAAAACCTTAACTAATTTAACAACAAACAAAAACAATAATCAACGTGATTGACAAAATAAATGAAATATTATGACTTATTTTGGTCAAGATGGCTCAATTTTTTCATATCAACCAACAGATTATTTTCTTAATAATCCATACTTTTTAAATGAGCAAAATTCTAAAAAAGATATTAATGCTTATTTTGAAGAGCAAGTGAAGGAATTAATTACTAAAAAAGTTGAATATCAAAATATTCAATTGAATAATTTAAGTGCAAATGATGCTCTAAAACATCAATTATTCAAAGAAGTTTTACTTAAAAACTTCAATTTTGATTTTGGCGAATGAACTTTTGATGGTTTTTATGACTTAATCGAAGAAAATCAAGGTCATAAATTTTACATTTATACTGTTGATATTGACCCTATACGCCAATCTACATCATTGAAATTCTTATTAAAACTAAAAAAAGGCGAACAATATATTAAGTATCCTTTTGTTTGAAGAAACGCTGAAATTCCACTTAATGCTGATGAATTAGTTTTATATAACATTATTCAAAATAGTAAAATTGACGATTTATTTGAAAAAATAATTGTCAAAGATAGTAATTTAACTCATTCAAACTTTTTAGCTTGTGAAATATGAAACAATTTTGAAAAAATTTATAAGTTACCAAATTATGGTGAATATTCAATTCATTTAGTGCCAGAAGAAGAAAGAGATGAAAAAACTAAGCAGGTTGATGAAATTAATGGCATAGCCTACTTACAATTTGGTTTATACAAAAATGGCACATTCGTGCCTGGCATGAAAACATTAGTTTATGAACTAAAATATTGTAAAAGGGCAAATCGCTATACTTATTTACCAAAAGATAAAGAGTGATTTGACCAAAATGACTTTATTAATGAGCAATTTGACAAACCAAATGAAGATATCATAAGTAAAATTAATCAAATTAATGGCACAGATTTCACTTACAATTTTGCCCAAGATTCAAAAAGAACAATTGATCCATTAATTTTAATTAAACAAAAGGCTTGAGATAAGCTTAATTATTTACTAGCATTTACAACAGATGAAGATTCTTCAAGTGAAAGTGAAACTAACGAAGAAGAAAATGTTGATAATGGCTTTGAAAATGTTGAAAATGAGCCTAAAGAGACCATACCAGAAGATTTAAAACGCATTCACAAATTATCAGAAAATAAATCGGCAGTTAACATTGCAAAAGATTTAGCTAAAGATTATTATATTTATTATTTTGATGTTTCGGGTGGTTATTCAGAAAAGGAAAAAGGTTATTTAAGTTTTAAATTAGGGTTTATAAACAAAAAGAATCCACAAATCAGATGAGCTACTAATCACAATATTGATTTATATTATTTAGAAAATGATTATGCCTTATCTGCCTATAAAGAAGCTTTAATCAACTCAATTACTTGAGAAAATATTATCATTAACAACCAAATAAATAACATAAGTAGTGATGAATTCGTTGCCAAAATTAATGTTAAAGATGAAGAAATTAATTCTTGATTAAACATTAATAATTTAACTTATCATGATAAAACAATTAAGAATATTTTTGGCAGTGATGGTAAATTTAGATTTAGCCAAGCCAAAAAAATTCAAGGTTCAAACAGTGTTTTTATTAAATTAGAATTTTCTCCTTCTGCTTTTGTTGAAAAGGACACTGTTAAAGGCGACATTTGATACGAAATCAACACATTTAATGATGTTTCTGATAGTGTTCAAAGCATTGATGAAAAAGTATTATTAGATAATTTAAGTGCAATTTATGGTATGAAAAAAGTGTTTTTAGCCAATCACAGTGTTTTAAGAAGAAGAAAAATTGAATTTAATTATAAAGATGTTATTTTTGATTTAGCTGATAATAAAAGAGAAGTTAATTGATTATTTAAAAAAGCTTATTATCAACCACTTTTACAAAATGAAGTACAAAATGCTAAAATCAATTTCCATTTCCACACTAATTTAGCTTATTTAGACAATGATAGAATCGATCGCATTCTTAAATTTGACCGCGGTTTAAATGTTGAATTAGATTGAAACAAGCTTGTAAAAGAAAAACAAATCATTATTAATGGCCAAACTGAAAATGTGGCTAATAAGGTGGCTAATTATCAGTTAACCTTCACTTTGACAGATGAAGGAATTAAGTTTAATTACAAATTATTAGGTGATGAAAATTATCAAATAGTTGGTAGTAATATTTTAGAAACTCTAAAAGCTTATAACTTTGATGCCAATACAGAAAATGACAAATTTAGCTATGAAAAAGCCGTTTTCTTCAACACAACATATGGAGCAACAGCAACAATAAGTTATAAGAATAACATCGAAAATGAAACATTTAACTCAATTCCAACTAACCAGTTTAACTATCAAAAAATGAGTTATACTCAAGAAAACATGCCAATTATTATTTACAATGAGAAATACAATCAAGATAAGTTATTTGCTTATGACCCAAACCAAAACTTGCCTTATAAATTCCATGAAGGTTATAAATTAGATATAGAATTTCTTCATCCGAATTATGAAAATAAAACACTTGAGGATATTATGCTTAGAACCATTTCATTTTATAATGGTTCAAGCTTAATAGTTGGTAAAGCTAGCAAAAATCCTAAAGATGGTAAATATTATGGCATAACAAACAACCATGTTGTTAATAACAATGGCAATATAATTGACCCAACAGCACGCTCGTGATTTACTAGTCCAAATATAACTAGAAGTGGTTATGAATTTGAAAACGATGTTGATGGTGGGGTTAAATATCATAATGATTTATATACTGTTGCCACACCTATTTTCCCATTCTGAACGGGACATGATCAAATTAGCGAAAATGGCTTAATTAAAGATAAATATGTTGATATTACTTTCTTTTTGATCGATATTAATAAAATGATTAAAGAATTAAAACGTCAAGGTAAATTCGCAACTGCTATTTGATATGAAAAATTCTTGAAGCTTGATAACTTAAAATTAAATAATTACAATGTTGATAATATTTATAACACTGTCCAAGAGTTAAATAAAAAAGGTATATCAAGCTGAGAAAGTTCACCTGAATATTACACAGGACATCTACTTAATGGTTTCCCAAAACAAAGACAAAGTGGCTACATAATTAATAGAAATCAAATTAATGATAATCGCGAATTTTTCGCGCGTCCTAAAGATGAAAGTAAAAATTATGTCCCAATATTCTTCTATGGTGGTAATAGTGGAACTGGAGTAATAGATGATTACGGAAATTACATTGCAACAATTAATTCAGGCATACCTTATAAATGATTAACTGCTTGATATGGTTATTCAAATGTAATTGATAGGAATAAGAATTTTGTTAAATTTGATTTCTTCGGAGTAGGTAAAAATGGTGAAAATCCTTTGAGTTTAACAAATATTAACTCTGTCGCATCAAACATTATGAAATTAAATGCTTGAGATCCGACTATTGAGCCACCTTATTGATTGAATAATAATAAAAAACTTAATGAAAAATAACAAAAACAAATGGAAACTGGTACACAAAATATGGACAATCCATATTTCTTGTTCCAGTTTAAACATAATGAAACGAATTAAATTAAAATAAAATAATAAAGGTGAAAGTATGGACAAAGAAAAACCAATCAAAGAAGTTGTATTAAAATTGACCTATCATTCTTGTGCCATTGAAAACAACACTATTCCATATGAAATAACCAAAAAATTACTTAATAATCAAGATTTAAACAATATTTATAATGCTTACTCTATAAGAGAAATTAATGAATTGATTAATTTTAATAATGTTATAGAATATATTGCTAATAATTATCAAGATTTAGATATTAATAATGAAACAATTTTAAAGTTGCATTCTTTGATAATGGAAAATATTATTTTTAATAATGGTATTTTTAGAAATCATAATGTTACCATTAGTTGTGCTTATGTTAAACCTTATGACTATAATGTAATTGAATATAAACTTAATAAATTAAATACTGAATTTGATAATGAAATAATGTTTTTAAAAAGCACTATTTCAAAAGAAAAATTAGTTTTAAGATATCACGCTTTATTTGAAAGAATTCATCCTTTTAGTGATGGAAATGGACGAACAGGACGGGCATTAATATTTTTAATGCAACTTAAATATAATCTTCCTATTAAATATATTGCAGTAGAACATAAAAAAGAATATTTTAATTCTCTTAATGAATTCCTTATTAACGACAAAATAGATTGTTTATACGATGTTTATAATAAAAGTAAAGGTAAAATTAAATGACAAGCAAACAACAAGAATTCATTATCATAAACCAGGACAGAAAAGTAGACAGAAAATAAAAACTGTCTACTTTTCGTTTACAATAAACTGGGACACAAAATATCCCGAGTTTCCAAGTTTAATGCCGTTTTCAATGATAAAGTGCTTATTTATAGGGGAATTAACTATTTTTTAAGTATCATTACTTACATAAAAAATCAAAATCAAAAATGAAAATTAATTTAAAAATTTTTTATTTTGTTCAAAAAATTTATTAAAAAAGAATAAAAAATTTTGTTTATGCCATAATTATTTTGTTGTTTTAAACAAAAAATCACTGTTTTTTAGTAAATTCAACTTGGAAACTCAGGATTTTATGTGTGTAATTTTGAAACATAAAAAACGAATATGTCTTTTTTATAGACATATTCGTTTTTTTAGACTTTCAAACTTGGAAACTCGGGTTATGAAATTAAATGCTTGAGATCCTACTATTGAGCCACCATATTGATTGAATAATAATAAAAAACTTAATGAAAAATAACAAAAACAAATGACGTTAAACTAGGACGCAAAATATTGACAATCCATATTTCTTGTCCCAATTTATGTTAAGTATTGTAAACGTAGTTTTAATTATCGGTTTAGCATTTTATTTATTAATTTAATACTTTATTTTCAAAACGCTAATTAATCAAAGTATTAAATTTAATTAAGAGACTATAAGTTTTTCTTATAGTTTTTTTTATAATAATTTTAGGAGTAAAAATGAGTAATGAAAATAATAAAACTTATGATACCAATGGATACTTTCTAATTCCAATAGAAGAAAAGGATTTAAATATAGAAGCTTTTAATGAAATTAAGATTAAAAGTTGAATAAAAACTAATTTTGAGTCTCTTAATGAAAACAGCGATGAAAACGAGTCTGATGATTATTTTCTTAAAAATCCGTTTCTGAACAAAATGTTTAATTTGAATAATGAAGAAAAAAAATCATTTTCTTTAATCAAGTTTATTTATGAATTAAAAGAAAAAACAAATTTCAAAAATGAACAAATAAACAATAACAAAGAATATAAATCCTTTATTTTAAAATTAAATTTAGATTTTTTAAAAGTTGATAAATCCAAAATTGATAATTCAGAAATTTATTTAGCTCTTTTTATGGAACAGAATAGATTGCTTAACATCGAAGAAATAAGAGGATCAAATAATGAAAAATCAACGAATAAAGACTTAAAGAAAAAAATTGCTGAAATAAAAAAATCTTATGTCGTTAAAGCCAAATCATCTTTTTCTTCTTTTCAAATAGAATATCAAAATTTAAATTCTAAAAATGAATCTTTATTGGAATTATGGAATAAAAATTCAAGTAAAATATTTGCCGAATTATCAACCATGGAAGATGTCAAAATTTTATTTTGATTTACTAAAAATGGAATAAATAAAGACAATTTTGAAAAATTCAACTCAACATATAAATTAATACATTTATTTTTTTATATTTTTGAATTTTTTGGACAACAAAAGGCACTTTATTTTTTTAGTGAAATAGAAAACGAAACTAATGAAATTAAAAATTCGATAACATTGCTAGAAAAAAGTTATATAAACTTATTTCTAGATGAAAATAATGATGAAAGCATTAATACAAAAATTTTAGATATAAAAACCAAAATTGATAATTTGGAAAAATATATTTTAGATTTTAGAAATTGACTTTTTAACTTTAGTGAAAATATTTTTTCTAAACACAATCAAATCAATAATTTTTTTAAGGAAAAATACAGAATTCATAACATTGAAAAAACAATTAGTAATTGAGAGAATCAATTAAATAGATACAAAGAAATTTTTGTAAACTTCAACAAAAGAATAGAAAAAATCGAGAACAATCTTCTATCTATTACTAAGAAAATAGATAATTATTACGAAATAAAAAATAAAGGAAAAAATTTATTTTTTAACATCATTATTTATATTGTAAGTGCATTTCTTGGAGTTTGTTCTCTTTTTCAGGTTATTCAAGGTTTTTCTCTCGAAAAAGAATTAACTTTTAAGTTAATCTTAAACTAGGACAAGAAAAGTAGACAGAAAATAAAAACTGTCTACTTTTCTTGTTCTAGTTAACTAAAACAATCGTTTAATAAATAATAAAGTCTTAATTGTAATATTTCTTTTAAGTTGAATTTGATATCCTAAATAATTTGAAAATTAATCTTCACTCATTATATATTCGGCTTGTTTAATAACATCATCTACAGCTTGTTTTTGATATTCTGGAGGATAATTATACTTCTTCAAACATTCTTTTATTTTTGTTCTCATTCTTGCTCTTGTAGATTCTTTATGGGTTCAGTCTGTTGATGCGTATTCTTCAACCACTGACTTTAATTCCCTAGCAATAAGTTTAAGCGTTTCATCATTTAGTAATTCTTTAGCTGATTTATCTCTAATTAAAGCATCATAGAACGCTTTTTCTCTTCCGAATACACCAAGGTCTCTAGCTGTTTGTTCATCCCTTACCATTTCACTAGCGAATCCAACTAAATCAACAATAGTTTGTTCTGGTGAAAAAATAGCATCTCTATCATTATATTTTTCTAATATTTTTCTTAATCTTTTACTGTATTCTTGAGATTTAAAATAATTATTTTTTCTAGATTCAGCTATTGCTCTTTCAAGTAACTTCTTGACAATTTGAACAAACACATGAGGAGGATTTTTTACTCTTAATTCTTCTATGTTTTTCTCACTCAACAATTCAATAACTTTACTTGAATCTTCTTTTGTTTGAGTTAATATTTTTACTTCATCGCCTTTAATAGCGTCTGCTAGAAGATTAGAAACATATTCATTCATTTCTTTTATAGAAACAGTTTGAGTTTTTGCTCTAAGCTTTAGAATAAAACTTCTAATAGCTAAGTAATAATAAACATCATTTTTCTCTTCTTCAGTTAAAATACCAGCACAAACGACAAAGGCTTGCTTTACAGGAAAGGAAAGATCACTCATAAATGCATCTTCTCTTTTAGCATCTTGTAACACAAATTCTGTTCCGATTTGTACAGCTTCAAATCTTTCGTGATCATTAGAGCTATAGAATTTACTTTTATCAATTTTGTAAAATCATTCATTAAGTACACTTAATTTTTCTTTCAAGATGTCATAAATTTCTTTCTTTACATCTTGAACATTTTCTTGTCTGTCTCTATCTGTATATTCTGTTAATGCTTCATTTAACGCTTCATTTAGACCTATGTAATCGACAATTAAACCATAATACTTACCTGGATAAACACGATTAACACGAGCAATAGCTTGCATTAAATTATAAGATTTGAGCCTCTTAATAAAATATATTACATCTAAGTCGGGTACATCAAAACCGGTTAATCACATATCAACTACAATTGCGATTTTATATTTTGATGTATCTTTTTTAAATTCTTCACCTAACTCTTTTCTATATGCAGAATCTTTAAATAGATTACGCATTTCTTCTGTGTCTTTATTAGATTCAGTAACAACTAAAATTACTTGTTCTTTCATTTCAGGTGCAATCTCATCAACTATTTTCTTATATAGTTTTAAAGCCGCCTGACGAGTTTGGCAAACAATCATGGCTTTTCCGTTTAAAGTGCCCTTTCTCTCAGAATAATGAGCCATAATGTCTCTAGCAAATAAATCAATCATGTCATCATCTTCTAAAATAACTTTGATTTTGCTCATTTCACGTTTTGATTTTTCTATTGCTTGATTATCTGCTTGTTCATTTTTTACTAAATCATTATAGTAATTATCAATTTGACTCAATATTGATTGATCTGTCCAAACTTTTGCAAGTCTAGATTCATAAAAAAGTTTTACTGTTGAACCATCGATAACTGATTGAGTCATATCGTAGACATCGATAATATCACCGAAAATGTCTGTTGTTTGTTTTTCTTTTGTTGATACCGGAGTTCCAGTAAATCCAATAAAAGTAGCGTTAGGTAATGCTTCCCTAATATACTTTTCTACTCCATATTTGAAAACTGCTTCTAATTCATCAGTTTCTTTATTTCTTTCGTAATGAACAGTCTCATAAATTCCATAGTGCCCTCTATGAGCTTCATCAGTCATGACGATAATGTTTGAACGTTCATTTTTTGGTAAATGATGCTTATCGAATTTACCAACTGTAGTAAAAATTATTCCACCTTGTTTAATGTGTTTAAGTTTCTTAACTAAATCTTCTCTAGATGTAGCTATTTGAGGTTCGCATTTTAGGTAATTACGCGCACTAAAGAAAGTTTTATAAAGTTGATCATCTAAGTCGATTCTATCTGTTAAAACCACTATAGTTGGAACATTTAAGTCTTTGTTAATCAATAATCTATGTGCAAGCATTAGCATTGAAAATGATTTACCACTACCTTGAGTATGTCAAACAATGCCGGCTTTACCATTTCCGTTTGACTTAATACTATTTAAAATTGATTGAACTGATTTTTTCACCCCAAAATACTGGTGATACTGCGAGATTATCTTAACTGGTTTGTCATTTTTGTCTTGAATAAAGAAAATATTATGTTTAATAATATCTAGTAATCTGCTTTTTTCAAACACTCCATCTATGAAGGCATTTAGTTTAAATGCATAATTAGCATCATAACCTTTTTTACCATCAACACTTTTTCACTCATTGTATCTATCGAATTTAGAAGTCAATGTTCCGATTCTAGTACTTACTCCATCAGAAATTACTAAAAAAGCAGAGTAATTAAATAAAGTTGGAATATCATAACGATATCCATTAGACTCGTTGCTTCCGCCTAATTGATTGTAAGCGTCTTCCAGTGTTGCTCCAGTAGCATCTTCAACTAAAGACTTAAGTTCCATCACAATTAAAGGAAGTCCATTTATATACACAACTATGTCTGGTATTCTAGTCGATCTTCCTTCGTTGAACTTAATTTGATGAACTACTTGAAATGTATTATTATCTACATTATCAAAATCAATGAATTTGATAAGAGGGTTCACTTGATATTTATTTGACTCAATTGTCACACCTTCTACTAACATTTTGTGAACTAAAAAATTCCTTACAAATAAAGAAGGATTATCGACTCTCATAAGCTTATTCATTGCTTCGTTAAGTATTTCTAAATCATCAAATTTATTTATTTTAATTAACGAATTTAAAAGAACTTCCTTATTAATGAATTCATCAAGCTTTCTTTCACTTAGTCATGAATCGTCAAAATTTAAAAATTCAAAATCATTTTTTTCTAAAAGTTCTATAATGCTATTCTCAATAGTAGCTTCATTAAACATAAGATTTTACCTCAAAATTATTATATAAAAAAGCAGTTATTTTTCTCAACATTAATACACATAGTTAACACTATAGGAAGCATAGATGATTTGATTGAAAAAACTAATCAAAAAATTATATTGTTTGAAAAATTACTAAAATATATTTATCAAATTTATTTTAATCATAAAAGTAGTGTAAACAAATTAGGTGATGTAATTAAATATTTTGTTGGTGGAACATTTAAAAGTAAGGATTATACAAATCTTCCATCATGAAAATTAATTACAATTAAAAACATAGGAGACTCTGGATTTAATCTTGATAATATTACTTATTTTAGTATGAAGCCAGAATATGAAAAATTTAAATTAGAAATTGGGGATATCTTACTGACTATGACTGGGTACGTAGGTAGAACAGGTATTGTTGATTCTGAAGATTGTTATTTAAATCAAAGAATTATAAAGATTACTTGTGAATCGAAAGCTTTAATATATACCTATTTACTAATGGATAAGGAAAATATTTCTAGTTTAGGTCGCGGTAGTGCACAACCAAACTTAAGTATTTCAGATTTTTTAAACATTAAAGTTCCGTTCGGCGAAAATGACGTTAACTATTTTAAAAAATATGATTATATATTTGATGCAATTCTAAAAAATAGAATGAATATTAGAAAATTAACAAATTTGAAGAAACATCTTCTTTCAAAATATTTCTAGATAGTTAACACTATAGAAAGTATCGATGAACTCATTGAAAATTATTAGTTAATCGATACTAAAATTAAATCTATTGGATTAAGAAAAATAAACTCCTTGAATTCTATTAGAAATCGCGTTCCCCTCTCTAAATATGGGATATTTGACAAAGGAATAGAGGTTGGTTCTAGCAACTATATAGAAAAATCTCAAAATAGAGACGGTCTTATTCCGTACTTAAGAGTCGGTGATTTAGATTCATTAAAAAATTTTTATATAAAAAAAGCGCAAAACCTAAAAACATGTAACTCAGATGATACTTTAATAGCATTTGACGGCGCTCCTGGAAGGGTGAATGTTGGTTTATCAGGTGCTTACTCATCAGGAATATATAAAGTAATATCTGAAAATAAAGGTTTTGCTTTCTTTGAACTATTAAGCGATTTAAATCAGTCTATTATCAAAGATAATTCGCAAGGCACAACAATTTTGCATGCTTCCAAGGCAATACCAATGCTATTAGCTTGTGAACCTACCACTGATGAAATTAATTTTTTCAATTATATTTATAAATTATTGGTTAAAGCGAAAATGTTAAAATCTAAATGTCTAGATATTAAATCTATACTGCTTAATAAATATTTTACCAATTAATTATTTTGTCAACTATTTCCTGTTGCTCTTCGCTTGTTTTTCTCAAATAAATTCTAGTAGTTTCTATAGATTCGTGACCCATTAAATCGGCTAGTAATGCAATATCTTTGCATTTTTCTAAAAAGTTTTTTGCGAATCGATGCCTAAAAGAGTGTGGGTAAACTACATTTAGATTCATATTATATTTTCTTGCTAGTGATTTTAATTGATGAGCTATACCTCTGGTTGATATTTGATTACCATCTTTATTAAGAAATAGATAACCCTGTGTTCTAGTGATAGAATCATAATATTCTATCGCTTTTTTTCTTAATCTAACGGGTATGAATATTCTTCTTATTTTGCCACTTTTTGTGTAAAGATCTATATAACCCCTTATTAAATGCTCATATTTGAATTGAATAAGCTCAGAAATTCTGGCACCAGTTGCTCCTAAAAATCTAACAATAAAATACCACTCATAATTTTTGTCTTTGAGCAATTTGTTTTTAAAGAACTCGTAATCTGCATCGCTGATAACATTTTCTAAAAAACTTTTTTGTTGAATTTTTATGTATTTTAGTTTTAATTTTTCTTTCTTTAAAAATTCCAGATATTTGTTGATTCCTTGAATTCTCAAATTAATAGTTTTACCCTTATACTTATCGACTAATATTGATTTAAAAGCTAATAAATTTTGCTTTGTTATTTCACTAAATTCTGCACTAAACTGTTTAACTGCAATAACATAAGCATCAATAGTATTTTTTGTTAAATTTTGATGTTGTAAAAACGAAATAAATTCTTTCAAATTGTAATACCTCCTATTTATGGAAGGTACTAAAATCTAGAAATATTTATTCAATAATAGATTCTTCAATTCTTTAAGCTTCTTTATTTTTCTTCTATAAGAAGTTAAATGAATAACTAAAGGGCTAAACTCGTTATTGAAACTATTTATCTCTTCATCAGATAGTTTAGGGACAAGAATTTTATTAAATGTTTCATTATTAATCCCAGCCATGGTTGTACCTATAGAGTTAAGGTCTCTTTGAACAAAAAAGTTCGGGGATAAAATAATACCTGTTAGAAATGATAGTGGTAATTTGTTTGTAGTTTCGACTCCTAAATATCCTGTTGAAAATATATAATCATTAAGTAAATCATCATCTTTTTCTGTCACTATAATTACCTTTTTTGAGTCTTTCATCTTGGCGAATCATATTGAATCAACCACTGGTTGCATGTTTGCTCTAGATGGTCTGTCCTCAAAGTTAAATGAATCAAATTGTAAAATATTGTTAATACCTTCTACGGACGATGTGTCCAAATAATTCTTGGTATTATTATATTTTTTTATACCTGATTTAATAATTTTAGGCGAGTAATATTCAAGAGGAATGAGACTTTTATCAGATAACGACATACTAATTATGTTTAATATTTTTGATATCTGATTTTCATAATTTTCGATAAGATCATCGATACTTCCTATAGTGTTAACTATCTAGAAATATTTTAAAAGTAATTTTTCTTTAATAGACTTTAATTTTAAAATTTTTTCTTTATAGCCTATTTCTAAATTTAAAAGAATAACTGCAATCTTGTTATATGTTTTGATTTCATTTTCATTTAATAGAGGCATTGTTAACCCTAAAAACGTATCATCGTTTAAGGATGGTCTTGTTGATGCCTGAGAAGAGTTGTATAAAATATTTTTTACTTCATCTTGCATAAGGAAATCTCTAACATATTCTTTAATTAATTCATTATTCGGAATTACTTTTAATAATGCAACATTATACGCACCCTCTAAACCGTACCTTACAGCACCAGCGTCACCATATTTATCTATCATAATGTCATACTTATTACATAAATGATTTCGTTTTGAAATAGGTATATATGTTTTATGATTGTCCGAATCATAATCTCTATTTTGAATAAATCTAACATAACCTTCTTTTTATTCATAGATATGCTCTGATTTCGGAGGCTGAGCACCATTTTCAAAAGTCACTATTTCTTTGAATGGGACTGTACTGATTGAATTTAAAGAAAAATGCTTATAAAGTAATCTTCTTAATTTCTTGATTGAATTTAAAATTTCTAAAGTCTTTTCAATCAAATTATCAACTGTTCCTATAGTGTTAACTATGTGTTGTTGAATTTCTAAGTTTGGTAATTCGATATCTACATTTTCAAGTTGTTCTTTAGACAGCTCTTTGAATGTCGAACCTCCGGCAATTGAAACTAAATATTCTCTATTCTTAAGTAACCAATAATATAAATACATAGGTTTAACTAGATTTTCATTACAAATCATTGATTTAAACCCTTGATTTGTACATAGTGAGTTGTCTGCTATTGCAACATATCCAATCGGAGCTCTTGAAGTTAAAAGAACAGTTCCTTTAGGAACTAAAGTAGTAGAACAACTGTTATATCCTAATTCTGTTATATTTCTATTACCATAAGAAATATATCTAGTCTTTATCGAAGACATGTCCTTTGGTGTTATTCACTTTATATCACCACCCCAAAATTCAGGATTAGAAGTACTTGGGGTCGAACCATTGATGATATTTACCATATTTTTCAATTTCATTACTAATACCTCATTTCTAGGAGTTTTATATGAATACAGTAAAGTTAAAAGATATATCAATAGGTAATAAAGGTTCGTATGGAATCGGTGCCTCAGCATACAAATATGAACCATCATTGCCACAATACCTCAGAATCACTGATATATCAGATGACTCAAGAATTAATATACCGTTGCCTGCATGTATAAATGTGGATGAATATCCAAAATATAAAAACTACTTTTTAAATGAAAATGACATAGTTTTTGCTAGAACCGGTAATAGTACCGGCAGAAATTATTTTCACAATGGAAGTCCGGATAAAATAGTTTATGCAGGCTACTTAATTAGGTTTTCTATCGATTCTAGCAAAATAAATCCACGTTATGTCGGTTATTATTGTCAATCAAATTCATATTGAAAGCAAGTGAAATCGCTATTTACAGGAAGTACACGATCAAATTTAAATGCAATAATGTATGGTGAACTAAATATTCCTATATTGGAGCCATCAAAGCAACAACACATAGTTAACATTATTTTAATTCTTCCATTAATATCTCTTTAACCTTATCTTCTAGTTCTTTACTTTGTTTCATTAATTCTAATAATTCAATAGTAGTCTTTTCTAATTCTTGCTGAATTTCTTTTGAAGATAATTTGTTAGAATCATCTGTTCCAATGTATCTTCCAGGATTTAAAGAGAAATCTTTTTCTTTGATTTCTTCTAATGTAGCTCTCTTACAAAAACCTGGTATATCTATAAGAGTACCTTCTCTAAAATCACGATAAGCTTTAACAACTTTGTCTACATCTTCTTGTTCAAGGACTCTTATTTTTCTTGAGACTAATTTCCCTAAGTTATCTGCATTTACAAATAAAACATCGGTGTTAGTTTTTCCTTTATTTAAGATTCAACATTGAACTGAAATGCTAACATTTGAAAATAATTTATTAGGCAATGCTAGAATTGCTTCAACCTTACCTGATTCAATCATAGCCTTTCTAATTTTGTAATCATCTTTAGTATTACTTGTTGTAGCTCCGTTTGGCATCAATATTGCTGCTTTACCATTAGGTGCCAATTTTGAATACATTAATGAAAGTCACGCATAGTTAGCATTCTTCATGTCTGGTTTTCCAAATACTCATCTAGGATCACCTTCAAGAGATGGTTTTCAATAATCTTTTAAATTGTATGGCGGATTAGCAATGATGTAATTTGCCCTTAAAGACTTATGTAAATCACCTGTAAAAGAATCATCACTTTTTTCACCTAAATTTCCTTCAAGTCCTCTAATAGCTAAATTCATTTTAGCCATTTTTCAAGTTCCAGGGTTTGATTCTTGACCATAAATCGAGATGTTGTCAACGTTACCTTGATGTTCTTTAACAAACTTAGAACATTGAACAAACATACCACCACTTCCACAACATGGGTCAAAAACTTTCCCACTATAAGGCTCTAAAATATCAACCATTAATTCAACAACAGATTTTGGAGTGAAAAATTCTCCACCTTTTGTTGGTATATACTTAGCAAAAGCACCTACATAGTACTCATAAACTTGGCCGAAGAAATCACCATCAGCATCTTCCATATTTAAATTATTAGTGAAAAAGTCTACTAAGTCTCCTAAAGCAGATTTATCTAGATCACTCTTAGAATAAGTTTTAGGAAGAATTCCTTTTAGTTGATTATTGTGTTTCTCAAGTTCGATGAAGGCATCGTCAATTACTTGACCTAAATCACTTTGTTTAGAGTGACTTGCTATATTGGTTCATAAAGCATTTTCAGGTACTAAAAATACATGATCTTGAATGTAATAGTCTTCATCATTTTCTCTACCATCACCAACTTTTTTTAGCTCATTATATTTAGCAATGTACTTATCACTAACATATTTTAAAAAGACTAAACCCAATACAACATTTTTATAATCAGCAGGATCACATTTGTCTCTTAGTTTTTCTGCTGCTTTTCATAAAACATTTTCATCAATTATTTGTGACATACTTATCCTTAAATTCCTTCAATATTTTTAATTATTTAATTATAACATAATCAAAACCTTTTATTACTCTGCCACTATATTCTGCATGTTTTAGGTTAAATCAGATTCTAGATTACTACAACTAAATTGCTGAATTTTATAAGAACAAGAAAAATTAAACTAGAACAAGTTTTATAGGCAATTTATAAAAAACTCAAAGCATCTCAATATTGTTGAGGTGCTTTTCAATTTAACACAGATTGAAATCTTTCATTGTTATATCATTCAATGTAATCTTTAATAATGTTTTTGAGTTTATAAAAGCAAATTGTTTTGTAATTCGCAAAGTTTAAACAATCAGATTTGATGTTTGAAAAGAAATATTCAATTTACCTATTATCTAATGAATTTCAGACCCTGCCTATAGATGCATTTCCATTGTTTTTTGTAACTACATTAAGATATTTAGATGAAATAAATTTAATTGATAAGTAAATAATTATGCAATAAAAAAACACAACTTACGTTGTGTCGGCCAATGTGATATGGTACCCAAGACAGGACTTGAACCTGCACGCATTGCTGCAGTAGATTTTGAGTCTACGGTGTCTACCATTCCACCACTTGGGCATATTTATTATTATAACTTAAAATTATTGTCTAGAAACAAGAAAATAAAAAAGCTATTAACTAATTTAATTAGTTCCATAGCCTTTTATTGTTCTTCTATTATATCTATTCTTCTTTTGTCTAAAGTCTGCTTTGATTGAATGATCTTTTTTAGCTAAATTTATATAGTAATCAACAATTGTTGGGTTGTTGTAATATTCATTATTAATATTTTTATGAACAACATCATCCAATGATTGTTCAATTTGCTTCATTAATTTTGGTGGGTAATTGTACAAAATAGAATTTTCTTTAAATTCATCTTGGTCAACAATTGCCAGTGGTTTGCCAGGGTATTTTTTTACATCAATGTCATAGTCGACAAACTTGATTGTATTATCTTCATAAATTGGTTTTGATGAAATATTAACATAAATGTAATTATTTTTTGCTTTAAGCAAAATTAAAGCATTAGACATTTCATTTTTTGGCATGAATCAGATAACAGGTTCACGATATATTCAATCTCTCTTTTTAGTTTCTGAAACTTGTGTTTTGTACATTAACAAAACATAGTGGTGTTCTGTGTTTCTTAACACTTTGACACCATTTCATTGACGATAAAGTTCTCCGTTATATTTATAGGCTTGCACATTGATTATTGAGCCTATCAGCGGAAAAATTATTTTACTTTTTTCTTGATTCTTATTAGTATTCATAGTTTTATCAATTATATTATAAAAACGCGTGAAATCTTAGAACTAGCATGATAAATGCTGGGTAACAGTGACAATTACTTAAAGCAATTTTATTGCATAAAAAAATGAAGCATCATTTGCTTCATAATTTTTAAAGTAATACACTATAACGTTTAACAAAAAATTTCTTAACAATTAAAATCAGTGTTGCATAAATTGCGAGTAAACCGAAAAGAATCAAGAAATATGTCCCGCCCATTGGTTGTAATTTAAGTGCAATGTTGATGCCAGGAACATAAGGAATAATTGTAGCAACTGTTATTGCTCCTAAAGTGCACATAAATAACATAAACGATGGTCTAGATTGAATAAATGGAATTTTTTCAGTTCTAATTAAGTGAATTACTAAGGCTTGAGTTCACATTGATAAAACAAATCAACCTGTGTGGAATAAAGCTTCGAAAGTTTGGCTATGAGCTTGATCAAATGGAACATTTAAAACAATTGGAATTAATCAGAATCTCATGATTAAGAAAATGCTTATGTCAATAAGCGAAGATATTGGACCAAATCAAATCATAAATTTAAAAATACTTTTAGTATTTCATTTTCTTGGCGCTTTAATAAATTTGTCATCAACTTTATCTCAAGGAATAGCAGCACAAGAAATGTCATAAATTAAGTTAAGGAATAAGATTTGAATACCAAGCATTGGTAAGAATGGTAAAAGAATCGAGGCAAAAACAATACTTAAAATATTACCAAAATTACTACTTACAGTCATTTTGATATATTTATTCATGTTAGTATAAGTTTTTCTGCCTTCTACAATACCTGTGGCTAATACATTCAAGTCTTTTTCTAAAAGAATAATATTAGCTGTTTCTTTAGCAATATCAACAGCTGTATCAACTGAAATTGAAACGTCTGCTACTTTCATAGCAGGGGCATCATTGATACCATCACCCATATAACCAACAACATGTCCCTTGCTTCTCAAGGCATTAATAATTCTTGCTTTTTGGTCGGGGCTTAATTTAGCATAAATATCATAATCATTAGCAATTTCTGCTAATTGTTCATCACTCATGTCTAATAAGTCTTTACCTAGCATAATTTTTTCAGCGGGTATGCCCACTTTAGAACAAATTGCTCTAGTAACTCTGGCATTATCACCAGTTAAAATTTTGACATTAACACCTAATTCATAGAGGTTTTTAATTGCTGAAGCAGTTGATTCTTTTGGCGGATCTAGGAAAGCTAAATAACCAATTAAAATCATTTCTGCTTCATCATTAACATTAAACTTATCTTTTTTATAACTAGCATCTTTTCTAGCAACTGCTATAACACGCATACCTTCATCGTTTAAACGATCAACATGCTTTAACACTTTTTGTGCCATTGAATCGTCTAGTTCTAAAATTTTATTGTCATATTCAATATATTTACAAATGCTTAAAATTTCTTCAACTGCACCTTTGGTTATCATTTCTGAAGTTTTATTATCTTCTTTTGGTGCCACAACTACCGACATTCTTTTTCTTTGAAAATCAAAAGGTATTTCATCTACTTTAATATATTTTTCTTCTAAAGATCTTAATTCAATTTCAATATCTGACAACTCTTCAGTTCTTTCAATTATTGAAATATCTAATAAGTTTTTTAAGCCTGTTTGATAATAACTGTTTAAAAAACCATACATTAACACTCTTGAATTTTCTTGACCTTTAACATCTAAGTGTCTTTCCAAAACAACTTGATCCATTGTTAAAGTACCTGTTTTATCAGTACAAAAAATGTCCATTGCGCCAAAATTTTGAATTGAATTTAAGTTTTTGACAATTGTTTTCTTTTTTGACATTGACATTGCGCCTTTTGCTAATGTACTTGTAACAATCATCGGCAACATTTCCGGTGTTAAACCAACTGCCACAGACATAGCAAATGCCAAAGCATCTAATCAAGTTTTACCAATTTTAAAATTACCTCTAAAACCAGTTATTAAAAATACTATCGGGACAACAATTAACATTATTCTTATAAGCAATCATGAAACTGATTTAATCCCTTTTTCAAAATCAGTTTTGACAGGTTTTTCATTAACTTTTTGCGCTATTTGACCTAAATAAGTATTATTTCCAGTTACTACAACAATTGCTTTAGCTGAACCCGAAATAACGTTTGAACCCATAAAAGCCAAATTAGTTGCATCAGTAATATTTGAATTATCTTTATTGGCTGAATTATGTGAAAATTTTTCAATCGCATCACTTTCACCAGTTAATGATGATTGTGAAACGAACAAGTCTTTTGCACTTAAAATTCTTACGTCCGCTGGAATAATATCACCAGCTGCCAAGGTTACAATATCGCCTACAACAACATTTTCAAGCGGAATTTCGTAGAATATGCCATTTCTCTGAACTCTCGTTGTTGTTTGAACCATTTTAACTAATTTTTCAGCACTCGAAGCACTTCTTGTATCATTCACAAAGTTTAAAATTCCACTAATTAAAACCATAATCAAAATGATACATACGGTAGGCAAGCCTTCTTCAGGTTTAAACGTTTGTTCACTGTTAGTTAAAGGCAGGATAATGTCAGTGATAACTGAAATTAAAGCTAAAATAATCAAAATTAAAGAAAAAGGGTTAATAAAAGCATGAAACAATCTTTTTCAAATTGTGTTTTTGCCTTTTTTAGCTAATTTATTAGTTCCAAATTGTTCACGGTTTTTTTCAATTTGTTCTTCTGTTAGAATTCCCTTATCTGATGAGGCTAACGCTTCATAAAGTTCATAATTATGCATGCGAGAATACAAAATTAATTGTTGCTTAACATTAACGTTGTTTTCGTCTTTTTTAACTTTTTTTGCCATTTTTAGCCTCCTTTACTAGTATTTTTCGGCAACTCTTTGGTGATTTTTTTGATTTTTTAATTCATATGCTTTAAGAATTTGTTCTTCTGAATAGTTCAATAATTTAGCTGCTCCTAAAACAAGTGAAAAAATTTCAGCAATAGCATATTTATTTGTGTAATACATAGCTTTGGTAATGCTACTAAACAAAATTGTAAATTGTTCATTAATCTCTTGGCTTTGCACAATTAATGGTTCAACATTTGGGTTAATTTGGTATTTATAACCTAAAGAACCAAGAAAATGTAAAACATCAGCAAATTCTTCTAGCACTTTTTCATGATCAATATTCTTATGTTTCTTTCAATATTTAAAAGATTGAACTTCATTAGCAAACTCTGCAACTTCAATTAATGTTGCCAACATCATTTGTTGGTGAATTTTGGCATCATCGTGATTTTTTCACCCTAAATCTTTTCTTTGTCCAATTTTTAAATCTAATTCTTTTTGCATTTCAAATATACGTGTTAAGTTCATATGTTTATTATATGTTATATTAAATAAAAATTAAAAAAATGTGTTCTATGAACACATTCAAAAAGCTTATTTTTCAAAAACTTTTTCAACAAATTTTGAATTAAATAAGTAAAGTAAACTTCCTCAATCTAAATCAAAAGTTATAATGTCGCCAACTTTGTAATTGTGATCACTTTCATTTGCATTAATGATCATTAAATCGCTTGAACCGCCTAAAATTTGAAGTTTTTTATCCCTTGGATACATATCAGAAAATGATGTGTCTAATTTGCCAATTGATAGAATTAATCTTTTAATATCACCAATATCTTCAAAATGTGGCTTGTTACCAAAAGCATCAATACCAGCTGGTCCTATAGGCATAGAACTTTTAAAATCAACTTCGACAACTTCGGCTTCACAACGAAAAGCGTCACGATACATTCCTTCAATTGTTAAACGGTATTTGTCTTCGGTGCCAAAAATCATAGCAAAACCCATTCTTAGCACATTAACAATTTCAGGCATAGTATTTTCTCAAACCATATGTAAGCTTAATGAATTTCCACCTGAAATATGTGTCAATTTAATTTGATATTTTGCTTCAATCATTTTAACAATTTGAGCAAATTCATTCATTGCTTCAACCGAAGGAATTCTAGCTCCATAACAACCAAAATTGCATCCTAAACCAATTAATTCAACACCTTTGAGTTTTAGAATTTCAGCAACTGTCAAATCAACTTCATTTGGTAAAACGCCTTCTCTGCGATCGCCTAAATCAACCATTAAAACTATTTTGTGGGGTTTTTGGTCATTTTCTAAAACATATTCACTAATTGCTTTAATAATGTTTAAATCACCGTTTAATGATGAATCGCAATATTTAATTAATTCAGGTATTTCTTCAATCTGAGGCAATTTTAATAATTGTTTATGTCCTGGAATATCAGCATAAATTTTAAAATTTTCAATTCTTGAATCGCCAAACATTTTAATGCCACATTCAGCATATAATTCAGCCATTCTTCTATTTCCGACAAAACCTTTAGTAACAGCTAAAACTTCAATACCTTTTCTTTGGCAAATTTCTATAGCTTTTTTAACATTGTTTTTAAATTTTGTTTCGTTTATAACAATTCTTGGGTATTTATTCATACATTCTCCTTGTTTAAATTATATTTAATGTATAAATTTTGTTTGCTTATTGTTTTTATAGAAATTAATATTAATTTTGCCAAAAGTGCTGTTTCATAGGTGTTTTAGGCTTTAAATACGATTGATTTATTGTTAAAATTAAGTAAAAAAGCCGCCTATATAGGCAAAAAATAATAAAAAAGACACAATTAATTATGTGTCTTAAATGTTTTGATAAGGCTCTTCTAATTTAACTATTTCCACTGGCATAGGATGTTTTTTGGGAATGAAATTAACTACATCATTGTAAATAACTTGTGCAAAAACTTCTTCATCTAAGTGAGGAATTTCTAAAATGTTAGTTTTAGTTTGTTGATAATTAATTCAATCACTTCATTTAATATCGCTAGTAATTATTAAATCAAAACCTTCGTTTTTTAAGTTATTAATTTCAACATTAGCACCTGACCCAGACAAAATTGCAATTTTACTTATTTCGTTGTTTCATAGGTCTTTTGGCAAATTAGTTCTTAAGGCTTGAAAGCCAAATTTATTTTTAATTAAAGCAACTAGTTCATTCAAATTGGTTTTATATTCAATCACACCAGCATAAGGGTTATCGTGTTGTTTTAAATAATTAATTAAACCTAAAAATTCTACAATTCTTTTAGAAGTACCAAATGGCGCATTGTCAAAGTTTGTATGAAAAGCTAAAACATGAATACGGTGTTGTTTAAGCTTTTCTAAAATTTGTTTTTTATATGGGGCTTGTAAATCTTCATCTTTTCAAGTTTTTAAAAACTTGAAAGGGTGATGGACTAAAATCAAATTAGCATCAATTTCTAAGGCTTTATTTAACACTTTGTCTGTTAAATCAATCGCACTAACTACGCCTCTTAATCTTTCAGCTTGATTAAATTTAACAGAAAAGCCAGAAGGGTCTCAAATTTCTTTATTTTGTAAAGGGTAAAGTGAGAACAAATAATCTGTTAATTTTCTAACTTTCATTATTTAGCAAAGTCCTTTAATAATTTTCCATAGTTTGAATTATTTTTGATTTTCTTCAAAATTTTATTTTCGATTTGACGAATTCTTTCTTTTGAAACGCCTCTTTCTTCTGCTAGGTCTTCTAAAGAATGAATTTCATATCTTCTGTTATTGTCAGCTGGGTTTTCACCAACTCCATACCGTTTGCAAATTAATTCATATTCGCTGGCATCTAATACTTTTTTCAAAATTTCATTAAGATGTTCAATTAATTCTTCATTTGCAGCAAAATCAATTGGATTTACTACATTTTCGTCTTTAACAAAATCACTAAATGATGAATCATTTTCTTTACCAATTTGTTTGTCTAATGAAATAGGATCGATGTTAATTTTACGAATATATCTAACTTTATCAGCATCATAACCATTGCCATATCTTTCAGCAATTTGTTCGTCTGTTGGTTGATGCCCTAATTCTTGTTGTAATTCTCTTTCGATTTTGCTGATTTTATTAATTGTTTCAACCTTGTGTACTGGAACACGAATAGTTCTAGCTTGATCTGCCACAGCTCTAGTAATAGCTTGTCTAATTCATCAAGTTGCATAAGTTGAAAATTTAAAACCTGTATCAACATTGTATTTTTTAACTGCTTTAACAATTCCAGAGTTACCTTCTGAAATTAAGTCAATAAAACTTAAACCTCTATTTTTGTATTTTTTAGCATTGTTAATAACTAAACGAAGGTTGCGTTTAATAAGCTTATCTCTAGCTCTTTTACCTTTAAAGCCACCTTTGCCCATTTCTTTGGCTAATTTTTCTTCTTCTTCTTTGGTTAAAAGTTTACCGTATTTACCAATTCAACGCATGTACCATTTAACAATATCATTAGTTTCTGTTAATTTATTTCTTAATTCTTTGGCACTTTTTTTAGTATCTTCTTCCAAATCAAGAGTAATATCTTTGTCGTCGAAGTTTTCTAATTCAATTTCTTCGCCACGTGATTTTCTTTTTGAATTTTTATGGTCTTTTTTAGCAACTTCTTCTTCGTCATCTTCATATTCAGCATAACTGCTTTCATCTGAATAATCATCATCGTCATCATAAACATAGTCATCTTCGTCATCAAAATCACTATCGAATCCATCGATGTAATTACTCATTTCAGGGTCTAATGAATTTGAATAATCTTCTTCGTCTCTTTTTCTTTTTTCTTCTTTTTTATAGTGTTTTTCGTCTTCTTCATCAGAATCATTATCATAATCAGATTCTTCATCATCTTCTTCATGATGTAATTCTAATTCTTCTGTGTCTTCTAAATCAATTTCACCACTTTGTTCTAAATCATCAAGTTTAAGATTTTCTATTTCAAAATCTTCGTCACCAACAAAATCTAAGTCGCCTTCATCGGCATCATTAGTTATAATGCCATTTTGCATTAAAGTTTCAAACATATGGTCAACTTCATCATCAGTGATTTCAACTTTAATTTTATTTAAATAGTCATACACTTCTTCTTGACTCAATGTTTTTTTGCCTTTTTTAGCAGCATGTTGCTTAATTAAATCAATCACTGTTGCTGTGCTTGAATCGATTTGTTCTTTATTTTTTTTCATATTTTCGATTGCTCCTATTATAGAATTCATGAGATTTTTGGTTTAATTGTTTGTAAATTTGTTCTTCTGCTTCCTTTGGAACATTAATCTCTTTTACCTTTTTTGTAGCAAAATCAAGATTGTGTTTAATGTTAAAATCTTTAGCCTTTTCATAAAATTGTTCAAAAGTTGCGCTAATTGCTTCATTAAGTGGCAATCGCTCAATTGCTTTTGAAATATTTTCTTTAATTCTTATAAAATCCGAATCGGCAAAATATTCGGTGTAATATTCTATGGTTTTATTATTTATTTGACCAGCATATATTTGTGTGAAAATTTCTTTTTTAGTATTTTCATTTTGCATGCCTGTAAAATCGAAATCTTCATCATTTTGTGTTTGAATTTTGTTTAAAAATAAATTGCTTAAACCTGGAAAACTTAAGATTAAGTAAAACAATTTGTCAATTCAATCGCGCCTTTGAAGATTTTCTTTTTCTTGTTTTTTTCTTAATTTTGGCGTCTCTACTTTTGGAGGTTGTGGTTCATACCAATTATCAACAGGTATTTCCATTGTTTGAGTGTCTTCGAAAGTATGCGATTCTAATTTGGTTGCTTTAGGCTTAAATGAAACTTCATATTTAAGTTCGCTTTTGATTTTTCCTTGATAATAGTTAATCACTTCTAATGGCGATGTGGCAATATAAGTTGAAAAATCAGCTATAAAATCTTTTAGACGACCGACATCGTTGAAGCCATTTTTAATCAAATTGTGTTTATTTAATAAATGTTCATAAATGAAATCAATTGCGCTAACAGCTTGTTTAATTAGATTTTGCAAGTATTCAGGTCCATGAGCATTTAATAATTCATCAGGGTCAAGTGATGTTGGGTTTATAACGATTTTTACATCAATGCCATATTCAAGCAAGAATTTGGCTGATTTTAAGGTTGCATTTTGACCTGCTTCATCACCATCTAAAAACAAGATAATTTTTTTATTTTTAACTAAATTAAAGTGATTTTTGGTTAGTGCTGTTCCCATTAAACCAACAGCATTTGTAATTGAAGCTTTGTATAAAGCAATTACATCAAAAAAACCTTCGGTAATAATTAATTCATTTTTACCATTAGCCGAATTAGAAGCATTATAGTAATTGTAAAGAATATTAGATTTTCTAAAAACTTCACTTTCGGCACTATTAATGTATTTTGGTTTTTCATCTTTAATTAATGTTCTGCCACTAAAACCGACAACTGAATTATGTTCATCACGGATGGCGAACATAACCCGATTGCGATAAATGCTATAACCATTTTCGTTGATTAAAGAACATTGTTGAAATAGATCGGCTTGTGTTTTAATTGTGTCAGCAAACATTGTATTAAAGTCTTGCTCATCACTAAAACCAATATCAAAATGATCTAAAATATCATTTGTCAAATGCCTTTGATTATAAAAATCATTTAATAATCCAAATTGATGTTTGATAAATTCTGTCTTATAAAAAGAATTTACTTTGTCTAATAATTCAATTTGTTCTTTAGCGCTTGGGCTATAAATTTCTTTAGGTTGATAATTATTATATTGACTAACGTCAATACCATGTAATGAAGCCAAATATTGTAAAGCTTCAAACTTGCTAATTTTTTTATACTTTTCTACAAATGTTAAAGCATTACCGCCCACGCCGCAAGAAAAGCATTTAAACACTTGCTTGTCAGGTGCAACAGACATTGAAGGAGTGCTATCAGAGTGAAAAGGACAAAGGCCGACATAAGATCTGCCTTTTTTTGTCAAAGGAATAAACTGATTAATAACATTAACTATGTCATTAGCAGCAATTACTTGCGAATAAATATTGTCCTTACTCATTTTGTTCCTTCACATTATTTTATTTATTTAAGTAGTTAATTAATTCGTCAATTTTAATTCTCACTTGTTCCATTGAATCTCTATGACGCACTGTAACTGATTGATCATTTAAAGTATCATAGTCAATGGTTACACAATAAGGAGTTCCAATCGAATCTTGTCTACGGTATCTTTTGCCAATTGAACCGGCTTCATCATAAGTTGCTGATAAATTAGCATCAATTAATTTTGCAAACAATTCATTAGCTTGTTCATTTAATTTTTTAACTAAAGGTAAAACAGCCACTTTATAAGGAGCTAATTCATTAGTAAGTCTTAAAACAGTTCTTACATCACCTTCCGCTAATTCTTCTTCATCATAAGCATCAATAATTATGGCAAACATTAAACGGTCTAACCCCATAGATGGTTCAATTACATAAGGAATGTATTTTTCATTGGTGTATGGATCTAAATAAGTTAAATCTTCACCGGTAGCTTCCATATGTGATTTTAAGTCGAAGTTTGTTCTATTAGCAATACCTAATAATTCACCTCAACCAAATGGGAATAAATACTCAATGTCACTAGTTCCAGAAGAATAATGTGATAATTCTTCTTTTTCATGTTCTCTTAATCTTACATTTTCACTGTTTAAGCCTAATTTTTTAACAAATGTCATGGCTTTATTAATGTAATTGTGATACATTTGCTCAGCTTCATTTGGATTACAGAATACTTCCAATTCCATTTGTTCAAATTCTCTGGTTCTGAAAATAAAGTTTCCTGGTGTTACTTCGTTTCTAAAACTTTTACCCACTTGACCAATTCCCATCGGCATTTTTGCTCTCATGGCTCTTTGCACGTTTTTAAAGTTAACCATGATACCTTGAGTAGTTTCAGGTCTTAAGTAAATAATGCTTTTTGAATCTTCTAAAACCCCTTGTTTGGTTTCGAACATTAAATTAAATTTTCTAATGTCACTTCAATTAGTTTTTGCCCCTTCGTATTCTTTAAGGTTTTCAACTAAAAAGTCACGCATTCGTTCAAACGAAAGTGTTTCGGGCACTAAATCAGGGTTAATTTCTTGAATTAATTTGTCAGCACGATATCTTTTACCATTAGTTTTATTTTCAATTAATGGATCATTAAAATTAGATAAGTGTCCTGAAGTTTTTCAAACTTGTGGGTTCATCAAAATTTTAGAATCTAATAAGTAATTGTTTCTCTCTTTTGTGATAAATTCTTTCTTTCAAACGGCCTCAATATTATCTTTTAATAATGAACCTAAAGGACCATAATCTCAAGTGTTAGCAAGCCCGCCATAAATTTCACTTCCTTGAAAAACAAAACCAGCATTTTTTAAATGATTAATGATTTTTGTGACATTTTTTTGAGTATTTTTCATACATTCTCCTTGTTTTTAAAAGGCTATAAAAGACTAAAAAAGCCCTTGGGCTTTTTTAATTCTATTTTCTCTCATTAAACGTTAAAAAGTGATACTACTCCGGCTAATTGTAAAATGAATAACACGATAACTGCAATTACTCCTAAGATTAATAAAACTAAAAGTAATAATCATGCTGTGTATCATTTACTTGGTTTGTAAATGTTATTTTCATCTTTAACTAATTGGTTGTCATTGATGTATTCTGGAGTAAGTGGTTGAACAGCACCTGTTCAGAATTCAGGCATATCTTGTTTATAAACAATAACTTCTTTTTCAATAACTTTGGTAATAACTTCTTCTTTTGGTTGTACAACAACTGGAGTTGCAACTTCTTTAGCTTCGTCAGCGATAATAGCAACACCATATTTTGAAGGATCAATAACATAGTCAACTGGGTATTGGTATTCATTTAATTTAACAAATCCAACATGTAATAATCCTAATAAAACATATGAAACTTCATAAGCAACAGAAATTTTTTCTTCTCTACCTTCGTTGTAGTAGTAAGCGAAGTGTTCTGGAACATCATTTAATTTTTGATTTACTTCGAATTTTTTAAGTAATTCTAATTGGTTGTGTTTGATTTGTTCAAGAACTTTTTCAAATAATTTCTTGTTTTCTTCATTTGCTTTATTTTTAGCAATAGCAGCCACTTCATCTAATCTTTCGATGTTGTCCATAATTCTGTCATAATCAGTAACAGCTATTGTTTGTTTTTCTGTGTGTTTGATAACTTCTTTAATTTTGGTTAAGTAAAGTGCTAATGCATCTAATTGTTTGTCTTCAGTTAAGTTTAAGAATTCTTCATAGTGAACAACGTATGTTTTGCCTTCTTTGATGTATTTAGTTTCAATTCTAACTTCTTGGGTTTTTTCGCTTTGTTCTTTTAATTCTTTTTCTAAAACAGTAATTTTTTCTTCGTATTTTTCTTTTAAAAGATTTAATTGATCTAAATCAATCATTTCCTTACGTGATTTTTTAGCAATTTCTAATTCTGCTGGGAAGTAGGTGTATGGATCATGTAATAAAACAAAGTCTAAATCTTTAAGTCTTTTTTCAGCTTTTTTGTAGTCGAATTGGAAAGTACGCGGATCGATAGCAAATTCTTCACAAACTGCTTCATAATTTTCTCCACCATCAAAACCTGAAACTTTAATATAGTTGTTTCATTCATTACCTTCGTTATCAATTGTTAATTGACCACCTCAGATTCTGTTTTCATTTTGGAATCAAACTGAAGTTTCGAATTTTAAAAGCATATATCATTGCATTGCTTCTTTTCTTGTTTTAAATTTTGCAAGACCAACTTTGATTTTTGGGTGTTTTAATAATCAAGGATACATTGAGTCTTTTTTAGGTTCATAATAGCATAAAAGTCTTTTCATTTTTTGTCCTTTTTGCCTAATTTTAGGCTAAATTTAAATATTAATATATGTATATTATAATAGATAAAAAAATTTTTGATTAAAATAGTTAAAAATTAGTTAAAAAGCATTATTTTTGCCATATCAAGCTATTTTATAGGCAAAAATGGCAAAACATTAATAGGCATTTTATTTATTATAAGTCTTTTTTGGCTCTTAATATATAATAAATATACTATGTATAAAAAAGGCGACATTTGCTATGGCAAAATAATTAACATTTCAACACAAAAATTGGTTGTTAAAAGCAATCGCAATTTTGTTTTTATTATTCCTAAAAAAATGGTAACAGATTGATCAAAAAATAATTTGCTTACAGAATTTAAAATAGGCGAAAAAATCAATTTTATTATTGAAGAATGAAATAGCGAAAAGAAAGAAGGATTAGGTAATTTTAAAGCGCTTCATCCACTATTCGCTCGCAAACCATTTGTGGCTCATTTAGCTGAAACTAAGCACGGTTTTGAAACTCTTAAAGCTTCATTGGATGACTAATGGCTAAAATTACTTTAAAAACTTATAATTACTATCCTGATTTTCAAAACGAAAACTTAGTTAATCGTGCTAATAATTTAATTGAAACAATTCGCACAAGAAATGCGATTGGTTATGAAAATTTTGGTTTCCATGAATTGGCTTTAAACTTTTCTTACAACAGCATTAATGAAATTAAAAATTTTGCCAAAAAAATTGTCGATAAAAACATTAAAAATCTTTTAATTTTTTGCTCCAGTGAAATTATTGAAAATTTTCAAGCGGGCTTTAATTATCTCTTCAATAATGATTTATTAACAGCTAATAAAATTAATTTTATTTTTTTCAATGCCAATGAATTTAGCGAACAAAGTTTTGCTCAATTAAAACAATGTAATCATTTATTAACTCAAGAATCAACAGCCATTTTATTCTCATCATTAATTACTTTCAATGATGCTTTTTTAAATTTTATTAAATTGATTGTTAATAAAATGCAGGCTAATTTAGGTTTTTACAATGCTTTTAATAATGTTTATTTGATATCTAAAGAAGAATTAGAAGAACAATTATTTGCTTTGCCAATTGAAGAAAATAATAAATTAATTATTCCTTCAATTTTGGATTATCATTTTGCTTTTTTTAGCGAAATCAATCTATTACTATTATTTTTAAAAGGTGCGAACATTGAAAAAATTTTAGAAGGTTATTCAATTGCTTCGTTCGATTATACAAACAAAATTATTGACAATAATTTAGCCTTTAAATTGGGTTATATTAATTTTGATTTGAAAAAAGACAAAAAAATTCATTTTAATATAGGGTTAAATTCATTGTTTAATAATTTTTTAGCATACCAAAATAATTTCTTGAATTTGAATTATATAAACAAAAATAAGAGTTTGATTAATGCCATTTTTCCCTATGAAATAGCCAAATATGGTCAATTTTTATTAGAAAACAACCGTAATTTATTTGTTACATTTTATGAATTAAACAACGAACAAACAGATTTTATTATTAGCGATGAAATTTATTTAAAAGACTTGACTTTCAAAATGAAAAACAATAAATTATCTTTTTATAACAAACAAGTAAATAAAAGTTTAATCAACACAGTTTCTAATATCGCTTCATTGCCGGTTTGCCGGATTAAAATTGAAGAAGCTGATGAAATTTCTTTGGGTCAAATAGTTGCTTTAATGTATTGATCATTAATTTATGAAGCTTACTTAAATAAAACAAATCCTTTCCTTTTCTTAGGAGATGATAATGCATAAAAATATTGAACTAAGACACAATTTTAATTTAAGCGATTTAGACTTCAAACATACTAAAGATTTAGTTAAAAACTGAATAGATAACATTAGTAATTTTTCAAAAAATGACAAGAAAAATTTAGCTTGAATTGATTTAGTAATGAATTATCAAACTTATTTTGATGATGAAAAAAATCAAAAATTTATTAAAAATCTTTACGACCAAAAAATTGAGTATTTGTTGGTTATTGCCACTGACAATGATTTAATGAATATTAAGGCTTGATATAACTTATTAAAAAGTCAAAATTTAATTGATTCACAACTCAAATTAATTTTTTTAGGCGATGAATTAAATGCTGAAAAGTTAATTGAAGTTTTAAGCAGTATTGAAAATAAAAAATTCGCAATTAATTTAATTACTAAAAGCGATAATAATTTTGTTACTTCGCTATTTTTTAGGGAATTAAGGAAATTATTAGAATCAAAATTTGGTATTAATAATGCCCAAAATTTAATCGCTTTTAGCATCAATAATAAGAAAAATATTTTGAATGAACTAGCACTTAGAAATAATTACTTAGTTGTTAATTACTCAGAAGAAATACCAAGCAGATTTAATCTTTTTTCACCTGCCATTTTATTCCCTATTTTGTGTTTAAAAATTGATTATTTAGAAATTTTTAAAGGTGCTAAAGAAGCTATTTCACAGGTTATTTCGGCAAAAAGCATATCAAATAATTTCTTAGAATATTCAATTTTAAAAAGCTTGCTCAATGCTAAATTCCATAATGAGCAAATTGTAGTTGAGAACCAATTGAAAGATTTCAGTAATTGATTTGTACAACTATTTAATGAAACAGAAAACAAAAACAATTCACAGTTAGTTTTGCAAAATCAATTGACCTTAGAAAATTTAATTAATCCTAAAAATCGCTTGCTTTTGGAGTGAAAAAAATCATTGAACACTTTAATTGAAATTAAACAAGATTATCAAAATATTAAAGAACAAATTGTTAATTACAATGATAAATTGGTTGGTTTTTTAGATGGAACTAAACCTTTCAAAATTGACGAAAATGCCTTTAAAAATGTTAAATTAGACATTATAAATTCATTTGAATTTAAACTTACAATTAACAATTTAACTGACATTGGCTATTTAATTCAAAACATTTTATTAGCAGCTTCATTAAATAGTTATTTAAATGGTGCTAATCCTTATACTAATGCCACAATTGAAATTTTTAAAAACAATATTATTAAAGACATCAAAGAATAACATGAACTAATGAGTGAATTTTTCATAAATTTACTCATTTTAATATTAAATTTAAATAATAGTATTAATATTTATAAGTAAATAAAAATACTAAATATAAATAAACAAGAAATTATAGGAGACCTTATGAGTAAAAAAGTTATTTTAGGAATGTCAGGCGGAGTAGATTCTTCAGTTGCGGCTTATTTACTTAAACAGGCTGGCTATGATGTTGAAGGTTTATTTATGCGGAACTGAGATTCAACACTTAATAATGATTTTTTAGGCAATGAAAGCATTAATCAAGCAGTTTGTCCTCAAGAATTGGATTATCAAGATGCTCAAAAAGTCGCGCAACAATTAGGAATTAAATTACATCGGGCGGATTTTATCAAAGAATATTGAGATGATGTTTTTCAAAACTTCATTGAAGAATACCAAAAAGGCAGAACTCCAAATCCAGACATTTTATGTAACAAACATATAAAATTTAAAGCTTTTGCTAATTATGCTTTTGATAAATTAGGTGCTGATTATATTGCTATGGGGCATTATGCAGATGTACAAAATGGTCATTTATATCGAGCAGCCGATGAAGATAAGGATCAAACTTACTTTTTAGCGCAATTAACAGAACAACAATTATCAAGAGTAATTATGCCTTTAGCAAAATATACTAAACCACAAATTAGAGAAATTGCTAATCAGTTAAATCTTGCGACAGCAACAAAGAAAGATTCAACAGGAATTTGCTTCATTGGTGAAAGAAACTTTACTAAATTCTTGCAAAATTACATTCCAGCGCAAGGCGGAAAAATTGTTGATATTATCACAAATAAAGTTGTTGGAGATCATGAAGGTTGCTTCTATTACACACTAGGTCAAAGAAAAGGCTTAAATTTAGGCGGAATGGCTGAGCCACATTATGTTTGTGGTCATGATGTTCAAAAAAATATTTTATATGTAGCGCCTGCTTCTGATATGTCATATTTAATGTCAGATCAATTGCTAGCATCAAATTTGACTTTAAACAATTTGGATTATGATCCTGAAAATTTAACAGCTAAATTTAGATATAGACAAAAAGATGTTCCTGTTTCAATCGAATTATTACCAAACAATGAAATAATGATTTACTACCCACAAGGCTCACAAGCAGTAACGCCAGGACAACAAGTTGTTTTATATGATGGCAATAAATGTATTGGTGGAGCAATTATTGAAAAAATTTATTACCAAAATCAAGAAAAAACTTATGTATAAGGAGATTAATTATGATGACTTCTAAAGAAATTAGACAAAGTTGAATTGACTTTTTCAAATCAAAAGACCATTTACATGTGCCTTCAAAATCTTTAATTCCTGTTAAAGATCCTTCACTTTTATGAATTAATTCAGGTGTTGCTACATTAAAAGACTATTTTTCAGGTAAAAAAATCCCACCTAAAAATAGACTTGTAAATAGTCAAAAAGCAATTAGAACTAATGATATTGAAAATGTTGGTGTAACCGCTCGTCACCACACATTTTTTGAAATGCTTGGAAACTTTTCAATTGGCGATTATTTTAAAAAAGAAGCAATCGCCTTTGCAATTGAATACTTATTAGATGTTTTAAAATTAGACAAAGAAAAATTATATTTTACCTATTTTAGAGATGATTTAGAAACTAAGCAATTATGAATGAGCCATGGAATTGAAGAAAGTCATTTAATTCCAGGTGGTAGAGATACAAACTTTTGAGATGTTGGTTCAGGACCTTGTGGACCAAACACTGAAATTTTCTTTGATAGAGGCGAAAAATATGATTCAAGAGGCCTTGTATTATTAAAAGAAGACATTGAAAATGACAGATACATTGAAATTTGAAACATTGTTTTTTCAACATTTAATAATGATGGTGAAAATAATTACACAGAATTAAAACAAAAGAATATCGATACTGGTGCCGGTTTAGAAAGAATTGCTTCAATTATGCAAGATGCGCCAACCAACTATGATTCTGATTTATTTATTAACATCATCAAAGAAATTGAAAAATATTCACCATACAAATATGACGTAAATAACTATTTTACTAGGGAAAAAGAACAAGAATTAATCAATCAAAATTTTAAAGTTATTGCTGATCACATTAGAACTGTGGCTAATGCTATTGCTGATGGCGCTAAAGTTTCAAATGTTGGTAGAGGCTACATTATTCGTCGTTTAATTAGAAGATCAATTTACAAAGGAATGCAATTAGGTATTAAAGGTTTATTCCTTTACAAACTAGTTCAAGTTGTTCATGATTCATTACCTTTTGAATATGATGTTAAACCAGTTGAAAAAGCAATTAAAGATGAAGAAGAATTATTCCACAAAACTATTGAAAAAGGTAAAGCAATGCTTGAACAATACATTCAAGACGGCTCAAAAGTTTTAAGTGGTAAAGATGCTTTTAAAATGTTAGATACTTATGGTTTCCCAATTGAATTAACAGTTGAAATTGCTAATTCATATGGTGTTCAAGTTAATATGGATGAATTTAATCAAGCTAAAGAAGAACATGCTATGAAGTCTAAAGGTGATAAAGCCGAAGGTATGCAAAATGTAATCAATTCATTAGCTTTAATTGACAACAAAATTGATGAATTCATAGGTTATGATCACTTGACTTCAACATCAAATGTGTTAATGTTGCTTGATCAAGAAAATGAAGTAAGCAAAATTGATGGAATCGGTTATGTAATTTTAGATAAAACTCCATTTTATGCAACATCAGGTGGCCAAAACCATGATGAAGGATACATGATTCAAAACGGCAATAAAATCAAAATTTTAGATGTTTTCAAAGATAAATATGCTAACCACATTCATAAAGTTGAAGGCAAAATTAATAATGAAGATCCGGTTGAATGTTTTGTTGATGCTCCAAAAAGACTTAATTTAGCACGTAATCACTCAGCAACTCACTTAGTGTTTAGTGCTTTAAGAAAAGTTTTAGGACCACAAATTGAACAACTTGGTTCAGATATTACTTATGAAAGATTTACTTTTGACTTCCCTGCTGATGAAAAACCAACAGATGAACAAATTGCTGAAATTGAACAAATTATGCAAGATATCATTAAAAGAGATATCAAAAGAGAATACATTATTACCACAACTGAAAAAGCTAAAGAATATGGCGCAATAATGACTATTCAAGAAACAGAATACATGGATCCAAATAATGTTCGTTTAGTTAAATGAGGTGATGTTACTAGCGATTTATGTGGTGGAACTCACCTTGAACATAGTGCACAATTAGAAAACTTCAAAATTGTTGCTATTGAAAGAAAACAAGCTGGAATATTTAGAATTAGAGTTGTAACATCAAATGAATTAGTTGATAAATTCTATAAAGAACAAATTGAATTTTATACAAATGAATTAACTAATATTATTAATAAAGTTAAGGCACTTAACCCTAAATATAGTTTAGAAATAAAATTAGACAATTTAAATTTAGTCGATCAATACAAAGCTATTTTAAAATTAATTGAACAAGCAAGAGAAGATTTCAAAGTAGCAAATAAACAAAGTTCAAATATCGAATTTGACTATGAAAAAGTTGAATTTGAAAATATCAATGGCAAAAATGTCTACTTTAATTTTGATATTAATCCTAGCCAAATTAAAGTTATTGCTTCAACAATCAGAGAAAAATTCCCTGAAAATTATGTTGTTTTAGGCGCTCCAAGTGGCGATCAAATTTTGTTAGCAATCGCAACAAAAGTTGAAAATTCAAATACCATCTTCCAAAATATTGCTAAACAAACCAATGGTAGAGGTGGCGGTTCACCTGTTGTAGCAATGGGTAAAGTTGATAATTTAAGCAACTTAAAAGAAATTGTTATTAATAACTTATAATGCGTAAATTAGCTTTAGATTTAGGAACAAAAACATGTGGATTTGCCATTAGCGATGATAACGCTATTATTTCCACAGGTTTAAAAACAATTCGCTTCGAAGAAAACGATTTCGAAGCAGTAATTCAAGCTATAAAAGACATCAATGTCAAAGGTGACATTGATGCTTTAATTTTAGGATACCCATTAAGAAGCAATGGAAGCAAAAGCGAAAGAACAATAATGGTTGATGAATTTGCTCAAAAATTAAAACAAATTTTTGACCAAAAAGTCTATTTAGTAGATGAATATGGTTCAACAATCAAAGCACAAAATATTTTAAAAAGCGCAAAATTATCAATCCAAAAACGCAATGAAATTAAAGATACATTGGCAGCAAAAATTATTCTGCAAGACTTTTTAGATTACGGCGGAATGGAAGTTAAATAATGAACAAAGATGTAATTCGTATAATTTTACTTGTGTCAATTTTTGTTGTAATGGCAATTGGTGCTATTGTTTATTTAACAATGTTTGTCAAAGCAAAAAAAATTAAAAGAAAATTAGTAGATGAAGAAATTAGACAAGCCAATGAAGCAATTGATAGACTAAGAGGCGAAGATTTAGAGCCAATTCCAATGGAGCTAAAAAATATTTTAAAGCCAAATATTGACGATTTAGATTTAGATAACATTGTCAATACTTCATACATTAATCAAGCCGAAAATAACTTGTTTATAGGTCAAAACGTTGAATATGAATATGCGATAATGCAATATTTAGGCTATGGCAAAAACTACATTTTCAAAAGCGATTTTAATGGCAAACTTTGAAATCAAGCTGTATTAACCTATCCAAACTGTTTTAAAAAACCTGTTGAATTTATAAACGAAGAAGAAATTAAGCAAGGTAAAAAATTCAATTTAATTGTTGCTATCAATAGCCAAATTAGCAATTATGAAATATTTGAAAATTATTACAACAATTTGGCAACAAAAGGTATGTTAATTGTTGTACAAAACAAAATCACCAAAGGTGATTTAAGATTGCTTGCTAAACATCTAAAAAATGAAAAAATAATTTATGAAATAAGCCAAATAAAAAACAAATTTTTATACATCGTTAAAAAATAAATTTATTTATATACATAAATAAAAACTATAAGTAAAATAATAACAATTAACAAAAGGAGTCAAAATGGCAAATAAAGATACAGAAAGAATTGTTTTAACTCAGGAAACTTACGATAAGTATAAAGCCGAATATGATAATTTAATTTTAGTTCAAAGGCCAGCTGTTCAAGCTGAATTAAAAGAAGCTCGTGCACAAGGTGACCTTTCAGAAAACGCCGAATATGATGCTGCTAGAGATAAACAAGCGCAAATTGAAGGTAGAATTCTTGAACTTGAAAAAATCTTAGACAACGCAGATGTTTATGAAGCGGTTGTTAATTTTCAAACTGATGCTGAAAAAACAGCAGGTATTGGTGCGACAGTTACCTACTTAAATTTAGAAGACAATAAAAAATACGTAGTAACAATTATGGGTAGCCACGACAGCAATCCTTTTGAAAACAAAATTTCTAATGTTTCGCCAATTGCATTGGCAATTATGGAAGCAAAAATCGGTGAAACGATTGAAGTTGAAGTACCTAACAAATACTCAATTCAAGTGTTAGACATCGAATACAAATAAGACTATTTTATAGGCTTATTTTTTAAAACTATTTTTTAAGGAGTTGAAATGATTATTGGAATTAGTGGCATGATTAGTAGCGGAAAAAGCACATTAACAGAAAGATTAGTAAAAGAATATTCAAATTCAATGATGCTTGCTGAATTTGGTGAAAACGATGAAGTTTTTAACACATTTTTAAAATGATTGTATGAGAAGAAACCTAATTTAACCATTGGTTTTCAATCTTATGTTGTTGAAAACCATACCTCAAAATTAGCTGAATGTGTTGAAGATTTCAAAGCAAAGGGTTATAAATTCAAGACTAACCATTTATTTTTAGACCGTTTTAGTATTGAACATTATATTTTTGCTAATGTCAATTTAAAACCAAAGGGTGAAAAATATTTAAAAGGCTATGATGCGCTTTTTTCACATTTAATAACCGAGGATGAAACTCCTGATTTAGCAATTTATTTAGATATGACTTTTGAAACTTTCAAAAATCGTCTTTTTACTAGAGGTAGAGAAGTTGAAGTTGAAAACTGAACTTTAAATGAAAGTTATTTCAAAGAGTTATATGACTTATACAAACCATTGTTTTTAAAACAAGCTAAAAAATATAATCTTGATTATGTTGTAATCAACACAGATAATTTAACAGAAGAAGAAGTTTATCAAGAAGCTAAAAAAATTATTGACAATTATGATTTTTCAAACAAAAAACGTTATAAGGAGTAAAAATGATAATTGCAATAAGCGGAATGATTAGTGCGGGCAAAAGCACTTTGGCTAAAGGCTTAAACAACTTTTACCAAGATTCAATTTTGTTAGAAGAATTTCAAAAGGATGATCAAGTTTTTAATACATTTTTAAAATGATTGTATGAAAAACAACCAAATATTGACATCGGCTTTCAAGCTTACATTTTAGAAAATTTATCTCATAGCTTTGGCGAAACTATGAAACTATTTAACCAAAAAGGCTATAAAAAAGAGAAAAACCACATTTTTTTAGATCGCTTTAATTTGGAACATTATATCTTTGCTGTTGCCACATTAGCTAATAAAAAACCTAAATATTTAAAAGCTTTTGATGCGATGTTCAACGAAATCTTTGATGTTAAAGAAAATCCAGATTTGGCTATTTTTCTTGATATTTCATTTGAAACATTTACTGAAAGAATTTTTGCTAGAGGAAGAAAAGAAGAGATTGATAACTTCGAAATTAATAAAGCTTATTTTCAACAATTGCATGATTTGTACAAGGAACTTTTTGTTGCTTTAGCTCAACGTTTCAATATTCCTTACAAAATAATTGATTGCAACAATAAGACTAATGTTCAAGTTTTAAGTGAAGCAATCCAAATTATTGAAACATTCAATTTTGCAAAATAACTTAGGAAATTATTATGATAGACAAAAGAATTACAAAAGTTTTATACAGCCAAGAAGAAATTGAAGACAAAATCAAAGAATTGGCAGTTTGAGTAAATGCCACTTATCAATTTAGTAAAGATTTAATAATTGTTGGATTGCTTAAAGGTTCAATTCCCTTTTTAGCACAATTAATTAAAAATGTAAATGTGGATCACAAATTAGATTTTATGACAGCTTCATCATATTTGGGTGGCCATCAATCAACTGGAAGTGTCAAAATTATTATGGATTTAGCCAATGACATAGAAAATAAAGACATTTTGGTTGTTGAAGATATTATTGATTCAGGAATTACCTTAAACAAAATTAAAGAATTATTATTAGCAAGAAAGCCTAAAAGTTTAAAAATTATTACTTTGCTTGATAAACCAATTAATCGCAAAGTTAATTTACAAGCAGACAAAAGCGGTTTCATTGTGCCTGATGTTTTTCTTGTGGGATTTGGCTTAGATTACAAAGAAAAATTACGCAATTTACCTTATATCGGTATTTTTAACCAAGATTACCTAGATAAAATGGATTAATTATTACTCTAAAGCTTGTGTTTACTAGCATTAGTTTTGAGGTAATTTTTATTTTTGCCTAAATATTTAAGAGCATCATTTACCTTATAGTTCATTTTTGCCAAAAGTGCTATGAAAAAGTTATTTTAGCAATTTAATAATTATCATTTTTTAACAAAACATGGTTATTAATGGCTGGTAATAGAAAAATCCTAGATGAACTACCATCCAGGATTTAAAGCAGAAGTTTTTTTCTAAAAGCTTAATTAACTTTTAGTTTCACATAAACTGTGCTGCCACTTTTTTTGACTTCGACATAATTATTCAATGGACTTTTGTTTAGGTCTTTAGCTTTAATCTTTTTGTTTAAGCCAAATTTTTCAAAATTAATTTTATGTTTTTTAAAATATGTACCTAAGCCAGCAAATAAAACAAAACCATTTTTTTCTTCTGGTATTGTGCTAAAAGCTTCTTTTAACATATCTAACAAACCATTTTTGTCTTCATTTTTAGGATTTTGTACGCCAGTATCATTATGTTTTAATAAACCAATATAAAGCTCTTTTGATGCTTTAGCAAAAGTAAAAGATTTACTAAGCATTTTTATAAAAATTTTTTGAACTGTTTTTCCATATTTGCTAAATTTTTTCTTAATGTTTTCTGCTGAATATTCAGGAAAACATTTAACAAATTCTCCAAAGAAAACGCTAAATGGAAAAAGTGTTTCGTTTTTGCGTAATTCGGTCATTTTACTTAACACTTTATTAGTTAAACTAATAATTTCGTCTTCTACGGTCAATTGTTTTTCATCATTTTTTGTTTCTTCTTTTGTTTCTTCAACAATTAGATTGTTTATTGATTTAATGAAATAAGCACTTTCAACTTTTTTTAATTTGAAATGCTTTTTTAAATCAGCAGATTCAAAAAATGATTGAACTCTTCTGTTTGATGCGCCATAGTTTTTAGGTGAGAAATCACGCATTTCTTCTTTTAAGCTTTGGATAACTTGTGAAAAATCTGCATAGCCTTCATTATCTTTTCTTTGGTTAATAAGTTTATTTACCGTTAAAATAAGTTTTTGGAATTCTGCTGATGTTTCTTTTGTCGCAACAGGATTAGAGAGCTTTGAAACATTAATAAAATGGTCAAAAAAGTTAATATACGATGGGTTTAAACGCTTGTCACCAGCGCCTATGATATGTTTCCCATGTTTTTTAAGTGTTTGAACTAAATATGAAAAGTCATTGTCACTTGACGCAATACAAAATCCATCGATATGATCATTTCTTATTTGTTCCATAACATCTACGGTTAAATTGATGTCAGTGGAATTTTTGCCTTTTATTCTAACACCAACTAAGTTTAAGTTAATGTTGAAATCAACTAACATTTGCTTTTGAGTTTCAGTTAAATTGCTAGAAAAATAAGCTGCTGAATACAATAAGTCATAATCGCTTTTTAATTCTTCAATTACTCTTGTAATGTTATCTTGAGTATTAAAGTTATCGAAATCAATAAAAAGGGCAACTCTCTTTTTATCTGAAATCATTGAATTTCCTTTTTTAAAAAATTTTACTTATCGTTTTCAAGACTACATAAAACGAAAAATATAGTAATAAAAACAATAGCAGGATTGGAGTTAAAAATAAATCCATGAAAATTTTATTAATTTTTATTTAGTTTTGATACAAGAAACAATAACTCTAGTTAATTAAAAATTTTTTAAGCTTTTTTGGCATTTTTATTCTTAATAGTTGATGAAGTTTTTGCTTTTTACTAATCACTTTTATATTTAGTTTTAATCTTAGTTTTAATAATTAATATAAAATTAAAACATGAAACTTTTTAATATTAAATCAACAGAAATGCGTATAGCTGAAAAAACTTTAAAAAAGATTAATGATTATGAACCTTTAATTTCTAAATTATCTGATCAAGAATTAAAAGCCAAAACTGAACAATTCAAAATTAGAATAGCAAACGGAGAACGTTTAGATAAATTGCGTCCTGAAGCTTTCGCGGTAGCTAGAGAAGCGACTAAGAGAATTTTGGGCAAAAGACCATATGATGTACAAATGATTGGTGGTGTTTTATTAGACCTTAGTTCTGTTGCAGAAATGAAAACTGGTGAAGGTAAAACAATTACTTCGATAGCTCCTGTTTATTTAAATGCTTTAAGTGGCAAAGGCGCAATTGTTTCAACAGTTAATGAATACTTAAGTGAACGTGATGCTTTAGAAATGGGTCAAGTCTTTAACTTTTTAGGCTTAACAGTGGGTATAAATAAAGCACAAATGGATCCGAATGCTAAGCGTGCAGCTTATGCTTGCGATATTACTTATTCAGTCCATTCAGAATTAGGTTTTGATTATTTAAGAGATAACATGGCTCAAACAATGGCTGAAAAAGTACAAAGAGGCTTGCACTTTTGTTTAATTGATGAGGCCGATTCTATATTAATTGATGAAGCAAAAACTCCTTTGATAATTTCAGGGGGAGAAACTAGTGATACACACTTGTATTTTTCAGCAGACCAATTTATTCGTACATTAAATGCTAATGATTATGAAATTGATGAAGAATCTAAAGCTATTTCATTAACTTATAGCGGAATTGAAAAAGCTAACAAATTTTTCAATATCAAAAACTTATATGACATTGAAAACTCAGAAATTGTTCATAGGGTTCAAAACGCTTTAAGAGCACATAAAGTTATGAAAAATAATGTTGAATACATTGTTAGAGATGGCAAGATTGAATTGGTTGATGCATTTACCGGACGGATTATGGAAGGTAGAGCTTATTCAGAAGGCTTACAACAAGCATTGCAAGCTAAAGAAATGGTAAAAATTGAGCCTGAAACTAAAACTTTAGCAACAATTACTTACCAAAACTTTTTCCGTATGTTTACTAAGCTTTGTGGTATGACCGGTACTGCTAAAACAGAAGAACAAGAGTTTATTGACATTTATAATATGCGTGTAAATCCTGTTCCAACTAATAAACCAATTCAAAGACAAGACTTAGATGACGCAATTTTTGGTAATTATGAAGCAAAATGAATCGCAGTAACTGAAAAAGTTAAAGAGTTATATACTAAAGGTCAACCAGTTTTAATTGGTACAGCACAAATTGAAGATTCAGAAATCTTACACCAGTTCTTAAATCATGCTGGGGTTCCTCATACGGTTTTAAACGCTAAACAAAATGCTTCAGAAGCAGAAATTATTTCTCAAGCGGGTCAAGTAGGCGCTGTAACCATTGCTACAAACATGGCTGGTCGTGGAACTGACATTAAGCCTTCAAAAGAAGCTTTAGAATTAGGCGGCTTATATGTTATTGGAACTGATCGGGCTGAAAGTCGGAGAATCGATAACCAACTTAGAGGTCGTTCGGGGCGTCAAGGAGATCCAGGAGTTTCAAAATTCTTTGTTTCTTTAGATGATCAGCTTATGCAAAGGTTTTCAAATTATGAAGAATTTAAACAAGCATATGCTAAAGAAGGCAATAAAGAAATAACCAGTAAAAATTTACAATTTGGCTTTAAACATGCGCAAAAGAAAATCGAAGGTTTCAACTATGACAGTCGTAAAAATGTGCTTCATTACGATGATGTTATTAGACAACAAAGAGATTTATTTTATGCACAAAGAGATTTAATATTAATTAGCAATGACATCAGTTTTATAGTAAAAAGAATGATTAATAATGTGACAAACAACATTGTTAAATATCAAATGTTTAAAAATAAAAATGGTGGTTTAGATTACGAAAAATTAATTAATTATCTTAATGATAATTTCATGAAATGAGCTAATGAAGAGCAAAAATTTGCTTTAAAAGAATTAAGAAAAATTCATGATTCAAATTTATCCGAATTTATTAATGAAAAATTATTAGCTTATTACGCCGAATGAGAAAAAAATGCCATTGTAAATACTGATAAAGAATATGCTTATGCAACTCAAAAAAATTATGTTCTAAACATTGTTGATAAATATTGACAAAATCACATTGATGCTATGGATAAGCTACGTTCAAACATTAATCTTGTTCAATATGCTCAAAAAAATCCTTACCAAATGTATACTGAAGAAGGTACGAAAATGTTTTATCAATTGCTTGATGATATAGCATATGATTCAACTAAGGCAATCTTAAATGATCGTTTAGGTAGGGTTTCATTAATCCCACAAGAAATTCGTCAAGACCCATTATTCCAACAATTATCAAAAGTTCTTGTTTTAAGTCATTATAGTAATGATGATGAGAAAGAAAAGTATTTATTAGACATGTATAATAATTTAAAGCAATCACAACAAAATCAACACGAACAAACTTTACAGCCAGAAGCTCAAGTGGAGAAGCAAAATAACTAAAAGCACTATAAAAAAGGCTAAAAAGAGAAATTTATTATCTTTTTTATTTTTTATTAGAAAAATTTGAACTATTAAGCAGTTTTAAAATTATTTAACTATAAAAAAGTCTTTGAAGATTAAAACATAATATAATTAGAAAAATGTAAAGAGAGGAAAAATTATGGCAAATAAAGTACTTGAAACTGAAGTTGAAAAAAAAGAAATCAAGAATTACCACATCACTCCAAAAAAAGATAGTGATGAATGACAAGTTAAAGGCGCAGGAAACGAAAGAGCTACTAAACTTTTTGCAACTCAAAAAGAAGCAATTGCTTACGCTAGAGAATTAGCTAAAAAAAGAGCTGGAACTGTGTATATCCACGGTGAAAACGGTAGAGTTAGAGACACATTGTCATTTGCTAACAAAAAAACTACAAAATAATTAATTATTGTCAAAATAAAACATGAAGAAATTAGTAAATGGTCTCATTTATTGTGTGGAAATTGTAATATTTTTTGCAATATTAACACCAATACTTTATTTTACCTATAAGACTAGCGTTAATTTCTTCGTTTTTTTTGTGCTTTTAGCTTATCTTTTAAATATCACAATTTCTTTTATTATTTTCAGTCAAACAAGAAGTGAAGCCTCTAAACTTTCTTGGCTTTTAGTTTGCATTCTCTTCCCTTTATTGGGCCATGCTTTTTACTTTACATTTGGAAGCAAATACAAAAATAAAAAAGAAAAAGCATTGGTTAAACAAGGAAAATTTAACTTAAATACCTATGAAACAGCTTTAAATGCTAAAAGTCCATTTCCAGAAAATATGGAATATTTTACCAAGTTAAATAAAAGTTTGTTTTTAGATGGCAACTATCATTTTTATCAATATACAGGTGATTATTTTGCTAATTTATATAGCAATTTAAAACAGGCTAAGAAACATATTTATATGGTTTCTTACATCTTAAAACAAGGTGAAATGCTTCAAGAATTATGTGAAATACTTTTAGAAAGAGCTAATGCCGGAGTCAAAATTTACTGATTAATAGATGATTTTGGAGTTACTTTAGTTAATAAAAGAAAATACTTTAGCAAATTACTAAAAAATGGCAATGTGGAAATTATTTTTATTTCAAAAGTAATTTATCCATTTATTCATGCTCAAAATTTCTATCGTAATCACCAAAAATTTTATATAGTTGATTCTCAAATAGTCTTTTCAGGTGGTTGCAATTTAAGTGATGAATATGTCGGCTTATCAAAAAAATATGGCGACTGAATTGATTTCAATTATCATTTAACAGGCAATGCAATTAATTCATACATTTTATTCTTCTTACGTTCTTGGGAATTATGAAGCAAGAAAAAAACTAATTTAAATTTAAACCCACTTGACGCTTTTGTCTATAAAACAAGTGAAAATGGAACAAGCAATTCTCTTTTAACTTTTGATTCACCTGTTTATGACACAAGCTATCTAGAATATAACTTATTGGGTTTAATTACTAAAGCTAAAAAATCAATCAAAATTGTTACACCTTATTTTTCAGTTCCTTCCTCGTTATTTAACTCTTTAAAAACCATTTTATTTGCTGGTATTAAAGTTGAAATTTATTTTCCAGAATACGCAGATAAAAAAATAATTTGAAACACAAGTTTAAACATGATGCTCAAATTAAAAAAATATGGTTTAAAAATTTATTTCTACAAAGATAGTTTTATTCACTCTAAATGTGGGATAATCGATGATTCAATTGCCTTTTTTGGTTCATCAAACATGGATATGCGTTCAATGTATGCTCAATATGAATTAATGGATATTATTACTGGCGAAGGCGTAAAAGAAGTTGCCAAAATTATTGATAATTATCACAAAAATTCAATTGACTATGATCAATCAAACACCAAATTTGAAGCACGTTTAGTTAAGAAAATTTTCTATGAAGCAATAAGACCATTGGTGTAAAAAATTAACATTTTTTCTAAACTATTGTTTAGAAACATCATTATCGTAATAAGATAGTGATGTTTTTTATTGTGTTTTAATTAAGGTTTATGTGTTTTTTAGAAACGTATTTCATAAACAAAACTAAATCTTCTGAACTTTTTTGCCTCATAGGTTTATAAGCATTATAACTGTGTTAAAGTCAAGGGCTTATAATTGCTTATGTGTTTTCTACTTTGTTAGATTTTTTTTAATAAATTAGCAAAATAAATAAATCATTATTATAAATTAATAATTAATTTAAAAGAAAAAACAATAAAAAAATATTTTTTTCCTTTTATATCTTGCTTAATTTTTAAAAAATTAGTTTTAAGTTTAAAAAAACTATAATTTAGTTAGATGGTTTTGTAAATTTATAACTATTTATATAAATCATTTATTTAAATTTATTATAACTATGCTTTAAATTAGCAGGTAAAAGGGGTTTATTATGAACGTTTGAAATAAGAAAATTTTAAATGGCATTGTTGTGGCTTCTCCACTTTTATTAACAACTATTAGCGCCAACATTGAAAATACTAATTTGAATAATTCAACTGAATTACAAGAAATTGATGATGATATTTTCAAAATAAGCGATGATAGATTAGAAAAAGGCATTAATATTTTATTTAAAGTTGATAGACAAGCAATTTTAAGTAGATTAAAATCTAACAATAACGAAGATATAAAAAAACAAATATTGGCAGATTTTAAAAAAATAATTGATACTACAAGAATAACATTGCTAGAAACTTTATTGGTTGTAGATGTAAAAGTATTTAACAGAAATGAATTGGAGAATTTAATAAAAGAAATAAAGAAGCTTAAATATATTTCAATCGTTATTCTTGGTGATGTGGTAAAACACAAATTTACACTTTCAAACTTTAAGCAAGAAGGTTATATACCTAGCGATATTGATATTATCACAGGAGAAAACACAAATCCTCCTGGAGGAGAACCTCCAAGACCAAATCAAATTAAAAGTTTTAATCAACTATTAGAGAAGGTTATTTTCGATGATCGTGGATTGCGTAGAAAATACCTAAAATATAAAAGAACTGTAGATTCTAACATTAATGAATTTGGCTATACTTATTTAATTTTGCCAGATCATTTAAAACCAACATTTAACAATTTTTGAGATAACTATTCTTTGGAATGATTGCGAAATAACCCAAAATTTGCTAATTATTATGGCACTACGAATTTTCACAAACAAAAAGAACTTTTTGGTGAAATGTTAGATTTATTGGGTGTGAAAGAAAAATTTGATAATGATATTGATTTGTTAGATCTTAAATTGAATACAAAAGTTAAGTATGATTCTAATTTTAATGTCGCCATTATGGAAGCATTAGAAAAGGAAGGTTTTAAAAAATGACTTAATAAAGAAGATTATTATAATTTATTAGATGTTTACAATGTAAATGACGAAAAAATTAATATAGACAATCTAACATATCATGCATTAATGGTATCAGGATTTTTAGGTTCATCTTTTGGTGTTGATAAAACCGCAAAAATGTATTTAGAATACATAAACAACCCAAATGAAAAGATTAATTATTTTGAATATTTTAAAAAAATGGATAATTTGATAAAGACAAAAAATGTTAAATTATTTAATCACTCATATTCAATTGGTTGATTAACAAATACAGCAATTAAATTTTTTGAAGCTGTTTTTAATGAAACAATAAATAGTTTAGGGATAATACATATATTTGCTAACGGGAATTTGCTTGAGGAGAAAGAATTTTTAAATGAAGATTATTATTCACGTTCTACTCATTTTACAGATGGATCAATATTTGTAGGTAATTTAACTAAGTTAGAAAACAAATATAAACCCCATCCACACGGAATATATTGAAGCTTTATAGAGCAAACAACATCCAAACCATTAGTGACTTTCCCTTCAAAATTTTCAATAGGAAAATATTTGTATGAAGATAATACTGAAGATGAAGCAATAATTGATGGTACAAGTTTTTCAACACCTTTTATATCGGGCTTAATTTCTCTTTGATTGAAAAATAAAAAAATTCAAGGAACTATAAAAAATTGGGAATTCAACATGCCTGCTGTAAAAAGCGTGTTGATGTCTTCGTTATCTGTTAAACAAATTGATTTAAGGAGAACGTCACACTGTAATGAAAATGGTCTTTATCGTTATGTGGGGGCTGGTATACCTAACTATAATAAAATGTTGTTAGCTGCAGAAAATTTAAAATTTTATACTGGTCAAGAATTGTATAAGAAAGATATAATAAGTTCTTCTTTTCTTCTGAAACCAGGCAAAACAATTAAGTTAGCTTTATCTTCTACTGTAAATAAGCCAATTTCAGCTAATGAAAAAAATATTGATGAAATGTCCAAATTTAATAGGGAATATGCCAATCAATTATTCAAAAACAAAAAGAGAAAAGGTTCATATTCATTATTGTTACAATGATTTCACAATGGTAAGTGATATAATCTTAGAAAATCAACTGATAAGTTTTCATTAGATAAATTAATAACATATCACAATGGTAGTATTGAAACATTAAAATTAAGATATGTTATTAAATCAAATTTTGATGATAGTACATTAATCAATAATTTTAATGACAAAATATGTATTTCATATTTGGAGACAAATGAATAAAAATATAAAACTAATTAACTTATCCCTAATATCATTTGGTACAGTATCTTGTATTGGTATAGCTTCTAATTGCGCAACGATAAACGCTAACCAAACAAATAAAATTGAATGAGACAATTCACATTCAAGTGGAATTGATAAAAATTTATACACTGTGCCAGAAAGTAATTTTGCTGATTTCAACTACGATAATAAAAACGATGATGAACACTTGCTACAAAATTACACAAAAATTGTTTTAATTAATACCAATCCTTTAAATTGATATGAAACGCAAAATTATTTAGATACTTTTTTAGCCAGAATAGAAGAACTAACAAAAATACGACCTTTTGTCTATTCTAATACATCAAAGTTTGGTTATGATTTAAATCGGCTTTGTGACAATTATGAAAATGAAGAGGTATTAAATGCTAATTCTGAAAATCGTATTCCTTATATTGAAATAATTATTAATCATTCTAAAGATAAAGATTTGACAGAATTAATTGAAGAAATTAAAAATTATGATTTCATTGAAAAAATTTATTTAAACATAAATGATTTATCAAAAAATATAAGCAATGATCAAATTATAATAGGTGATAAAAGCAAAGTTGTAATAGGCAAAAAGAGACTATTAATGGATCCAGCTTGATTCGCTCCCAGATATAGATGAACGCCTTTTTATACAAAACTAAAATTAACTGATGAGAGCATAAAAAAGGGAAATTTGTACGAGTTGATTAAAAAAATAAAAGGCGTTGTTTCAGGTAATAAATTGTTTAAGATTTTGAATTCTGGATATATTTTGATCTATGAAATTGACATGCAAAACAAATTAGATAAAAGCGAAATTGAAAAAATTTCTGAATTTAATGAAATTGAAAAAGTTTTTCCAAACCGTTACAATGAAAATTATTTTAACTTTATTTTTCCAATAGTTGAATTGTGCGAAAAAAATTAATTTTAAAAGCAAACTTAAATGTTTGCTTTTAAATATTTCAATTTTTGGATGTTTGTTTGGTTAAACCGTTTTTTTCTATAAATTAGTTCAATAAGTCAATTTGATCAATTAAAGCCTTAAAGTCAACTTGTTGTTTGATTTGGTCATTAACTTGTTTGTAAACAATACGATTATCTTGATCTAAAATAAACATTGATCTAGCCATTAAGTGATTTTCTTTAATTAAAACACCTAATTGTTTAGCCACTGAATGACTGAAATAATCAGAGAACATTTCAATATTTTCAGTTTGATGTAAGTTTTGGTAATCACTTAAAGCAAATGGTAAATCCATTGAAAAGGTAATGTAATCAAATTTAGGAAATTGTTTTGCCATTTTAGATAATTCTAAAACTTGCATTTCGCAAACAGAAGTATTGCTTGATGGAAATGTTGCTAAAATAGCATACTTGTTTTTTCTCACAACTGGTGTTTGATCAAGTGAGCCTGCTTTAGCACCAATTAATTCAATTCTGTCACCAATTTCCGCGTCAAAACCAACTAATGTCACTTCGTTAGTTCCCATTTTAATTTTTTTCATAGTATCTTTCTCCTTATGTATTGTTATCATTTTAATAAAAAAATCTCTTTTTTAAGAGATTTTTTCTAAATTTATGCCTTTTTTCTTCTGATAACTTTTTTTCAGAAGGTAAACAATAAGGCTAAAACAGGTAATAGAATGGTTAGCATTACAGCAAAAATGTAAATTTTCATTCACATTTTGTTACGTTCTTTTTTAGCTTGGGCTATCTTATCATGAATTTCAATTGCTTTTTCGTCAAGAAAATCATAAATATCATTTAATCTTTTTTTGTCAAATAACATTATAAAAATGTAAGAAGCGACAATTATTGCTAATGTAGAGCCACATAAAATACATAACAAAATTGTGTTGCCAAATGTTTTATCTAAAATTTGTCTTCACTTGATATTAATTCTTACTAAAGTCTCTTCATTGCCCAGTTTTCATTCATTTGAAGCATATAAACCATAAACAATTAGAGTAAATAGACCTAAATAAGTAATAATAAATACAAGTAATCAAGTTAAATTAACACCTTTTAAACTTAATCTGCGATAAGCCAAATAAAATGTATTATTAGTTGAATAATCACCATTAATTAAAGAATTACGATAAGTTTGAATTGCCTTAGTCCACTTCATTTTATCAACTAAATTTTTAATACCTAAAACTAAGCCGATAAAACCAAGTGTGGCAAAAATTACTAAATAACCAACATATCTTTCTTTAAAAACACCTTGTTTAGTATAAGCTAAAATAAATAAAATCATTGAAGTCAACATAATTGTAAATCAAATTGACATCATAATAATTTTGATTCTTCATTCAGTTCTAATTGCTTTATAAATTCGCGGTGAGATTTGATTTTTAGGATCACGAACTACTTTGGTGTTTTCATTAGCATAATTAAAATCTTGCCCGTTTCTTATTAATTCGACAGTTTGCGAATCTTCAATAGGTTTATATTTTTGTGAACTCATCTTTCCTCTTTTGTAGTTTAAAAGTTATGTTTTACATTATATATTATATAAATTTATTTATTATTTTTTTGCTTTCAAATAATTAATAATTCGCTAATTTGGCTATTTTATAGGCTTTTTAATCAAAATAAAAAAATTTCAATTTGTTTTGATAATTAAAAAAGTGTGTATAATAAGGGCGTTAAATTTGAAAGGAATACTATGCAACAGTTAAACTTAACTCACAATCAAACAGTTAAGAACACAGTGTTTGCCACTGGTATTTTTTCATACAATTTTATTAACCCTATGATTAAGATGACCATTTGCAAGAACATCATTATGGTTAATAAGAACATTTACTTTTTTCAAAATAATTAATAATTTTCACTTTAATTAAATTAACTAAATAAACATTACTCAAAAATTTTCATAAGAAACTTCCTTAAGATTAAACAATATCATCCTTAATTTAACAACCAAGCGATGTTTAAAAAATCTTAAAACAAGGTTAAAAAATTAAATTTAACACTCAACAGAACATTAACAAACCTATTAAATATTAAATTTATATATAAGTAATATAATTTAAACATGTTTTTATCTTTTTAAAGCATAAATTAAAGCATAAAAACATATTGTTAATTTGTTCACAATAACCTTAATCAAGGCATTATTATTTTTAGCTACTCAAATCATTTTTTACTAATAATGCGTTGATTAAGTAACTTTATGAATTCAAAAAAAACTAGGAGACAAAATGACAAGAAAAAGAAAACTATTGATGGCACTACCATCATTAGCAACGGGGGCATCATTACTGTCATTAGCTGCTTCTTGTGGTACATCAGCCACAGTTGTAAGCAAACAGCAGTATGCTACTTCCTATAATGCAATTTACAAACCTTTAGCTTACACTTTTGATGCTACAAACCAATATGGTGGATATAACGCAGGAGGCTTACGACAAACTTTCTCTGTTTCGTTAGTTAGACTTAAAGGTTTAAATGGTGCAGTTACAGCCAACTACCAATCAACAGTTCAATTACAAAACGGTACAACTGACGAAGAAACTAAAACTTATATTGTTAAACCAGTGTTTGTTAAAAAATCATTGGATGCAGTTAAAGCAATTGTGCTTACTTTAAAAGATGGCACAGTTAAAGTTTATGATAACGATAAAGCTGAAATTGAACCAGAGGCAGATACAACAGTTACAGCTACAGTAGATGGTCAACAAACAGAACTTAAAGCTTATTCAAAATTGAACGTTAGACTCGAATCAGCTGATAGCGGTTCGATTAACAACCCACAATTTGAACTTGATTTAGATCAAACAACCAACATGCAAATGGTTATTAGAGAAGGCATTAAATATGTTGACAATAACGGTAATGACACCGGTTACACAGTTCAACCAAAAGATTTCTACTTAACTTGATTAAGGACAAAATTACTTTCTACAGGTTATAGACTTGCCAATGGTGGTACAGCTGCACTTGATAACTGAATTAGAGACAACTTATTAGAAGAAGGAAATGTTTCTTTCAGTAAAGATGAAGAATATCCAAATGAATATCTTTATGGAATTTATGGTATTGACGCAGCTAAAATGACTAGTGAAGATAGTTTCTTAACTAAAGTTACTAATCAAACTATTAGAGAACAATTAGGTTTAGCAGAAGATGCAAAAGCATTAACATTCTCAACGATTGATAATACTCAAACTGTAAGTTATGGTGATTTATTCAGAAAATTAATTTTAACTGACAAAACATTATTGCCATTATCATCACAATATGTTGAAGCAGAAAATGCTAAACTTGCTAAAGTTGTTGCTGATTATAAAGCAAATCATGCTGGTGTTGATTTAACTCAAGAAGCTAATTTAACAGATTTAGGTAAATATGCTGTAAGTCAAGGTATTAATATTTACAGATATACTGATCTATCAGTTGCTGCTGATCCAGCTATTGAAAAAGGTACATTAGCTTTAGGTAAATTCTTAGCTAACTATGACGCAATTGATCACTCAAGCGCTGCTTACCAAACCGGTCTTTACTGACATGGTGTATCTTCAAGATCTTCATTATATTCAGGACCATACTATGCAAAAGGTTATGGTAATTTATCTCAAACATATATTAAAAACTCACACTACTATGATGAAAAATTCGTTAACAATCAAAACACAATTAACAGCATTGTTTACAAATACCAATCAAACGAAGTAAAACCAAACATTTATCAAACTAGAATTCTTCAACAATATTCAAATAATGAACTTATTAGAATTGGTTTTAGCCAATTAAATGACAAGCAAAAAGAAGAAGTGCTTAGAAACGAGAGTAGATATGGACTTAGATATTCTCAAAGTCTAAATAAAACTCAACCTTACTACCAATCAATCCTACTTCCTTTCGCTTACAATGCCGGAGAAGAGCAAGGCGAAAATTACTACTACTTCAACGACGCATATTCATTATTAATGTGAGGTAAAACCAGAGCACAATTGGCTAAAGGCTTAGATGATGGTTCATCATTCTTAAAAGGTAATGGTTTAAGCTTTAGAACAATAATTAATGCTGCGACTAACTATTCATATTTAGCAAATAAAGCAACATCAGGTGTGGAAACTGCTTACTTAGGTAATGTGGCACTTGACTCATCAATTGGTGGAAGTGACCAAAACACAACAACAGGTGCTAAAACCCCAAGAGAAGTTATTGACGAATTAAACCAATTCTTTGCTATTGATAAAGATGGAAACAAAATTAATTTTGCTTCATCAGGTGACGCTAAATACACAATTTCAACAAAAGAAAATATGGAAGCAGAACTTAAAGCAAAATATGAAGTTGATAAAGCTAAATCAGCAGTCTTTGAACAATTAAAAGCTGAAATGAAAAAATTATTAGATGCCTTCTATGAAGCAAATCCATCATTAGTTTCAAAAAGCAATGGTCAAAAAGTTTATGAACCAATTAAATTCAAATTATGATACCCATGATCAAACTTGGGTGACAACTTAAAATCAGCTAGTGAAACATTAACTAGAGTATTAAGTGAATTGGATTCAAGAATTGTTGCTGAAGTTGATTGAGAAAGAGATCCAGCCAAAAATAGAGCTAGATGATTAAATGGTTCATCCTACGGTTCAAACGGTTCAACAAGATTAGCTTGAGGTTATGACTATGATTCAGTAGGTTCAGGTATTGATGGTTTATCATGAAATGGTCAATTAATTCCTACATTAACCTACCTTTATGCTCATAAAGACGAACCATCAGTTGCTAACAATTTCCCTGAATTAATTAAAGCTGCAACAGCACTTATGGCTTATGAGCAAACTAATCCATCGCACTGAGATGTTCCGGTAGCGGATCTTTACAAAATTGAAGGTAAAATTTGATATAGAGGCTTTTTAGCATTAATGGAAAACAAAATTGAATGAAGTTCAACTATAAACAAATACATTGTTAATGATGCTGAAGGTGTTGTAAGAGAAGGTGAACACGCTGAAGATGGTCAAGATCCTTATGGATGATCAGCATTATTCTGATTCAAATACACCAAAGATCACACCAACCAAGAAATGATTAATTTATTAAAGGAAATTACTACACTTTACGGTTATGACTTTATGACAGCTAATAAAGCATCAATTAATGAATTTAGCCCAGTGTTAATTAACAATAATTTCGAAGCACCTATCATGTTAGATTTATCTGCCGATTATATTCAAGATTGATCAATTAGAAAATAGTAAAAATTACTATTAATCTTTCATAATAAATAATTAATGTTTAAATATATTTTACAGAGAATAGCCATGGCTATTCTCGCCTTATTTATTATTTCCTTTTTCGTTTATGTTTTAGTGGCAATTTTTGCTCCGGACCCTTCACAAGATCTTGCGCAAGAATTGTTTGAAAAAGCTAAACGTAGCGGAAAAACATTTGAAGAGATAGTAGCCGAAATTCAAGCTAGAAACGGCATCAGGTATTCATCTTATGCTGCTGATGGTACATTGGTTATCGGTGAAAAAATCCCTGTGATAATTAGATACTTAACTTATATGGGTCATTTCTTTAAAGGTGAATTTGGTATGCCAATTAAACCAGAAAACAACCCTAACCCAAGTGAATATTTATCTATGGTTGATTTATTCTTCAAACCACTTAAATATACTTTGATCATCACTGTCCCTTCTATGGCTATGTCACTTATTGGTGGTATAACCATTGGAGTTTTCGCAGGATATAAAAGAGGCAAATTATTTGATAGTGTTTCAAACATTATTGTATTAATCTTTGTAGCTGTGCCTTCATTCATTATTGCGCCTTTAGTTATTGCTATTGGTGTAAAATTTGGCATTTCACCTGTTGTTAAAGAACTTGACGAAAACAGCTTTTCTGTAGTCTTTATTTCATACTTGCCACCTATTTTAGTTATTACAACCGGCTCATTAGCTGCTTATGTAATTAGTACTAGAAATATGGTGATTACTGTTTTAACTTCTAACTATGTCTTGATTGCTAAAACTAAAGGTTTAAGCGCTTCAAAAATTTTCTTTAGATATGTTTTAAGAAACATTTCAATTCCATTATTTGGTTTAATCTTTGGTTCATTCCTTGGATTGCTTAGTGGATCAGTTATTATTGAACAATACTGAAACGTTAAAGGTACTAGCCAGGTTATCTTAAGAGGTTTCTCAACTGGTGAATTAAGTATCATTATGTTCTCGACAATCTTCTTTACAGCAATTGGTTTAGCAGCAGCGATTTTAACTGACCTTGCTTATGTAGTTCTTGATCCAAAAATTACCTATACATCTAAATCAAAGAAAAATTACACATTATTTTTCAAAGCTTATCTTGAAAGAAGAAAAATGGCAAAAGAATATTTTGCTAACCAAGCGAAAGGAGCTAATTAATGTCATTAAATGCTAGTGAATTTAATCGTAAATATAAGTTAAATACAGAATTAGCTTCGAAAATTAAATTAAATCAAGATGATAGCAAAAAACAAAATGGTCAAGTTGCTGGAAAACCTAAAAAATTATTAGTTGAAATATTCAAAAGATTCTTCACTAACCCTGTAGTTGTAATTGCTTTATTAGCCTTTATTGTTGTATTATTAATGTCAATTTTAGTACCTGTATTTTCAGCAAAAGAAGGAATTTTGCCAGCTGAAAGAATAAGCGACTTTGCTTATACAGATAACTTACCTTCAAAATACTCACCATATATAACTAAAGTTATGGATGCTAATAACTCTATTTATCGTACCTATATGAATTTGAGAAGTCAAGATGCTGAAACTGTTAAGATTTTTAATCAATATGGCTTAAGTGATATTAAAAGATCAACATTAGGCAATCAATACATCTTGACTTATAATGCTTTTGATTTTTATAAATTGAATGCTTTAAATGGTCAAATTGCTTTATGAAAAAAAGAAGGCATTCAATACACTTCACAAATGATTGCTGATTATTGAAACACTTTAGGCTTCAATACTATCTTAGGTACTACAACAGAAGGTTTTGATGTTTGAACAAGAACATGATATGCAACTTGAAGAGCTATTAAAATTGCTTTAATTGTTGCCTTAGTTCAAGCAATTATTGGTATTTCAATTGGTGCATATTTAGGTTTCAAAGCCGGTTCGTGAATTGATACTTTAGTAATGCGTTTAATTGACATCTTTGAATCAGCGCCAACTTTAATTTGAATCTTAATTTTCTTAACAGTATTTGGCCCAACTCAATGAACTTTAATCTTCACTTTATCATTAGTTGGTTGACCAAGCTTTGTTGGTATTACTAGAATGTACGTTATCACAGTTAAAAACGAAGAATACATTGCGGCAGCTAAAGCAATTGGAGCCAAAACTCGTCGCCAAGTATTCGTTCATGCTTTACCAGCTGTTATTGGTAAATTAGCTTATTCATTTGTAAGAAGCATTCCAGGTATTATCTTATGAGTTGCTTCATTAGCATTCCTTGGTTTCTTCAAAGAAGCAAATGATACCAACTTAGGTCAATTATTAATTAGTGCTTCAAATGAAACAAGCGCCAACATCTGAATCTTAGTTCTTCCGGCCTTAATTTTATTAACATTATCACTTTCATTATCATTTGTTGCGTTAGGACTTCACGATGCTCTTGATCCAAGAGTTATGTCGAAGAGAAAGAGAAAATAATGAGTAAAAAATCACAAAAAATTGTTGAAAAGACTTATAAAAAAGTCGATTTAGGAAAATTTTGAGCAAACAGTAATTTGGGTAAAAATTATTATGTTCAAATTCTTGAATATAAAACAAAAGATAGTGAACAGTCGTTAAATGACGCTAACTTAATTGAAGAACGCCGTGAATTATTAATCAAATTACATGATGAAAATGTTAATGAATTAGCTTATGAAAAAGCTTTAAAAGCAAAAGAAGCAGAAGAAAAAATTGCTCAAAGAAGAGCAGAATTGGTCAAAGCACATTCAGAAAATATTCAACAATTAATTAATAAAGCCAAAGCTGAAGAAATCATTGAAGAAGTGATTGAAGTTGAAGTTAAAGAAGAAGCTAACAAAGAAGTTATTGAAGTTCAAGAAGCTTCAATAACAAAAACAAAAATCACAGAAATTGAAAGCAAATCAAAAATAGGCTATCGTGCCAACAAAGTTTATAACTCAATTAGAACTGCTCCATTAGCTAACGACAAAATTTTAGAAGTAAGAAACTTACACGTTTCTTTCCCAGCTGGTTGAAAGAAAACAATTCACATTGTTAGAGGTATTGATCTTGATGTTTATAAAGGTCAAATCGTTGGTTTAGTTGGTGAATCTGGTTCAGGTAAATCAGTTACATCAAAAACCTTAATCAATATTAATCACAATGGAATTGTTACTGCTGACCAAATTCAAATTGATGATTTAGAATTAACTAAATTAAAAAGACAAAGTTCATGACAATTTATTCGTGGTAAAAAAATTGGTTATATACCACAAGATCCATTAACTTCATTGAACCCAACTAGAACAATTGGTAAACAGTTGTTAGACGCTTTAAACACAAATCCAAATTGAGCAAGTCAAACATATACTGCTAAAAAAGCCTATTTAATAGGCTTATTGAAACAATTCGGTTTAAGAACTGCTGAAAAAATCTTTAAATCATACCCACACACTTTATCAGGTGGTATGAAGCAACGTGTTGTTATTACTATGGTTGTTGCTTTAAAACCAGATGTAATTATTGCTGATGAACCTACTACTGCACTTGACCCAACTGTTCAAGCTTCTGTTCTTTCGTTATTTGAAAGTATTCGTCAACAATTTAATATTTCAATTATCTTAATTAGCCATAACATTTCAGTTATTGCTAAATTCTGTGATTATATTTATGTAATGTACGCAGGTAAAATTGTGGAAAGAGGTACTAAAAAAGAAATTTTCACTCAACCTGCCCACCCTTATACTTGAGCTTTAATTTCTGCCATTCCAGAAACAAAAGATGAAAAACTTTATAACATTAAAGGAACCCCGCCTGACATGGCAAACTTGCCATTAGGAGACCCGTTCGCACCAAGAAACGATTACGCATTAGAAATCGACTTTATTAAAGAACCACCATTAATCCCTATTACCAAAACACATAGTGCTGCTACTTGATTATTACACCCAGAAGCACCAAAAGTAACATTATCTGACGATTTAATTAAACGTTTAAAACTATTTAAGAAAGCATTTAAGGAATATGATGAATAAAGACAAAAAAGTAATTTTATCTATTGATAACTTAAAAAAATATTTCGTAAATCAAGGTTTTATTAACAAAGCTGTTGATGGAGTATCATTCGATGTTCATGAAGGCGAAATCGTTGGTTTAATAGGAGAATCTGGTTCAGGTAAAACTACTGTTGGTAGAACATTGCTTAGACTTTATGATGATTTTAATGGTTTCGTTAGATTAGACGGCGAAATTGTTTCTGGTAAAAAAATATCAAATAAGCTTAAGAAATTCTTACATAAAAATATTCAAATGATCTTCCAAGATCCACATGCTTCATTAAATAGTCAACAAAACGTTTTCTCAATTTTAAAAGAGCCACTTTTAGTAAATGGCATAATCAAAAATAGAATTAGAGATATTTTTGCTGATTGAATGAAAGTTAAAGAAGTCTTTAAATACGACTTCCAAATTAAAGCAATGGAATTGGAATTAACTAACCTTAGAGAAATTAATCGTTTAGCTGATCCGCTATTTACAAGTTGAGAACAAAAACTTAAAAACTTTAAATTCGATCCTGAACTTGGTTTTGATGACAATTTCAATGCCTTCTTTAGTTATTTAGATGAAAAACAAATTGTTGAAAGCTCAATTATTAATAATATGTATTCAAACACTACTAAATTGCTTGAATACTACTATGAAAAACAAAAACAATACCGTGAAAAACAAATTCCGCAAATTTGATTGAACTTAGAACAAGCTGAAACCAACTATAAAGAAAGTCAAAAATTAGCTAAAAATTCATTCAATATTTTGAACAAAAAACGTGAATTACACAGCACCAAATTAGCTTTAAAACAGCTTAATAGGAAAATTAGACAACACATTATCGGTTCACAAAATGTTATTAATAATTTTGTTATTGAATCGAAAAATGAAAAGTCTTTAGTTAACATTTCACGTTTAATGGCTGGTGATTTAAACTACTATTTATACAATTTAAAAAACGAAGTTTTATTTAGTAAAAGAGCTAATGTTTTAAGCTTAATTAAAAAACAAGTTAAATATTTAAGCTATGAACAAATTCGTGAATTGATTAACGATTTAGATAAATATATTAAAAGATTCTATGAGACACAATTAATGTCGATTAATTATCAAAAAAATGTTAAAGCATTAATTAAACAAACAGTTAAAGAAAACTTTAATTTTGATTATCAAAATTATCTTAAATTATCACAAGATAAATTTGACGAATTAAATAGTAAAAAAGTTGAATTAGAACAAGAAATCGCTCAATTAAGCAATGAAATTAAAGCAAGTGAACAGCCTGCTATTACCATAGAAGAATTACAACAAGTAAAACAAAATTTACAAGATGTTAAGAATTCATATCTTGATGATCGTAGAGCATATTTAGTGTCATTTAAAACAAAAATTAAACAATTAGATGACCAAATTAAAGCTCAACAAAAAAGATATAAAGAATTAGTTGACTTGCAAACTTTCTGTAATAAAAGATTTGACACTATCAAAGCGGAATACTTCAAATTTATTGAAGAACAAATTAAAAATAATCCAAACCAAGACAATAAAACAATTCACACAGTTACTAATTCTTATAAATCAGACTTAGCAATTCGTGAAGACACTTTAAAATCATTCCACATTGAGAAAAAATACTTACAAAAAGATATTGATAACATTTACATTCTTTTAGGTGTTAATTTTGCTTGAGTAGAGAAAAACTTAAAAGAACATGTTGATGGCAAAGGTGGCTATAAAAAAGCTAAATGAGATGATGTTTATTCATTCTTTAATAATCCATTGTCAATTCCTTTTGCCAAATTAAAAATTTCTAACTTACTTTATAAAATAACCATTTATAAAGCATTAGAAGATGTTGGATTGCTTAAACAATTTGCTTATCGTTATCCACATGAATTCTCAGGTGGTCAATTACAACGGATTGTTATAGCCCGTGCTTTAATTACCGAACCAAGAGTAATTGTTGCTGATGAACCTATCGCATCACTTGACATTTCAATTCAAGCTCAAGTTGTTAACTTATTAAAAGATCTTTGCTTAAAGAAAAATATTGGTTTAATCTTTATTGCTCATGATCTTTCGATGATTGAATACATTGCTGATAATGTTCAAATTATGCACTTGGGTAAAATTGTTGAACATGGTAAAACTGAAAAGATTTACACTCAACCATATCACCCTTACACAATTAACTTATTTAAAGCAATTCCTAAAATTTCTAATGCCAATGAAAAATTCCAAAATGTTTCATTTGATTTAGATTACTTAGAAGAACAACAATTCCCTAACATCCCATATAATCATGAAATTGAAGCAGAACATTTTGTTTATGGTACAAACAAACAAGTAAAAAAATGAGTAGCCAATGTTAAAAAAGAACATGAAAATAAATAATTTGTTTTCTTAGTTTTAATCCGCGTAATGCGGATTTTTTTATTGTTTTAAAGCCGTTTTGCTAAAATAAGACTATGATAAAAAAAATGTGCATTAAAGTTAAAGATTCATTAACCAAAGGTAAAATTATTTACACCATATTAGCCTTGTTTATAGCCATTTTAATTTCCTTAACTGCTTTTTTTATTTTAAAAAATAAAGCAATTAAAGAGGGCTCAATTAATAATGGGGCTAATAAAACTTTGGTAATTGACCCTTTAATTGCTTTTGGAATAACATTATTGCTTTTTGGGATTTTGGCACTAATTTCTAGCTTTGGCTTTGGTAAGGAGTTTTTCAAAACCAAAGATGAACGTAAATTACATCGCTTAAAAGTAAAAATTCAAGATGAAAAAAATAAAAACAATCCTGAATTAGCTCATCGAATTTACATTAAAGATTTAGAAAAACAGAAAAGCAAGCTTGAAAACACAATTAATAAAACAGTTGCTAAACCAAATCGTTTTCTTTATTATTTATTAATTACTCTTGGCTCAATAGCTATGCTAGTTGCAATAATTCTTTCATTTGCCTGATAAATTAAACAAAAATATTTGTTTATTTGTTGTGTTGTGCTAAAATATTTTTACTGCCCGAGTGGTGAAACTGGCAGACACGCTAGACTAAGGATCTAGTGGGGCAACCCGTGCAGGTTCAAGTCCTGTCTTGGGCACCATATGTGTAAAATCTACCGAGAGGTAGATTTTTTGCTATTTAAATCAATAAACCTAAAATTAATCTAAATATAAATATCAAATTAATTAGAAGATAATAAAATTAGTTTAAATAAGAACAGGTGTAAATAATGAACTGAAAAAAAATATTTAAATTAGGCACTTTAACATCACTGGCAGTTGCTCCATTAGCGACTTATTCATGTATTGTTAAGCAAGATAGAAAAGAAAATGTTGAATTAATTTTTGTTAATTCTCAAGATCAAACAATTATTAAATTGCCATTAAGATTAAAGAAAACTGAATTAGAAAATTATGATATTTCAACATTGGTTCCTAATGGTTTTGCTTTAAGTGATGAAGCAGAAAAAATTGTTGATTTTAGCTCAAATAAAACAATAAAAATAGTTGTTATTCAAAAAGAAACACCTTCTGAAAATGACGATAAAGAAGTTGATGATAAAACAAGCAATATTCCTGAAGATAATAATAAAGAAATTAATTTGCCAATTGATTCAACCCCAGAGCACCCAGAAGTTCCTGAAAAGCCTAATGAACCAATTTCTGAAACAAATAATCCCGATCCTTCAATTGATAATGGTTCAAATGATGAATCGATTGATAACCCTGATAATGAAACCGTTGATGAACCAAGAGATAATTCAATAAGAACAGCGGCTGAATATTATGAAGTTCATCCGGAAGCTAATCGCTACAATTATGGCGAACCTGAATATTTCAAATATGACACCAATTTGCAATATTTAGAATCTATTAAAAATAGAACATTTTCATTTTTAACTGTTTTCGATAATGACACAACAACAGCTGGCACAATTTGAATGCTTGATTATAAAAAAATAAGTGATAGAGAATATAAATTCTTTTTCGGAACAAATCATCACGTTGCTGTTGAACTATACAGCTCAAATGATTATGAAATCTACAAACAACCTAATCGCGAAAATCAAATAACATCAATAATTTTTGGTATTAATAACAATATTTCCGACGCAAATGGTAAATCATATAATTTTTATAGAATAAATGATGTTAACAAGTTCCCAAGAAATTTCTTTTTAGCCCGTAATTTTATGAAAGATGAAGTTTATTCTAAGCATGATCGTTCATATTATGCCGATTTTGCTGTAATTGAATGAGATGTGAATTTCAATGAATGAAACTTGAGAAATCCCGATGCTCTAGCAATAGCTAAAAGACTTTTAACAGGTATTGCCGAAATTGATAAAACACTTGAAAAAGTTAAAACTAATAAATTATCAATGAATGACCAAAAATTACCATATGCTTCATTAGACTATTCTTCGGTTTGAGAATTACGCAACAATATAATTGGTTTGAATGAGAAATCAGTTAATGAAATTACAACTTGAAATAAAGCAGAGCAAGTTGACAAATTTATCACAAAGTACTATGAATATGGCGAAAACGAAATTTATAATTACTATTATAAACCCCATGCCATTTATGCTTATGGTCATCCTTTAATAAAAACATCAACTAACACAGTTGTTGGTACATTCTATAATGTTATGGATCAAGATTTTAATACATTAGATCGCTCTGATTGAATTAGTCATAAACAATATTGATTATTAATGAATGAGTTACATAACGCTGCTGTTGCTGATCATGGCAATCAGTTTAATGGTGAAGATCTACCATATTATTATGGAATGGCATATCAAAGTTCCCAAAGAACCAAAATTCATGGTGGTGCTAGCGGATCATTAGTTATTAATCAAGATGGTTTGCCAATTGGAGTTTTGTTCGGTTCATTAAAAAGTGATGCAATTGTTTATCTTAATGATGAAAATAAATGAGAAACTAATCATACTATGTTAATAGCGCCATTTAGTCAAGAGGTACCAATGTGAGGTACAACTGGAATGATTTATCCATTTAATTTAATTGATGGTCGCAACAAAACGAAATATCAATATCAAAAGACTTCATATAAAGAAAGATTAATTGAAGTCTATGGCGAAAATTACACCACAGCTATTTTTGCTTAATTGCTTAAAATAGCTTTTTTATAGTCTAATTAGACAAAGGAGAATTATGTTTTTTTTACTCAATAAGCCAGCTGGAATAAGTTCATTTAAAGCAATTAATGATTTTGCCAAAAAACAAAATATCAAAAAAATCGGGCACACTGGCACATTAGATCCATTTGCAACAGGTTTATTACTTTTAGCCACTGACGAAGACACCAAGTTAATTTCATATATTGAAAATAAAACTAAATCATATATTGCAACTATTCAATTTGGCTTGCAAACAGACACATATGATTTAATGGGTGAAATTATTAATCAATCAAACAAAAAAATTACTAACAAAGATGTATCGTTAGTTGAAAGTTGACTATTAGCACAAAAAAGCCAAATTCCGCCTATTTATAGTGCTAAAAAGATTAATGGTACAAGAAGTTATCAATTGGCTCGTGAAAATAAATCTGTTGAATTAAAGCCCCAAAACATTGAAGTAAGCCAAGTAAAAGTTCTAGCTTTTGACGAAGACAAACAACAATTACAAATTGCTTTAACAGTTTCAAATGGCGCATTTATTCGTTCGTTAGCAAATGATTTGGCAATTTATTTAAATACTTTCGGCCACTTAATTGCTTTGCAAAGAACCATGATTTCTAATTTTGATATTTCATTATTAAATAATAATGAATTTGTTAAAATTAATAGTGCACCCGCTTTGAAATTAGATTTTTTACCTTTAAAAAAGCGCGAAATTTCTAGATTGAAAAAAGGGCTTAATTTAATCAAAAAATTACAATTTAACAACCCAATTGATTTATTTATTATTGATGAGCAGTTGCCTAATGAGATTTTAGGTATAGTTAAATATGCTCATGGTGAAATTAAAGTTCAAAAACTTTTCGGTAATAAATTAATCGATTATTAAAGGATAATTTATGAACGAAGAACTCAAAAAAGACCTAAAAACCAATATTAAAATGGCTGCTTTCGATGTTGATGGAACCATTTTGCCATTTGGTAATCCAACTTTCAGTGATGGCATTAAACAAATGTTTAAAGATTTGCAAAAAAATGGAATATATTCAATTATTTCAACTGCCAGAGAATTTATTACTATCGGAAACTTATTAACCCAAATTCCGGAAGCTAACTATTTTATAGGCGCCAACGGTATGTTTGTTTACGATATTCAAAAAGCAGAAATAATTTACGAAAACGCTGTTAAATTAGAACATATGGCAATTTTATATGAAGCTTTATTTGGCAAAGACAGCTTCGCTAATTATGATCCAAGTAAAAAATTTGCTGACTTAGAAAGCTTTACAGTAACTGATTTAAATTGATGTTATCATTCACCAGGAATTAATAAAAATACATGATTTTTAACTCCACATCAAGCTAAATTGGTGCCAATGGATTTTGCTAAAATTGATCCAAAACACATTCATATCATTACTTTAGGTTCATACAACCAAGAAGCGACTAATAGATTAGAAGCATATATAACCAAAGTTATTCAAGAAAATAATTTACCACTTGAAGTAAGTTCAAAATGAAACAAAGGGGTTTTTGTTACTCCGGTTGGTGTAACTAAATTTAATGCTTTAACTTGATTAGCTAAACATTTAAACTTAGATGCTAAAAAGAACTTAATCACTTTTGGCGATAGCACTAATGATTTTGAAATGTTAAAAAATGCTGCTTTTAGTGTCGGTTTAGGCGAACATGAACCATATATTAAAGAAATTACTAAAATGCATGCATTGCCAGTTGAAAAAGACGGAGCATATTTAGCTCTTAAAGAATTAGGCTTAATTTAATTACATAAAAAGCACGATTGAAATCGTGCTTTTATTTATAATTAAATATACTATAGACATTAAAATAAAAAATAAGGAGGCATAATGTCAAAATATACAAAATTAGCCACAAGATTAAAAGAATACATGGCAATTGAAGCGATTAGTCGTTATGAAGAACCAGTTGCGCAAGCCTTAAAACAAAACACACAAAGCCCTAATTTAGAGCACTACAGAGATGGTTTTGGTTCATTAATTATTAAAACAAAAAGCAAACCAAATACACCTAAAATCATGATTGCAGCTCACATGGATGAAGTGGGTTATTTAGTTAGATCAATTGAAGACAATGGTAATTTATTATTATCTGTAGTTGGCGGAATTTGACCAGCCGCTGTTATTGGAACAAAAGCTAAAGTTGTTAAAAACAGTGATCAACAAGCTATTTATGGAATTTTTGGACATACATCAATTCATATTATGGGCAGAGAAAATGTTTCTAAAGTGCCAACAACTAAAGAATTGTATGTAGATTGTGGTTTCAAAAATAAAGATGAAGCAATAAAATTTGGTATTGAAATTGGTGATAGAGTTTATATGTCAGGCGAAGCTATTGACATGCCAAATGATTTAATTGCTGGTAAAGCAATGGATAATCGTGCTGGAGTTACGGTTATTGACTTTTTGGCAAATACTGTTAAAGATTTAGATTTACCAAATGAAACATACATTGTTGGTACAGTACAAGAAGAAGTTGGAACAAGGGGTGCTAAAACTTCTGTTTCAATTATCAATCCTGATGTAGCATTTGCAATCGACACAGGTGCTTCGCACGATACAACAGGAGCACCAAAAGGTACTCCAAAATTAGGTGATGGTGTTGCTTTATTAATGCAAGATTCGCAAGTTTTAACCGATCCAAAATTAGTTGAAATCTTAGTTGAATTAGCTAAAAAACACGACATTCCTGTTTATAAATATATTGCTGAAGGTGGCGGTACAGATGGATGTGAATTGCAATATGGCCAAGGTGGAGTTCCTACTATTACTTTATCAATTCCGCAAAGATACTTACACTCACCAATTGGCGTTGCATCACTTAGAGACATTCAAGCAACATTGGATTTAATTACTGAATTTGTTAAAGTTTTTGACAATGAAATGTTAAAAAGATTAAAAGGTTTATAGAAAATTAAAAACTTTAAATGGCACAAACTAATAAATGGTTTGTCCATTTTTTTTATGTTTCTCACTTGCTAGTATAAATAAAATTATGATATAAAGACAATATTAATTTTGTTAAATTTAATGGGTGTTTTTATAAAATAATTTTTCCAAAAAGTCTATTTCATAGCCTAATTAGAAAAATAAAGAAAAAACAGACAAATACTATCTGTTTTCATACTCTTTCAAAATTTCTAATAAAGAATTTATTTTTTCAATAAATGGTTCGTATGGAAAATGTAAAACATCTTGCGCATTAACTCAAAGTATAACTAAGTAATTTACAAAGATTCTATTTTTTAAAACTTTTAAATAATCATAGTCTTGATAAATAGTTAAAAAATACTGTGTATGAACGTCATCTAAAGCGGAAGCCTCTATAAAATAGGCTAATTCGAAATTAACATCTCCCATTGTTGAATATTCTCAATCAATTATTCATAGCTTATCTTTTGAATCTAAAATCATGTTGTTTAATCAAAGATCATTATGCAATGGTCATTTATTTTGATTGTTTTTTAAAAGTTCAAAAACAAAAGGTTTTAAGTTTTCAACAATTGCTAAATTAATGTTTTTTTGCTTAAGAATTTCTAAATATTTTTCAACTCTTGCTTGATGGTTTGATTTAGGAAAATTTAATTTTGAATTATGAAGTTCTTTAAGGTTTAAAGCGATTTGTTTTAAGTTTTGAGAGTTTGGTTTTGGTACTTGACCTTCAATAAATTTTCAGATTAATTCGGTATTAGAATTTTTAATTAATTGTGGCACAAAATCGAACTGTTTAAGCAACTCATAATTTAAATTATGATTAAAACCAGTTTTTACTTTTTCTTGTATAAATAAGTCATTATCTTTAAAACTTTTATTAGTATGACCAGTGGTTATTTCTATTTTCATAATCTTCCTTTAAAGCATTTTTTACTTTTATTGTATTATTATTAGTAATTATAATAATAAATATAAATTAATGGTGATAATATGGACAAATCAAAAATTCGCAATTTTTCAATCATTGCCCACATCGATCATGGCAAAAGCACTTTAGCTGACAGAATTTTAGAATTAACTAACACAGTTAGCCAACATGATATGGATGATCAATTTCTCGATCAGATGGATTTAGAAAGAGAAAGAGGAATCACAATCAAGTTAAATGCAGTACAAATTAAATATAAAGATTATATTTTTCACTTGATTGACACTCCTGGACACGTTGATTTTACCTATGAAGTTTCTCGCTCATTAGCAGCTTCGGAAGGGGCACTATTACTTGTTGATGCTACACAAGGTATTGAAGCCCAAACTTTAGCTAATGTTTATTTAGCTTTAGAAAATAATTTAGAAATTATTCCAATAATTAATAAAGTTGATTTGCCTTCTGCTGATATTGAAAGAACTAAGAAAGAAATTGAAGAAGTTATTGGTTTATCAACAGAAAATGCAGTTGCTATTTCTGCAAAAACCGGTTTTAACTGCGAAGCAGTTTTAACAGCTATTGAAAATTATGTTCCGCAGCCAAAGAATGCTGATGACAATGCACCATTAAGAGCTTTAATTTTTGATTCATACTTCGATGAATATCGTGGCGTAATTATGCTTGTGAGAATTTTTCAAGGTAAATTGCACACTGGTGAAAAATTCAAATTTATGTCAAATAATCAAGAATACCATGTAGCTGAATTAGGGGTTAGAAATCCTAAAGAAACTAAAAAAGCCTTTTTAGAAGCTGGAGAAGTTGGTTGAGTTGCCGCAACAATTCGTGATGCTAGAGAAGTTCATGTGGGTGATACAATCACCACAATTGATAATCCGGCTTTAGAACCTTTACCAGGCTATAAGAAAAAACAACCAGTTGTTTTTACAGGTTTTTATCCAGTTGATACCAGAGATTACATGGAACTTAAAGAAAGTTTAGAAAAAATTGCTTTAAGTGATAGCTCAATAACTTGAGAACAAGAAACTTCAAAGGCTTTGGGTTTTGGTTTTCGTGTAGGTTTTTTAGGTATGCTTCATATGGAGATCTTGCAAGAAAGGCTTAATAGAGAATACAAAATTGGCATTATTGCTACATCACCTTCTGTTGAATACAAGGTTCATATGACTAATGGTGAAGTAGAAATGATTTCAAACCCATCTTTATTGCCTGATCGTACTTTCATCAAATATATTGAAGAACCATATATTTTAGCAACGGTAATTTTACCTTCAACATACATTGGCAATATTATGGAGCTTTGCCAAAACAAACGTGGTATTTACAAAGATTTAGAATACATTGATGACAACCGTGCTAAATTAATTTATGAAATGCCTTTAGCAGAAATAGTAATTGATTTCTTTGACCGTCTTAAAAGTTTATCAAAAGGTTATGCATCATTTGAATATGACGTAATAGGCTATAAAGAAAGCGATTTGGTAAAAGTTGATATTCTATTGAATAAAGATAAAATTGATGCTTTTTCAATTATTACACAAAGAGATTTGGCTTATCCAAGAGCTAGAGATTTATGCGAAAGATTGAAAGCTGAAATTCCAAGACAAAACTTTGAGGTGCCCGTTCAAGCAGTAATTGGCAATAAAGTTATTGCTAGAGAAACAATCAAAGCTTATCGTAAAGACGTTACTGCTAAACTTTATGGTGGTGATGTAACTAGACGTCAAAAATTATTAAAGAAACAAAAAGAAGGTAAAAAGAGAATGAAAATGTTAGGTACTGTCGAAGTGCCACAAGAAGCATTTTTAAACATCTTGAAAACCAACATTGACAACAAAAAATAAGTAAAAAACGGCAAATTAAACTGGGACACGGAATATGGGCAATTCATATTTCGTGTTTTTTGTATAGGAGAATATATGAGACAGCTTAAACAACATGAATGACTTGAACTTTTTTCAAGTTATTATGATTATAAAACCCGAGTTTCCAAGTTAGAAATTTAGTATAAAAAACGAATACTTCTATTTTATAGAGGTATTCGTTTTATATTTTTAACATTTAATTATTTAGTTCTTTTTAAAAATGCTCTCATATCAATTCATTCATTTTGATTTGGGAATGAACCAGAATTAATAAAGTATTTATAAACATCATTCATTTTTTCTTTGTTGGCTTCAAAACCTTTGTCATCATCTTTATATTCAATATCCCTAGTAATAATATTAAATTTATTTGAAAGTGGGAAATTTTGAATATCTACAAAACTTTTAATTTTGTCATCATTTCATTTTAATTCAGTTTTTAAAAAAGTCATTGTAGATAAAATAGTTGTTGTGGTAGCTTGAAGTCCATATAACTCTGTTTTGGAATGTTTATTGCTATCAAAAAGAATTGATTTATTATTTCTTAAATTAGTAAAATCAACTGCCAGCATGTTTTCTCAAGCAATTTGAGAATTTAAAATTAGTGCATAATCATCGCTATTTTCTCCTAATATCATATTGATATATTCAACTGATTGTTCGATGTTATAAACTGGATGTAATTTAAAGAAATAATTGTATTCACTTCTTGGGTACAATTCATGCACCTTATTGAAAAATGAACGAATTTCATCTAGAGCATATTGTTGGTAACTTAATCTTCAACGACCATCTTTTTCGTTGTGTCTAAATAATGAAGACCCCATAAATATAAGGTTTTTCTTATTTGGATCGTAATTATTTTGACCTTTTACAATAAAGTCTAAAAATGTTTTGTTTTCTAAATTATTAACTTTATTAAATTGTTCAATAAACTTTTCACCAATTTCAGGGAAATATGAATAAAAAGCGGTTGGAGTTAAAGGATATTGATTAATATTCAATTTAGCTCACCCAAATCCTTTATTTTCCAAATCTTGATTAAGGGCATCAATATATGACGAATCTAAATTGTAAATTTTAAATTTGTCAGTTAGAGTTAAAAAATATCTCCAGTCTAGTGTAAGATTTTCATTATTTGAATTTTGAAACTCTATTCATTTGGCGATTAATTCTTCTTTACTATAGAAAGTTTTTTGTTTTTCAACTCAAGTCAAATATTTATCACGAATAAATTTATAAGGTTGAGCATTACCATCACTTAAAATAACTATTTTATTAGCTCTTTTAATAATTCAGTCACGAACGGTTTTATCCATTCCAATTAAAGAAATATCAGGGATGTAGAAATCAAACTTAGAAACTCCTGAGTCTAAATATTCTTTCAAGTAATTTTCAATTTCACTTACTGTTCTAGGGAAAACAAGATAATTTGTATCAGAAGAAGGATCCAAATACTTAGTGTTTTCAAAAACTTCTAATTTTCCATTTTGCTTCAAATGTTTATCGCCATATGAATTTAATAAATAATTCAAATTAAATCTTTGATTAGTGGCATCAAGCTCACGATTTTCATATTGTCAAACATTGTGATCAATCAAAAACATGTTCTTATTTGTTATTGATTGATCATTTTTTGATAATTCAAGTTGTCCAACAAGTTGAATAAAACTTGAAATAAAATATTGAGCAGCATTTCTTGAAACAAAGATTGAAGGAAATTCATTAGTTGCTGAATCTTTTAAGTCATCAAAAAATGGTTCAAAAATTAAATTTTTTTCATAAATTATATTTTCTACCGGATTTGTTGGTTTAGTTTGATTGCCTGTAGTCTTGTTGCAATTAGCAGCAACAAGAGGTAAAGATAAGCTAACAATTAAACTTGATAAACAAAAAAACTTTTTCATTTTATACCCCTTATTTTTATTACTTTCTTTTCTTTAATTATATATATATATAATCAAGTAGAAAAGGTTAAAAATTATAAAAATGAGCTTTAAACTAGGAAATTTAGGGTAAAAAAAGTTATTTTTAGAGAAACAATCAAAGCTTATCGTAAAGACGTTACTGCTAAACTTTATGGAGGTGATGTAACTAGAAGACAAAAATTATTAAAGAAACAAAAAAAGTAAAAAGAGAATGAAAATGTTAGGCACTGTCGAAGTGCCACAAGAAGCATTTTTAAACATCTTGAAAACCAACATTGACAACAAAAATAAGTAAAAAACAGCAAATTTTTATGTATTTCGCTGTTTGTTAATTGATTAAAAAGCCTATGAAACAGTCTTTTTGGTCGTTTCAATCAATTCACATTAAAGGAGAATATAAATGTTGAAAAAACTTTAGCATGTTTTGTTAAAAAAGTGGCTAATGCTAAATTGTTCGATGATTTTGTTTTTGTTTTAGCAATTTCACAATTTAGCAAAATTTTGGAACATGAAAATCATGGTTCAATTGTTTTACTTGATTTTTTTAAATTTGATCTTATGTTAGTTTCATTAATCAGTGATTGAACAATCAAGACAAATCTTTCAAACAGCTACGGTCTAAGTTAATTGAAATTAAAATTAATTTGCAAATTAATATAATATAACCAAAATTAATACTAATATATAATAATACACATGAAAAAACATCAATTCAATTTAGTTTCTAAATATCAACCAGCGGGTGATCAACCACAAGCAATTAAAGAGTTAGTTGACAATATTAAAAATGGAGTTAAAGCTCAAGTTTTAAAAGGGATAACTGGCTCAGGTAAAACTTTTACTATTGCTAATGTAATTAAAGAATTCGATCGTCCTATTTTAGTTTTGTCACATAATAAAACTTTAGCTTCGCAACTTTATACAGAATTAAAAGGCTTTTTTCCAAATAACAGAGTTGAATATTTTGTTTCATATTTTGATTATTATAGACCTGAATATTATCATGTGGCAAGTGATTCATATAGTGAAAAAGTATCACAAACTAATGCTGAATTAGATGCAATGAGATTATCAGCAATTAACTCAGTTTTAACACGTAACGACACAATTATTGTGGCTTCGGTTTCAGCAATTTATGGCGCTTTAAACCCTGAATGATATCAAGAGAACTTTTGAGATATTGAAGTTGGTATGCAAATTAAGCGGGAAGAATTTTTAAGACGATTAGTTATTATGCAATACCAAAGAAATGAGTTAGATTTACCATTAGCTTCATTTAGCTCAAAAGGCGATACTGTTTTTGTTAGACCGCCAGATGATGATAGCTACATTATCAGAATTGAATTTTTTGGTGATGAAATTGACAATATTGCTTTGGTTGATCCTTTATCAAGAAATGTTGTCGAAAAAGTAAATCGTAGAATAATTTTCCCTGCTAAAGCATATACAGTCTCAAGAGATATTATTGAAGAAGCTTGTGAAAGAATAAAATTCGAATTAGATGACCGAGTGGATTTTTTTGAAAAAAATAACAAATTATTAGAAGCACAAAGAATTAAAGAAAGAACTGAAAAAGATTTAGATTCTTTAGATCAATTCGGTGTTTGTTCAGGGATTGAAAATTATTCATTATACATGGACAGAAGAATGCCAGGGCAAAGGCCTTATACCTTATTAGACTATTTTAAAGGCAAAAATCCGATTTTAATTATTGATGAATCACACATGATGATGCCACAATTAGCTGCTATGTACCGTGGTGATCGAGCTAGAAAAGAAACTTTGGTTGAATATGGATTCCGTTTGCCTTCTGCTCTTGATAATCGTCCCTTACAACTTGAAGAGTTTGAAAGTGCTTTTGATTTTCAAACAATTTATATTTCAGCTACTCCCGCTGAATATGAACTTGATAAGACCTATGGAGTTATTACGCCTTTATACATTCGTCCAACAGGTTTATTAGATCCTTTAATTGAAGTTAGAAGTACAAAAGGTCAAGTTGAAGACATTTATGACGAGTTACAAAAACAAAAAGCTAAAAAAGAAAGAACCCTTGTTTTAGCAACAACCAAAAGATTAGCAGAAGAATTGACTCGCTATTTCTTGGAAAAAGGCGAAAAAATTGCATATATTCACTCGGAACATAAAACTTTTGAGCGTAATACCATTTTAAGAAAATTAAGAGTCGGTACTTATGACACGGTTATTGGAATTAACTTATTAAGAGAAGGAATTGACTTGCCAGAAGTTAGTTTAATCATTGTGTTAGATGCGGATAAAGAAGGTTTTTTAAGATCAACAAATAGTTTAATTCAGATAGTTGGTCGTGCAGCGCGTAATGCCAATGGTAGAGTAATTATGTACGCAGATAAAATAACTCAAAGTATGCGCGAAACTATTGAAGATAACGAATTCAAGCGTAAATTACAAATTGAATACAATCTAAAACACAATATTATTCCCCAAACAATCCAAAAACCCATTCCAGAACCTATTCGTGACAATAATGACTTAATTAATGATGTTCAAACATTCTTAAATACAGATGAGAAGAAAAATAAAACCAAATTAAGCAAACAAGAATTAATTGCAGAATTAAGAAAACAAATGAATCAAGCATCAAAAGAGCTTGATTATGAAAGAGCAATTGAACTTCGTGACACAATTTTAGAATTAGAAGCAAATTAAACAAAATAAGAAGAAACGGAAAATAATATGGCAGCAAAAGAAGAAATAATTATTAAAGGTGCTAGAGAAAATAATTTAAAAAATGTTTCTTTAAGCATCCCTAAGAACAAATTAATTGTCTTTACCGGCTTAAGTGGCTCTGGTAAATCGTCTTTGGCTTTTAATACAATTTATGAAGAAGGACGTAGGCGTTATGTTGATAGTTTAGGCAGTTATGCCAGAATGTTTTTAGGTGGGACAAGTAAGCCTGATGTTGATTCGATTGAAGGTTTAAGCCCTTCAATTTCAATTGAACAAAAAACTACTCATAACAATCCACGTTCAACTGTTGGCACAGTAACTGAAATTTACGATTATTTTAGATTGCTTTTTGCCAGAATCGGGATTCCATATTGTCCAACTCACAACATTCCGATTACCACGCAAACTAATAAAGACATCATCAATTCGATTTTTAAATTACCTGAAGGTTCAAAACTTTATATTTTAGCTCCAATTGTTGATGGAGAAAAAGGCACATTTGCTAAATTAATTGAAAAATTAAGAAAAGAAGGCTTTTTAAGAATCAAAGTTGATGGCGAAATTAGAAGTTTAGATGAGCAAATCGATTTAGAAAAAAATATCAAACATACAATTGATATTGTGGTTGATAGACTAGTTTTAAATGAAGAAAATCACAATCGGATTGCTGAAGCAATTAATGTTGGTATTGAATATAGTAAAGGTTTGATTAAAGTTGAAACAACAGATGGTTTTTCAAAAACTTTTTCAAAATTACATTCATGTTTATATAAAGATTTTGAAATGCCAAATATTGAAACTAGACTATTTTCATTTAACTCGCCTTTTGGAATGTGTAATTCATGTAAAGGACTAGGTGTTGATTTAAAAGCTGATTATGATGCTTTAGTACCTGACAAATGAAGAACAATTAATCAAGGTGCTATCAAAATTTTTGAAAATACTGTAGGAACACAAAATTTAGAATGACAAGAATTTGAAATTTTGTGTAAATATTACAATATTGATTTAAACACTCCAATAGAAGATTTAAGCGATGAACAAATTGAAATAATTAAATATGGTTCTAAAGAAGAAATTGACTATGTTTTAGTTTCAAGTAGCGGCAATCGCGTAAGAAGAAATAAATATATTGAAGGAATTTTAAACAAAATTGAACGCCAATATATGGATACAACAAGCGAAAAAATCCGTGAATGGTTGAAACGTTACATGGGAACTTTTCAATGTAAAGTTTGTCATGGCTCACGTTTAAATGAATATGCTTTAGCGGTCAAAATTAATAATTTTAATATTAATGATTTTGCTCAAATGAGCGTTCATGATGCTTTAATTAATTTAGAAAAACTTAATTTGACTGATGAAGAAAAAACCATTTCTGCCTTAATTACTAGTGAATTAGTTAATCGTTTGTCATTTTTAGAAAATGTTGGTTTGAATTATTTAACTTTATCTAGAAATGCTGAAACTTTATCTGGAGGCGAAAGCCAAAGAATCAAATTAGCTACTCAAATTGGTTCAAATTTAACTGGTGTTTTATATGTTTTAGACGAACCTTCAATTGGTTTGCACCAAAGAGATAATGATCGTTTGATTGCTACTTTAAAAAATATGGTTAATATAGGTAATACTTTAATTGTTGTTGAACATGATGAAGATACTATTAAAGCTGCAGATTATATTGTCGATATAGGCCCAAAAGCCGGAATCCATGGAGGCGAAGTAGTTGCTCAAGGCAGTGTTCAAGATATTATTAATAATAAGGCATCTATTACTGGTCAATATTTAAGTGGCGAAAGAAAAATTGAAGTACCAAAAAGTCGTCGCAGTGGCAATGGCAAAGTATTAGAAATTCATGGAGCTGCTGAAAATAACTTAAAAAATGTTGATGTAAAAATTCCATTAGGTAAATTTATTGCTGTGACTGGATTAAGTGGAAGTGGTAAAAGTACCTTAATTAATGATATTTTGGTCAATGGACTAACCAAATATTTATCTAAAAGTGCTACAAATGTTAAAGTTGGTAAATTTAAAACTTTTAAAAATACTCATTTAATTGATAAGGTTATTCCTGTTTCACAAAGTCCAATTGGTAGAACTCCAAGGTCAAATCCGGCTACTTATACAAGTGTTTTTGATGATATTCGCGACATTTTTGCTTCAACTGAAGAATCAAGAGTTAGAGCATATCAAAAATCAAGATTTTCATTTAATGTACCAGGTGGAAGATGTGAAAAATGCCAAGGCGATGGTTCAATTAAAATAGAAATGCACTTTTTACCAGATGTTTATATTACTTGCGATGAATGTGATGGCGCAAGATACAATCGTGAAACATTAGAAATTAAATATCATAATCGCAATATTTCAGATGTCTTAAATATGACAGTTGATGAAGCAATTGAGTTTTTCCAAGCTAGAGCTAATATTGTAGCTAAACTTCAAACCTTACATGATGTTGGTTTAGGTTATATTAAATTAGGTCAATCTTCAACAACTTTATCTGGTGGTGAGGCGCAAAGAGTTAAATTAGCTACTTACTTGCAAAAGAAAGCAACTGGAAAAACATTGTTTGTTTTGGACGAACCAACAACTGGTTTACACTCATATGATGTAGCAAACTTATTAGAAGTTTTGAATAGAATCGTTGATAGTGGCGATACTGTTTTAGTTATTGAACATAATTTAGATGTAATTAAAACAGCTGATTATATTATTGATTTAGGGCCAGAAGGCGGAATTAATGGTGGAAAAATTATTGCTACAGGAACTCCTGAACAAATAGTTGCTAATCCTAACTCATGAACTGGCGTCTATTTAGCTGAATTATTAAAACAAAAATAATTAAATATCCTTAAGTGGATATTTTTTTGTGCAAAAAAATCGCCTAGTAGGCGATTCTTAAATTTACCAATTAGACTATGAAACTGACTTATCGGTGAATTTATTACTTTAATTAAAAAGTCATTTTACCATAGTGAGTTAATTTTTTAGTTCAACACGGATCATAAGGAATATTATAGATTTTGCAAAACTCTTTTGCTCATGTATCTCATTGTGTCAATGAAATAGACATTAACATGCCATCATTTGGCTCCGTTAAGCCAGCATTTACAATTAAATAATGTAAAAAACTGTGTTCTTCAATTGAAACGACTAATGACAAGCCTTGAGCATAATGTTCCTTATCACTCTGTAAAAAAGCGCCAGAGAGAAAAATTTCTTCAATGTGGTGACGGTGATATTTTCAATTACCATTAACTTTGTAATTTTTGCCAACAATATTAGAAATTTTTAAATCTTTGTAAGCAGTTGGTATTTGATTATATTTTTTTAGAAGTTGTTCAACAACTTTAAAATAGTAATTTACATATTCATTATTCATTAATAACCACCTAAAAGTTCTAATAAATAAATTATATTAAAGAATATTCAATGTTTCAGTAAACGTTGGGTGTGTGTAAATAAAGTTTTTTAATTCGCTAAATTTAATTTTTTGTTTAATAGCTAAAGCTAAAAGATTAATTATTTCACTAGCTTCTTCTAGCAAAATTGAAGCTCCAATGATTTGATCGTTTTTGTCTAAAAGTACTTTAAAAAAGCCGTTTAATTCACCAATAACATGTGATTTGGGAATTTTGTTAGCTAGAATGTTTTTGACAACATATTCAATATTTTGTTCTCTGGCTTGTTTTTCATTTAAACCAACTCTAGCGAATTCTGGAGAAATAAACGTTGTTTGAGGAATTAAGTATCTATCTTTTAGTGAATAATTACTATTTTGGTTTAATAACTGTGGCAAGATAATTCTCGAATCATCTAATGAAATATATGTGAAAAATGGTCCACCTTTTACATCACCAAGTGCAAAAATATTTTCTTTTGTTGTTTGTAAAAAATCATTAACTATTATTTCTTGTTTAGCATTAGTTTCTACATTCACTTTATCTAAGTTTAAATTATCGGTATTTGGTATTCTACCAATTGAAACTAATATTTTGTCATAAACATCTGTAAAAATGTCGTTTTCAACCATATAGTTAACTTTGGTTTTTGTTTTATGTTTAATTAATTGTTTTAGTTGCGCAGAAAATTTTATTTCAATACCTTGTCTGTTTAAGGCTTCTAAAATTTGTTTTTTATCTTCTTCATCTTCATTAATTAATCAATTATTATCATGTTGCAAAATTGTAACTTTAGTACCAAAATTAGCAAAATAAGAAGCAAATTCTAAACCAATAAAACCAGCACCAATAATCAATAATCTTTTTGGTAATTTTGCTAAATTCAATGCTTGTTCACTATAGATAATATTTCTTTGATCTTGATCTTCATTTAATGTTAATTTACGAATTTTTGAACCTGTATTAATAATTATTTTATTAGCAATCAATTCTTGATTATTAACTCTAACAGAATTATTTCCGCTAAATTGTGCTTGCCCAATATAAATATCTACATTTTCTTTATTGGCTAAAACATTGTAATTTGCTTGATTTAAAAATTTAACAAAATTTTGCTTATGGTTCAACGCTTTTTCATAAGCTTTTTGGTTAACTTTTCATTTAATATTTTGATTTTTGTATGTTTTATTAAAGATTTTAGCTTGGTAAACAAAAGCTTTACTTGGTAAACAACCAACGTTAATACATGTACCGCCAAACATTAAAGGATCTTTTTCAATTATTGCTATTTTATAGTTATTTGGTAATTGAGCTGCAATAGTTTTACCACCTTTGCCTCAACCAATGATTATCAAATCGTATTTTTGATGCATTATTCCTCCTAAAAATACAAAAAGCTATTTTTTGTTATAAAAAAGCTATTAAAAACAACTTTTTGATTAATAGGCTTATTTTAACAAACAAAAGACTAGAAGTTTGACAAAAGCTAAGAAATTTAACAAAAATCCTAATTTATTGTTATTTTTATAGTAAAAAAGCACTTTTTAATTTAATTTAATGTAAAAATTTATGTTAATTAAAAATGCAAAAAATGCTTTTTACTTATTTTTTTAATAGAAAAATTAACTTTTTTGCTAATTAAAGGCACTATATTTAATATTAAAGCATAAATATATAATAAAAAACCTTATATAATATAAGCAGGTTAATCACTTATTGGATTGACCTATTTCAAAAAAATCTTATTCTTACAAGGAGAAATTCGTGAGTAAAATCAACGTTTATAGTGAAATTGGTGTGCTAAAAGAAGTTTTAGTTCACACCCCAGGAGACGAAATTAGGCGTATTGCCCCAAGTCGTCTTGATGAATTATTATTCTCAGCTATTTTGGAACCAAGTGCTGCTATTCAAGAGCACAAAAGTTTCTTAAAAATATTACAAGATCGTGGAATTAAAACCATTCAATTATCAGATCTTGTTGCTGAAACATATAAACATTATGCTTCAGAAGCAGAAAAAGAAGCATTCATTGAAAAATATTTAGATGAAGCTACTCCTGTGCTTTCAAAAGACATGAGAGCAAAAGTTAAAAACTACATTTTATCAATGCAAGGTGAACCAGTTAAAATGGTAAGAACCATGATGGCTGGTGTAAGCAAACAAGAATTAAATGTAGAATCAGAAGTAGAATTAATTGTTGACCCAATGCCTAACTTATACTTTACCCGTGATCCATTTGCATCAGCAGGTAATGGTATTTCATTAAACAACATGAAATACGTTGTTAGAAAAAGAGAAACAATTTTTGCTGAATTCATTTTTAGCATTCACCCAGAATACAAGAAAACACCTCACTGATTTGACCGTTTAGACAACGGAAGCATCGAAGGTGGAGACGTATTCATCTACAACAAAGATACATTAGTAATTGGTGTTAGTGAAAGAACTAACAAAGAAGCAATTATCACAATTGCAAAACACATTCAAGACAACAAAGAAGCTCAATTCAAGAAAATCGTTGCAATTAATGTGCCACCAATGCCAAACTTAATGCACTTAGATACATGATTGACAATGGTAGATAAGAACAAATTCTTATACTCACCAAACATGTTATCAGTATTAAAAGTTTGAGAAATCGATTTATCTAAACCAATCGAAATGGTTGAAACAAACAAACCATTAGCTGAAGTATTAGAAAGCATCATTGGCGAAAAACCAATTCTTATCCCTATTGCAGGTAAAGACGCTACACAATTAGATATCGATATCGAAACACACTTTGATGGTACAAACTACTTAACAATAGCTCCAGGCGTTGTTGTTGGTTATTCAAGAAATGTTAAAACAGAAGCTGCTTTAAGAGCTGCTGGTGTTACAGTTCTTTCATTCGAAGGTAACCAATTATCATTAGGTATGGGTTCAGCTAGATGTATGTCAATGCCATTAGTAAGAGAAGATGTTAAATAATTTCAATTAATAATAATTTAATCTCTATTCACTTATAAAGACAAAAGACATTTATTTAACTTTTTGTTAAATTGCAAATTTATAAGATAAAAAAGGAGAAATATGCCAATTAATTTATTAGGCCGTAGTTTAGATTCAGCATTAAACTTCACAACAGAAGAAGTTAACTATGTTTTAGATTTAGCTATGGATCTTAAAAGATCAAAACAACAAGGTTTACATGTTAACAACCGTCCATTAGTTGGAAAGAACATTGTTATTTTGTTCCAAAAAGACTCAACTAGAACACGTTGTGCTTTTGAAGTGGCTGCAGCTGATTTAGGTGCTTCATGTACTTACATCGGACCAGCTGGTTCAAACTTTGGTAAAAAAGAATCAATCGAAGATACAGCGGCTGTTTTAGGTCAAATGTATGACGGTATTGAATTCCGTGGTTTCAAACAATCAGATGTTGACGCTTTAGTTAAATACTCAGGTGTTCCAGTTTGAAACGGTTTAACCGATGCAGAACACCCAACACAAATGTTTGCTGACTACATGACTGTTAAAGAATTCAAAGGTGACTTAAAAGGCAAGAAAATTGTTTTTGCCGGTGACATTAAAAACAACGTTGCTCGTTCATTAATGATTGGTGCTGCATTCTTCGGTATGCACATCGTTCTTTGTGGTCCAAAAGCACAATGAGACATTGTTCAAAATGGTCCAGAACACAAAGCTGTTTATGAAGCAACACAAAAAATCTTTGAACGTAATGGTGGTTCAGTTTCATTCTCAGACAACAAATTAGAAGCTGCTAAAGATGCAGATGCTATTTACACAGACGTTTGAGTATCATTAGGTGAACCATTCGAGTTATTCGAATCACGTATTCAAGAATTAGGCGCATTCCAAGTTGACATGGACATGATTAAAGCAGCTAAAGATGATGTTATCTTCCTTCACTGCTTACCAGCATTCCATGACGATCACACAATTTTCTCAAAAGAAATCAAAGAAACACTTGGTGCAAAATACCCAGTTGTTGCTACTGGTGCAATGGAAGTTACTGACGAAGTATTCCAATCAAAATACAACAAATCAATTCAACAAGCTGGAAACCGTATGCACACAATTAAAGCTATTATTTTAGCTACTTTAGGATACTAATTAGACTATTTTATAGACTAATTAAGGAAATAAAATGTCAAAAATTGTTATTGCTTTAGGTGGAAACGCCTTAGGAAACAATCCTGAAGAACAAAAAGAATTAGTTAAAGTTCCAGCCAAAAAAGTTGCGGAATTAGTTAAAGAAGGTCACCAAGTTTTAGTTGGCCATGGTAATGGTCCACAAGTTGGTATGATCTTTAACGCTTTCGCAGATGCTAAAAAAGTAAATGAAAAAACTCCTTTAGTTCCATTTGCTGAAGCAGGCGGTATGAGTCAAGGATATATTGGATATCACATGCTTACTGCTATTTCAAATGAATTAATTAAAGAAGGTATTACTGACAGAAATGTACTTTACTTTTTAACTCAAACAATCGTTGATGCTAAAGATCAAGCTTTTGCTAACCCAACTAAACCAGTTGGTCCATTCTATGCTACAAAAGAAGAAGCAGAATTAAACAACCCTAACTCAACAATCGTTGAAGATGCTGGTAGAGGTTATAGAAAAGTTGTTCCTTCACCAAAACCATTAGACGTTGTTGGTATGAAAGGTATCAAAAAAGCATTCGACGAAAATAACATTGTTATTGCTGGTGGTGGTGGTGGTATTCCTACTATCATTAACGAAGACGGCACACTTAAAGGTGTTGACGGTGTTATTGACAAAGACTTTGCTCTTGCTAAAATTGCTTCTAAAGTGGAAGCAAACTACTTCATTATTTTAACTGCTGTTGACTATGTATTTGTTAACTACAACAAACCAAATCAAAAGAAACTTGAAACAGTTACAATTAGTGAATTAGAAGAATATGTAAAAGAAGGTCAATTCGCTGCAGGAAGCATGCTTCCTAAAGTTCAAGCTGCTATTGCCTTTGTTAAAGAAAACAAAGACAACGTAGCAATCATCGCTTCATTAGAAAAAGTTAACGAAGCAATTAATGGTACATCAGGTACTAGAGTAATTAATGGTTAATAAATACTCTTTAAATTAAAAATTAACTGATTGCCTTTGAAAAAGCTTATTTCGTCAAAGGCAATAATAATATCAGGAAATAAGCAAATAGTCATTGGGACTTGAGAAAAATCATTCACAAGGAAATTAAAAATGAACAATACTCAAGAAACAAAGTTTGTTCAAGAACCTAGCAAACAAAAGAAAATATCATTCTTTTCAGCTATGCTTATCGTTATCGGTGGGTCAATTGGTGCTGGTATTTTCTTCAAATCAGGCGGTGTTCTTAGCAACTCACAAGGAAGTATAGTTCTAGCAGCTTTTGCTTGAATTATTGCTTCATTAGCTGTTGTTACAATGGGTCTTGCTTTAATTGAAATTGCAAGTGTTAGAAATGACAACTTATCACTTATTAGCTGAACCAAAATTTTTAACGGCAGAATAATTTACAATGCAACCAAAAACTTCATGGTTTACATCTACTTACCATTGACATACTTCTTTATGCCTTTATATGTAATTATGTCATTACAAGATGGTATGGGCGCATTGCTTAATAAAGCCGCTGTATTCGGCACACAAGCAGACTGATTAATTTGAACTGTTATTTCATTAGTTATGTCTATTTACTTCTTAACCGTTCCAGCTTTATGATCAAAAGTTGGTGACATTCAAAATAAAGTGGTTACTTACATTAAATTCATCCCATTAGCATTCGTTGCTATTATTGGTTATGTATTAAAAGCTACTGGATCATCAGACGCAGTAATCACAGCTTCAACTAATGGTACCAAAGAATTTGGTGATGCCATTAAAGCTGGAAGCAGTTTAACTGAACTTTACGGAATAGGTGCTGGATTAGGTATGTTCTTGGCTATTTCAGCTATCTTCTTCGCATATGATGGCTTCTATGTAGCCGCTGGTATTTCATCAGAAATGAAAGAACCTAAAAAAACACCTATGGCTTTGTTATTAGGTTTATTAATCACCACAGGTATTTACTTATTAATTGCTATCTCAATGTCAATTAATGGTGGATCATTCTGAGATATGCAAAGTGCAATGGCTAAATTATTCAAGAACGAAACAGCAGCAAGAATCATTTTTGGTATTATGAATATAGCTATTGCTATTGGTGTTCTTGGAATTATTAATGGTTTCTCAATGTGAGCACCTCGTTATGTGGAAGACTTAATTGCTGAAGGTGAAGTTCCATTCTGAAGACACTTCTACAAAAAACTTAACCCTAACAAACCTTTAGTTGGTGTTATTTATTCATTAGTTCTTACAATACCTGTTGTTCTTGTATTCACCTTAATTGGTGCTTTAGCATATCTTCCAAATATTGCAGATTACGGTGGATATTCACAAGATGCAAGATACTCAATGGCAAGATTATATGCTTTTGCAGACTTAATGGCTAACTGAACAGCATTATTCACATTTGCATTTATTGCTTGTGCTATTGCTGGCGCAATTAAAAACAAAAAAACTAACAGAATTCACATTAACCAAACAGTTAAAGGCTTCAAAGTATATGCTTACATTTCATCAATCATTATCTTTGCTGCTTTAGCTGTTACAGTTCTTGTTCCTATTATTGACATGTTCTTATTAGCTGGTATTGCTGATAAATCATCAACAGCATTTACAGACACTGTTGTTTCACGTGTTATGTTAGTTCTAACATTATTTGTTTATGTTGCTCTTAGCTTCTTACCTCTTGTTATTGAAGATGCACTTCACAAAAAACAATATGGTTCACTTAAAAAATATGAAGAAGAAAAAGCTAAAATTTTAGCTGCTAAATAATCTTCAAAAAAGAACTAAAAAAGCATGGTTAATCCATGCTTTTTCTTTTTGATTTCTGAGCTTTATTTACCGAGTTTTCAAGTTGGAGGCTCAGGAAAGTTAAAGAAAAAATCGCCAAAGCGATTTTTACTATTTTTCCAAATTGTAGAACGATTTTACGCCATTGAATCTTGCTGATGAGCCTAATTCTTCTTCAATTTGTAATAATCTATTGTATTTAGCAATTCTATCACTTCTTGATAATGAACCGGTTTTAATTTGGCCTGTATTTAAAGCAACAGCTAAATCAGCAATAGTTGCATCTTCAGTTTCACCTGAACGGTGTGAAACAACTGCAGTCATATTGTTTAATTGAGCTAATTGAATTGCATCCATGGTTTCAGTTAATGTACCAATTTGATTTAATTTGATTAAAATTGAATTCATGGCTTTTTGATCAATTGCTTTTTGTAATAAAGTAGGATTAGTAACTGTTAAGTCGTCACCAACAATTTGTACTTTTTTGCCAAATTTTGCTGTGAATTTTTCAAAGCCGGTTCAATCATTTTCAGCAAAACCATCTTCAATAGAAATAATTGGGTATTTTGCTATTAAATGAGCGTAGTATTCCAATAATTCATCGCTCGAAAATTCTAATTTTGTTCCAACTAAGTTTTCAAAGCCAGTTCTTTTTTCTTCAATAGCTTGTTTTAATTTTTTGAATGTGTAAATTCCTGTTTCTTCGTTATAAAATTCACTTGAAGCAGCATCCATAGCAATAGCAATTGCTTTTTCGCCGCTTGTTGCAGGAACATAACCAGCTTTAACAATAGCTTCAACTAAATAGTCTAAAACTTCTTCATGACTTTTAGCATTTGGCGCAAATCCACCTTCATCACCTACTTGTGTACCATGACCATGTGATTTAAGAATTTTAGCTAAATTGTGGAATACATGATTAGCCATTTGTAATGCTTCTCTAAATGTTTTAGCACCAACTGGCATAATCATGAATTCTTGAAAATCAACTGTATTTGAAGCATGCGCTCCACCATTTAAAACATTAAGCATTGGTAATGGTAATAATGAAGCATTTGTTCCACCTAAATATCTATATAAAGGTAAGCCTAATTCATTAGCAGATGCATGTGCGTTTGCTAATGAAACTCCTAATAATGCGTTAGCACCATATTTACTTTTATTTGGTGTGCCATCTAATTTAATTAATAATTCATCTAATTCTCTTTGGTTTAATGATTCAAAACCAATTAATTGTGGAGCTAAATGAATATTAACATTGTCAACAGCAGTCATTACACCTTTACCACCGAATCAATTTGATTCATATTTTGTGCCTTTATCTCTTAATTCAAGAGCTTCTTTTGAACCTGTTGAAGCACCTGAAGGCACGTTTGCAAGACCGTATCCACCATTTTCGGTTCATAATTCAACTTGAACTGTTGGATTACCACGCGAATCTAAGATTTCTCTTGCAATAATTTGTTTAATTGCAGACATTTTTTCCTCCTGTGAAAATAACTTTTATATTATATTATTTTTTTATTTTGGTTATTTTAAATAACACATTTTTTGTCTTGTTTTCATATAATTTAATCAACATGAATAATGACAATGTGAAAGAAAAAATAACATTAATTCTAAATGAATTGAATATTAAAAATTATGAAATAAAACTTTTTTATAGTGGTTTTCATAATGAAACTTATTTAATTGAAACACCAACTGACAAATATCAATTAAGAATTCCGAAAAATCAAATAGTCAACTATAAAGATGAAGAAATAATTTTAAAACAATTACCTGACTATTTATATTATGAAAATGGTTTGATAGTTAAGAAATGATTTAATGGCAAAGAGATTAGTCAAGTTAAACTTACTAAAAAAATACAAAAAAGAGTAATTAAAGAACTATTAAAATTTCAAAATCTTGAAAGCAAGCAATTATCGACTTTCAATTGAGATTATTATGGTTTTATTTCTGATCAATTTAACCAAATTAAACAAAAATATTCTAATATTAGCAAATACAGAACCACTCATGGCGATTTAAATTGCAAAAACATTTTAATTAATAAAAAGCAAATTAAATTTATTGATTTTGAATGAGTTAAAAGAGCACATCCTGCATTTGACGCTGCTTGCCTAATAAACAATTTGAATTTTAATGAAAAAATAGTTTGCAAAATGTTCAAAATAACTGAAGAAACATTAAATGATTTTATTTATTTAACTAAATGTTTTGACCAAAAAGCCTATGAAAAAGTTTATGGCAACTACAAGTTTCAAGCAGAAAAATTAATTAAACTAAATGGTGGATTTAGCAACAATTGCTTTAAATATAATGATTTATTTATTAAATATAAAAGGAATAATGGGTTTGCTTTTTTAGTTAAAAATTATGAATTAAATGGTTTGGATTATACACTTTACACTTTGTTTGAAGATGATGAAAAAATTATTCAAAAATTCGCAAAGTTAAAAGATTTGAAAATCAACAATAAAAGCCTTGCCAAAGTTGCACAAATAATTAAACAATATCAGCAATTAAATTTAGCAAATCTAAAAGAAACTTTTGATATTCGTTGCCAAAAGTACTATGAAAAAGTTAAAAACAACAAAATAATTGTTGATAATTTTACAGAAAATGACATCGCTAAAATTTTTTCTTTTATCAATAAAATGACAAAAGATGTTTTTAGTCATTGCGATTTAAATAATCAAAACATTCTGTTTAATCAAAATGGAGAAATTAAAATAATAGATTGAGAATATGCTTCTTTAAACCATAAATATTTTGATTTAGCTTCTTTTGTTTCTTCATTTAATTTAAAAGTGAAAAAAGAAAAATTTTTACTTAAAAGCTTTGATAAAAATTACAACTGAAAAGAATATTGCCAAATAAAAGTAATAGTGAATTTTTATTACTTGATGTGATCTTTAATCTTAGAAGACGGTTTTGATATAAATATCAATTTAGATAATTGTCTAAAAAATTTGCATTGAATAGTAAATGAACCATAATTAACTAAAATCACTGTTTTATTGCTAAATTAGTCAATTTGATAGCGCTATGTTTCCCATTTATCTTTTTCTATTATAAAGTGCTAAAATATAATTGTATCAAGAATTGATATGCGGTAATAGTGTTAAAGGAACATTATTATTGGAAAATTCGCAAGAAGTTTTATAAATTTTATTCTTGCAATATTAAATAGATTAATTCATTCTATTTAATTTATTGTGTGAGTTAAATCACATTTCTATATTTTTTATATTTTGTATAACTTTTAACTTTATAAATCGAATTTTATAAAAGGCTAACAAAGATTATCCAAGAACATAATTTAATAGTACCCGTAAATTAAATTGAATGTTTCAATCCCTAAAATAATCGCGAGAATAAATTCTCGTTTGCCTTTTAAGCTTGTGCCTAATGGCAGGTTTAAATGGCGTTTTGATTAATCGGTTGAATTGAAATGACTTTTTAAACCCATAAGCTTTTTACTAAACATCAGGGCCACCACCTTGATGTTTTTTATATCAGCTTTTTTGCGCTTTAAGGCCAATTGTCTTATAGGCACCATTAAGCGCACAAAAAAATCAACTCAGTTTTACCCGAATTGATTTTTTTCTTATTTAAAAAGTTTTTTTCTTATGCCAGGCACCGCAATTAATAAGCCTAGAGATAATAAAGTTGCTGTTAAAGCAATGGCAAAGAGAATTCAGTTATGATCTTTAGAATTGTCATCTCGATTTAATAATGCTTTATTAGTTTGAGTTTGATTAGCAATTTCTTCAACTTCTTTATTGCTTAATGAGTTAAGAATGTTGTTTGAATTATCAATTGCTTTTTTAATTTCTGTTTGTCTTGTTTTGTCGAATTTATTTCATTGTTTTGGTTTATCCATCGCATTATTCAATGCGTTTAATGAATCAATTAATTCTTTAACATCAACGTATTTTTGGTTAGCTTTTTGCAATTGTTTAGCAAAATCAGCTTCGTTTTCATCAAGCTTATTAACTTCATCAGTTAATTGTTTTTTAACTTCATCAGGTAATTTTGAATCTTGATAAATTTCTTCAATTAAATCTAATTCTTTTTCTAATTTAACAATTGGTGCTGCATTTTCGTCAGCTAATGCTTTATTAATTAATGTGTTTCTTGAATCATTATCAAGAAGTTTGTCAGTATAGTCCTTATTAACTTTAGCAATAAATTCAGATTCAGCCTTTTTATTAACTAATTCATCAAAGAAATCGTCGCTGCTGTTATCAATTGCTTCAACTTTATCAACTAATTTAACTTTTTCGTCATCTTTGATATTTTCATTACCTTGAATATTAGCTATTAACTCGGCTTTAGCATTCTCTTTAGCCAAATCATTGTTAAAGTTTTCACTTTCTTCATCTAATGAAGCAATATTATTACTAATTTGATCTTTTTGTTCATTAGTTAAGTTTTCATTTTGTCTAATTGCATCAATAGCATCTTGTTTTTTATCGATGTTTTTAGCCGTTTCATAGTAGTTTTCGTCATTTGGATTATTGTTTAGAACATCTTCAACCAATTTAGTTTTATCATCATTTTTTAAAGTTTCATCTTTATTGATCTTATCTAATTGGTTCAATTGATCTCTGATTTTATCGAAAATTACTACCGCGTTTTCGTTGTTGCTATCAACTGGATCTAATTCTTCAATTAATTTAGTTTTTTGATCGGCTGATAAGTCTGAATTATTAATTTCTTTGTGTAATTCTGCTTTTTTATCAATATTATGAAGTTGATCATTTACTTCAGAAGGTGTGTTTGTTTCATCAACATCAAGAATTTCTTCGACTAATTTAGCTTTTTCATCAGGGGTTAATTCATCACTAGCAACTACTTTATTAATTGCTTCTTCTTTAGCTTTGATATTTTCTAATTCGTCATCCGCTTTTTCAGAATCATTATTGACATTATGAGCTTTTTCAATTAATTTATCTTTTGATGTTTCATCTAATTTATCATTAGTTGTGATTTCATCAATTAACTCTAATTTATTGTCTATGTTGTCTAATTTTTCGTCCAATTTTTCATCATTGTGCGGAACATTAAAGACTTCATCAACCAATTTGTTTTTGTCTTCTTCATCTAAATTAGGGTTAGATTCAATCTTTTCAATTAAGTCGGCTTTTTTATCAATATTAGCAAGAGAATTGTCTAAATCGTCTTGTTTATTGTCTAAATTGGCAATTTCATCAATTAATTCAGTTTTTTCTTCATCTGTTAAATTAGGATTTTTTCTAACTTCTTCAATTGCTTCTTTTTTCTTCTCTTCGTTAGCTAATTCTTCATCAAAGTCTTTATCAGCTGGATCTAAATCTTTAAGATCATTATTAATTTTTGCTTTGTCTTTATCGCTTAATTCTGATTCTGGTGTTTTATTAAGATCTTCAAACGCTTTTTCTTTGTCTTTGATGTTTTGAAGTTCTTCATCATAAGTATTTTTATCTTCTAATTCATTCTTCTTGTCATCAACATTAGCGTTAATCACATCTTCAATTAAATCTTCTTTTTGATCAGGAGTTAAGTTTTCATTTTCTTTAATCTTGTTGATTAAGTCGGCTTTGTCAACTATTTCATCTAAGTCTTCTTTGAATTGGTCAACTTCGTCTTCATTGTTGCTGTTTTCTGGAATTTCAGTTTCTTTAATTTGGTCTATTAATTTTTGTTTTTCTTCTGGTGTTAATTGATCATTTTTATTAACTTTTTCAATTGCTTTTTCTTTAGCATATTCAAAGTTTTTGTCACCATCAAGAGCATTCTTAGCATCAATTAAGGCTTTTTCTAATTCCAATACTTCAGCAACATCTTCGTTTGAGCCTTGTTTACTGATTAATTCATCAACTTTAGCTTTAGCTTCATCATAATTAGCTTTTAGTTCTTCCGAAGCTGCTACATATTTAGGATTGTCAGGTTGGCTTAATTCATCATCAATTGCTTTGACAGTTTCTTTTAATTGACCCATAGCATTATTTAATGTTTTGGCTTGATCAACTACTTTTTTAACGTTTGCTAATAAATCAGCATTGTCAATTTCTTCAATTAAAGCAGTCTTTTGAGCATCATTAAGATGTTCAAGACCATTAATTAAGTTTTTAGCTTCAGCTTTTTTATCATTTATATTTTGAGCACCGTCAAGATTTTGGCTAGCAAGATTTAATTTATTAATTAATGAATCTATGTTATCAATGCTTAATTCAGCACTTCCGTTTTCTTTATTAGCTAAATTGCTTGCATCATTAAATGCTTCATCAAATTCACGCATTTTTTCTTTAGTTGCATTTTTATAATCAACACTATTAGGTGTATCTTGATTGTCAGCAACTGCTTGTTTAAGCTCAGCCATTTTGTTGTCTAAGGCTTTTGCTTCTTCAGTTACAGCTCTAACATCTTCAGGAGTTGTAGCTTTATCAACTTTAGCAATTAAGGCTAATTTTTGAGCATCATTAATGTTTTCTAAAGCATTAATTTTGGCAATTTCTTCAGCTCTAACTGTTTGGATGTGTTCTTTACCATTTAAGTTATTAATTGCTTCATGAACTGCATTGATTTTTTCTTCAATCTTGTCATTATTTAAGATGTCTTTTGTATCATCACTTGGTTCGTTTAGGGCTGTTTTATAGTCTTTTAAAGCTTGAATAGCATCATCATATGCTTTTCTTAAAGCTTCTTCTGAACCTGTGTAATTAATATCATTTTTAATTTTAGTTTCATTATTAAGATATGTATCAAGTGTTGCCATTGTGCCATTAACTAAGGCATTATTTGCATCAACATCATTTACATCAGCAATTCTATTTTTTTCATTGATCTTAGCAATTGCTTCTGCTTTTTGTTGATCAGTTAAGTTAGTGTAACTTGGGTTTTTACCTTCTATTTTAGCAATAGCGTTTTCTTTAGCTTTGGCAACTTTTTCATCACCATTTAAGCCATTAATTGCGCTATTAAGTTCAGCGATTTTAGCATCAATTTGATTAGCACTTAAGTTTGTGCCATTAGCTCCTAAATCTTCAGCTCTAATTGCTACTTGATTATTGTATTTAACTTGATGATCTTCATCTGCTTCAACATAGTCTGTTGATTGTTTATCAACTTCAGTTATCTCTTTGTAAGCTTTCATTTTCTCATCAATAGCTTTAGCTTTTTCAACAATATTATTAGCTTTACTTGTTGGATTATTTTTAACTTCTTTAGTTAAAGCTGATTTTTGAGCAGGATTTAAGTTAGTTAAATTATTAATTGTTTCAATTGCTTGAGTTTTTGTTGCTTCATCAGCTTTGGCTTGGGCTAAAATGTCATTAATATTTTTGTCATATTTTTCACCCTCTGTAGTATTTAATTTGGCTTCTTTAACAGAATCTTTATAAGCTTGTTTTTCTGCTGGTGTTAAATGTGTTAATTTGTCTATTTCATCATTAATGTTAGTTTTAGCTAAGTTTAATGCTTGATTTAGATAATCAGCCACTTTTTCAGCACTTAACTCTTTGTTATCAGCATTAATCAAGTTGATTAATGCTTCTTTGTTAGCAGGAGTTAAGTGATCAAAATTATTTAATTTATCTTTAAGATCACTTCTAATACCATCTAATAAGCCTTTAGCTTGATTTGCTTCATTAACTTTGGTGTCTAAAGTAGTAGCTTCATTGTTAATATCGTTGGAACTTACTGAAGTTAAATCTTTGTTGCTTAAGTCGTCTAAAGCATCTTGAAGATTTTCAAGTGCTGTGTCATAAGCGCCTTTATTTTCTTTATCTAATTTATAAACATCATTATTTTTGTAACCATCTAATTTGCCTAATTCTTCTTTAACATTGGTAATTTTGGTATTTAATGCTTCTGCTGCTTCTACAATAGTTTCAGCATCTGCTTGAGTGTCGGCATTAGCAATATTTTTCTTTAATTGTGCTTTTTGTTCTGGAGTTAGATTGTTTAAAGCATTAATTCTTTGGTTTAACGCATTTTGGTTTTGATCTCCATTTAATTCGCCATAAGGGGTTTTTAAATTACTTAATACTGTTTCAACAGCACTTAATTCTGAGTTAGCGCCATTAGTTTTATTAAGTAATGTTTGAGCTGCTGATAAAGCATTATCATAAGCTTGTTTTTTATTAGCATCTGCTAAAGTATAAACAACGGCTGTTTTAGCATCTTTGTTTTGATCATTTTCAACAGCTTTTTTGGTTAAAGCGGTTAATTCAGTTTTAACAGCATTGCTTAATTCTTTCATTTTGGCATTTAATGTGCTTGCTGTTGTGCTACGTGCTTGAATTGCTTGGCTTGAAGCAGCTGATTTTAAATCTGTTTTATAAGCTTCTAATTGATTGTTATTTAAATAAGGGTAATTAGTTGTTGCATCGGCAATGGCTTTTTCAATTTCTGCTTTAAGTTGAACAGCTTTAACTTCTTCAATAGTATTAGCTCTATTTAATTCATCTAATAATTCTGCTTTTTTATCTTCTGGAACATTATTATTAATGTATTCAGTAACTTTATCTTTTTCAACTTGTAAATTTGATTTAAAGCCAGTTAAGGTAATAGTTCTTGTGCCAGTTGAAACAACTACTGGGTTTTGTGCATCATTATTTGAGTTCAATGTTGCTTTGGTTGAAGCAATTTTGAATGTTATATCTAATGTACCATTATCATTGTTTGGCAATAATTCAATGCTGCTTAAATCACCTTGAACATCTAAGTTTGCTGGGTTGTTAAAGGCTTTAATAGCTTCTTTAGCAACTTTACTTGGCAATTGATTTCTATCAATTGCATCAGCATCACTTTCATTAATAGTAAATAAATTGTTTGAATCAGCTAAAATAGCATCCACTCTTTCTTGTTCAGTTTTGAATGTATTTGCTGGCATTGCCGATTCGACTTGTTTAATGGCATCATCAACAAATGCCGAAGTTATTTTTCAGCTTAATGTTGCTGAACCGTCTCTTAAATCTCAAGTTGGAGCGTTTAAATAAGCAAAAGTTTCTTTTGTATTATCTAAACCACTAACAGTAAATGATGAAGCAAAATTAGTAGCATTTAATTCATTAACATAAGTTTTTGTACTTGTTGGAGTTAATGTTGGGTTAAGAGCATTAATTCTGTCATATTCGTTTTGGAAATTTGAGCCAGTAAAAGCCGAAGTTGGCAAGTTATTTGTGTTGTTGTCAGGATCAACTACTATTGAAACTTCTGGATAAGTTTTTGAAACTAAAGTGTATTTAATTCTTCTTGAACCATTTTTGTATTCAGCATTTGTGATTGCTAAAAGTGATAAATCAGTTACTTCAGCTTTATTTTCTTTTCCTGCTGCAAAATTGAAAGTGAAATCATCGCTTGCTGTAATTGAAGAGTCTCCAACTCATTTTGTGCTACTTTGAATTGTTAAAGTTTTAGCAATTTCTTTAAGAGCTTCAGCTTCTTGATTATAAGCGTTTGAGAAATTGGTTATTTTTGTTTGACCACTTACAGTTTGCAATACATAGCCAGCATATTGATTTAAAGTTGATGAAACATTAAAATCAACAGCAATAGACTTAGTAATGTTATTTGGTTTGGTTATGTTTTGGAAATTAACATCAGTGTTCTCTGGTTTATTAGCATAAGTAATGTTACCAACTACCGCTTCTGTTGCTAAAGTATTTTCTTTATCTGTATATCCAAATGAGTTTTCAGTAGCTAATGAACTAGCTAAATCATTTATTCTTTTAATTTCTTTTTCTAAATTATCTGCTTTAGTTTTAATAGCAGCTAAATCGCTGTCATTTTTGTAAATTTCACCTTTGTTTGCTTCAACTTTAGCATTAACTTCGGCAATTAATTTTTTCTTAAAGTCAGGGTAAATATAACTTAAGCCATTAATATATTTAACAAGTTTGTCAGCCGAATCTTTGTAAGCATGGTTAGAAATTTTAAGTAATTGAGCATCAATAGTTGAGCTTGCATCCTCTAAACCATTTGTTTCGTTAAAGGTTCAGTTAAGTAAATTATTAACTTTGGTATTATCAACACTAATTAAGTCTAATTTGGTAAAACTTCAACCTAAATTACTTTGATCAGTTACTGTGCTAAAGTCAAAGTATTTTTTCATTGTATCAGCATCTTGTAATTGATATTCTTTAAGTTTTTGTGCTAATTTTCCCCCATTACCAAAGATTAAGTTTAATGGGCCTGGTTGTGTTGATGTACCAACAATATCGCTAAAAGCAGAAACTAAATTAGTTCTATAAGCATTGTATTTGTTGTAATTAGTTCAATCTGTATCTTTAATGTTAATTGTTGTTTCATTGAAAACATTTGTCAATGCAGCAAGCACATTTTGGTTTTCGGTATTATTTGTGCCTTCTAAATTAGCTATTAAACCATTGTAAATGTTTTCCAATTTGGTAAATTTATCTCTTGATTTATTACCTTCTCATTCAGTTGCTAAAGTTTTACCAGCTGCGTAATTATCGGTTAATTTAGCATCATCAAGTTCAGATTTTCACTTTTTAGCTTTTAAATAAGTTTCATTATGGTAAGTTAAAGCAGCTTTTAATTGATTTAAATAGTTATCTTGTAAATAGGTTTTACCAACTACAAATTGATTAAATGTCGAATCACTATTCGCAGCTTCATTTAAACCTGAATTTGAATTTTGCACAGAAGCAAAATCATATTTATAAATGTTTTGATATTTATTAGATGTAAAACCTGCTAAAGCATTTTTATATAAAACAATTGCTCTATTAAAATTAGCACTATTTGTAACTGGGTCTGTTAAATCTAAAGTTTTTAATGATTCTAAGTAAGTTGTTTTAAAGTTATCTAAACCATTTAATTGACGGACTTTGGCTTTAGCGTTAGCTATTTTTTGGTTTTGAGCTTTAATAACGTTAATATCTGTTGAAACATAATTGCTTGCAGTATCTTTTGTTCTGTCCATTGCTTTGCCTGTAACAGTGTTTTTATCAGCATGGTCATAGAAAGCATAAGGGGCAATTTCTTTTAAAGTATCTAAAATGGCAGTTTTAGCTTCATTATCTGCTAAATAAAGATTTTGTTTTCAACTAAAATTATCCAAACCTGAAAAATCAGTTGGAGCTTCCAACGCGTTATCACTAACAACAACGTCTAATAATTCATAGTAATTATTTTCTAAAGTTTTTTGAGCTTCGTCTAAATCATCAATGGCTTTTAATTGTGCGTCTAAATCATTGTTAACTAAATTTCAATCTGTTCCAAATTTATTATTAGCTTCTAAATCAGCTAGATATTTTTCTTTTTGTGATTTAGTTAATCATTGCGCTTGATTTAATTTAGCCTCGATTAAACCATAATCGGTTAATGATCAAACCACGTTTGAATTTATGTTAGCATCGCTTGAAAAGTCATAACGGTCACTTAATGTAAATCTGCCATTCTTATTAGCAAATTTTCAATATTTTTTGCTTTGTTCATCTTGTTTAATAACTAATTCAATGTTTGACGCTTGTCAAGTAGAAGGTGTGGTCGGTGTAGAATCAACGCCAAGGGGTTCTTGAATAACCGTTTTGTTTGTAAATGGTTTACTAAAATCAGAATATTTGCTAATATTGCTTCTACTAATTTTTACAACTGAATCACTATCATTTAAATCTTTAGAACTATTTAGTTTTGTATTAACTAGATAAAATTCTGCTTGTGGGGCGTTTGGATTTAAAGTATTAAATAATTTTTTAACTCTTTCATCATATTCCTCTTTAATAATCAAATTATTGTTTCTTCAAAGACTAGGTTTTTGCATAGAGAATTTTTGCAATAACCTTTGATTATCATAATAATAAGCTTGAGTTGTTCCGAAAAATGATCTTGTGGTAGAGTCAAAATCGTTTGTAGTTGTGCCATCTGAATTTATATTAAATTTAACATCAAATTCTAACACCACTTCTTGTGGTCTTGCTACTGTACCGCGACCTGAAGCAAAGTAAAAATAACCACCAAGACTATCATAAATTGTCATTCAACCGTCTAATTTAGTAAAACTTTCAGCATCATTGTATAAACCATTGTCGGGTTTATATTGTGCGTATTTGTTTAAAAATGCCGCTCTATCAAATTTAAAAAGATCATGAATAATATTATTTGTTCCCATCTCACTATTCTTAGATCTACTTGTGTTTTTTGTTCCTGTTAAAGGATTTTCTGTGTAAAAAGCATTGTATCTACTTGAAAATTGCTTTGAAACGCTTTCTTCACTTGTGCCATCTGCAGTAACGGTGTTTGAAATAACTGTAGGAGAAACATCAGTTTGACTAGTATAACTAAATGAAAAGGGATCAATCGCTATGGTTTCGTGTCTTTCTAATTTAGGACTTGTTTTATATTCTGACTTTCTAGCATCGAAAACTTTTACATCAATGTTGCTTGCCAAAACAATATCTTTAGAAAATCAAAAACCACCAGAAAAATAATTCTGGTTAATACCCATTGAATCTTGGTTTTGATAAGCTTTCATCGACAAGTATCTAAGTCTAATTTTCTTAACGAAATTAGGATTTAGCGCATTGGTGGCATCATCGCTTGGATTTCAAATTGTTTTTCTTCCAGTGTTGTCTTGCAATTCGACTCATCGACCGTTTTCATAAACTTCCATAATTGTTTCAGGTTTTAATTGATCAGTTTTTGGTTGTCATGTTCGATCAACCTTGCCTCAAACTTCTTTGCTCCATGACCCTGATTGATATTTTTCTACTGCTGAGTTAGTGTTTCTTGGGCTTGTTGAAAAAATATTTGTCTGATCATAGTTTCCGGTTTCGGATGCCTCGTTATCAACTCTTGTCAAGGCTGATGGTAAAAATAGCAACAAAGGACTTGATATTGCTCCGATTGTTAACAATTTTTTTGTGAATTTTTTATTTGACATATTCTTCTCTCTTCTTATCAAATTAAGAATTTATAATTAAATTTATAAATCCAATTTAAATTTGATATTAATTAGTTTTTTGCCCTTATTTTAGCAATTTGCAAAACTCAGTTTGGTTTTTCAACAAAAAAAAAAAAAAAAAATGCTCAAAAAATGCGTAAAAATGGTGTTTTTTTCAAACGTGTCGTTTCAATGTGATGTTCGTAGCAATAGAAAAACACCATTCTCTAAATGTGATAATGGTGTTTTTTGTGATGTTTTTAAAGCTAAACTAGTACAAGAAAAGTAGACAGAAAAAAAACTGTCTACTTTTCTTGTTTAGTTTATTCTAGTTTGTTTCTAGTTGTTTTGTAAGTTTTTTATAAAGTTTGCATAATATTTTCGGCGTCTTCTTCACTTATTGTGTTTTTTGCTTGAATAAGTTGAAGTAATTCGCTATTTTTATCAACGTTTTGTTGTAATTTACCAGACTTATCTGAAAAGTTGATAAATGTTTTGATTGAAATAATAAATGTAATAAATGTTGATAAGAACGCGATAATTACAAAGAAAATCATTGTTTCCTTAGCATAAGTATTGAAACGAATTGAATAAAGGTTTAATACTATAATAGCTGCTGAAATAAAAATGTTAATTAAATTCAATGTGATAAAAAATGCTCTAGATATTTTGTATTTACGATTCATTTTTTCAGATAATGATTCAATTTTAAGCAAAATTTCATTCATTTCTTGTTTAGTTCTCTTTTTTCTTGTTGCCATTTTTCTTTCCTTTTTCGTTGATTAATTCGTCTTTCAACATTGAATAATTATCTCTACGATAACGGTCAAATTGCATAATAGCTAAAATTCTTTTGTAAAAAATATACATATGATTTTGCTCAACTTTATCAACACTATAATAAGCTTGCTTAGATTTATATAATATGTATTCAAATTTCAATTTATTCAATTGTTCTTTTCTTTGTTGAAATTTAATGTTTACTACAAAGAAAGATAAAACACCTGTTAAAAGTGTTACTATTGAGTTAACCATTGTCAAGGTAATAATGTAATTTGAATCAGCATTAATCCAAGTTTTATAAGGATTAGGATTTAAATAATTTGAATTACCAGCTAAGAATAATGTACCAATAATCCCTGTAAATAAGGCTGAAAATAAAATTAAGAAATTTAATGTGTAATACGCTATGCCATAATATCACATTTATTTTTTGACTTTATTTAAAGTATCTTTGTGATATTCCATAATGCTTTTTAATTTCATTTTAATGTCCTTTAGCTAAGTGATCTTTAATAATATCTTTGATTAAAATTTTCTTTTTGCTATTCGCTTTTTCTCAAAGAATATTCACAAAAAACTCTAAATCTTCAGCACTTATAATTTGATTTTTATATTTAACACTTAAATAATAAAGAGTGTTCTTAATTTTCTTATATTCATTTAGTCTAGTATTTTGCTTATAAATTTCTAAAAAAACGTTTAAGAAAAATGAGATTACCATGAAAAGCACCAAAGCAAAAATGATATAAAAAACACTGTCGCTTTGCCCTTCTTTTCTAAGGTTAAAAAGTAAAACTAATGTGTAAATTGCTATAGCAATTACACCAATGTTTAAAAGAGTAATTAAAATACTCAATAAGCGGTCAAAAACATTAAATGTTTTAAGTTTTTTCTTATCTTTTTCTATTTTATTTTTTAAATTTTCAATAATTAAACGCATACGCTTATTATAATAAAGAAATGAAAAAAAATTATAAAGCATATTTTGTAGATTTAGACGGTACATTTATTGACCAATTTGATAATCCGATTTATCCAGTTTCTCAAAAAAACATTGAAGAAGCTAAAAAAATTAACCAAACTAAATATTTAATTATTTCAACAGGGCGTTCTAATTCTGAATTCGTAATGGGCTTAGCAAATAAAATTAATTCTAAATACGTAATTTGCCAAAATGGAGCAGTTATTGTTGATAACAATAACAATGTTTTAAGAATGAATGTTATTGATTACGACACATCAAATAGATTAAAAAACTTTTTAGAAAATAGGAATTTAAGCTATACAATCAATGGCGATCCTTTGATTTACACTAATAATCCAGAATCGATTACTTTAGATCGCCCTTGAGTAAGAGAATTTAAAAAAGTGCCTTATTCACAGGCTAATTTGAACCAAACTATAAATCGTTTTTTAGCTTTTGGCTTGCCAAATGTTGAAACAACTAATAAATTGTCAGATGAAATTTTAAAAGAATTTCCTGAATTAAGAACTCACAAGGTTTCTAAAGGTTTATCTTTAGAAATAACAAATAAAAATTCAACCAAGGGAATTGGGAATTTATTTATCTGTGAAAAATTAGGCATTGATGTTAAAGATGCGGTTCATATCGGCGATTCAGGCAATGATATTGCCGTTAAAGAGCAAGGTTTTGACTTTATCGCAATGAACAATGCAATTGACAGTATTAAAGAATATGCTGACTTTATTACTGTTGATTATGAGAACGGTGGGGTTGCCAAAACAATTCAAGAATTAGAAAAATAGATGCGTAATGCATCTATTTTTTAGTTAGCTTCATGCCCGTTTGCTAAAGCCGGATTGGTTAAAATGCTTTCAACATTAACTAACGGGATTAAATTAGCAATATTAATCATTTTGGTTTTAATTTCATTAACACTATTTTTAATGTCTAAAGCAAATTTTTTTAATGAGGCTGCTGAAATTTGACTATCATCATTAAGCGATCTAACTTTATTAATTACTTTGTCTAAATTGCTTATAAATAAGCTTAATTGTGTATTTTCACTATCATTTGCTAAGTCGCTTGTTGCTAAATTTTTTACTGTTGTTAATTGATTTAAAGCTTCATTAAGATTTTCTTTTAATTTTGCAAAAACTTGAGCAAACATAAACATCATATTAGCGCTCGCGTGTGAATGATTATGTTCATGTTCTCCGTTGCCATTTTCATGTTCTTCGTGGTGATGTTCTGCTCATAATGATGGCGCTAAATTGGCTAATGAATTGGATATAAATTCAAAGTCGTGTTGAAATTTTTCCATTCATTTGCTCGATTCGAGCAAGTTGCCTTTTTCCACTGTTTCTTTAGCACTTAATAAGTAGCTAAAAGCTGAAGAATTAGGATTCAAGAATTTTTTAAGATTAACAGAATTAGTAAATAATTGAGCAATTAAATCTACGGCAACTACATTTAATTCATCCAAAACGCCTATAATTAAGCCATTTTTCTTAATTAAATTTTGATTGGCAAAATAATGTTTAAATTCGCCAGAATTAAATTCATTTAATTTTTCTAATAAATTAAAGTTAGTTTCTTGATTGCTACCTAAGATTCTTTCACCATAAACTTCTTCTTGTGTTAAAAACATACTTAGTTGTTGCGGAATACTTAATAACTTTTGTTTATTTTGTGAATTTGCATAAGGTGAATAAGTTTTGTTACCAAATTCACTTTCATTGTAAGTGAAATTATTTTTAATATTGGTTAAAAGCTGATTATATTGATCTATCCCTGCTATCAATTGTAAATTAACGATATTTTTTGCTTTTGTATCTGTGCTATTACATGAAGCCGCCATTACAGTTGATAATACTGGTATAAAAGCACCATTGATTAATACTAATTTGCCAAATTTCTTCATTTTTCTCCTTTTAAATGCTAAAAAAATGCTTTTTTATGCTTTTATTTAAAATTTTAAGATTTTAAATTATTAATTAAATAAAAAAGGCTTTTTCTCTTATAATTAATTTGGATTTGTTAGTCAAATCCTATGTAAATTTATTTTACATAATTTATATTATTTGAGTTTATAAAGTTATTATTTTGTTTATATTTTATTTTCGAATATGTTTTATTGATAAATTTAAACAAATTAAGGCAATAACGCAATTACTATTCAATCTTTCTCTCTTTTAAATTTTTTTTAAAAACCAATCTTATATTTATAGCATAAATACAAATTGGTTGCGTCATAGACGTTCGGGTTTGCCAATTTGTACTCATTTGAATAGCGAAAATAATAATTTAATAATAATTAAAAGCGGCTGGGGAGCCGCTTTTTTCTATAATTAAATATTAATTAATTGAACTTTTGGATTAATTTTTCATATTCTGTTCATAATTACTTAAACTATATAAAATATATTATTATTAATAATATAGACAACTTATGAAAGGAGTCGTTAATGAAGCAAAATTTATTAGAAATTAAAAAACAAATAAATGATTTAGTTAACAAAATAAACAAGTGAAACAAAGAATATTTTGTTGATAATGACCCTTCAGTAAGTGATGAAATTTATGATAAAGCATTACTAGAATTAGAAAAGTTGGAAGAAAAATATCCAGAATACATTTCGCCTAATAGCCCAACACAAGTTTTGGGTGCTTATGTTGATAATAAGTTTAAAAAAGTTGTTCATCAAAAACCAATGTTGTCTTTGAGCAAAGCATATAGTTATGATGAAATTGAAAAGTATATTGATAATTTAGAAAAATTCATTCCGATTGAAGAAATAAATTTTAGTATTGAACCAAAAATTGATGGTTTGTCAATTTCGCTTCATTATGAAAACGGTTATCTAAAACAAGCTGTTACTAGGGGAGATGGCTTAGAAGGAGAAGATGTAACTGATAACATTCGTGCTATTAAAAGCATACCTCAGGTTCTCGACTTTCAAGATAAAATCGAAGTTCGCGGTGAAGTTTTTATGCCAAAAGATAGATTTCAACAATTGAATGCCAAATTAGCAGCTAAAGGCGAAAAAACCTTCGCTAATCCGCGTAATGCAGCTAGTGGTACTTTAAGACAACTTGATAGTAATATTGTTGAAGCAAGAGGTTTAGAAGCTTATTTGTATGAAATTGTCGAACCTGAAAAATACCAAATCACCTATCAAAAAGACGCTTTGGAATTTTTAAAAAAATTAAATTTACCAACTAATCCATATTCCAAATTTGTTGAAATCGAAGAATTAGCCGAAGCAATTGAAAATTTTGCCGAATTAAAAAACACTTTTAATTATGATGCAGATGGTTTAGTCATTAAATTAAATAATTTAACTTACTGAGATAAATTAGGTAGAACAGCTAAGTTCCCTAAACATTCAATCGCTTTCAAATATGAAGTTGAAAAAGCTTCAAGCACAATTCTCGGTATTAAAGCAACTGTTGGTAGAACAGGCAAAATAACTTATGTGGCAAACCTAGCACCGGTTGAATTGAATCAAACTACTGTACAAAATGCAACTTTACATAATTATAATTTCATTGAAAATTTAAAAATAGACATTGGCGATAATGTTGTTATTGTTAAAGCTGGTGAAATAATTCCTAAAATTATTGATAACTTGGATCAAAAAGAAAACACAAATTACCAAAAAGTCTTAAATTGTCCTTCATGTGGAATGAAACTTGTTGAATTTGAAGGCAATATTGATCAATTCTGTATAAACAAAAAGTGTCCTGATATCATTATGAATTCAATAATTCACTTTGCTTCGCGTAAATCAATGAATATTGTGGGCTTAGGTGAAAGCACAGTTAAAGATCTTTATAAAATAGGTTTACTAACAAAAATTTCTGATATTTTTGAATTAAAAAACCATAAAGATAAAATTTTAGCATTGCCTAGATATGGTGAATTAAAAGTTAATAATTTATTAAATAATATTAAAAAAGCTAAAAACGCTAATTTTGCTAAGGTAATGTTTGCCATCGGAGTCAATCACTTAGGCGAAAGAGCAGCAAAAATTTTCTCAGAATACTATGCTAATTTTGCCGAATTAATAAACGATTCAAACTTAACTAAAGTTAGTGGCATTATGAATATTGGCCCAAAAATTATTGAATCTGTTTCTTCATACTTAAAAAATCCTGATAACTGAGAATTGTTACAACGACTTGATCAAGAAATGATTTACCAAAATACTAATAAAACAGCCGAATCTGACAAATTAAAAGATTTAATTTTTGTAATAACTGGTAAATTAAATAATCCACGCGATCATTATCAAGACTTAATTGAAAAAAATGGCGGTAAAGTAGCTTCTTCTATAAGTTCTAAAACTTCTTTCTTACTTTTAGGTGAAGACGCTGGTTCAAAATTGGAAAAAGCTAAAAAATTAAATGTAAAAATTATCAATGAGCAAGACTTTTTACAAATGATAGGTAGGTAAAAATGAAAAAATTATTTATTATGGCAAACTGAAAAACCAATAAAGATTTTCACCAGACATTAGAGTTTTTATATGACATAAGCAAATTGATTAAAAAGGGAACAAAAATCGAAAATGAAGTAGTTATCGCTCCTCCTTTAACATCAATTAGTGCCTTTAAAGCTTTTAAAATTCCAGAAATTGCAATTGGTGCACAAGATGTTTCTGAATTTAGTAATGGCGCTCATACAGGCGATGTTTCTGCTGAAATGTTAGCCAACTTAGACACAGAATATGTTATTGTTGGGCACTCTGAAAGAAGAAGATTCCACAATGAAACTTGCGAAATAGTCAATAAAAAAGCCCAAAATGTTTTAAATGCTAACATGATTCCAATAATTTGTGTCGGCGAAAACATAGATGAATATAACAACAAGCAAACAAAACAAGTAATCGAAAAACAAATAAATGAATCAGTTAAATACTTGGATTATTCACAAATTATGATTTCTTATGAACCGATTTGAGCAATCGGTAACAAAGCAGCTAAACCTGAAGAAGCTAATGAAATTTGTGAATTTATTAAGCAATTAACTAACAACAAATGTAAAGTGTTGTATGGTGGAAGTGTAAATAAAGACAACATTCATGAATTGGGTTCACAAAGTGCTATTGACGGTTTCTTAGTTGGCGGAGCAAGTTTGAAGCCTGAAAGCTTTTATGAGCTTATTAGTGCCAAAATAGATTAATTAAAAAGTCTATAAAATAGTCCTTCTAGGCTATTTTATTAAAGTTTATTTTCTTTAATTCCATTACAAGAAAAAATAATAAAAACTATATAATTATGATTATAAAAATTGAAAAGGAGTAAATTATGAAAAAAACTATCGATGACTTAGTTTTAAATGGTAAAAAAGTCATAATGAGAGTTGACTTGAATGTACCAATTGAAAATGGTGTAATTATGTCAAACAAAAGAATTCTTTCTTCATTGCCATCAATTAGAAAAGTGGTACACGAAGGTGGAAAATTAATTTTACTTTCACATTTGGGAAGAATTAAGAGCGAAGAAGATTTAAAAGCAAATTCACTTTTCCCTGTTGCTATTGAACTTTCAAGACTTTTAGGTAAAAACGTTGTTTTTGTTGATGAAACAAGGGGTTCTCATTTAGAAAGCGCAATTGCTGAAATGAAAAAAGGCGAAATCATTTTAGTTCAAAACACCCGTTATGAAGACTTAAATGATAAAGCTGAAAGCAAAAATAGTGATGAATTGGCACAATATTGAGCTTCATTAGCTGATGTGTTTATTAACGATGCATTTGGTACATCACACAGAAAACACGCATCAACTTATGGAATTGCTAAATATGCAAAAGAGACAGCAATTGGTTATTTAATTCAAAATGAATTAAATCAATTGTCAAAATTAATAAATAATCCAAAACGTCCATACATGGCTATTGTTGGTGGAAGCAAAGTTTCTGACAAAATTCAAGTTTTAAACAAACTTGTTGACCAAGTGGATCGTCTTTTCTTAGTTGGTGGGATGGCTTACACATTTGAAATTGCTAGAGGTAGAGAAGTTGGTAAGTCGCTTGTTGATGTTGAAAACCTTGAATTTGCTAAAGAATTCTTAGCAAAACACGGAGAAGAAAAAATCTTCTTACCAATGGACTTTAAAGTAGTTGATGAATTTGCTGATGTTGAACCAACAATTTACGAAGTTAATATACCAAAAGACAAAATGTCACTTGACATTGGTCCAAGTACTGTTGAAAAATTCAGAAAAGCTTTATCAAAAGCTAAAACAGTGGTTTGAAATGGTCCTGCTGGTGTTATTGAATTTGAAAACTTTAAACAAGGAACAATGGGCTTAGCAAAAGCTATTGGCGAAATCAAAGGCGCATTTACTGTTGTTGGTGGTGGCGATAGTGCTGCATTAGTTGAAAAAGAAAACTTAGAAAACTTATTTAGCCATGTTTCAACCGGTGGTGGTGCAACATTAGAATTTATTAAAGGCGAACCTTTACCAGCTATTGAAATAATTCAAGAAAAATAAAAAGAACTGAAAAGTTCTTTTTTTAATTGCTATTCTCAAATCATTCTTCAATTAATTCATCACCATTAGTTGAATTATTAAAGTTTTCATAAAATTCATAGAGCTCATTAATGTTGAAATCATCAATTTTATAGCCATTTTGGGAAAATTGAATTTCATACATTCCACCATTATTACTTGTTGAATATGTTAAATTATGTTGTTTAAGCGCCTCTTCTAAAACTGTTTTTAAAGCTCCAGTTCCTTTGCCAGTGATAATAGTCATTTTTAAGTTTTTTTGATTTTGAGCACTCAATAAAGCAGTTTCAATAGCCGCAACTGCTTGTTCTTGATTCATTCCATGTAAGTCAATTTCTTTTATATCTGAATAATCTATATTTTTTGGCAATTTGGGCATAAATAAGTTCCCCTTTGATTAACAAAAATTTTCACAATTCGGCTTTGGCATCTTGCACAAGGTTCATTTTCTCTCATGTGAACTTTGAGAAAATTTTGAAAATTACCCTTAACGCCATCCACAGATGTATATGATTGAATTGACGAACCGCCCTGTTTTATAGCCAAATCCATAATTTCACCGGCTTTTTTAACTAATTCATTTATTTTGCTTTTTGTTAAATTGCAAATTTTAGTTTCTGGATGGATTTTAGTATTTCATAAAGCTTCATTTGCATAAATGTTGCCAACACCTAATATTAATGTTTGATCCAATAAAAAGGCTTTGACTGTAATTCTTCTATTTTTAATTTGGTCATATAAGGCATCAATATCAATTTCGCTAGGAATTTTTGCCAACTTACTAAGTGGTAAAGTTGTCAATAATGTTTCTTTAGTTTTAATATCAAAAGTACCAAATTGACGAGCATCGTTATAGTATAAACAACTTTGATCTGTAAAACTAAATACCACATAATCATGTGGTTCTAAACTTCTTCTCTTTTTATATGTGTTGTATTTACCGGTCATTCTTAAATGGCTAACTAAAAATTTATCATTAGTTAAATTGAAAATAATATATTTACCTAAATTTGAAATACTTAAAATTGTTTCGCCTATTAAAAAATTCTTAAATTCTTCTGGCGAAGCATTTTTAAGCATCTTTTCATGAAAAAGTTCAATATTTTCAATTTGTTTACCGGCCACTTTATCGTTTAGACCTTTAACAACTGTAATAACTTCTGGCATTTCTGGCATATGGTAATTATATTTGAAAAGTTATTGCTTTTAATGATAATTCAACACTTTTGCAAAAAGATAATTTAATATTAAATACAAAAAATCAAAAAAAGCCATAAAAATTTTCCTTTTTATGGCTTTTTAGTTTATTAATCAAATTTAACATCAACACCTATGGTTGCTAAAGTTTCAGTGTGAACTTTTGCCATGTGTGAAGTTGATTGTTCAAACATTTCTTTTTCTTCTTTAGTAAATGATGGTTTGAATGGTAGATATTCATAACCATTTTCACCTAAAATTACAGGTATTGAGGTATAAATTCCTGCATTTTTATAGCCTTTAGGTAATTTAACACCTAGGTTCATAACTAATCTTTTGTTATTTAAAATTGCATCTGTAATTTCATAAATTGATGTACCAATACCGAATTGAGTGTTACCCTTACGTGAATAAATGTAAAAGGCTTCATCAATGGTTTTTTTCATTATTAAATCAAGATCTTCTTTGGTAATTTTCTTGCTTTTTAATAAATCTTTAATACTTGATTCACCAATTTTAACTGAAGATCACATTGGAATAGCACTTGCTCCGTGTTCTCCTAAAACTGAACCTTGAATAGAATCTGGTGATATTTCAAATTTTTCAGCAATAAATTTCTTAAATCTTGCTGAATCTAATAAAGTACCAGTTGAAATAACTTTTTTATATGGCATATTACCTGCATAAACAAAAACAGAAGCCATAACATCACAAGGGTTAGCAGCAACAATTACAGTGCCTTTAAATTTTGCAGCTAATAATTGGTCCGCAAATGATTTCATTAATTTAGAATTAGCACCTGCTAATGCTAAACGATCGCTTAAATCTTTTCCAGCTGGAATTGAAGCAGTAATAACAACTATGTCAGCATCTTTAGCATCAGCTAAAGTACCAGCAGAAAATTTTGAGTTATTTCTAGGCATTAATGCTATCATGTCTTGAAAATCATGAGCATGAGCTTGACAAATTTCTTCGTTTTTGTCAACAAAGATTCATTCAGCTTGCATACCACGAGCAATAGCAATATTCACAAATATTGTGCCTACATTACCCATACCAACAACAATAATTTTTTTCATAATTTCCTTTTTAGATTTTGATTATTCAAATCAAAACTTAATCATTTCAAATAAATTAATATGGTTTAAAACCTTAAAAATTATACTTTTTTTTAATTAATCAATAACAAAAGCATAAAAAAGATTCAACATTTTTTGAAATTTTTTTGTAAATTGGGCATTTAATTTATTTTAATCCAACATTTTTGGGCTAATTTAAGGCTAATTAAAATTTTTAGGCTATAATAAGCCGATAAAAAAACAAGGCAAATAATCACCTTGTTTATAATTTAACTATTTCTGATTTTTTTACTTCTTCATTAGCATCAGAATTTTTGTTTAAACTTTCTAAAGCGTTTAATTGTGGATAATTTACATAATCAATTTCTAAAGTTTTTTCGCTTTCTTGATTTTGATAAATTAATTCAATTGTTTCATCTGAAATATAATTATCTATTTCAGTGTCTAAATTTTTAATAAATTCAAAAATTGCGTCTTTTTCTTTTTCTCAAGCAATCCTATTCAAGTTGTAAATACGATATTTTTTAGCCTTAATAAATTTCACAATATCATTGAATTTCAAATAATCTCCTGCATTTTGGTAATTTAAATCATCAATTACAAAACCAATTTCCAGATTATCTTGATTCATAATAGCAAAGCTAATATTAATTGTTCCAATAGTTTGGTTTTCAACTAATTTTAAGTGCGGATACTTGGCCAATTCAATGGTTAAGTGTTCCTTAACATCATTGTAAAAATTACTTTTTTGCTCTAAATCGAGGCTTTTTTCAGCTTTTTCAGTTGTAATATAAGCTTTTCTTTCTTCAGGAGAAAGTTCTAAAAATTCTAGTCATTTTTTGAAAGTTAAAACATCTTCATTTTCAAAAGAATTCAACTGAATATCGCTTGATTTAAGCGATTTAATTACTATTAATTTATCTTTAGCTCTACTAATTGCTACATTAAGTGCGTTTCTTCCACCAGGACGCCCTACATAAGTAGCATGAATTGTGGCGTTAGCATCATAACCAATAGTCGCGATAACTAAATCAGCTTCATCACCTTGAATGTTTTCTATATTTCTGATTAATAAATTATTGTTCAATAATGCTTTTTCTAAATCAGGATGATTATTTAATATTTCGTTTTGAATGTATTCTTGTTGTTTTTTATTAAAACAAAGCAAAATAATTTTGTCATAGATCGACAAATTCAATTGTAATTGTTCAATTGCCAATTTAACTTCACTCAAGTTAGTGTTGTTTTCTCAAACACCATTAATGTCATAAACTTCAATTGGCTCATTTTTGTTGATTTTAAAAGCATCAATTACATCAAGGCTACTGTTATAGAAGTTTTTTGAACTAAAAGTCATTAAAGCAGCATAATTAGAACGATAGTTTTTATCTAACAAAATAGTATGAACTCCTAAACTTTTAGCATAATCAAGCAATGATTCAACAGTTCCATAAATTGTATCTTCATCAGTATATCTAATACCAAATCAATTTGATGGTTTCATTTGTTGATCATCGCCCGCTAAAATTTTTCTTTTACCTAAATAAAGCAAAGGAAGACCTTTTTCAATGAAAATTTGACTAGATTCATCCAAAATTACATAATCAAATTCTTGTTTTTCTCAAGGTGATAAATCAGTTTCCGGGTTAGCGATAATAATTGGATAAAGCACTTTAATAATTGGGGCAAATTGTTTAACAAATTTAAATGGCTCAATTTTACCAGTGTTAGCTGCGATTGTAAAATGACGCAACATTTCTTGTAATTCAGGTGATAATTTTTCAATTTTTTGATTAATTCTTCAAGCAATGAAATGTTTTAATTTATCCTCTTCGCTGATTTCTTTTGAATCGTTAATTGGCAGAATGCTAATTAATTGTTGAATTTTTTGTAAATCATCGCTTTCGGCTTCATGCATTATTTCTAAAACTTCATTTATATCTCAATTTAAATCTTTTAATTTATTATATGCAGTTGCTCCGTGTTTTTTGATTGAGCGATTTAATTTATTAAAGATTTTGAATTTGACTTTATTTTCTTTTAATAAAGCTGAGATATATGCCTTTTCATTTTTAACAGCAAAATTGTTTGCAAATATTCATTTATAGTCTCTAATTTGAATTAAATAATCTCAAAGTTCTTGATCAATTTTGCTAAATTTATTATCTAATTTAGCTATCAAATAGGCATAATAATCAAATTTAGGATCATTTTGAAATTGAGCTAACTGTTCAACAAAATCAATTTCTTGCTTGGTAATAATAGTTGTTGGAGTTGGCAAAATTTTATTATTTAAATCAAAATTTTGTAAATAGTTCAAATATTTTTTAATTGGTTCATAAAAGCTCTTTCTTTTAATATTTCTTGATAAAACTAAGAAAAGACAAAAATCGCTCAAGCCTTGCATTCTATCTTTAATAACATCTAAGGCTGCTTTTTTCTCTGAACACACAAGAGCGGTTTTTTGATAAACCAAAATATTGGTTAATATATTAACAATTGTTTGACTTTTACCTGTTCCTGGTGGACCCCAAATAATTGTGTTTTGATTCATTGCGCTAATAATAGCTCTATCTTGCGAATAATTAGTTGGTGTAATTTTAAAAATTTCGCTTTCTGGATTAAATAAAACCTTGTCTATTCTTTCAACATATTTATTTTTATTAAATTCAACTTCTAAAATGCTTTCTAATTCGCCCTTATTAATAATATCAAGCATACGATTACGGACATAACCTCCAGATGGTTGATAAAGTCCTAATACTATACCACTTGAAAATTCTAAATCCCGATTAACTATTGTTTCTGGCTTTAATTTTTGGCAATAATCAACTAATTTGATGTTAAAGTTATATAAATCTTTTCATTCAACATTTAAATAATCAATTAAATTGCTAATTGTTCATTCACTAATATCGCTATGTATAGTTAAATCAAATTTAGCTTGTTGTAAAATGAATAATAATTTTTCATTGAGCTTGATTCCACTACTTGATTTAAGATATGCACGACCATTTTTAAAAACTAAATCAACTTCTTTTAGAAATAATGGCGAATAAATTGGCTTACCTTCAATTGATACTTTAACAAAAACAAAACCTAAATGTAATGGTCATGTACTTGATTGTTCATAAATCTCCACTGCTCTGTTAGCAAAAAGTTTTCAATCAGTTATTTGTTTTTGGAACTTAGCTTTTAACTCACTGATAATTCTTTCTTTTTGAACAAAAAAATGTTTTTCAATTTGACCTTGGCGATTATCGCTTAATTCAAAGTTATTGTTTAATAAATATTCAATTAATTGTTCAGGAGTCTCAATTAATTTAATTTGTTCTATCATTTTTTGTGAATATTTTTCCAAAAGAGGTATTTCAAAGTCATTTTGATAAATTATTTTATTGTATAAATCTTCATCAAAATATTGCAGACAGTCAAAATTAAATTTGCTATTTAAGTTAGTAAAAACTGCTGAATCATTGGGCGAAACATCAAGTAAATTATTTAATATAGCTTGATATTCTTTTTTTATTTGGTCATCTTTGTTATACATTTCTATCCTCTTTCTCAATTAATAAGCATGTACGAAAACCTCTTGATGAATAATAAGAATCGGCTCCATTATGATAAATAAATGTAGCGCCATACCTTTTATCACCAAAAATCGCTCCGCCTTTTTCACGGATTTCATTTGGAGTTTTTAGTCAAACAGATGTTTTTAAGTCTAAATCTTCAACTTTTTGCATTTGCCTATATAAATTTTCATCAACTAGTTCAACTCCATTTTTTCTACATCATTCTATTGCTGAATTGCTTGGTGGAAAATTTTTACGATTTATTCTAGCTTCTTTGTCATAACAAAAGCTTCTTCTACTTTTTGGAGCTTCTGCCACAAAATCAACATAATAAAGTTTGTCTAAACATTGAATAACATCGATTTCGCCACCTTCATTTTCCATTTGTTCTAGTTTAAAAATCAATGTTTCATTTTTCTTTAAAATGCTTTCAATTTTTTCCCATTTAACATCATTATGCCTATGCATATTTTGTTTAAATCTTTCGCTCAATAATTTAACGAAATTATTATTCATCTTTCTCTCCTAGTTTGTCTATCTAATTTTATTTTAAAAATTCATAGGCTTGATTATTTTTAAAAAAATGTTATTTTTAGCTAAAAACAGCCTGCTAACTAATTAAATAAAATTTGATAAAAAAACTGCCAAATAGGCAGTTTGGTCAATTTCTTGAAATGGTGCGAACGAATGGACTTGAACCATCGACCTCACGATTATCAGTCGTGTGCTCTAACCAGCTGAGCTACGCTCGCATATACTATGAATTTTATCATAAAATCCATAGATATTATTTATTTTTTTAATAAAAACTAACGTTTTGAGAATTGACGAGCACGACGAGCAGCGTTAAGACCTGGTTTTTTACGTTCTTTAACACGTGCATCTCTTGTTAACATGCCTTCTGGTTTTAGTTTAGCACGGTATGAATCACTAGCTAATAATAATGCACGAGCAATACCTAAACGAATTGCGCCTGCTTGACCACTTAAACCACCACCTCTAACATTAACAATAATGTCAAAAGTACCTTTTGTTTCTGTTAATACTAATGGTTGTTCAGCATCTTGAATATATAAGTCTGATGTTAAGTAATCTTTAGCATCACGGTGGTTAATAGTAAATTTACCATTTCCTTTTCTAAGGATAACACGTGCTGTTGAAGATTTACGACGACCTAATCCACGGTATTCAATAATGTTTGTCATATTATCTTACCTCTAAACTTTCTGGTTGTTGTGCTTCATGTTTGTGATTTGTACCTACGTAAACAAATAAATTCTTACGTTGTTTGTTGCCTAATTTTGTATGAGGAAGCATACCATAAACAGCTTTTTCAACTAATGCAGTAGGTTTTTTAACTCTTAATTTAGCTGCATTAATGCTTTTCAATCCACCTGGGTATCCTGAGTGGTGGTAGTACATTTTATCTTCTTCTTTGTTAGCAGTTAAAACTACTTTTTCAGCATTAATAATAATTACATTGTCACCCATATCTGCATTTGGAGTGAATGTTGGTTTAGTTTTTCCTCTTAATACAGAAGCAACGAAAGCAGCTAAACGTCCTAATACTTGACCTTCAGCATCTACAACATATCATTTTTTGTTTGCGTTTTCACGGTTGATAATTGTTGTTTGTCTCATACTTCCTCCTTGTTAGTTTTTAATGTTTAAAATTGCTTTACTATTATAATATATAAGCCAAAAAATAAAAGATATTTTTTAAGCATTTTTGACTTAGTTTTAGATAAAGCCAATCTTTTATTAATTAAAATTTCGGTTAATATGATAGTTATACAACATATTGCTAAAATTGCGCAACATTTTATTATTAATAAATTAAATTGTTTAAAAACCTTTTATTTTGCCTTATTAAACAAACAAAAATAACTTAAATAATTTAAAATATGTGTATTATGAATTCAATTAGAACTTTTTTTCCTTTATTAGAAAAAATCACTTTTTTAGATAATTCAGCAATGGCACAAAAGCCCACCGATGCATTAGAAGCTGAAATGGATTTTTACACTAAATATGCAGTAAGCACAAGAACTAGCGAAACAGAAATTGGCATTAAGAATTTAATGGCAATAAATGAATTAAAAGCAAAGGTAAAAGACTTATTATTGGCCCAAAATGAACATATTGTTTTTACTTCTGGAACAACTGATTCTTTAAATAAAATTGCTTTAATGCTCAAAGATAATATTAAATCTGGCGACAAAATTGTATTGTCTGCTTATAACCACTCTTCAAATATTGGTCCATGAATCAAAATTGCTAATGAACAAGGAGCAACAATAATTTTTAGTGAAGATATTGTTTCTGCTTTGGATGAAAAAGTAAAAATTATTGCTCTATCGCAAATAACAAACTCTTTTGACCAACAAATTGATTTAAACAATATTTACCAAAAAGCCAATGAAATAGGTGCTTTGGTAATCAATGATGCTGCTCAAGCCATTATTTCTGAACAAGTGTCTTTTGCTAATTGTGATGTAATAGCTTTTAGTGCTAATAAACTTTATGGTCCAACAGGTTTTGGAATTTTAGCATTTAATGAAAAGATCAATAAGCTTATTAAGCCAGTTTTCATAGGTGGTGGAACAGTTGATAGGATAAGCCTTGATTGCTCATTGGAATTAAAAAATAGCGATGCTATTTTTGAGCCTGGCACACCTAATTTAGCTGCTATTCATATGTTCAATAAATCTTTAGATTGATTTAACAAAAATGTAGGTTATGCTAAAACTAAAGAAATTTTATTAGACTTAACACATTATTTATGAGATAAGCTGGCTGAATTGCCGAATGTTACTCTTTATAATAACCGTGATAATCATATTATTTTATTTAACATCAATAATGTTCCTGCTCAAGATGTTGCGCATTATTTAGGAACACAAAATATCTATGTTCGTTCAGGAATCTTTTGTGCTAAATATTTATCTAATATCAAACCTGAAGGTTCATATATCAGAGCTTCTTTAGGAATATATAATAATAAAGCAGATTGCGATAGGCTAATTGAAGCATTAAAAGAAGGAGGTGATTTCCTTGTTATATAACCCAGATCAAAAAAGACAAATAATTATGAAGCACTATACAAATCCACAATACAAAACATTATCTGTGGATGAAAAACACATTGAAAAGTTTGGTGAATCATGTTCAGATTATTTAAACTTTACTTATGAAATAGTTGATAAGAAAATAAAAAACTTAAGATTTGCTGGCAATGGTTGCGCTTTCTTTTTGGCTTCAACAGACATTTTATGTGGCAAGATTAATGATAAAGAAATTAACGAAACACTCAATTTCATAGATGTTTATGAAAAATTGATTTTAGGCGAAGAAGCATTGAGTAATGAAGAACAAGAACTTTTAGAAGAATTAATGGTTTTTGATAATGTTAAAACACATTACAATAGAGTGAATTGTTGCTTAATGCTTGTTAGACCATTAAAAAACGCTTTAAAAAATGTTAAATAAAACTATTTATCCTAAAAATGTTCCCAAGACCACTAAAAAAAATTATTTATCAGGATGACAAAGTTTAAACTTACAACTTGATAAGGAAAATTGGGGTGGTGATTGACATTTTATTAACCATTTTTATTCTTTTAATCAAAATCAAGAGTTGCCAACATATTCTTATAATTCTCATTTAGGTTTTAAAGGGATACTTAAAAGAACTATCAAAATTTTTGATACTGAAAAAACCATTTATGTTGCTTCATATCCAAGAGTAGTGTTTGATTTATGACATCGATTTTTAAAGACTAACCAATTCGACATGCTTTATGAATTTTCATTTTCAAATAAACAAAAAAATATTATTCATTCATATTTAAAGATTTGTAATTGTCATAAGTGTAAGGAGTATTTAGAAATATGAAACTAACTAATAACCAAAAAGAACATTTAAAAGTTATTAATGATGTCTTAAAATACATTCCTAATAACTATGTTTTAAAGTGTGGAACGGCATTACTACTTGATTATGATTTAGATAGGTTTGGTGAAGATATTGATTTAGATTATTTGATTACTAATACTAAATTCAATAATCTCAAAAAGGCTTTAAAAAATGTTTAATAAAACTATTTTTCACATTGATTTTGATTCATATTTTGTTAGTGCCCATCGTTCAGTTGATCCTTCACTAATTGGCAAGCCCGTTGCAATTGGCAGAAATTTAAAAAGATCAATTGCTTCATCAATTAGCTATGAATTGAAAAATAAAGGCGCAAAAACAGGTTGACCAAATTACAAAATTTTTGAAATTGAACCTAAAACAATTATTGTTGAACCTAACTTTGAATTATATGTGTCAATTTCCAACAAAATTTTTGATTATTTATCTAAAAAATATTCAAGATTTATTGAAATTTATTCAATTGATGAATGTTGAATCGACATGACTAAATTAGTTGTAGATACTAACCCTGTAAAATTAGCTCAAAAAATTCAAAAAGAAATATTAAATAAATTTAAAATACCAATTACTATTGGAATTTCATATAACAAATTTTTAGCTAAAATGGCTACTAATTTAGGTAAACCTTTTGGCATAAAATTTATTGATTATTTTTTAATGAAAGATGAAATTTGACCTTTAGATATTGAAGAATTCTTCGGAATTGGCAATAATACAATACCAAAGCTTCGTGCCCTAAATATAAATAAAATAGGTGATTTAGCTAAATCTGATCCTTACGAATTAAGACTTTATGATATTTTTAAATCACGAACTAAAATCTTAGTAGATGAAGCAAGGGGTTATGGTTCTGATGAAATAGTTATTGAACACAATCATTTAAAAAGTATTGGCACTGACTTAACCTTTATGTCAAATGATATAGATGATTATGATCATTTGCTAGAGATTTTAAAATCTTTAACCAAAAAAGTGTGTTTCAAGGCAAGTAATCGTGATTTAGTAGGTAATGTAATTTATATTAATATTCGTGATATAGACAGAAAATGAACAGGTAAGCAACATAAAATGCCAATTTATTCAAATGAATTTTCATATATATGAAGCAAAATTAGAGAATTGTTTGATAAAACTTGAAAAGGCAATGTTTTAAGAGGAATCGGAGTAAAATTGATGAACGTAAAACCTGTTTCTATAGTTGGTACTCAACTGCCTCTTTTTACTAAAAATGGCGAAGCAATTATAGAAAAGGCGGAAAGCGAACAAGAAAAAACAGTTAAACAATTAATTAAAAAAATAAATTCAACAAATATGCAAGAATTAGTGTTTACAGCTGATAAATTAGAAAAAAAGAAACATAACAACAAGATACAAACAAAGTTTATTGATGATGATTATGTTAAATAAGGAGAATTATGAAAATTGGTTTATATGGCGGATCATTCAACCCGGTGCATTCAGGACATATAAAAATTGCTAAAGATGCTATAAAAGAGCTTAATTTGGATAAATTAATTTTTATTCCTGTTGCAACAAATCCTTTTAAAAAGAAACAAAAAATTGCTTCCGCAGAACATAGAGTAAAAATGTTGGAATTAGCAATTGAGAATGAAGAAAATATGGAAATTTCTTTATTTGAAGTTAAAAGAAAAGGTGTTAGTTATACTTTTGAAACTATTCGTTATTTTAAAAAACAATTTCCCAATGATCAACTTTTTTTCATTATGGGAAGTGATTTATTGCCTAAATTACACAAATGAGAATTTATTGAGGAAATAGCACAAAATTGTCAATTAGTAGTTTTCAAAAGAGAAAAAACAATTAACAAAACTAATATTAAAAAATTTAATATTAAAGTGCTTAAAAATCCACTTTACCCTGAATCATCAACTGCGGTAAGAGAAGGTCATTTAGAACAAACTCCTTGAAAAGTCAATGAATATATTGGTGATAACTTTTTATATGCTAGCGAAATCTTACACAACATATTAAAAGTCGATCCAGCAAGAGCAAAACATTGTGTTGCTGCAGCGGAATTTTCAGCAGAATTAGCTAAAACAATTAATTATGATGCTAAAGAAGCATATTATGCTGGTTTATTTCATGACATCACTAAAAAAATGAGTGTGGAAGATAGCCATAAATTAATTAAAAAATATGTCAAAAATTACAAAGTTGAAGATTATCCAGATTTTGTTTTACATCAGGTAACAGGTGCTTTATGAGTTTCAAAAATTTATAAAAACTCTAATGTAAGAATAGCTAAAGCAATTAGCATTCATACCACATTAGCCTATGAATTAGACGATTTGGACAAAATTTTATTCATAGCTGATAAGATTTGTGATGGCAGAGCTTTTGCTGGAGTACAAAAATTAAGAAAATTAGTTTTAACCGATTTTGATGAAGGGTTTAAAACTGTTGTAAAAACAAATTACGATTATAATAAAGCAAAAGGCGTTGTTTTTTCAAAAGAAGCACAAGAAATATATAACAAATGAATGGAATAAAATGGATAATAACTTAGTAAGATTACAAAAACTTATTGCTCATAGTGGTTTTTGCTCTAGAAGAAAAGCTGAAGAATACATTGAAAAAGGTAAAGTTTTGGTTAATGGAAATAAAGCCAAAATTGGTGATTTAGGCTCTTTTAATGATGAAATTATTGTTAATGGCAAATTAATTCAAATTCAAAATAAAAAATTAGAGTACTTTATTTTGAATAAGCCTGAAAAAACGATATCAACTGCTAAAGATCCACAAAAAAGAAGAACAGTTGTTGATTTAATAACAACAACTGATCAAAGACTTGTGCCTGTTGGCAGATTAGATTATGATACTACAGGTTTATTGCTTTTAACCAACGACTTAGAAATGGTAAATAAATTAACTCACCCTAAGTATGAAATTAAAAGAATTTATAGAGTGAGAATTAATGAACCTTTAACCCTTAAAGAATTTAGAGAAATTAATAAAGGTGTTATGGTTAACGGAAAAATGTCTAAACAAATTGTAAATCAGGTTGAGAAAAAATCATATACAGTTGAATTACATGTTGGTTCATATCACCATATTAAAGAGCTTTTTGCGCATTTCGATCGTAAAGTCATTAATTTAAAAAGATTACAATATGCTAATTTGAAAGTTGATGAAATACCTAAAGGTTGATATCGTCCTTTAAAACCAAAAGAATTAAAGGATTTGAAACAAATAATTCGCCTTCAAGAAGCTAAATTAGCTAAAGAAGAAAAAGAAACAAAAGCCGAAAATAGAGCATAGCTCTATTTTTTTGTACAATATAATAAATAAGTAGAAAAGGCCATAATGAAAAAAATTAAATATTTAATAACCAGTTTTGCTTTTGTTCCCATAATTACAACTAGTGCTGCTTGTCAAAGTAGTTTTTATGATGTTCAAAAGTCGTTAGATGCAGAATATAGCGCTAAAATTCATCAACTTTATAATAGTTACGTTGCTAATTTAAACCAATTGAGAGGGTTTTTTAGCGATGATTTTAATGTTAATAGTGCTTATAATTACTTTAATTCTCGTTTGAATAAAGCAACTGCTATTGGCAAGTTTGTTGAAGATGTGCTAAGTAGTAGTAGAAATATTGTGATTAATAACTTATTAAAATTAGATAATAGTAGCAAAGATATTGGCTATTTTGATTCGAACAATACTTTTGTTTCACAAAAAAGCAAACTAAATGAAATATTGAACGAATTAAGCTATAATCAAGCCGAATATGTAAATAATTTTGTGGCACAAATGACTAATTTCCAACGTTTAAATGTGGAAATGTTTGAAATTATTAAGAGTGATATTAAAATTTTTGATTCTTGATCATTTAAAAAATTTGCAAATATTTTTAGAGATTATCCTGATTGACCTTTATTTAAAAACACAGAAGATCCAACGTTTGAAAAAGAATTATTCAATGATAGTTTAAATAATGAATTTAAAAGATTGAATTTAGAATTTGAATCAAAAATTTATAATCAAAAAATGAAAAATATTGATTATTCAAAATTAGGCTCAGTTGCCTTGCCGGATGGTTCTCAAGGACACTTACATGCTTTAATCAACTTATGAAACGAATGAAATTCAATGACATTTATTTTGAGAAATTCAGAAGGCGACTTGCATTGTGACTCAAACAATAAATACATTTTAATAGAAGATTTTATAGCTAAATTTAAACGATTGAATAATTACCAAAACGACTTGTTTATAGTTAGAAAAGATAATTTAAATGACAAATTTAATTTAAGCGCTTTTGTTAAGGATTTAGAAAAAGTTTATCAAACTAATTCTCCTGAAATTTATAGTAATACAGAACCAAAAACTAAATTTACCAAAGCACTTTTAGAGCCGGCTGAAAAATTACTTAAGATAGCGGAAATGATTATTGCTGAAGTGAAGTATTATCAAAATTAACTATAAAATGGCTGTTTTGGTCGATAATGCTAATATGATGACACAAAAAAACTAGGGTTATCCCTAGTTTTTAAATTATTTTTTAAGACCTTCTCATTTTCAGTATCTAACTTCATCCATGTCAATACCAAATTCTTTGATGTATTTGTTGTGAGTATCAATTTTGTCGCTCATCTCTTTAACAAATGATCTAGCTTCGTCTTTGCCTAAAGCAGCTTTAGCAGCTGTTTGAGCAATGTGGAATCTATCCATTTCACTCATTAAACGAATGTCAAATGATGTAGTAATGTCACCATTTTCTCTATAACCATGTACATGTAAATTGTGGTTGTTTCTTGTAAAGAAGATGTCTCTAATTAAACCTTCATAACCATGGAAAGCAAAGACTACTGGTTTGTCTTTAGTGAAAATAGCGTCGAATTCATAATCAGCTAAACCTCTTGGGTCAATTGATGTGCTACGTAATCTTAATAAATCAACAACGTTAACAAATCTAATTTTTAATGAAGGATATTTAGCATTTAAGTATGAAATAGCCGCTAATGATTCTAAGGTTGGTTCTGTACCAGCAGCAGCAATGACCAAATCAGGTTCTTCTTCTAAAGTGCATGTTGAAGCTCATGGAACAACTTTTAATCCATTGTTAATTAAGATTTGAGCTTCTCTAACTGAGAATCATTGTTCTCTTGGTTGTTTTGAAGCAACAATCAAGTTAATTACATCTCTTTCAGTAAATGCTTTGTCTAAAACAGCTAATAATGAGTTAGAGTCAGCAGGTAAGTATTCACGAATTAATTCTGGTTTTTTGTCAGCTAAGTGTCCTAAAATACCTGGATCTTGGTGAGTGTAACCATTGTGGTCTTGTTGGAATGCTGTTGAAGTAGCAATAACATTCAATGATGGATAATCATTTCTTCAGTGAACTTTTTGTGCTTTAGCAACTCATTTCATATGTTGTGTAAGCATTGAATCAACAACTCTTAAGAATGATTCATATGAAGCAAACATACCATGACGACCTGTTAATACATAACCTTCTAAGAAACCTTCAGCTTGGTGTTCTGATAATTGTGAATCAATAACACGTCCAGCTGGAGCAATAGTTTCATCTAATTGAGCATCAATTCTTTCTAATCATTGTCTGTTTGTTGTTTTAAGAACATCAAACATTCTGTTTGATTTAGTTTCATCTGGTCCAAAAATTCTAAAGTTAGTTGGGTTAAGTTTAATAACTTCAGCAAATCATGTACCTGCTGTAGCCATATCTTGAGCTTTAATTTCACCTGGTCTATCAAACTGTAAAGCAATATCTTCTCATTTTGGTAATTTTAATACTTTAGGGTCAATTCCACCATTTGTAATTGGATTCATTGCCATTCTCTTATTACCTTTTGGAGCGATTGAAGCATATTCAACTTTAAATGAACCATCTGCATTAAATAATTCATGTGGTCTATATGATTCAAGTCATTTTACTAAATCAGCTTTTTTAGCTAAGTTTTCTGATGAAACAGCCATAGGAACTTGGTGTGATCTGAAGCTTCCTTCATAAACTTTTCCATCAATTGTGTGTGGACATGTTCATCCTTTTGGTGTTCTAACAACTAAAGCTGGTCAAATTGGACGTTTTGCTTGCATTGCTGAATATTTACGTGCTTCAGCTTGAATTTTTTTGATTTTGGTAATTGCTTTGTCAAAAGCTTTAGCCATTGGTTTGTGAATACCTTCTGGATTAAATACATCAGCTTCCACAAAAATAGCTTCTCAACCAAAACCTGCTAATAATTGAGTAATTTCTTTGTTTGTTTTACGAGCTAAAATAGTTGGGTTTGAAATTTTTCCACCGTTAACGTGGATAATTGGTAAAACAGCACCATCATTAACTGGGTTAATGAATGATGAAGAATATCATCCTGCCATTAATGGTCCAGTTTCAGCTTCACCATCTCCAATAACTGTAGCTGCAATAACTTCAGGATTATCTAAAATAGCACCTGTAGCATGTGAAAGTGCATAACCTAATTCCCCACCTTCATGAATTGAACCTGGTGTTTCAGGCGCTGCATGAGACGCTGTTCCTCCTGGGAATGAGAAACGTTTAAACATTTTAGTCATTCCAGCAATATCTTGAGTAATTTCTGGGAATAATTCTGTGTATGAACCATCAAGATATGAGTTAGAAATCATAACTTGACCACCGTGACCTGGACCTTCAATGTAAAACATATTAAGGTCATATTTGTTAATCACACGGTTCAAGTGAGCGTAAATTAAGTTTTGGCCAGGAATTGTGCCTCAGTGACCAATTGGGTAAATTTTAATATCATCTTCAGTTAATGGTCTTTCTAAAAGAGGATTGTTTCTTAAATACATTTGACCTACTGATAAATAGTTAGCAGCTCTTCATCAAGCATGCACTTTTTTTAAGTAATTACTTGAGTTAAAGTCTTTTTGACTCATATATATCCTTTCATATAATTTTCATTAATTAAATTAAAATAGGAATTTACTTCTTATTTTTCTTATTAATTTTATATTATTTTCATAAATATTTAATAAATATCTAACATTAGAAACACAAAAATTTATAGGTTTTAATGATGTTTTAATTCGCAATAAAGACATGTCTACTTCGTTATTTAACATTTAATAAATTTTATTTTTGTTTCTAATTTAATTGTTTCATAGGCTTTTTGGGCAATTTATTTTTGCCATATAGTCAACTTAATTCATTAGGCGAAGAAAAAAACGGCTTTTGCCGTTTTCTCGAATTAATATGAATTAGGATCTGCTTCTTTTGATTCTAAAATAGCAATTGAACGTGATGTACCAAATCTAGTAGCTCCAGCTTCGTTCATGTTAATCATATCATTCATGTTTGAAATCCCGCCAGCTGCTTTAATTAATAATCTACCGTTTCCAATTTTAGCCATAGTTTTAACATCATCAAGTGAAGCTCCACGAGTTGAAAAGCCTGTTGAAGTTTTAATAAATTCCGCTCCTGAATTAGCAACGATTTCTGTTACTTTTTCAAGTTCTTCTTGTGTTAATAAAGCTGTTTCAACAATAACTTTAAGAATGTGTGAACCACAAGCTGTTTTAACTTCTTTAATGTCATTTAAAACATATTCATAGTCTTTATCTTTTAACTTACCGATGTTAATTACCATATCAATTTCATCAGCGCCTTCTTTAATTGCTTCAGCAGCTTCATATGCCTTAACTCTTGATAATGACGCTCCTAATGGAAAACCAACAACTGTTGTAATACCAACTTCTGTTCCTGCTAGTTCTTTTTTAGCATATGGAATTCATGCGCTGTTGATGCAAATTGTTTTGAAGTTATATTGTTTAGCTTCATTAATTAATTTATCAATTTGTGCTTTTGTAGCATCTGCTTTTAAATAAGTATGATCAATCATACGGTTGTATTCTTTTTGCATAATTCTCCTATAAATTAGCTTAATTTAGCTAAAATGATTTTGTTTTCAACTGGTTCTGCGTTGTATTTGTATGCTTCTTTAAGCTCGCTTACAAGGCTTTCATCAATTGGTTTTGATGAGTAAAGTTTAAACATTGTTTCGCCTTTTTTAACATATTCATTGGTCTTTTTAACCAAAGTAATACCTGCTTCGAAGTCAATTTTATCAGCTTTTGTAGCACGTCCAGCACCAAGTTTCATTGCAACTTTTCCAAATACTAGCGAGTCAAAAATGTCTAAATAACCGTCTTGTTCTGCTTTAACTTCAAGTTCATAAGCTGGATGTCAGAAATCAACTTTTTCAATTGCTGAATAATCTCCACCTTGAAGTTCAATAAATTCTTTAAATTTAGCTTTCGCTTTGCCATTTTCAATAACTTCTTTAACTTTAGCTAAACCTTCTTCGTATGAAGCAACTGCTTTAGCTTGAAGTAAGATTGTGGCACATGATGAGTAAACCAACTCATTGAAATCATGAGGCCCTTTGCCTTCAAGTGTTCAAAGTGCTTCAAGCACTTCATTTTTATTACCAATTTCTCTACCAATTGGACGATTCATGTTAGTAATTTCTGCTCTAACATCTACATTAAGTTCTTTACCGATTGAAATCATTGCATTGGCCAATGCTTTAGCTTCTTCAAGATTTTTCATAAATGCGCCTTTACCACATTTAACATCTAAAAGAATAGCATTTGAACCTGTTGCTAGTTTTTTAGACATGATACTTGAAGCAATTAAATGAATTGATTGAACTGTGCCTGTAACATCTCTAAGTGCATAAAGCAATTTATCCGCTGGAACTAAGTTAGCACTTTGTCCCATAATCGCAATATTGTGTTTCTTAACTTGTTCAATAAAATCTTTTTCGCTTAATTCAACACTAAAACCAGGAATAGATTCTAATTTATCAATTGTTCCACCTGTGTGACCAAGGCCTCTTCCTGACATTTTTGCAACTGGTACTCCACAAGCTGCAACAATTGGACCAACAGCAAGAGTAGTTTTATCACCAACTCCACCTGTTGAGTGTTTGTCAACTTTAATTCCTGGAATTTCGCTTAAATCAATTACAGCTCCAGAATGCATCATTGTTTTTGTAAAATAAGCTAATTCTTCACTGCTCATTCCGTTAAATACAACTGCCATTAAAAAAGCCGACATTTGATAATCTGGCGTTTCACCTTTAACATAAGAATTAATTAAATAACTAATTTCTTCTTTAGTTAAATTTTGATTAAAACGTTTTTTTTCAATTAAATCAACAATTCTCATAATTATCTCGCTAAGCCAAGAGCAATTTCCATCATTTTTGTAAATGCTGTTTGACGTTCTTCAGCTGTTGTTTCTTCATGTGTGATTAAGTTATCACTAATGGTTAATAAACATGCAGCTTGTTTGCCGGTTACTTCAGCATTTGTAAATAAAGCATAAGATTCCATTTCAACACAAAGAGCATCTGTATCTTTAATTCTTTGTTCAACTGGAATAACTGAATAGAATACATCTGATGAGTGAACTCTACCTAAGTTTAATTTTGTACCTTTTGCTTTAGCAATTTCTAAAATTTCGTTGTTTAATTCACTTGATGGTAAAGCAATGTTGCCTCCTTTGCCTAAAGCAATTTTTCTGTATGAATCTCCATCAGCTAATGCTTCTGAAGCAAGCACAACTTCATATAAGTCTAAATCTGCTTTATATGAACCTGCTGAACCAATTCTAATAATTCTATCTACATCATAAAATTTGAATAATTCGTATGAATAAATACCGATTGATGGGCAACCCATTCCGCTTCCTGCGATTGTAACAGGTTTTCCTTTATATGTGCCAGTAAACATAAACATATTTCTAACACTATTAACTAATTTAAAACCAGGGTCTAAATATGTTTCAGCTATAAATTTAGCTCTTAATGGATCTCCTGGCATAATAACTGTTTTAGCGATTTCGCCTTGTTTGGCTGATATATGTGGTGTCATTTTTTCTCCTTAATAACAATAAAATGTGGCTTAGCCACTTAAAAAAACATTACTTTATAATTATATAAATATTTATTATTTTTTATATACCTATTTATTAATTAAGAAGGATAAAAATCATTTACAATATGGTCAAATGAGGGGGCAAAATGAAACGTATAGAAATTTACTTTTATACTGATGAATTTGATGAAGGGCATCAAAAAGCAGTTTTATTCGATATTTTAAGTTCAACTTTGCTTAATTATAAAATTTTGTGAAAAGATCGTAGTTCTGATTCAAAAATTTTATTTGATATTGAAGATTTAAACAAGCAAACATTAAACTTAACATTGCTTTTTGCTTATAAATCAACACAAGAAACTTTCACTTCTGCTATTAATCAATTAAAAATGGCAATACACCAAGAAAAAGTTAAAAATTTAATTAACAAAGCCCAAAATTACTATAAACAAGATACTTTTGCACAAAGAAGTCTTTTTGAATTTGTTGTATACATTATTAAAATTGTGCTTGTTGAACAAATTTTAACAATTCAAAAATTGATTGATCTTTTGCAAATGTTTTTTAATCAATATTACCTTAACTTTAAGACAAATACTAAAATCCTTAATCTGGAAAAATTATTAAACAAGATAAATAATGAATATAAAAAATATCAGTCATTCAAAACAACTGATAAAGTTATTCTTCAAGCAATAATTGATTCTTTAATTGTTGATTTTTCATTATTTAATTAAACGCTTGATTAATTTAATTTTGTCTTCTGTAAATGGTTTTGAAGCAACAGTTAAATTAACCAATCAGGCTTTGAAATAGGATTTTTGGTTACTAAATGTTACAAAAGATTGATATCCATGATATCTACCCATTCCAGAATTACCAACCCCTCCAAATGGCAAATTATGATTAGCTAACTGGTTTATGCAATCATTAATCACAAAAGCACCCGAAGAAGTGTTTTGAGCAACTTGTTTGATAACTTTTTTATCATTGGTAAATAAATAGATTGTTAATGGTTTTTCTTTATTATTAACAATTTGAATTGCTTCATCTAAATTTTGGTATTCAACCACTGGCAATAAAGGGCCAAAAATTTCTTCTTGCATAATTAGATCGCTTCTTTCAGCTTTAAAAACATTAAGCTGAATTTTTTTATTTGCTGAATCTCTAACCAAATCAACTGGCGCAAGTTTGATCAGTCTATCAAAATGTTGTGAAGAAATAATATTAGGCTCTTGACTTAAATTAGCATAGTTATCTTGAATGTATTGTTTAGCAAGTTTTATAAACTCATTGGTCATATTTGGCTTAATTAATATGTAATCTGGTCCAACGCATGTTTGGCCAGCGTTTAAAGATTTGGCAAAAATTATCTTTTTAACAACTTCAGTTAAATCAACTTTTTCATCAATGATTACTGGACATTTTCCACCTAATTCTAAAATGACTGGTGTTAAATTTTTAGCTGCTTGTTCAGCTATAATTTTGCCAACTTTAGGACCACCTGTGTAAAAAATCAAGTCAAATTTTTGTTTTAACATTTCAGTAATTGATTCAATATCATAGTTCATAACATGAATAATTTGACTATCGAAATTGTCATTAATCATTTTTTTAATTAACTCGCTTGTATTTTTTGACAACTCAGAAGTTTTGATAATGCTGAAATTTCCTGCACTTATTGAGCCAATCAAAGGTTTAAAAGTTAAATAAAAAGGATAATTTCAAGGACTTATAATTAAAACTTGACCTAATGGTTCATTGATTATTCTTTGTTTAGCGTTTAAAGTTAATAAATTTCTTTTAACTTTTTTAGGTTTCATTCACTTTTTTAATTTTTTAATAGCCAAATTAATTTCTTTAATAACAAAACAAATTTCTGTTAAATAAGCTTCATAATCACTTTTGCCCAAATCGTCAAATAAAGCTTTTTTAATGGCAATTTCGTTTTGTAAAATTACTTCTTTTAACTTTTTTAATATAGTAATTCTTTGCTTATAATTAAGATTTTGGCCTCTTTGTAAACTATTTCTTTGTTGGTTATAAATTTCTAAATCTTTTTGTAACATATTTCTCCTATTACTAAAATTTTAATCAAAAAACTGCTTGTTGACACAAACAGTTTATGATTGCTGACTTTCTTCTGAAGTTTCTACATCTTTTTTACTAGAAGTTTCTACATCTTTTTTACTATTAATAAAAGTATTTAAGCTTTCGTCATTAATACTCTTTTTGTCTTCACTTTCTTTGTTGACAAAAAGCATAACAATGTAATAGATCATAATGCCAATTGAACCAACAATAATGCAAACATCAGCAAAATTGAAAGTTCCAAGTTGTCTACCTAATCAGCTTTCTAAAAATGGAATGAAGAAAACATCTTTTACCATACCACCATCATAAATACATCTATCAATGAAGTTGCCTAAATCACCGGCTAAAATAAATGAACAGATGATAATAATCAATTTTTTATTAGAAAATAGTGGAACACTTAATAAGAATAGCGCAATTAAAACACTAATTAATTGCACTATAACTATAACTGCCATATTATCTTTTCATGGCAAAATAGTAACTCCCCGATGTCCAACTGATCTTGTTCCAATAATTACATAATCTTTAACATCAACTGTAAGTCCATCAGTATGTGTGCTATCTCATTGAAAAATTAGGTTTTTAGTTAGTTGATCAATTAATAACAAAATGACTAAAACACCTGTGAAAATGGCATATTTGATAATTAATTGCTTTGGATTGGATTTAATTTCTGCTATTTTTTCTTTGAATTTAACCTTTAATGCAAGGCCAAATGAAGATTTTTTTTGAGGGCTTTTTTCCATTATTTTTTGTTAATTATTCCAAAGCATAAAGGACATAAATCATCCTTAATTTGTGAAGGTAAAAAGTGGTTTCAACATCTTTGACATTTTTCAGATTCAAAAGTATTTACCTGTAATTCATCGCCAAATTCAACCAAACCGACAAGTAATAATTGTTTAAGATCAAGAGATTTAATAAATTCACTATTTGTATTAATAGTAATTTTGGCTTCATTAGTTCTTTTAATTAAGCCTGATTTAACGGCTTGTTCAAGTAAAACATTGATTTCATCTCTAAGATTGAAGAATTCCGATCATTGATTAAGCACTGCTTCATCAATTTCTTCAACTTTATAAAAGTTTTCTAAATGAACCGATTCTAACTTATTGGCTTTGTTAAAGTGTTTGTAAGCATCTTCAGCAGTTGTAGGCAGAATTGGTGCTAAAGCCAAAATTAAGAATTCTAATATTTCATAAATATTAGTTAATGTCATTAAGCGATTTGGAGAATTAACTTCTTCAACATAAAGCACATCTTTTGAAATATTTAAATAGAATGAAGATAATTCCACAACATAATTGTTAATTAATTTAATTACATTAATGAATTTATATTCATCATATGCTTTAATTATTTCTTGTTTAATTTTTTCTAATTGCGCTTTAATATAGGCATGTACACCTGTTCTTTGAATTGATGAATCATATTCAAAACCTGTTAAATTACCCAATAAGAATTTAATTGTGTTTCTTAATTTACGATAAATTTCGCTATTTTGATTAATTATTGAATCACCGATTGAAACATCATTTGTATATTCGCTATTAGCAACTCAAAGTCTTAAAATGTCAGCTCCTGATTTTCTGATGATTTTAAGCGGATCAACAGTATTGCCTTTTGATTTAGACATTTTTTCGCCTTTTTCATCTAAAACAAACCCATGACTAACTAAGTTTTTATAAGGTGAAACTCCGGCATAAGCAACTGAATTGATTAATGAAGAGTTAAATCAGCCACGGTATTGATCGCTTCCTTCAAGATAAAGGTCATATGGAGCTTTCAGTTCTGGGTCAATTTCAACAGCAAAAGAAGTTGAACCAGAATCGAATCAAACATCCATAATGTCCATTTCTTTAGTATAACCTTTGCCACGATAATTTTCAGGCAATAATTCATCTGCTGTTTTTTCTCATCAAATGTTTGCGCCATGCTCTTTAATTTGCGCAATAACATGATCAAATAATTCTTCTCTTAAAACAGGTTTTGAATTTTCATCATAAAAGACGATAATTGGCACACCTCAAGTTCTTTGTCTTGAAATTGTTCAATCATAACGTTCGGCAATCATGTTGGTTAATCTCTTTTTAGCTCATTCTGGGAAAGTTTTAACTTTTTCTAATTGGGCTAAGATTTCAGGTTTAATCTTTTCAATTGAAACAAATCATTGTGGTGTACCTCTGAATAAAATTGGTTTATGAGTTCTTCAATCATGTGGATATGAGTGAACAATATGATTTGCTTTTAATAAATTGCCGTTTAAATTTAAGTCTTCAATAATTACTTGATTAGCTTTTTCATAGAAAATGTTGGCATATTTGCCCCCAAATTCATTGATTACACCATCGTCTTTAATGTGCATAATCATTTCTAAGGCATTTTTAATACCAATTTGAAAGTCATCTTCGCCAAATAATGGAGCAATATGAACTAAACCAGAACCACTTTCAGTAGTTACATGATGACCTAAAACTACAGGGCATTTATTTCTGTTTAGTGGGCTTAAGTAGGTCATGCCTAATAATTCATTAGCTTTAAAATTATTAACGATTTGGTAATCATTTCAATCTAATTGTTTGGCAACTGTTTCAACTAATTCACTAGCAATTATGTAATTTTCACCATTTACATTGATTTTAGAATATTCAATATCAAATCCCACAGCTACTCCAGCATTAGCAATTAATGTTCAAGGAGTTGTGGTTCAAATAATTAAGTTATCTCCATTCTCTACTTTTTGTGAATTATTATTGTTTATGATTGTAAAAGCTACAAAAATTGATGGTGATTTAATGTCTTTATAAATGACTTCTGCTTCTGCCAATGCTGATTGAGAAGTTGGAGATCAATAAACTGGTTTTAAACCTTTATAAACAAGACCATTAACTACCATTTTTTTAAAAAGTTCTAATTGTTTAGTTACAAAATTCTTATCTAAGGTTACGTAATATTTAGAAAAATCAGTCAATAATTGCATTTCTTTAAATTGAGATTTTTGAATTTCAACTTGTTTTAAGGCATATTCTTCAGCTTTTTTTCTAAGTTCAAGTGGGCTTAATTTTTTAAAGTCTAATTGAGCCAATTCTAACATTTTGTGTTCAATAGGCATGCCATGTGTGTCTCAACCTGGCACAAATGGTGAATAAAAACCTTGCATAGATTTATAACGCACAATAATATCTTTTAAGATTTTATTCATTGCATGCCCTGTATGTAAATCTCCGTTTGCATAAGGAGGGCCATCATGTAAAACAAATGAAGGATTATTTTTGTTTTTAGCTAAAACTTTTTGATAGATTTGTTTTTCTTCTCATTCTTGTCTAAATAAAGGCTCTTTAGTAGTTAAATTAGCTCTCATTTCAAAGTCTGTTTTAGGCATATTTAAAGTATCTTTATAATTTTTTTCTGACATTTTGCTCCTTAGTTTGCGTTAATTAATATGTATATTAAATTTAAGTTATTATATTTTACATATTTTAAAGTTATTTAAACAAATATATTTATTAAAAGAATAAAATTAGCTTAACATTATAAACTAAATAAATATAAGTTTTGGAGATAAAGATGAAACGAAACTGAAAAAAACTTAGCCTTTTAGGGGTTTCTTTAAGTGCTGCCTTAGTGCCTATTTTAACAACATCGTTAGCTGTGCCAAAAAACTATTTGAAATATAGAGGTCAAGAAAACATTTATGAAGGTTATCGAAAAACTGCTTATGCTGATTTTTCAAATTGAATGAGCGATATTTCAGATAACAAAAAATTAACACAACTTTCAATTCCCGGAACTCACGATTCAGCTATGTACGATTACAAAGGAGCAGCTGGTTTTTTTGGTTTTGCATGAGCGCAAACACAAGTTTGAGATTTTTCAGAACAATTAAAAGCTGGAATTAGATTTTTTGATTTAAGATTAATGGGTTTTGATGGCAATTTAGCTTTAGCTCATGGTGCGGTTTATGCCAATATTCATTTCAATAATGTTATGCAAAAATTCAAAGAATTTTTAGCAGCACACCCAAGGGAAACAATAATTATTAGAATCAAAGAAGAAAACGTTGATCCTTCAAAATATAGTGCTAATGATAGAAGAAATTGAATTAATAAAGTAATGGCGGTTATGGATTCTTATAGAAGCATAATGTTTGATTATTTAGACAAACCTGATTCTTATGTTCCAACCTTGGGCGAAGCCAGAGGAAAAGTTTTAGTTTTTAATAATTTTCATCATTTATTCAATCCAAGCAGAAAATATGGGCCTTTATTTAATGCATGAACAGACACTATGTTTGTTGTTCAAGATAACTATAATGTTGAGAATGCTGATTTAAAATTAGCATACTGAAAATCACAATTTGAATTTTCTGAACAAGAATTAGAAAATGGTGCTTTCTTTTCAATTAACTTTTTAAGTTGAGCAAACGGAAACAAGCCATGAGATAATGCGTTATCAACTATGCCAAAGGCATATAGGTATTTGAAAGAGCATCCAGAACTTAGAAGTTTAGGTATTATTCCAATGGATTATCCTGGTCAATCATTCATTGAAGAAATCTTAAAAAGAAATTACACATGAACTGATAAACAATTGGCTTGAGGACAATATAAACCAATTATTGATGTTCGCCCAATTGCACCAAAAAGCGGAGATTATGAATTAACTTGATACAATCAAAATTTGGATGATTTTTACATGGATGTAAAAATCGAAAGAGCCAATGAACAAGGCAGATTAAATCAAATTTATCAAGAAAGCAATATTTCATTAAGAGGCAAAAATAAAATTGTGTTACCAAATAATTTAATGCTTGATATAAATGATAAAGTAACTGTGAAATTTTACCGTTATACTGAAGCAAGCATTTATTATGAAGCTGATAAATTTAATGTTCAAGAAAAAGTTTACACAGTTAATCAATATAATGAATGAAGACAAAAAATCTTTAATGCAAAAAATGATATTAATGAAACTTTAACCAAAAATATTCATTATCCAGAAATTGCAACAATAATTCATAAAGAATTGAATGACTTTAAAAAAGCATTAGATTTATATTGAAATACGATTCCTACTGAAAACTTGAGAAATGGTTGCGCAATAATGATTGAAAGGATTAATTTTATTAAAAATAATTTAATAAGCATAATTAATTCAATCAAGAACCAATTCAATCAGTTCAGATTAGAAGAAAGTGGCAAAGATATTTATCAAGATAATTCTTTTGCTACTAAATTGCCTATTTTATTGGATGAAATGGAAAACTATGGAATTAGTCAAGCTGTAAAAATCTTAAATGAAACAGCTAAAAATAATTGAAATAATACGATGTTAGTAAACATTGTTGAGAATTTTAATAAGCATAAAAATGATCTTGTTTCAATTTTTCAATCTCTAAATCAATATAAAACTTTAAATTTAGATAATTTAAAAAGAATAATCAGCAATAATGAAGATTATTTATTGTCATTTAAAAATTATTTGAGTCAAATTTATTCAAACAATACAATAGATGTTGAACAAACATTAAGCGAGTTAAACATTGATAACTTAGCAAGTGAAACTAGCAGAATACAAACAGCGATTAGCAAATTGATTGAAACAGAAAATGAAGTTGTTAAATTTGAAACATTAATAACCAAAATTAATAACTTAAAATCAAAGACTAATGAATTGATTTCAACCAATGCCTTCACTGATTTTAATTTCTTAGTTGATAATGAAAGTTTATTAAATTATTATCTTGACCAAATTAGCTTATTGATAGATGATTTTGGCAATAACAAAGATCGAATCAATGAAACAAATTATCAAAATAGACTTAGACAATTTATCACTTTAATCAACAATAACCAAAGTATTTTAAACGCTGAAAGCCAAAAAGAAGAATATTCATACATTAAAAATTATTTAAAAGAAAAAATAAGTAGCATTGAATTAATTAATTCAAGTAATTTTGATAGCTTTGATATCTTAAATTTAGCTAATAAATTATTTGAAATTGAGTCAATCTTAAAAAGCAATGGAAAATTAAGAAACTATTTTAAATTGAAAGAATTGATTGTTGAAGTACAAAATTTAATTGACAATAAACATTATTCGCCAAGCGCAGAAGTAACTTTGAATGAAAAAATAAAAGAAATTGAACAAATTTTTACAAATAATTCATTAAACGAAACCAATCAAACGATTGACAAATTGCTTGTTGATACTTCATTATTAAACTCAATAATTGATGAATATCAGGAATTGTTAAATTTAAAAGACACTTCTGAACTAAATTTAAAACATTTACAAGACCAAGTTTTAAATTTAAAAAATGAGCTTGAACCAAAAATTTCTCAGTTAAATTCTTCATATGGAAAATGAACCAACATAATTAAAAATTATTTCAATAATCACAACACGCATACATCCGAAGATGTTTCTCTTTTAAAATCTGAAATTATTGGTTTAAACAAAATTAAAACTTATTTTGAAAATGAAGATAATTTAACAGAAATTCAAAAAGCAAATGATTTAATAAACAAGGCCTTGTCAAATTCAATATCATTTGATGAAAGTGATAGTGTTCTTTCACTTGTTTCAAATGAAATAGCAAAAGATTTTCCAAATTTGGCTATTTTACAGTCAAAAAATATTGAATTAGCTAATGAAATAGATTATAAAATTGAACAAAATGAATTGAAGCAATGAATAGCAAACAATAAAATGCCTATTGTTGATGCACAAACCATTAAACAAAATAATCCAGAAAGTCTATTCGTTGAAATTAATGATTTAACCGAAACATATAACAAAATAGCAAACATTAATCAACAAACTACAAATGAAGAATTAAAAACTTTAAAGGCAAAAATTGTTGAATTAAGCTTAATTGTCGAAGAATACAAACAAATGATTCCTTTGTTGCCTAAAATAAAGGCTAATAATGAAATTTTAAATTCATTTAGCAATGAAATTCAAAAGAGTCACTATGATGCTTTTAGAGATGAATATAACTCATTGAAAAGCGAATATGATTCTACGGTCGCTAATCGCACATTTAATACCTTAAATACCTATTTTATAGATCAAAGTGAATTAATTACTAAAATTCAAAAAGCTAAAAACGACTTTGAAAACAGCAAGAAAACCATTTCAATGACTTTTGTGAATCAAATTGATAAAACAGAAATTAAAACAATTCAATTAGAAATTAGCAACACAGGAGAATATGTTGATTTAACAAAACATTTTGATAAAAGCCAATATCAATTAATGGGAAGTGAAAACAATAATATTATTTTTGTCGATGGCGATTGTTCAATTTTATTAATTCCAATTCATAGAATTATTAAATTGATTTTTATTAATGCCGAAGACAATGCGACATTATTAGAAAAATCTGTTGATGTTAATAACTCAGACAATTATTATGAATTTAATCATTTAATTCCTAGTGGTTATATTTTGAACGAGAATCAAAGCGAAAGTATTTATATTACTCAGCGTAGTGAATACACAATAAGTTTAGTTCCTGAATTTAGAATTGTGCAATTACACTTTGTTGATCAAAATCAACAAGTAATTAACAAATCAAGAAAAGCGGTTAAATACTTCACAAAAAATGTTGATATAAGTTCAGCTCTACCTGAAAATTATCATTTAATTAACAATTTAAGCACCATTAGAGAAATCGCTGAAGTAATTAAAATTGAAATTGCAATTAATACAAGAACAATTACTTTAAGTTTTTATGAAAATGATAATGAAATTAGCAATCAAGAAGTTGAAATTCCAGTTACACAAAGCACATTAAATATTGAAAGCTATGTGCCACAAGGCTATATTAAAACGGCGGATCAGAGTGCTGAATTAAGCTTAAATAATGACTTAAATTACACTATAAAAGTTAGAAACTTGATTCAACGCGTTGAATTAGTGTTTGATTATCCTGGTACTGATATTGAACAAACTAGTCGTGTTCTTGAATTGCCTTATGATCAAGAGACTATTGATATTAAACAATATATTCCTGAAAATTATCATTTGCAAAATGCTGATGATGCGATCCAAAATGTACAAAAAAGAATTGTGGTTAATTTAGCTAAAAACACCAAAAATGCAACTATTAATTTTATGTTTGGGCATGACAAAATTGATAGCCACGAAATTATTGTGCCTTTTGATCAAACTCAAATCAATGTTAGAGATTTAATCCCAAGTGGTTATGAATTGGTTGAAGCAAATGAAATGATTAACATTGAAGAAAACACAATTGTTAATATTGTGCCTATCAATAAAGATATTAAATTAATTTTTCTTGATGATGCTAATTCGGAAAGCTTAAAAGAAATTAGTTTAACATTGCCTTATAAACAAAGTCAATTAGATATTTCACAATATTTACCTGAAAATTACACGATTGATAATTCAATAATCAATCTTGATTATTCAACTATTAATATTAGAGTTAAAGTTGTAATGATAGATATCATAATTACCTATAAAACAGCTCAAAACGAAACAATTAATGTGGTTAATTTAAGTCTTCCAAAAACTCAAAAAACAATTAATGTTGCACAATATGTTCCGCAATATTACAAATTAGTAAATGAAAATTCTTATGTAAAAATCGCAGACAGCATTGATGTTGTTGTTGAAAATTCAATTCGCACAATTAACTTGAGATTTATTCATTATGGTAATTTAATTGCCACAAAATCTTTAAATATTGTCGAAGAACAAAAAGTTGTCAAATTAACTGATTATCAAAATTTAATTCCTGAAAATTACATTAAAGCAAACAACGGATTAACCAGTGATATCTTAGTTGATGAACAAGAAGAATATAACGTTTCAGTTGTTCCTCAAAAAAGAACATTAACAATTAATTATCAAACTGAAGATAATAGAGTTATTAAGTCAACAAGAGTTGAAATCGACTATTATCAAGAAGAATTAAGCATTTTAGAATGATGTCCCGAAAGTTATCATTTAGTAAATCTTGATAATGTAAATGTGGCAAATGTTGATAGTTATGATGCAATAGTGAAATTAAATGAAAAAAGCGCAATGATAAATTATGTCTTTGAAAACCAAATAATTCTTTCATACAAACTTAATTTATCAGCTAATGATAATGAAATCAATGTTGCAAACTATGTTCCTAATGGTTATAAATTGTTGAATGATTCAACCAAGATTTATCCATATAGTGCTCAATTAACAGTAAAAATCGTTCCGACAAGCAAAATTATTCTTTTAAATTTCGTTAATAATAACAATCTAATTAAAGAACAAAGTGTCGAATTAGCCTATGAAACAGCCGAATTAGATATAACTCAATACATTCCAAACAATTATCATTTGATAGGTAGCGCTTCTAATATTTTGAATTTAGATAGTGAAAGTATTATTATTAATATTGAAAAAGATCAAAAAAACTTGGAAATAATTTTTAAAGATGCCGATAATAATTTAACAGTTGTACAAACTAATAATGAACAAGTCGATTTTGATATAAATTCTTATAACATTAACAATTTAATTCCTGGTGGTTATATGCTTAATGATAATGTAAATTCGAACCTTACTTTAACAAATGATAAGAAACAAAGCTTTAACATTGAAGTAATTAAAAGTAGCAAAACCATTAATGTGAAATTAGTTGATGAAACAAACCAAATTGTCAATGAACAAACAATTTCATTGCCAAGAAAACAAGCTACATATTTAGCAGCTCATTTAATTACATCTGATTATTTATTGGCAGAAAACCAAAATACAGTAATTAATTTAACTAACGAATTAAATCAAAACATTGAAATTAAAGTTGTTAAAGCTCAAAGAACTGTTAATTTAACTTTAAAAGATGTTGACACTAATGAAATTATCAAAACAACTGAAATAGCTGTGCCAAGAATTCAAAAAACTATTGATTTAGCTGATTATTTACCTGAAAATTATGAATTTATTAACAATCAAACAATTTATGCTGTTAATGATGTTTTGGAAGTTTCAATCCAAAGCAAAAATCAAAAGGTTATTTTGGTATTTGTTGATTCAAAAAATCAACAAATCAAAACGGTTGAAGTAAAAGTGGCTTTAAATAGCTCAACTATAGATATAGCAAACTATATCCCTGAAGGCTATTCATACAACGGCGATACTAATATTCAAATGGCTAACGCCGGCCATATTGAAGTTTATAAACAAAATGATGAAACAATAGACGAAAGTGGCAATAATACTAAACAAATTACCAACACAAATTCAAAGAAAATTTGAATACCAATAGTTGTTGGTTCGACGCTTATTTCGGGTGGGCTTGCTTGATTAATTTACTTTTTGGTTAAAAGACGCAAAATAAAAGCTAGTTAATTAAATAACTAGCTTTTTTGTATGCGGTATTTTACGTAATTTTAACAATTTTAATTTTTAAAGGCAAATAAATTCGCCTCAATATCATTTTACACAATTTTAATATTAAAAATAAAAAAGGCTACACAAGTGTAGCCCTAATAAGGTGATTAAACAAATGGAGGAGATGACGGGAATCGAACCCGCATAGTCAGCTTGGAAGGCTGAAGTTCTACCATTGAACTACATCTCCATTTGCTAAATAATTATATTATAAGAACTTAATTTAATAAGTAAAAAAAATATATTTTTTGATTTTTAGCATTTGTATTTTAGTCCTATGAAATAGGTGTTTTAATAAAAAAATAGAACCTGCGTTCTATTTAAACTGTGTTTGATAAAGATTTCAGTAATAGCCTTTTAAAGCCATTAATTCTTCATGCGAACCTTTTTCAATTATTTGTCCACTTTCAACAACTAAAATTAAATTGGCATTTTTAATTGTGCTTAATCTGTGTGCAATAACAATTGAAGTTTTGTTTTTCATAACACTATTTTGTAAGGCATTTTGAATAATTTTTTCGGTATTAGAATCGACATTACTTGTTGCTTCATCTAAAATTAAAATTTTCTTATTTCCTAAAATTGCTCTTGCGATAGCCAATAATTGTCTTTCGCCTTGTGATAAACTAAGCCCATTGTTTTCAATCATTGTTTCATAGCCATTTTTCATCTTAAGAATAAATTCATCCGCAGAAACTAATTTAGTTACTGCTTGAATTTCTTCAAAAGTGGCATCAGGTTTGGCAATTTTTAAATTGTTTAAAATAGTATCATTAAACATGAATGAATCTTGTAAAACAACAGCCATTACATCGCGTAAATCATGTTTATCAATCTTGTTCAATTCAATTCCGTCTAAAGTAATTGAACCATCTTGATAATAGTAAAATTTGCTTAATAAATTAATTATTGTTGTTTTTCCTGCTCCTGTTGGTCCAACTATAGCCACTGTTTGACCTGGTTTAGCATAAAATGAAGCGTCTTTTAACTGATATGAATCAGAATTAGGATTGTATTTAAATCAAACTTTATCAAAATGGATTCAACCTTGTGGGTTTTCTAACTTGACTGTATCGGTTGGTTCCTTTGGCGGTTCTAAATCAATTAGTCTAAAGACTCTTGAAGAAGAAGCAAATCCTAATTGTAAATTTAAAAACATTGTTAATAAAACTTGGAATGAACCGGTTAAGTTATAAGTTAAAGAGATTAAAGCAATAATGAAACCTGAATCAGCCACACTAGCTCCAAAGCCATATGTAGAAATGTTATTGATTTTAAATAAAAAGGCAATAACGATAGCTCCAACAGTAATTAAACTTGTTGATAAAAAGAATCAAGGGTCAAATATTTTTTGATAAAAATCGCCAATTGAAGCATTTTTATAGATCTTTTGGGCAATTTTATTAAAACTGATTTGTGCCTCAGGTTGTCTATCAAATGATTGAGTTATTTTGGTATTATTTAACATTTCTTCCAAGTAACCATTAAGCTCACCAAAAGCATTTTGTGTTTCAATTAAAGCTGGTCGCGCTTTTTTAGTCATTCAAAAAGTCACAGAAAGTAAAAGAATTGTTAATACTAAGATAATTAATGTAATAACCGAACTGTAAAATGACATAGCTACCAAGGTGAATAAAATCGCAAAAAGGTTAGTAAATAAAGAACTTAACAATCTAACAATAGCGCCTGAAATATTATTTATATCAGTTACCAATGTAGAGATTAAATCACCCGTTTTTTCTTTATCATAGAATGCTGTTGGCATGTAAAGCAACTTAGTCATAGCTACTTTACGCATTTTTTTAGCCGCTTTATAAGCAACATGTACAAACACTCTGCTTTGTAAATAGCCAAAAATTGAATAGCAAATGAATAAAACGCTCATTGTGGCAGCATATTTAATAAATAAACTAGTATTGAAAAGTTGTTGATAAGAAGATTTAATTGCTGGTTCAAAAGTGTCTGAAACAATTTTACCCGTTATAACAGTGGCAACTATTGTTGAAATTGAACTAAATAAAGCAAAAATTATTCCCAATATCAACCAATTTTTATCTTTTTTGTCTAAGAAAAGATAAAACTTTTTGAGAATAGCTAAAGAAGACATTGGTTTGGTTTTTTTAACATCTTTTTTCATCCATCCTCCTTATTGATCTAATTGATTTTTATAAATTGATTGATAAAGATCACATGATTCAATTAATTGTTCATGTTTTCCTTGAGCAAGAATATTACCATTTTGCATTACTAAAATGTTATCACTGCTTCTAATTGGACCTATTTTTTGTGAAATTAAAATAGTTGAACATTGATAATTATTTTTAATGTTGTCAATAACTGCTTTGGTTGTAATGTTATCTAATGCTGAAGTTGAATCATCTAAAATAAGAATTTTTGGCTTTCTTAAAAGGGCACGCGCAATTGATAGTCTTTGCTTTTGGCCCCCTGAAAGGTTTTTTCCGCCCTGAACAACAGGGTGGTTTAATTTATCTTCAAATTTATTAACAAATTCAAAAGCGCACGCATTTTTTAAAGCTTCTTCAATTTCTTGATCTGTTGCATCTGGTTTGGCTCATAACAAATTAAATTTAATTGTTCCTGAATACAATAAAGCTTCTTGATAAACAATGCCAACTGTATCATGAATATCTTTGGTTTTAATTTCCATTAGTTCATTTTCGCCTATTTTTATTGAGCCATCATTATAAACATAATTGTTCATAATCAAATTAACCAATGTGCTTTTTCCAGAACCGGTTGGGCCTATAATGCCTAAATTTTGTCCGAATTTTAAATTAAGATTAATATTATTAAGTGTGTCATTTTGCGCTGTTTTATAGTATTTAAAGTTTAAATTGCTAATAGATAAATCGTAATTTTCACCTATTGATAATCCTTCTTTACGCATTAAATTGTCAACTTCAGTGTCATAAACTTCATTAATTCTATTGGCTGAAACACGAGCACGAAACATAGACATTAAGAACATAACCATCATCATAATTCCAAAACTGATGTTGTAAAGATAGTCAATAAAAATGTTTAATTTAACTAATGTTTCTTGATTTGCAACTTTATCAATTGCTGTTTTTGAAGCAATTGAGTACATCACAACAATTAACAAGTTAATAATTGTAAAGAAAATGGGTTGAACTGTAGCAAAAATTAATTCACTTTTGAATGAAACCTTAAATCATTCGTCATTATGTTTAATAAAACTTTGTTTGCGTTTTTGTTCTAAATTATAAGTTTTAATAATTTTGATACCATTTACGTTTTCTTCAATGTCTTTGGTTAAAGCTTCAATGGTTTTTTGTGATTTCTTTAAGAGTGGACTAGTCAAATAACCAACTGTACCAATTAATACAAATAAAATAGGAATAATTATAATAACACCGATAGCCATTTTAGGATCAACTAAAAAAGCTAAAACTGAACTACCAATTGCTAAAAAGATTCCTTTGAATAAAATTGTTGCTCCATTAACTAAAAATTCTCAGAAAATAGCAACATCATTTGATAAACGAGTAATGATTGATTCACTTTTTAAATCGGCAATGTTTTGTAATGAAAGTGTTTGAATTTTTTCAAAAAGTTTAATTCTAAAAAATTTACTACTGTTTTCTGAAGCATAAATAATCACTAACATTGAGAAAAAAGTTAAAACTACATTAATTAAAATCAATCCAATTACTGCAATAATTAAGTAATTTAACACAACATTTGGTGGCGCTTGCGGAAACTTGATTTTACCTTCAAAAAATTCAATAGTAACTAAAGAATTTTTGTCATTGCTTGAAAAAATCAATTTAATAAATTGTGAAATTAAATTAGGAAAAAATAAATTTAAAAACACGCTTATTAAAACTAGAAAAATGCCTAAAAGAAACATTAATTTCAATTTTCTAGGCAACATTTTAATCATTCTTATCATTAAACCTCCTTTGCTTTTTTTACCTATAAAACAATTGTTTTAGCTAAATTTATTTTTTATTCTTAAAGATTTTCTTACCTAGTTTGATATATTCGTTAACTAATTTTTCAAAATAAGTAAAACCTATTTCATAGAACTCGTCGTTTGTTAAATCAACTCCGACATTTTTTAAAATATTAAGTGGTCAATCTGATCCGCCTTTACTTAAAAAGTTATTAATATAGTATTGTAAATATTCTTCACCTTCTTGTTGATATTTAGCAAAGAAATAATTTGCTGCTAATTGACCAATAGCATATTTATAAACATAAAAACCATAATAGAAATGTGGCACTTGCACGCAAGCAATCATTTCATTAGCTTTATACTTTTTAACATTGCTTGAATATTTCTTTAAATTTTCCCAATAAAGCTTTGAAATAGACTCATATGAACTATTCACACTGAAGTTTTCAATGCCTTGGTAAAGATTATATTCATAATTTGCTCATAAAGTTTGCCTATGAACAGTACCGATGAAACCATTAATCATTGAATCTAATAATTGAAATTTGAATTTATCATTGTCGCTAATTTTAAGTAAATGGTTGTATAACATTTGCTCATTAAATATTGAAGCAATTTCAGCCAAGAAAATTGGGTATTGACTGTTTCTTAAATCATTATTTTTATCAGCAAAATAAGAGTGCAATGAATGACCCAATTCATGGGCTAGAGTTTCAACGGAACTTAATTCGCCATCATAATTCATTAAAATGTATTTTTTATCAATGCCATATGTTGAACCAATTGAATAAGCACCTGATGTCTTATTTTCAATTGTCATATAATCAATTCAGTTTTCATTAATTGCTTTTTTAACAGTTGAATAATATTCGTCTCCAAATGGTTTTAAGGCTTCTAACACTAATTCATTCATTTCTTCAATGCTATATTTTGTTTTAACATCTACTAATTTACGCATTGAATCGGTTTTCATGTCCATATTTTCATTGAATCTAAGTTTGTAAAATTGTTTTCAAGCTTGATGATACTTTTTAATTGTTGGTTTTAATGATGAAACTTTGGCAAATAATTTTTGTAATAAATCATCAGAAACTTTATCACCGTTAGTTAGCATATTGACTGCTGATGAATATTTTCTAATTTTGGCCTCAGTTGCAGTTTCTCTAAATTTTTGAAAAAGTAAATTAGCTAATGATTCTTTATTATGATTTAGTGCTTTATTTCACTGTAAATAAGTATTTTTACGTAACACTTTGTCATTTGATTGTAAAAACTTAACTCTAGAAATAGGATTCAATTTAAAACTTTTACCTTTAGCGTTTTTTACATAACCATAATCAGTTTCACTGTCAGTAAGTAATGTAAAAATAGTTTCGTAATCAGGTTCAGCAATGCTTGTTTGATTAAGATATTCTTCAACACTATCAGCTAATTTATGATTGTATGAATCAATCATTTCTTCAATGCCCAATTTGTAATTTGCTAAACGTGTGTCTTTAACCCATCCTTTCATTTTGTCAATATTTTTGAAAAATCTAACAATTTCTGAACCATTTTCTTGATTAAATTTCTCAGTTATTTCATTAAGAGTATTTTCTCAATTCTTATATTTTGGATTATTTAGTTCACGATTTAAATAGTTAGAAACATAATTACTCAATTTATTCGAAACAAGTTCAACTTGATCGCTTAATTTTAAGTATTTTATATACTCTTCAATGTTTTGGTATTTGGTATCTTTAAGCTTTAATAACTCATTTAAGTTCGCCTGATAAATATTCAATCATTCTTCAAAAGTTTTACCTTTTAAAATATCTTCTAAGTCAAATTTGTATTTGGTTTCTACGTCTTTTATGTTTTTGTATTGCTTCATCTTAAACTCCTATATTTAATATATAAATTAAATTATATATTTATTTTAATTTATAAATATTACCAACTAATTGAAATAAACAAGTGATTATTTTTCATTATTTATTAAACAATTGATATTTATCTAATTAATTTAAAAACTTGAAAAAACTAAGTTTTTTAAACTTATATTTACGTTCTTGTTAAATTGTTAGTTTAATATTCAAATTATTAAATAATGTAAAAATTGAAAAAACTTTAAAATATCTCGGAGCTCCATTGGCGCCTTCAACAGCGATTTTTTCAGTAAAGAAAAAACCAAAGCCATAAAGTTAATTAGATCAACAAGCGATGATAAACTCGAAGAAACTTTGGCAGATTATTTAGTCACTTCTCAACAAAAATAGGCTAAATAATGAAGGGAATTATTTAGATTAAAAATTAGCAATGATTACTTAGATGTAATTATTGCTTTTTTAATAAACTGAAATGAATATGTCTATAAAACAGTCATATTTGTTTTTGTTGAGAAATGTTAAATAGATAATAATTTTATTCTCAAACCTTTGCTTAACAATAATGCAATAAACAAAAAATCGCATTACTAACGATTGTTAAGTAATACGATTGGTTAATTTGAATTTGACATTATTTTGTTCAAAATTCCGCCAAGACCAAAAGATTCTAATAAGCTTGAATCTAATCCTAAACCTTGTAATGATGTCCCCACTTCTGCTCATGTTTCTATCATGTATTTAAGCATAGCGCTTTCTATTTTATCATCATCAGTTTTCTTGATTAAATCAATTATTTCTGGTTTTTTAACTTCTAAAAGTCCTACTATTTGTTGGTAAACTAAAGGATTCATGGTTCCGGTTTCTTTATATTGTTTTAATATTTCTTTGATAGCTGAAAATTGTTTTTCAACATTATCAATAGTACTTCTCTTTTTCTCGCTCATTTCTTCTTTACCACAAGAAACAGCCAAAAGAATCGCTGTTGAAGCTACCACTGGAGCACTAACATATTTTAAAAATTTTTTCATATGTTGAATTATAAATGATTATTAAAGAAATTTTGAATACTAAGTATTTAAAGCAAACTAAATTTATTAATTAAATAAGCGATCTAATATTTAACCAAATAAACTTTTTCATAGGTAATTTGAACAATATTCATTTAAAGTAAAAATAAAAAATATCCCGAAGGATATTTAAATATTAAGCTTGTTCTGCTAATCTAGCTGCTCTTCTTTCAGCACGAGCTTGTTCTAATTGTAATTTGTGAACTCTTTTAGCAGCACGTTCTTTGTTTTTTCTTCTTGTAATTTTTCTCATGTTTTTCCTTTATATAAAGAATGATATTATTAAATTTAATAGAATTATTTTAACATAAAAAGTTTTACTATTAATGAAAAACTTTTTAGATTTGTTTTACCTTTTTAGACTATAAAAAAGCTTTTTTAAGGAATTTATAATTAAAAATTAGCTTGGGTTAATTTATATCAATGTGGCAAGAAATCTAAACCTATTAATGTGCTTTGGCTTAGGATTACAAAAGTAATTAAGCCTATAACGAATAATAAAACAGCATAATCTCTAAAGTGTCAAATTAAACGACGATATCTTGTTCTTTTGGCATATGGATCATAGCCTCTAGTTTCCATTGCGTTTGCTAAATCTTCTGCTTTCGCAAAAGAAGTAACGAATAGTGGGATTATTAATGTTGTAAATGATTTGGCTTTTTCCAATAATTTACCATTTTTAAAGTCAATCCCTCTACTTGCTTGTGCCTTAACTATTCTTTGTGCTTCTTCTAATAATGTCGGAATGAAACGCAAGGCAATAGAAATTATTGTCGCAACAATATGCGTAGGCACAAAAAACAATTTAAGTGGTAATAATAAATCTTCAATAGCTTTAGTTAATAAAATTGGTTTGGTTGTCATAACAAACAACGTAGTACTCAAAATCATTATATAAATTCTAAAAATTAAGTTTAAAGTTCTAGCTAGTTGCATTCAGGTTAAGCCATAGTTGCTTTGGCCAAATTGCAATCAAAGATATTCAGGGTGTTTTTGAAGAATGTCAATAAGCTGATTATTTTCTTTTATTTTCATTGAATAAATATTAATGAAATAAATGAAAAAGCCTATGATTAAGGGCATTTTGATTAATTTAATCAAGCCCATAAATCTTCTTGTTGCTATTACATAAGCTAAAGCTAAAGGAAGATAAATAATTCCTAATGTTATAAAATAGTCTGTAAAAAAGACCAAAACGATAAGGGCTATATTAACAATAAGTTTTAATCTAGAGTCTAATCGGTGAATAAAACTATTGATAGCTAAATAACGTCCAATTGCTACATTTCCCATTATCTAGCACCTCTCTTTTTTCTTTTGTTTAAAAACTCTGCTAATTCATCGATTGTTCTTACTTTTGGCACTTCAATACCTCTAGCTTCTAATTTAGATACAAAAGCCAACAATTTTGGCGGTTGCATCTCATTAGCTTCTAAAAACGCTGTATCTTTAAGTACTTCGTAAGTTGGACCATCTTTAATTATTTCACCATCTTTGAAAATTAATGTTCTCTCGGTTACTTCTAAAACATTATCTAAATCATGAGTAACAATTACTATTGTTTTACCCATTTTATGCAATTCATTAAAAATGTTTAAGATTTCTTTAACGCCAGCAGGATCTAATCCAGCCGTTGGTTCATCGGCAATCAAAACATCGGGTTCCATTGCTAAAATTCCTGCTAAAGCAACTCTTCTTTTTTGCCCGCCTGATAGTTCAAATGGCGATTTTTTTAAATATGATTCGTCCATTCCAACTAAATTTAGATACTTTTTAGCTCTTTCTTTGGCTTCTTGTTTAGAAATGCCAAATGAACGAGGACCAAAAGCTATGTCTTTTTCGATTGTTTCTTCAAACAATTGGTATTCGGCAAATTGAAAAATTATGCCTATGTGCTTACGAATTGCTTTAGCTTTTTTAACTTTTTTTCTTCATGTGTTTCTTAAAATAAAAGTTTCTAAATATTCTTCAACGGCTTTGGTTTTTTTAGTTTTGAGATTGTGTTTTTTGTCATAATATTGCTCTTTAACTTTAACTTTTCTTTGGTCAATGAATTGTCATTTAATTTCGCCAGATGAAGGTATTAATAAGCCGTTTAAGTGTTCAATAAAAGTGGTTTTTCCAGATCCTGTTTGTCCAATAATTCCTATGTATTCACCTTGTGAAATTGATACACTAACATTTTTCAATGCTTTATGAGCTATTGGTGTCTTTTTTAAAAAGACATACTCTATATTTTTAACATCTATTTGCATAATTGGTCTAACAACTCGCTTTCACTGTATGTCGGTTTGACACCTTTAACTTTTTCACTTAATTTATAAATAAATGGCGAATCAATTTTAGCTATTTCAATTATTTCTTTGTTTTTTAAAATTTCAGCAGGACTTCCACTTGCAATAATTTTGCCTTTAGCAAAAACAATACATAAATCAGCTAAAATAGCTTCATCCATGTCATGTGTGATAGAAATTAAAGTTTTTTGTCTCTTTTGTTGAATTTCTCTTATTATTTCTAAAACGCTTGATTTACCTTTAGGATCAAGCATAGAAGTAACTTCATCAAAAATAATAATTTCAGGATCTAAAGCTAAAACAGAAGCTATTGCAACTCTTTGTTTTTGACCACCGGATAAAAATTGTGGCTCTCTAGATAAATATTTAGTCATGCCAACTCTTTGAGCTAAATATTCAATAGTATCTTTCATTTCAGCTCTTGGCACCATTGCATTTTCAAGTCCAAAAGCAATATCATCTTCAACTGTTGCACCAATAAATTGGTTATCAGGGTTTTGAAAAATAATGCCTATCTTTTTACGAATTTGTCTTAAATTAGCTGAATTTATTTCAATTCCATCAATTTCAATTGAGCCTGATAATGGTTTATATAAAGCAACTAAAAGCTTTGAAAAGGTACTTTTTCCAGAACCGTTATGTCCTAAAATTGCAACATATTTACCACGTGGTATTTCTAAATTTATGCCATTTAAAGCATTGTTTTTTGCATTAGGATATTTAAATACAAGATCTTTTATTTTAATCATATTAGTATTATATATATAGAATAAAAATGCATTAAAAAAGAATAGAAAAAGGATTGGTCTAGATTTAAGCAATTTGGACCGAAATAGGCATAAAATAGTTAAATAAAAATAACATGACCTGAATCATGCTATTTATAACAATTTAAGTTAATTGTTATGTGAGTTTGTTATTGAATAATAAATTTTGTTTATTATTCTTATCATTCTTTAATTAAAAGACCATTACCATCTTTTTGATATCCACATACAGCAAGTATGAAATCTACAAGTGGTCAAATTCCAAGAGTTAATCAACCAAATAATAATTTACATACACCCAAACCAATTTTTCCACCATAGAATCTATCAATTCCTAAACCACCTAAAAAGAAGCTTAAAAGAGTAACGGCTAATCTGCTTTTTGGACTAACATTGTTGAAATTTTGTGTATTGTTCATAAAAAGTAAACTCCTTATTTATTTAAGTTTTTGATTACTAATTAAAACCAAAAAATTGTTGCTTTTAATCAATTTAAAGCAATAAAATAAAGTTATTTTTTGGCCAAGTTTTGGTGCCAATTCACCTTTTTTTTCTTGGCAACTTTATTATATTTTTTGCCAAAAAAAAAAAAAAAAAACGCGCCTTTTTGCGTTTCCAAAAAAAGCTTATTTATAGGTGTTTTAGTCAAAATGATGTCTATAATGTTAAATGCAGTTTTCAATTTTTTTATTTTAGGATTGAAAAAAATCATTTTTCTAGGTTTTGAGATTAATGATAGAAAAGGCAGAATTTATAACAATTTTAAGATGCTTAAAATACAAAGGAGGCACTAATAAGATTGATTATTGTTGATTCTTTTTTACTTATTTCAAATAAAAAAACAATACAAAAATCACTACTTAATAAGCAGTGAATGTTATAGAAATGATCTAATTATGGTCTCTTGGGTTCTCAGTCAGAAATTCATAATTTATTTTTGTCTTTTTGTCTTCAGTTAACAAGTAAAAGACGCCTTGGACTTTAGCTCGCCTTTATAGGCGAAAAATTAACAAAAAATCAACCTAAGCGGTTGATCTTTTATATTAAATTTATTTTAATAATTTGTTTTTAATTGCTGGAATAGCTAACAAGATTCCTAATGATAATACAGTAGCAATAGAAGCTATAACAAATAATATTCAATCTCATTTGTGATTATCTTCAAAATCCAATAATGATTTATTGATTGCTGTTTGATCAGCTATTTTGTTTGAATCATTATTATCAAGATTGCTTAATATTGAGTTTGATGCGCTAATAGCATCATTAATCGCTGTTTTCCTGTCATCATCTAATTTATTTCATTTTTCAACGTTTTTAGTCAAGTCTTCTAAATCGTTCTTTGATTTAATTAATTCTTTAACATCAACATGTTTTTGAGCAACTTTTTGTAAATCATTTGCAAATGTATCAGCTTTTTCATCAATGTTAACTATTGAATTAATTAATTGTTCTTTAACTTCTGAAGTTAATTGGTCATCTCGCTTAATTTTTCTAATTAATGCTAATTCTTGTTCAAGTTTATCGATTGTTTGAACTGTATTTTCATCATTATCTATACTTAAAGCTTTTTCAATTAAAGCTTCTTTGTTTTCATCTAATAAAATACCTGCTTTGTGCTCTTCATGTATTTGATCAATTATTGCCAATTTAGCTTTTTCATTGGTCAATTGGTCAAAGAAGTTAGGAGAATTATTATCAATGTTTTTAACTTTTTGAACTAATTGTGCTTTTTCATTTTCACTTAAATTAGTATTAGCTTGGATTTGAGCAATTAAATCAGCTTTAGCTAATTCTTTATCCAATTTGTTAGCAAAATCATTACTTGTTTCATCTAATTCTCTAATGTTTTGAGAAATTGAATCTTTTTGTTCTGGTTTCAAGTTTGGATTTTGTCTAATTTGATCAATTGCGTTTTGTTTTTTGTCGATGTTTTTAGCTGTTTCATAGTATTTTTCGCCTTTTGGATCGTTAGCTAAAACATCTTCAACTAATTTAGCTTTGTCTTCTTGGCTTAAGTTTGGATCTTCTTGAATTTCTTTTAATTTATCAAATTGATCACGAATTTTGTCAAGAATTACAGGTGCTTTGTCATCTTTTCCCTTGAATGAATTTATTTCATTAATTAAAGCTTCTTTTTGTTCGTTAGGTAAGTCTGAAGCTTGAATTTCATCGATTAATTTTTGTTTGTCTTTAATCTTCTCGATTTCATAGTTTAAGATAGGTTCAGCTTGTTTATTGTTTAATTTGACAATTTCATTAGCTAAATTATCTTTAACTGTTTCAGGTAAATTGTCATCGTTTCTAATTTCTTTGATAGCATCTTGTTTGATTTTTTCATTGTTTAATTCTTCATTAAATTTAGGACTATTAGGTTCAATATTAGCTATATTTTTACTTAATTTAGCTTTATCATCTTCTGTTAATGAATTATTATTATTTAATGCTTTATAAGCATCTTCTTTGGCTTTGATTTTATCAATCACATCATCATGGTTTGCTTGTGTTGAGTCTGTTTTAACAACGTCATCAATCAAGTCCGCTTTTTGTTCTGGAGTTAAATCGTCATCATTCTTAATTGTTTCAATTAATTTTGCTTTATCAACGATTTTGTCTAAGTTATTTAAAAATTTTTCTTTAGTAATTCTTTCATCGTCGTCAGGGGTTTTAACATTATTTAATTGGTTAATTAAGGTTGCTTTTTCTTCAGCTGTTAAATTAGGATTGTTTTGAATTTTTTCAATTGCTTTCTTTCTAAAGTATTCGTAGTTAGTGTCTCCATCAAGCGCTTTTTCAGCTGCTATTAAGGCTTTTTGTAAGTCTTGAACTTCTTTTAAGTTCAAGTTATCACCACTAGGAGCAACTAATGCATCAACTTTGGCTTTAACATTATCATAATTTGTTTTTGGTTCTTCAGTTGCTGCTACATATTTATAATTGCCTTCTTGGGCTAAATCATTAGCTATTTCTTGAGCTTTAGCTTTAATTTGGGCCATAGCGTTATCAAGAAGTTTAGCATCTTGGCCAACTTGTTTAAGATCGGCGATTAATTTTTTCTCATTTAATGATTCTTTAAGAGCTGCTTTTTGAGCATCATTTAAATGTTCTAAAGCATCAATATCAGCAATAATTTGTTCTTTTACTTCAGCAAATTTCTTATTACCATCTAATGCTTGTTCAGCAACTTTAATGTTAGTAATTAAGTC